>CAZHUS010000001.1:0-193243 GCA_964535555.1 uncultured Verrucomicrobiota bacterium
CGACCCCGACGCCACCCTGTGGAACTGATCCTCAACAAATCGGAGATGCGCGGGCAGGGCTCGACATGCGGAACGTATCCCCGCTTGGGATCGAGCCCGGGGGCCTCGCCACACTCCCGGCGCGTCCGTTTCAGGCGACGGGACCGTAACGCGGGCCAAGGGTGCCGGCCAGTTCCCGGCCGAAGGCGAGCAACTCGGCGCGGTCAGCCTCCGACAGGGGTTGGTAAGCCCGGGCGAACCGGATGTTCTCGAGGGCCTGTTCGAGGGTGAAAGGGCCTATGACCGCTGAGCTGACGCCTTCGAGGTCGAGCGCGTAGGCGATGGCCTGGGGCAGGCGTTCGTGCGGGGTTACGCAGCCGACCCCGGCCTTGCGATGGTTCGGGAAGCCCCCTTTGATGCCCGCATAGACCTTCATGGCCACGGCGCCGACGTTGCGTTTGCGGCACTCGGGCAGGAGGGTTCCTTCGAAGTTGTAGATGTTGCGGTCGGCGTAGTTCATCACGGGCATCACCACGTCGATCTGGTCGGTCTTGAGCAACTCCACAAACCGGGGCGGCCGCGCGTGGCCCGACATCCCGATGAAACGCAGCTTGCCGGCCTCCTTCTGTTTGAGCAGGTAAGCCAGCACCCCGTCCGGGGCGCGCACCTTCTGGAGGTCCTTGTCGCCCACATGATGGATGTGCACGAGGTCGACGTGGTCGGTCTTGAGCCGGCGGAGCGAGGCTTCGAGCATCTCCTGGGCCTTGGCCCAGGAATCGGTCCAGACCTTGGTCACCAGGAAGAGCCGGTCGCGCCGGCTGGGGACCAGGTTGCCCAGCACCTCCTCGGCATGGCCGTAGATGTAGGCCGTGTCGATGTAGTTCACTCCATGGTCCATGACCTCGCCGAAGATCCGCTCGGCCTCTTGGGGATCGATCCTGGCCTCGCCGACGGGGGCGGTGCCCAACCCGAGGATGGTGACCCGCGCCCCGGTGCGCCCCAGGACGCGCGTGGGCAGCGGTCCGTCGCCGGCAGCCCCGGCTCTCGGACCGGCGGAACCGAGAGCGAATCCGGCCGCGGTGACGGCGGTCTGGCGGAGAAAAGCCCGTCGGGTGAGGGGCGACGGCGTGGCGGCGGCGCCCCGGTCGGCCACACCGGTGACGATGGAGGCGGGGGTTAAGACCGGTTTCATGATGGCAAAGGAGTACCGCCCGGGGCTTCGCATGGCAACCTCGGAGACATTGGATACACGCGAACGGTGGATCCTCAGGTAATGCGGATGTCGGCCGGTCCCTTACCGCAGCAGTTGCAGGCGTTGCGGGCGGTTGTTCAGGACCCGCGGGACCCTTTCATTTCACGAAGGAGAGTACTGCGTTCAATGGGGGACGGCCGCCGGCAAGCGAGCCATGGAGGCTCTCCGGTGTCGCGCCGCTCGAAGAATGGCGCGCAAGGTCTCAGCTTCCCCGGTCGCTCTCATCGTTCTGGCGAAACCAATGGGGTCAGATCCGTATTGTTGACGAATCTGGGTCCTTCCGCCCAGGCTCCGGCATGGCACGACCGCTCAGGATCTTGATGGCGGGAGGCTGGTACCATGTGACCAGCCGGGGTAACCGCCGCGAACCGATATACCGGACCGACGCGGACCGGCGGCGGTTTCTCGGGTTGCTGGGAGAGTTGCCGGAGCGTTTTGGCCTGGAGGTGCACGCGTTCGTGCTGATGGACAACCATTATCACGTCGTTGTGCGGACGCCCGAACCTAACCTCAGCGAGGCCATGCGTTGGTTGCATGTCAGTTACAGCAGTCGCTTCAACTGGGCGCATCGGCTCTGCGGGCACTTGTTCCAGGGGCGGTACAGAGCCATCGTTATCGAGGATCTGCGCGGCGTGGCGGAAGTCGCGCGGTATGTGCACCTGAACCCGGTCCGGACGGGACGGATGGGGTTGGGCAAAGCGCAGCAGCGCCAGTCCCGCACGATCGGTGGACCGGATCCGGGAGCCGAGTTGGTTCGTCAGCGACTGGAAGCCTTGGACGGGTATCCGTGGAGCTCGTGGCGGGTGTATCGCGGGGCGGAGCCGGCCCCGGCTTGGCTGGAGACCGGGGTGATCGAAGCGGGTTGCGGGGGCCGGCACCGGGAGCAACGGCGGCAGGCGCTCCGGGAATACACCGAGGCGCCGGTGCGGCAGGGGCGGATGGAGAGTCCGTGGGGCGGGTTGATCGGCGGGGTGGTCCTGGGAGGCAGCGAGTTCGCCCAGCAGTTGTTGAAGGCCGCCAGGACCGAGGGTGTGGACGCCGCTTCGCAACCCTCCGTGCGACAGATCGAACGGGCAGATCGGATCGCGTGGACCGAGATCGTCGCGGCCGCTGAGGAACTGCGGGGCAGACGCTGGGCGGACATGGTGGAGGACTGGGGCGATTGGGGGCGGGACGCAACGATCTACGTGGCTGTTCGGCACGGGCGGCAGCGCTTGGCGGACGTCGTGCGGGCCGCGGGCGGGGTGCAGTACGGGGCGGCGGCGCAGGCGCTGCGGCGGTTTGCAGTGGGAATGACGCGGGACCCGGCGAGGGTGGAGTTTGTGGAGGTCATGAAGCGGAGGCTCAGAGACCGGCGTCTGGAGCCGTGAGGTGCCGGAGCGAGCGGACGGTGCCGATCTGTAAATAATACGGATCTGACCCCATTGCTGCGTCCCGGCGCCGGCGTGGCTTCCTGCGGACTGAAGTCCGCGCTCCGGGCGAGATTCATGGGAAGGAGCACGCCGGCACCGGCGCTGGCGATGGGGGAGATTCTATGGGGGTTCATCACGGCTTCTTTCGCACCATTTCCTGCAACACGGCGAGGTCGGCCGGGTCGCGGCCCGGGTTGAAGTCGATCGCGTCCTCCGCGGCAACCAGAGCTTGGCGCCGCGCCTCGAGGCGGGCCCGGTCGCCCGAGGTCGTCGCCACGACGCAAATCCCCACGCGGCTGATCCGGTCGCGAATCTCGACCGTGCCGCTGTCCACCTTGAAGTCCACCGGGGAGACACCATCGGCATCCACCCGGAATCGGTCGACAACCGGGCTCACATAGGCCGGCAAGGGAAAACGGAAATTGACCTGTCGCGGCGGGCCGAACTGGAAGACTCGAACTCCGGGATCGGGTGTGTAGTCGAGATCGAGTTCGAACAGGAGCGCCCCGCGGCGCCCCGCCACCACGTCCAAATCCCAGTCCGGTCTGCCTTCGCGGAACACGCGCTCGTGGCTCACCGCGTCGCCTTCGAGACAGTACTCCTCCAGCATCCGGATCTCGCGCCCGACGCGGGTCATCGGTTCGATCAGGTCCGGGAAAGTGGCCAGCGACCGGAGGCTCAGGTTGAACCAATAGAGGGAGGGGATCCGGCTGGCAAGGGCTTGGTAGGCCTGGAGGCGCAGTTCGTCAGGCGTCGGCGAACCCCGCTTCCGTCCGCCGTAGCCTCCCAATCGTCATGCGGTCCTTGGGCCCAGCACGCGATCGGACGAGGTCGGTTCAGTTCCCGCAGCGAACGGGTCATTTCCCCGATGGTTTCCAGCGGCGCCCCCCGGCGGACGCGTGGTCCACCCCAGCGATCATACATGCCCCAGGCATCGGCCGACGGGGCGGTCACGCGGTAAGCGTCGTAGTGCGGGTAGTCAGAGATCCCGGCGCAAAACCGCCACACCCGCTCCTCGCTCTGGGTCACGGACGCGTGTCGCTGCATAGGGCGACAACGCCTTCCAACAGTCCTGGGGCGACACCGGCTTGCCGCCCCCGTTGGCGTTGTTCTCCGGCAACCACAGCCGGCAGGCGTCGAGGCGCAAGGGACCAGGAGTCCGGTTGACCACAGGGAAGATCATCGAGTCCGGTTGGACGTTCGTGGCAGCGCCCAGGAAGGTCACGGCAGACAACCAGACGGAAGGGTCGTTGATCTTCACCGCCAGCCGATCCGGCCCGCCCGCGCCGGGCAGCGTCACGGCCATTTCGGCCTGCGTACCGGTGCCCCAGGGCGCGCGCTTGCCGTTCCAAGTCGAGACGGTGATCGCGCCGGGCGGCAGGCGGAGGGCGGCGCCATCCCACGCCGGGGGCAGGTCGTGCCATGCCCACTCGTCGGCGCTCAACAGCTCTTCAGGTGTCCGCCCCCGCAGGCGGATGTCGGCGGTGGGAGGAAGGACGAGCGTTTCCGGGGCCGTGTTGCGCAAGAAGACCTCGACCCGCGACCCGAGGCTGAAATCGGTCTCCTGCCGATACCGCATCCCGGTCGATTGCACGAGGGGCACGACGTGGACACCCTGCACCGAGAGCGCCCCAGCGTGTCCTTTCGTGCCGGACACCCCCAGGCAACCAAATGCGGCCAACGCCAGTTCCAGGGCACGTCGGGGGACGATTCGCGAACCGGGCAGAGCGCAACGCTTCATTGCGCGTGGGACGGTACGCAACCCGCCCTCTCGCGGGGAGCCCGGACGCACCGCCAGGAACCCTCGTGCGGTGGGCTCCGGAAAGATTTTGGTTTGCGGGAAGCGTTGTCCCGACCCAGTAATTGCTCATGCGGGCACGCTGGCTTGTCATCTGGCTGACTGTCTCAGTCGTCCTGAATGTCGTCCTGTTCTCCGGATGGCTGGCGTCGGTTCGCCCGGCCCCCGCACCGATCCGGCCCGTGGTGCGCCGGCCGATTGTCACGAACCTGCTCCGTCCGATCCGAACGAATGTGCTGTTCCAGCCAAGGCTGCTGAGCTGGAAAGACATCGAATCCGAGGATTACGAGACGTACGTCCGCAACCTGCGGGGCATCGGCTGCCCGCCGCAAACGGTCCACGACATCATCCTGGCGGATGTGAACGCCTACTTTGCCCGCAAGGTAACCGACGAAGTGCCCCATCCCTCCCGGCAATGGTGGCGGCTCGAACCGGACGCCGCGATGGAGGCCCAGATCGCCGAAAAGACTGCGGCGCTCGAGCGGGAGCGGAGCGAATTGCTGGCGACGCTTCTGGGGGAGGATTGGGCGGAGAACGAACCGATGGTCGTCCTGGACGGCGGTCAGAGCGACCTCGGCGGGCCCATTCTCGGCGACCTTTCCGAGACGGCAGTCCAGCAGGTTCGCGCGATCGAGCGTTGGGCTCGGGAACGCGCCGAACAACCCCGGGAGCCGAGCGGAACCGATGGTTCTCCCGGCATTGGATCCGCCGCCGCGGTTGAACGTGAGCTGCGGGCGCGGCTCGCCGCCGTACTGACGCCGGAGCAGCTGGAAGAGTATCTGCTGCGGCATTCGGTGACGGCTCAACGCCTGCGGGAACAGTTCAGCCAGTTCGAATTGACCGCGGACGAGTTCCGGACCGTGTTCCAGGCGACCGACGCCCTCGACACGCAGCGGGCGGAGGTGACCGCAGCCCAAGACGCCTCGCCCCAGGCCCAAGAACGGATCGCCGATCTCGAGCGCCAGGAGCAGGAGGCCCTGGAAAAGGCCCTGGGCCCCGGTCGCTACCTCCAGTTTCGGCTCAATCAGGACGCGGTGTTCCGGGAGACGTGGGCCGTCGCGGAGCGCGCCGGGCTGACGGCGGAGCAGGTGATCCCGATTTACCAGGTGAACCAAACCGCCCAACAGGAGCGCCGCCGGGTGCTGGCGGATGCCACGTTGACTCCCGAGGACCAGGCGCGCCAGCTCGCCGAGCTGTACGAGCAACGGTTGCTGGCGCTGCGAACACTGGTGGGCGAGGAGGGATTCCAGCGGTTGCAGGCGGCGGAGGAGCTTCCGTAACGGGTGGCCGCGCGGCGGCTGAAAAAGGCTGCAACCAAAGCCGCGCGGGCGGCGTAGAAGGAGGAGGGCCCCGGGGTGAAGTGGCGGCGGTCGGGGCTGGAAAAACTAAAATGTTAGTTGACTCAGTCCTGATCGCATTGTTTAGTTCCCATCGACTAATTCATTAATAGAAAATCCCGCGCCCCATGCCCCGCAAGAAGTCCACCACCCTCACCGACGCCGAGCACCGCATCATGGAGATCCTCTGGGCTCGCGGCTCCGCCACGGTGGCCCAGGTCGCCGATGCCCTCGCCGGCAAGGACGGCACCGCGTACACCACCATCCTCACCCTCATGCGGATCCTCCGCACCAAGGGCTACCTCGTCAGCCGGAAGGACGGCCGCGCCGACGTCTACCGGCCGCGGGTCAACCGCGCGACCGTGGCGCGCAAAGCCGTGGGTGAGCTGCTCGCCAAGTTTTTCGCGGGCTCCCCGGGGGAACTGGTGTTGAGCTTCCTGCGCGACGAGTCCCTGCGCCCGGAAGAACTCGAGTCCCTGCGGTTCGAAGTCCTGCAATCCTCAAAACCTCACGGCAAGTCATGACACCGGGGCTGGAGGCATCGGCGCACCGCGTGCTCGCGGCGCTGGGCAACGGGCTTTATCAAGGCGCGATCCTGGCCCTGCTGGTGGCGCTCGCGTTGCGGGCCCTCCGCCAGGCCAACGCCGCCACCCGCTACGGCGTGGAACTCACCGCCTTGACCGCGATCGCGCTCCTCCCGTTGTTGCATCTGGTGTTTCCCGGCAAGGTCCCTCCGGCGTCGGTTCACCAGGCGATTCCCTCCCTGGCTGCCGGGGACTTCGGGTCGGAACGGACCGATGAAGACGCCGCGCTGCTCGCGGGGATCGATGCGGTATCAGTCCGGAACGCGGCAGCACTGCAAGAACCGCCCGGTGAGGGCACCGAGCCTGCAACCGGGAGGCCGGAGCCCCCGATCCGGTTGGACCGGTTTGTGGCCGCTGAGCAGGTCCGAAAGGAACAAGCAGTTCTCAATGAACCTCTCCCGGAGCGCGGACTTCATTCCGCAGGAAGCCACGCCGGCGCCGGGACGTCCCTGCGGGCTGAAGCCCGCGCTCCTCACGGGTTCCGGGCCGCGGAGCGGGCCCACGAGGCACAGGTCGCTCCCCGTGAACCTGCAACAGGGAGGGCGGGCACGCCGCTGCCCGTCGAACCCGTGCGCGGACCGAACGGCTCGCCCTTCATCCCAAGGTGGGAGTTCAACCTCCCGGTTTGGGTCACTTTTCCCCTGCTTGGCGCCTGGCTTCTGCTGGCGGGCGCGCGCCTGGCCAGGCTGGCCTGGCAGTACGGCGTCCTCTGGCGCTTGCGACGCCATTCGATCGCACCCGCTGCGGCGTTGTCCCGCCTGATGACCTCGCTCGCCAGGGAGTGCGGTCTGCGCCGTCAGGTCGAGCTGCGCTTGTGCGATGAAGTGGCGTCGCCGCTCGCGATCGGATTCCGCCCCCCCGCAATCCTGCTGCCCACCCGCCTTGCGGAGGCTTCTCCGGCCGACCTGGAAAGCATGCTGCGACACGAACTCGCCCATGTGCAGCGTCGGGATGACTGGAGCAACCTGCTGCAACGGCTGATCGAGGCGCTCCTCGCCTTTCACCCCGCGGTTTGGTGGCTCTCGCATCGGCTGACGCTCGACCGGGAGATCGCTTGTGATGACCACGTGCTTGCGGCGGCGCGCTCGCCTCGGGATTACGCTCTCCTTCTCACGGATTTCGCCGCGCGGATGCCGGGCCGGTTTCTGCCGGCGGCTCCGGCGGCCTGGAGCAGAAACAGTCAACTGAAGCAAAGGATACGTATGTTACTCGACCCTCATCGCAATACCTCCATCGCGCCCGCCCGCTCGCGGACGGTCGTTCTCGGTGCCGCCTGGGTAGCCCTCGCCGTGGCTGGGTTCCAGCTCGGACCAAGGCTGGCGCTCGGGGGTGTAGACTCCCCGGCTGCCGACGCCGCACCAGCGGTCGAAGCTCGGCGGGACGCGACGCCCGCCGCGCTGGCGGAAGTCAGCACCGATCCACTCCGGTCTCCCGATCCCAAGCCGAAGGCCACCATCGCGCCGACTCCGTCCGTGAACGTCGTGATCGCTCCCACACCCGCGGCGGTGGCGCTCCATTCCAGCCCCCAACCTCAGCCCGCTCCTGTTCCCGTGGTGATCGCCGATCTGGCGGCGCCCGCCGTCTCGGCCGTGGTGGCCGTGCCGGCAACTCTCGCCGTGACGCAACCTCCGCCGCCTCCGCCGGCACCCCGCCACCCCGCGCCAGTCCCCCACGCGGAATCGGGCGCGGACGAGTGGGCCAAACCGGCCGGCCCCGCCCGCCTCCGGGGTGACTCCGTCGAGGCACGGCTCGAGCGGTTGGAGCGCCAGTTGGAGAGACTCCTCGAACAACGCGATGCAGCGGGAGGGCCCCCCCGAGGCCGCGTCGAGGGCAAAGACCCCTTCTTCGCCGAACAGGAACGCCGCGCCGCCAAAATGAGGGAGGAGGCGAAGGCCCGCGCCCAGGAGATGAAGGCCGAGGCCCAGAAGATGAAGGAGAAGGCGAAGAGCGACCGGCCCCAGCCGAAGGACGACCGGCAGAGGGAGCTGTTCGGGTACGGGGCCTTTCCTGACGCCGAACAGGTCAAGCAGCAGGTTTCCCGGATCCTGGAGCAGGTGGCGGGTCAGGTGGAGCAGGCGACTCGCGAAGCCGAGCGCGCCGTCCTCGAGGCCCAACGCTCGGCCCGGCTCGCGCAGCAGGGGTTGCGTGGTGCCCGGGAAGGACGTGAGGTCTCGTTGGAGCAGCACCGACGCGCCCTCGAGCAGGAACGCAAGTCGCTGCAGAACCGCATCGAGGCCATCGAAGGACAGCTTGAGCGTTTGGAGGAACAACTCGATCGCGTTGACGAACAGTTCGAGCGCCTGGACGAAGATATCGAGCGCATGGAGAACGAGGCGAAGGACGAAGCCGTGGACCATGAACATCCCGAGGACAGCGACCAGGACCACGCCGCTCCCGAGCCGAAACCCGCTCGCGAGGAGAATTCCGGATCGCGATAACTCCGCGTCGCGCCCCGGTGGTAACTCCCATCCGGGGACGCGCGACCGCTTGATCCCTTGATCCGCTCACGCCATGACACGCCTTCCTGCCAGGACGGACAATGCCGCGGCTTCGCCCCCCATGAACCTCGAGTTCATCCGGGCCGTGGCCGAGTCGAACCACGAGGCGGGCCAGGAGGAGATCACGACTTTCCACCGGGCTCTCTTCTTGCATGAACACGGACGCGACCTCGAACGCTTCCGCCAGCAGGGCCACATCCACGAAGACCGGATCGCCGGGATCGAGGGTCGCCTGCAGCGGGTTCGGGACAAGCTTGGAGCCGAGGAGCATTTGGTTCCGGTGACGGAGAACGGGATGCCGGACACCCAGCCTTCCGCTCCCTGGAACCTGTGGGACCGGGTGATGTTCACCGCCGCCGCCGCGGCCATCGTCTGCCTGCTCGTCTTCGGGGTCTTCAATGTCTCGTTCAACCTCCTGGAGTCCGGAATTGTCACCTTCACGGAGCACCCGATCCGGGCCTACTTCTGGGCGGCCTTGCTGCCCGTGGGAGCGCTCGGCGTCAAGGTGGGGTGGGATTTCCTCCAGGATCGGCGCCGGCGCGATCGCTATTTGTGGACCTGCCTGGCGCTCGGGGTGGCGGGAGTGGTCGTCTGGCTGGCCGCCTATGCCGCGGTCTATCCGAATCTCTCCCGCACGGCCGAGGAACAGATCCAAGCGCTGAGCGTGTTCGACGCCCCGTCGGGGGGAGGCGATTACTTTGCCGGCCTGACCTCCGGTGGAGCGAAGCGCATCGACATGGTGCTGGTCGGCGCCCAGGCGGTCGCGGAGATCTGCCTGTCCGCCGTGCTGGGGATTTACCTCACGCAACTGTATGCCAAACACCGGCCGGTGCGTCTCGTGAGAAACCCCGTTTACGTGCAACTCGATGAGGAACGGGGATCGCTCGAAAGCAGCCTGGCGCTGGAACGCCTCGCGCTTGCGGATGCCCGGGGACAGGAAGCCCGACTGGATCATCAGCTCGAGGTCTTCGTTTCCTATGCCCAGTCGCTCTATCGGAAGGAAGCCGCCCTCCGGCGGGACCGAAATCACCAGAAGCGGCTGGTGCTCGAGCAGGTGACCGAGGAGCTTCGTTCCCGACTTGAGTCCGTCGACAAGGCCCTGGGTGCTGGCGGCAATGGCGACGGCCCGGCGCTCATCGTCGGGAGAGAGGAGGCGCGATGAATCTGAGCCTCATCCTTGCGCGCTGGGGAGCGTCGCTGGTGGCGATCACCATCCTGGCCGCCGCGGTCGGAGCCCCGGCCGGCACGCCCCCTGAGCGCCCGGTCCAGTACGTCTTCGGGATCTCGCCCTTTCTGCGACACGACGCCAAGGACGCCGTGTATCGCGGGATCGTGCGTTTCGTGCTGGAAGACATGACCCCGAACAGCTCATTGCGCCTCTATGATGCCTATCACCTCCGGACGATTTCGGAGATCGTCATACCGGATGTGCAGGCCTTTCGGAGTGCGAAGACCCGGGCCAACCAGTTCCGGGACCGCGTCGGCGAGCTCCGCCGCTTCCTGGCGGCCTCACCGGAACGGCCTCAGGTTCAGGACGTGGACTTCCAGGACGCCGTCCGGCTTCCCCAGTTCCTCGATTTTGTGGGCGAGAACCTGGTCCGGTCGGGGGAGTCGCTGGCGGTCCTGATCCTCGGCAGCCCGCTTTACCTGGACGAGAAGGAACCCGGGTTCTCGATGGCGCATGGGTACTTTCCCTCCGACGGGCACCTTGCCGCCGACCGGGAGCGCTCCGTGTTCGCCGTCAAGGAACGCGGCCGGCAGCTGGAAGGGGTTGCGGTGTTGCTCGCCTACTTCGGTGACCCGTGGGTGAGCGAGATTCACCAGCAGAAGGTGGGGCGCTTCTGGAGTCTTTTCCTGGAGCAACAGGGGGCGCGACTCCTCACGTTCACCGGGGATTTGCCCACCGCCTTCACGGCCATTCGGAACGACGCTGCCCGGGGCCGAGACGCCAGCCCGACGCAGGAACTCGATCGGACCCACGCGAAGGTCGAGATGCTGCGGATCACCCGCGACCCGGGCGTGAGCGATTGGATCACGCGTGACTTGGATGGTCTGCGTCCTCCCGCTCCGCCTTCGACGACCGTCGGTCCGCTGAAGATCGGGATCCGTTGGCAGGGCGATGTCGACTTGGACCTCTACGCGCGTCCGCATCGCGACGCCGAGACGCTGTATTTCCGGCACACCCGGAGCCCGGAAGGGTATTACTTCAAGGACCATCGCTCGTCCCCGGACCGGGAGTACGAGTTTATTGAATTCCAGTCGCCTGTCGACGTGCGGCAGTTGCAGGCGCACGTCAATTTCTACGAAGGCCAGCTGTCCGGGGGTGCTGAAGGAGAGGTTCGCGTCGAGTTCGAGGGCCGGATCTACGCGGGACGCTTCACGCTCAGCACCTCGAAGGGAAACAAGGGCCGGGCCGGCGCGGGGCAGGAGGCGTCTTGGGCGACTTTTGACATACCCAGGATTCTGGGGCTGACGAGTGAACCAACCGAGACTGCGCGCCGATCCACGAACACCCGGCGTGAGCGCTGAGGCTCGCCACGGGCAGTCCGGCGGTTGGATCAAGGACGATCCGCGGGTTCCAGCGATTTCAGCAGCCGGAAGAACTCGCTGTCGGTGGTGAGGATCAGGGTGGTCTCGTTGCTGAGGACACTCTTGTAGGTCTCCAGCGTCTTGAGAAAGCCATAGAACTCGGCCGAGGCCGGGCTTTGATTATAGGCGCTGGCGTAGATTTCGGTGGCGCGGGCGTCCGCATCGCCGCGGATTTCCTGGATCTTGCGGTAGGCTTCCGACTCGATGGCCTGAAGGTCCTTCTGCTTCTGGCCCGTGATCTTGGCTGCCTCGCCGGCGCCCTCGGAACGGAAACGTTCGGCGATCTGGGCGCGTTCGCTGATCATGCGCTCGTAGATCCGTTGCGCCACGCTGGGATTGTAGTTGATTCGTTTGAACTGGACGTCGAGGAGCTCGATGCCGAACACCTCCACCTTGGGCGCCGCGTTGGCAAAAATCTCGCGCTCGACCAGGGCCCGGCCTTTGCGAATGGGATAAAGCTGCCCCGTGGCCCCCCGGCCCCCGGCCAGTTGCTCGTCCAGCACGGCCTCGCGGTCCTTCGTGGTGCGGACGATCTCGATCAGCTCGTGCTTGGCGATGGCATTGCGGATTTCGCTGCCCAGGATGTCGTCCAAACGCGAGAGCGCGCTGCGTTCGTCGCGCAGTCGCAGAAAGTACTGCTGGGGATCGCGGATCCGCCATCGGCCGAAGGCGTCCACCACGATGTAAGTCTTGTCCTTGGTGGGCATCTCGGTGGGACGGCCGTCCCAGCGCATGACCCGTTTTTCGATGGGGTGGACTTCCTGGATGAACGGCGATTTGAAATGCAGCCCGGCGTTGGTGACCGCGTGGCCGACCGGCTTGCCGAACTGCGTGATGATCACCTGCTCGGTCTCATCGACGATGTAAAGCGTGGAGAGCAACAGGATCAACGCCACCAATGCGATTGCCCCCACGACGATCAATTGCCCCAGACTCCTCATGGGTTTGCCCTCCTCGAGTCCAGCTGCAGCAGCGGCAGGATCTGCTTCGCGGATTCGTCCAGGATGATCTTGTCACGCAACCGCGGCAGCACTTCGCCCATGGTTTCGAGATAAAGCCGACGGCGGGTCACCTCGGGAGCCTTCGAGAACTCCCCGAACAGCGCGCGGAATCGGGCGGCGTCGCCTTCGGCTTCGTTGACCCGCCGGATCGCGTAGCCTTCGGCAGTGCTGATCTTCTCCTCGGCTTCGCCGCGTGCCTTGGGCACGGTCTTGTTGTACTCGCCGCTGGCGACGTTGATGGCCTTCTCCCGCTCCTGCTGCGCCTGGTTGACCTCGTTGAACGAGGGCTGGACTGGCGGGGGAGGGTTGACGTTCTTCAACTGGAGCTGGTCAATGCTCAAACCCAATCCGTATTGCGCGGCTTTGGCGCGGAGCCTCGTCAGAGCCTCCGCCTCGATCTCCTGCCGTCCGACCGTGATCACCTCGTCCACCGTTCGGTCGCCCACCACCTCGCGCATCACCGATTCCGAAAGGTCCCGCAGGGTCTCGGCCGGGTCGCGGAAATGGAAGAGAAAGGTGGTCGGCTCGGTGATGCGGAACTGCACGATCCATTCGACCGTGGCGGCGTTGAGATCGCCCGTCACCATCGCGCGCTCCTGGTCCTGTTCGCCGGAGGAGCTGTACTGCGTGGGATTGCTGGCGCCGGATGTCCCGAAGCCGAATTCCTGCTTGAGCTGCCGCCGCACCGGAACCCGGTACACGCGATCGACGCCAAACGGGAGCTTCATGCGAAGGCCGGGCTCGACGGTGCGCGAGTAACGGCCCCAGCGGAGCACCACCCCCTGGTACTCCGCTTCGATGGTGTAGAACATCGAACTCGCCGCGGTGAGCATGACCGCCGCAGCAATCGCCACACCCAGCATTCGCAAGCGGAGCGTGTAATAGGTCTTGCCAACACGGAGGATCATCGCGACCCGCAGCGTGGCCGCGGACTTCGCCGACGTCAAACGGGATCGGAGGCAGGCGAAACTCCCGGGCTGCATCCGCGCCCAATGCAAACCGGGGTTGAGCCATCGATCCGCCTCGGGCACCTTGTCGCCTGATGACGAGATGCGCCGATCAGGCCCCGTACGGCAGCACCGCGATCCCGGTCAGGGGACCCACGACGCCGTGGACCAGCCATGGCCGGCGGTCGACCATGCCGACGGCGCGCCGCGGGCCGGTGGCCGCGTGGTCAACCTGCCGCCTGGCCACGTGACGACGGGGAAGACACCGCCGCCGGCGAAGCCTGACCGCGTCTTCGAAGCCCGGGGAGCCGGGCCGGTTCTGGCTCTCGCCCCCATGCAGGACGTCACCGATCTCGCGTTCTGGCGACTGATTCATCGGTATGGCGGTCCCGACCTGTACTTTACCGAGTATTTCCGCGTCCACGCCACCTCGGTGCCGGACCGTTGGATCTGCGAAGCCATCTCGCAGTCTCCCGGTAACCGCCCGGTCATCGCCCAGATGATCGGGAACGACATTCCTGCGCTCGTGCGGACGGCGCGAAAACTGCAGGAATTGCCCGTGGCCGGCATTGACCTGAATCTCGGCTGTCCGGCCCCCGTGGTTTATCGCAAGTGCGCCGGCGGGGGACTGCTGCGCGACCTGCCGCGGGTGGACTCCATCCTCGGGGCGCTGCGTGAGGCGGTGCACGTGCGACTGAGCGTCAAGACACGCGTCGGCTTTGACACCCCGGCGGTTTTCGAACCGCTGCTGGAGGTGCTTTCCCGGCATGGGCTCGACTTGGTGACGGTACACGGCCGCACCGTCACGGAGATGTACCGGAGTCCGGTCCGCTATGACTTGATCGCGGAGGCCGCGCGGCGGTTGCGCTGCCCGGTGTTGGCGAACGGCAACGTTCACTCCGCCCGCCACGCGCTTGAAACGCACCAGGCGACCGGCTGCCATGGGTTGATGATCGGGCGTGGCGCCATCCGCAATCCCTGGATTTTTCAACAGATCCGCCAGGCGGCAGGCGGCGAACCGGTCCGGCTGCCGACCGGGCGCGAGGTGCGGGGGTATCTACAGGCGCTGTTTGAATCCACGCGCGGTCCGGAGCTTACTGAACGCTCCCACGTCCAGCGCGTGAAAAAGTACTTGAATTACGTGGGCCTGGGGGTGGAACCGACGGGGCGGTTTCTGGACACGATGCGGCGGGCGACGACGGCCGAGGAGTATCACCGGATCCTGGACGAGCACCTGGACCATGAGGAGGCGATGCCGCTGGAGCCGCTGGCGGTACCGTTGCGGACCGGGGACGTGCTGGACGGGGTGCACTGTTGACGGCCCGGAACGCCCGTCCTGGCTTCGGGCCGCGTTAAGCAATGTCCCTTACCCCAGCGGCCAAGCAGGCTAATAATTTAACTGGACGCGGCGCCATTTTGCTTCACTCTTTGAACGTGGCGCGGACCATCCGCGTCCCACGGTTGTAGTCTGTCCGGGCGACACGATGCAACAGGCCCTGAACATTCTTTGGTGCCGACCAGAGGAGCCGGCGGGGAGGTTGTATCGACCCGGCTGAACCAGGTGTATCCCATGCCAAAACCACTCGAAGTGATCACCGAAGTCATCCGTAGCACCAAACACCCCTTCCGGCAGATCGAGGACCGGCCCGGGAAGGCGAAAAAAAACCGCTATGAAAGACGCAAAGTGAGGGAATTGATGCGGTTCGGTAACTGGTCCGGCGAGGGTGTGAGCTAGTGCGGACACTGTTAATTCGAGGACGTGGGGCCGCTTCGGACTTCGGAGCGGCCTCCTTGTTTTGGGTGACATGAATTCTGTTGCAGCCCGCTTGGCGGAGTGTGTTAGTTTCGCCCCGGCTTGAACCGTCGTCTTCAAGGGTTCGTGTTCGTCGCCCTCGGCTTGCTGGCCCTGGGCCTGGCCCTGTTGGTGCCTGCCTACTTGCGTTCGATCGACGCGGCCGTGGTGGCGCGCACGGGGCGGGGGACCCGCACCGTCCTGACCGAGGCGCAGGAGCAGGCACGTCTCGACAAACCCGGCCGGGCGTTGCTCCTGGCTCAGGCTTCGATGGCTGCCGATGTTCCCCAGGCGGCTCAAGCCGTGGATCAGGTCCAGCGGGCGATCGCCGCCCGGTCGGTGCCCGGCGTCTGGGGCGGTACCGACAGCCTGCTGCAGCAGGTGTGCGGCACCGGGTTCTCCGCCAGCAACGCCCTGTCCGTGATGGACATCGTGCTCCCGGAGTCGCAACGCCTCAGCCTGTTCACGTTCCTGCGGGGACTGCGGCGGGTCGACGTGCACGAACTGCTAAAAAATCGGGCGCTGGAGCAAACGGTGGTTTTTCCCGCCGTACGGACCCCTTCAGGCCAGGCCTTGGATGCGGCGATTCTCCTCACCGGCCTCCTGTTTCAGGCGGAGGCGTTTGCGCCCCGGATGCGTCATGAGATTGAAGAACTCGCCGCCGCCGCGAATCGCGGTTACGACTCGGGGCCGATCGAAGTCGTCTACCTGGATTTGACCTCGCTGGCCAAGCGGACGACATGGGACCAACTCCTGGGTTTCCTGCAACGGGTGCGCAACCTCGCCGATCTGCGCCTGCTTGCCCGCACGATCACCCAGTCGGCGGGGGATCTGCCCGTGCTGTTCGCCGTGCTGCAGATGGCCGATTCGCCCTCGAGTGTGCCTGAATACCTGCGCACCTTCCCGAAGACCGGCATGGCGGATCTCCGGTTTGCGCTGGGGCAAGGCAAGGGCGGATTGGACCTGGTCCTGGGCCGACATCAACCGGTGTATCGGGCTGCGTGGCGTTCATGGCTGACCTCGGTGCCTGGCGTGAATCTGGTCTTCGGGCTGTTCACGGCGCTCGCGGCGAACTCGATCACGCTGGCCTTGTTGCTGAAGTACCTCCTTTGGTTTGACGGGGCGTTCTGTTTCGCCCGGGCCGTCACCTTGTTGAAACCGGCGCCGTCGGAACTGGAACGTCCTTTGGTCGTCCCGAAAATGGTGGCGCTCCGCCAGCAGAGTCTGGCGGCCTTGGCGGTTGCGTTGGCGACCGTCCTGGCGGAACCGGGGCTTGCCCGGGCCCAGGTGCCGCCGCAGCCCGCCCTCTGGACGCCTTCCAAAGCCGCTCCACCGCCTCCTGCCGAAGTCCCCCGAACCGAACCCTCCATGAATAAAGAAGCGAACCTGCTGGCCTTGGTGGTGTTTTTCGCCGTCCAACTGACGGTGTACATCATCGCCCTGATCAAGCTGCGCGAGATCAAGCGGCAGCCGATCCCGAGCACGCTCAAGCTGCGCATTTTGGATAACGAAGAGAACCTGTTCGACGCCGGTCTGTACCTCGGACTGGGCGGAACGGGCCTGTCCCTCGTGTTGCTCGCCATGGAGCTCTTCAGTGCCAGCCCGATGATTGCGTACGCCTCGACCGGATTCGGCGTGTTCTTCGCGGCGCTGCTGAAAATCGTGCATGTGCGAAGCTACCGCCGTCTTCTCATCCTGCAGGCGGATCTCGAGGCACCCCAGCCCATGTCATGAACCGCGCCGTCCTCGTCGTCCTCGTCGATTTCCTGCTGATCAGCATGGTCACGCTGTTCAGCGTGAACCGGCTCAGCTTGCCGGCCGAGAACCAGCCCGGCGGCGGCACCGGTGTGGAGGTCCAGGCCGTGCAGGACATGCTGGACGTCCTGCAGCAAGCCCTCGCCCAGGAGCAGTCCAACCGGGGACAGCTCAGCAACCAGCTCGCCGCCACCCAGGAAGACCTGGCCGCTCGGCAGCGCCAGCTCGCCGACAGCAGCGCCCTCATCCAGCAGACCGAGGAGAGCCTGCGCGCCGCCGAGGCACGCCTTCGTGATCTCAACGCCGAACGGGCACGCCTCCAGCAGGCCCAGGAACTGGCGCAATCGCAGGTCAACCAGCTGCAATCGCAGCAGGCCCTGGCCCAGACCAACATCCTCGACCTCCAGCAGCAACTTCAGGCCGCCACCAACGAAGCCTCCATCTCCCGAGCCGCCGCCGAGGCGATCCGGACGGAGCTGGCCGCCCGCCGCGACGAAGTGCACTCCCTTCAAGGGCAGATCACCCAGCTTCAGCACACCGCCTTCGCCGCCCAGGAGGAGAAGGGCCGGCTGGCAACCAACCTCACCCGCGTGGCCACGGAAGCCGCGATGATCCGCAACCAACTGCAGGAGAGTCAGCAGCAAGTGGCCGCGGTGAGCCAGGAAAAGGAACGCATCCAGCAACACGCCAGCACCCTGGCTCGGGGCATGGACGACCTCGCGCAGAACATCGCCGACGAATCCCAAGCCCTCGCCACGGAGATCCGCGAAAACCGCGAGCTCGCACCCAACGCCATTTACCAGAGTTTCCTGAACGGACGGGTCCAGAGCAGCATGCGTGCGACCCGATCCGGCCTGCTCGGCATTCGCGCGGGCGACTCCAAGCAGACCGACGCCATCTTGTTCCGCGACGGTGACAAGGTCTATGTCCTGTTTCATATCTCGGACACGCCGCTGCCGATGTGGGGCGGTGGCGGAGACTGGGAGGAGCTGACGGCGGTGCTCGCCCGGGGAAGTTCCACCGTCAACCTCAACACCCTCTCGTTCGTGGCCTCCGACCCCCGCTTGCTCGTGTCGAGACTCGACGACGCGGCGGTGGCCCGCCTGGGCGTGAAACCATTCGAGACCTCGGAGGATCCCTCGAAATTCCAGGATGCCGTCGTGGTGGGCGGCAAGGAGGGCTACTATGGCGAGGTCGAGTTCAAGCTGGTGCCTGGTCTCCCGCGCTACCTGAAGATGAACCGGCGTCCGCTGGGGAAGATCTTCGGCAAATTCTCACCCTCCAAAGGCGATCTGGCTTTCAGCAAGTCCGGCGAACTGCTGGGCATGATGGTGAACAGCCAGTATTGCGCGCTGGTGCGGGGCATGCCGCCGGCGCGGGTGGTCCCGCTGGGCAGGGAAATCGCGAAGCACCGGACCAGTCAGATCGGCGCGGAAGTCTCCCGCCGGATGCAAGCCCTGCCGCTCAGCCTGCAGTAGGAAGGACGCTGCCGGCGCCGCGCGTCAATCCGAGTAAAATCGGGGGAGCCATCGGTCCACAACCGCTTTGAGTTCACCGCTCGCAATCGCCTTCTGCACGAACTCATCCGCGGCCTGACGCAACGTGGTGTCGTCCTTCCGGATGGCCCAGGCGAGGCTTTCCTGGGTGAGAGCCAGGTTCAGCGCCACCAATCCTCGCGACTCGTTGACGGCGGCCTGGTAGGCGTTGACGGACGCGTCGCTGATAAAGGCATCGATCTTGCCTCCGAGGACGGCCGCCGCTCCCGCCTCGGGATTTGAAAAGAGCAGGCGTTTGGATTTCGGGAAGGTCTGTTCGAGGTAGTAAGCCCCGGTGGTGTTGCGCTGTGCGCCAAAGCGGTTCACCGGATCCCGAAAGAAGACCTGCATGCGGGCTGCCTGGTCGCGTCGGACCAGCGCGGTCTGGCCGGTCCGGAGGTAGGGCTGCGTGAACGCAACTCGCGTTTGTCGCGCGGCGGTGACCGTCATGCCCGACATGATGATGTCGATCTTACCCGCTTCCAGCTTCTCGATCAGCTTGTCCCAGGGCAGTTCGACGAACTCAAGCCGGCGGCCGAGTTGGGCCGCCAGTTGCCTGGCAAGGTCAGCTTCGATCCCCCGGAACTCCTTCTTTTCCTTGAAAATCAACGGTTTCAGGGAAGCGGCCACTCCGACCCGGAGCGCCGCCGTTTCGCCCGTGACCCGGTCGCCCTGGGCGTGAGTCGGCCAGTTCCCAAGCCACAGCAGCACGCAAAGACCGATGATGCCGGGACGCCCGAGTCGGCGGAGGCAGGTGTTCATGACACGCCGAGCATACCGGCCCGGCAGTCGCGGGCGCAAGGGGCGGAGCGGCGTGCGTTTTTCGTGGCGCCGAATTGACACCGGCCACGCTGGCGGGTAGACACTCCTCGACCGGTTGGCGCGTTCGTCTATCGGTTCAGGACGCGGCCCTCTCAAGGCCGAAAGATGGGTTCGATTCCCATACGCGCTACCACGCAGGCCCGGCGGCGATCAGCAACTCGTGAGCGTTTTCCAGATCATCTTCAACCCGACGAGCGCCGCCGAACTGGCGGGCATGCCCAAGGGCCTGCAACTCCAGATTCTCGGGGAATTCCGGGGCGTCCCCTCCGAGTTGCTGAGCAATGAACTGGACCGGTTCGGCAAACTGCGCCGCGCCGGGAAGACCCTCCATCGGTTTCGCATCGGCGATTTTCGGGTGTACTTCGAGCGCCACGAACTGGGGTTGGTCGTGCACCGGATCCTCCATCGGAACACACTCAAGGATTTTCGGTTCCGGTCGAATCTGCCGATGGCGGAGGACGAGGCCCTGCAGGACAATCCGCGGTTCTGGGAGTTGATTGACGCGGCGACGCGGACACCCGGTTGAGCCGGCGGCGCTCGGGCCCGCCCGCTTGATCCGCCACTCGATCCGCCAGTCAGCGGCCGTGGCGGCCAGCCGTCAGCGCGCTTCCTCGCCGAGTTCCACGTTCCAGTAGGCGAGATCCAAAAAGTGCTTCCAGCTGTCGTGGTACGGCGTCTCGAAAGTGACCTGGACGAAGGGTCGCCATTTCGGCCGCTTCGGTTTCCGGATCAGATGCATGCCCGCCTCGGTCGGGGTGCGATTGGCCTTGCGGGTGTTACAGGCGATGCACGAGCAGACGATGTTCTCCCAGGAAGTCGGCCCCCCCCGGTCCCTCGGGATGACGTGGTCCAGGTTGAGGTCCTTCCGATCGAACGTGTGCCCGCAATACTGACACGTGTTCTTGTCCCGTTCGAAGATGTTGTGGCGGGTGAACTTGACTTCCTTCTTCGGCAGCCGGTCGAAAACGAGCAGCAGGATGACGCGCGGAACCCGGATGCGGAACGACACGGTGGCGACGGACTCCGGGTGAGGTTGGCTGCGCGAAAGGTCGCGCCATTCGTTGAAGTTGAAAGTGCGGAACTCGCCTTCGTCCACGGAAAGCACGGCCTGAGCCTGCCCTTCGAACAGCAGGGCGAGAGCGCGACGCACAGAACAAACGTTCACCGCCTGCCAGAGGCGGTTTAGAACCAAGACCTGCTGATTCAGGAACGTGCTCATGACGCACCAACCTGTGGGTACGCTACCATCCCGCCCGAAAAAGTGTCAACGGCGGCCCGGGCAAACGCATTGCCAATCCGCCGCCGCCAGCCCTACTATCCGCCCATGAAGCGTGTCGGATGGTTGGTGGTTTGCGGTTTGCTGCTCATCCTGATCCCCGCGGGCGCGCAGGGTCCGGATGATCGGTTCGTGGTGGTGTATGGGCTCATCCAACAAGGGGATGCCCTCGCCGCGGCCGGACGAACGTCGGAGGCGCGGGAGCGCTACCGGGAGGCGCTGGTTCAACTGCAGCAGCTCGACAAGGACTTCCCGCGCTGGAATCAGCAGATCGTCGAGTTTCGCAAACAGTATCTCGAGGCCCGCGTCGGCACCCCCACCGCCCCCACCGAACCTCGCAGCGTGGGCGCACCCACAACCGAGAAAACCGCCGACGATCCCCGGCTCGCGGCGATCGAGGCGGAACTTGGCCAGATCAAAGCCGAACGCGATCTCCTCCAGGCCAAGCTCCGCGAAGCGCTCACGGCCCAGCCGGCGGCCCTGGACCCGCGGGAACTCGCGAAGGCGGATGAGCGCGCGGCAGCCTTCCAGCGGGAAGCGGAGAGTCTACGGTCCGCCCTGGCTGTCAAGGAACAGGAACTCGCAGCCGCCCGGTTGCCGGGCCGGATCGAAGAGACCGAGACCGCGCTCGCCGCCGCGCGACAGGCGCTCGTCGAACAGACAAACCGGCTCTCCGCCTTGATGCGCGAGAAGGCCGATGTGCAGAAGCAACTTGAGGAAGCCCTCGAGCGGGCCGCCGCCCCCGCGCCAGTCCGCGTCGAACCCACGCCGCCGGCCCAGCCCCCGGCGAATCCCGAATCCGTGCAGCAGCTCAATGCCGCCAACATCCAGATCGCCGACCTGCGAGGCCGGGTCCAGCGTCTGGAGGGGGACCTCACGGGCGAACGCGAGCGGTCGCGGACGCTTCAGGATGAGAAGGGCTCCCTCGAACGCCAGATCGCCGAACTCAAATCGGCCCCGGCACCGGTCCCGCAACCCGCGGCCAACCCCCAGGCCGAACAGCAGCTCGTCGCCGCCAACGCCCAAATGTCCGATCTGCGGCAACGGGTCCAGCGCCTCGAGACCGAGCTGGCTGGGGAGCGCGATCGACTGCGGACCTACCAGGGTGAGAAGACTCTGCTCGAGCAGCGGGTTGCCGAACTGAAGTCCGAAAACGAGCAACTGGCCAAGGCCACCCCCGTACCCACCCCCGCGCCTGCCCCCGTGGCCGTCCCGACTTCCACCGCCAGCACGACGCCTGCGGCGGAACCGGCGAAGGAAGCTTCGGAAGATCCCAAGCGCGAGAAAGCCCTCGCGAAATACCAGCGCGGCACGGACAAGGCGAAGATTCAGCAACTCGAGCGGGAACGAGACGAGCTGACGAAGCGGTTGCGCGTGATGACCCGCCGCGTCGAAGACATGCGTCGGCAGAGCGGTGGGACCAACCTGACCTCGGGAACCGATCAATTGGCCATTCTGCGCGCGCGCCTCGAGGCCTACGAGGCACGTGCGGTGCCTTACAGCCCGGAGGAAATGGCGCTGATGAAACAATCTGCCGTGGCGAATATCCCCGCGGACACCAGGAAGGCCCAACGTCAGTTGCGCCAGATTCCAGCCGGAGCCGGCACCTTGCTCGAGGAGGCCAAGCAGGCCTTCATCCTGCGGCGCTACGACGCCGCGGAAGGCAAGCTCCAGCAGGCGCTCCAATTGGACGAACGTAATGCCGACATGCTGACGTACCTCGCCGCCGCGCAGCTCGAGCAGGACCGCCTGGATCAGGCGGAGGTGAACCTCAAGCGGGCGCTCGAGGTCGATCCGCAAAACGCCGACGGCGTCTCCCTCATGGGGCTTCTCCGGTTCCGACAGGAGCGGTACGATGATGCGTTCGATCTCCTGAGCCAGGCGGCCCAGTTGAACCCGGACAACCCGTACACTCAGAATTACCTCGGCGTGACCTTGAGTCAGCGCGGGCAGCGCAAGCCGGCTGAAGCCGCGTTGCGGCGGGCGGTCGCTCTGGACCCGAATTACGGCGAAGCCCACGCGAACCTCGCGGCCGTCTACGCCCTCCAGCAGCCGCCCTATCTCGAACTGGCGCGGTGGCACTACGACAAGGCCCTCGCGTTGGGTGGGCGCCCGAATGCCGAGATCGAGAAGCGCCTGGCGACGGCCGGCGCCGCGACCGCTCCGGCGAATCCCTAGAATGCTCGAAGCGCAGGAAGGTCGCAGGCCTTGAAGCCGCATCGGCAAGACTCGACTCGATCGCAACGAATTTGCCGATTCGAGGATACTAGGCCGCCGCTGGATCTATGCTGGCCCAACGCACCGAAGAACTGGTGATCAGCACGCGCGGACGCGGGTTCACCGAAATCACGGGCCAGGTGGCGGAGGTTCTTGCTCGCACCTCCTGGCGTCAGGGCCTGGTAACCCTGCTCCTGCGGCACACGTCGGCTTCCCTGCTGATTCAGGAGAACGCCGATCCGGAGGTTCGCCGTGACCTGGAGCGGTTCTTCTCGCGGTTGGTTCCCGACGGGGCCGGGCTTTTCGAGCACACCGCGGAGGGACCGGACGACATGCCGGCTCATGTGCGCGCTGCGTTGACCGCGGTGAGTCTTGGCCTACCCTTCGCAGACGGTCGCCTTCTGCTGGGAACGTGGCAGGGGATTTACATCTGGGAACACCGCCACGCCCCACACCGCCGCCGCGTCGCGGTTCACGTGTGTGGGGAATAGCCGGCCGAAGCGGACATGCGGAGACAATCATCATGACCTGGACACACCTTGTTGCCTTGAAGCGGGCCGCCACGCCATTCGGGCTCTTCCTAAGCCTGGCCGCGACCGGCCTTGGCCCGATGGCTCTTCGCGCGGACGAGGCCACGAACCGCTTCGGCTTCGCGGGCCCCGAAATCTTCCCCATCGACAACCTCATCAGCCATCTCCGGGCCGCCGACTTCAATGGCGATGGCCTCGAGGACCTGCTCGTGGTGAACAACGCGCGCTCCAAGATCAATCTCCTGATCAACCAGACGGGAAGGGCCGAGCCCGAGGACTTGCGACCGGTCAAGCTGCAGCTCAACGAGCTTCCCCGCGACGCCCGGTTCCGCCTCGAATCCCTTGCTTCGGAGAAGCGCATTGCCTCCCTGGTGGTCGCCGACCTGAACGGGGACCGCCGGCCGGACCTGGCCTATTTTGGGGAGCCGAAGGAACTGGTCGTGCAATATCGCGAGGGCACCAACGCGTGGAGCGCGCCGAAACGCTGGGCCATGGATGATGGCCTGCTGGACTTCAACGCGCTCGCGGAGGGCGACCTGAACGGCGACGGGCGCACCGATCTCCTGCTGGTGGGCGAGTCCGCCCTCCATTTCCTCGCCCAGAAAGAGGACCACCTCCTCGCGGAGCCGGAGCGCATCCCGTACAGTGGCACCGTCAAGGCCGCTCAGGTCCTCGACATCAACGGCGATGGACGTCAGGACCTCCTGCTGGTCAATTGGGACCAAGCCAACCCCTTCCGTTTCCGGCTGCAGAACGAGACCGGCCAGCTGGGTCCGGAGGTGCACTTCGCCCTGCCTGCCATTCGTTCCTACTGGCCGGATGACCTGGATGGCGACGCCCGCACCGAGGTGGTCACCATTGCCCAGAAGTCAGGCCGTGCCCAGATCTCGAACTTCGTGTCTGTCCGCGGTGAACCGCTGGCAGGTGACTATCTCGAGGGGCAGTTCCAACTGCAACCGCTGGGACGCACCACCAAGAGCCGCCGCGGGATCCTCTGGGCGGATGTGAACGCCGACCGGCGCGCGGACCTCGTGGTGGCCGATCCCGATGGCGGCCAGTTGACCCTGTTTCTCCAGGAAACCAACGGGGTGCTCGCGGCGCCGCGCACTTTCCCCTCCTTCACCGGAATCGCGGAACTGGCGGCCGCGGATTGGAACGGCGATGGCAAGACCGAGGTGTTCCTCCTCAGTGCCGACGAGCGCCAGGTGGGAGTGACCACGTACGAGGAAGGCGGACGGATGCCTTTCCCGACCATGATCCCGATCGAGGGGCGGCCCCTCGCCATGGCCGTCGGTCCCCTGCAACCGGGCGGCAAGCCCTTGCTCGCCGTGCTGTCGGAACAGGACGGACGCCGCGTGCTGGTACTCCGAGGACCCGATGCCGTCTTGAGGACTCGTCCGTTCAGCGAGTCCTTCAAGGCCAATCCCGCGGGTCTCGTGCTCCATGATGCGGACCAGGACGGCCGGACCGATCTGCTCGTCATGATTCCTTACGAGAAGCTGAGGGTGTTACGCCAGACGGACGACCTGGAGTTCATCGAGCTCGAAGTGGCGCCTCCCGGCGGAAGTTCCGACCAACCCTGGCTGAGCGCCGCTGACGTCGACGGCGACGGCAAGGCCGAACTCCTGCTCGCCCAGAAGAACTTCGTGCGAGCGGTGGTGTTGACGGCGGACAGCCCGGCGGCGGAAGGCGCCACCCCACGCAATTGGAGCCTTCGCGTGAAGGAGCAGATCAACGGCGCGTCCACCAGTTCCCGCATCATTGGCGCCGCTCCGATCCACGATCGGGAAAACCGGGTCGCAGGCCTGTTTCTCCTGGATGCCGAAGGCAAGTCGCTCACGCTGAGTCAGCGCGATCAGGCTGGCGTGTGGCAGACGCGCCGCAATGTGCCGTTGCCGTTCACGGAATTCTCAGGGATCCAGACGATCCGGCTGGGGAGCGATCAGGAGAACGCCGTTGCCTTCCTGGGCCCGGGCAGCGTGGCGTGGTTGCCGCTCTTCGGGGATGTCTGGCGGTTCACCGAGCTCGATGATTACGAAACACCGATCAGGGACGGCTTGCTGCACGACGTGGTGTCCGGCGACCTGAACAACGACGGTCGCAAGGACCTGGTCTTTTTGGAGACGGCCAAAAACTACCTGGACATCGTCACCTTCGAGCCGCCGCACCGGCTCGTCCCCGCCAACCGGTGGCAGGTGTTCGAGGAACGAAGCTTCCGCCCCCGGGTAACCGGGACCGCGGAACCGCGCGAGGCGCTGATTGCCGATTTTACCGGCGACCAGCGGACCGATCTGGCGGTCCTGGTTCACGACCGCATTCTCCTCTATCCCCAGGACTGACCCGGAAAAGCGGCGGGGCTGGGGAACCTGCAGGCCCCTTCGTTCATCGTACGGAACACAGCGACGCTCCGCAGTCATGCCCGACTTCGAAGGTATCGTGGATCGGCACTACGAGAGCCTCTACCGTTTTGCCTTGAGCCTGACTGGCAGCAGCGACGACGCCGGGGATTTGACCCAGGAGACCTTTCAGACCTGGGCGCGAAAGGGCCATCAGCTCCTCGACCCGGCGCGAGTCAAGACCTGGCTGTTCACGACGCTGCACCGGCTGTTCCTCCAGTCGCGTCGGAGGCTCGCGCGATTTCCCCATCAGGAACTCGAGACCGCGGAACATGAATTGCCTGTGGTAGAACCCACCGCTGCCGATCAAATCGATGCCGCCGATGCCGTGGCGCTCCTGGCACGGCTGGACCCGGTCTTTCGGGCTCCGGTCGCCCTGTTCTACCTGGACGACAGCCCTTACGAGGAGATCGCTCGCGTGCTGGAGGTTCCCCTGGGAACGGTGAAGTCCCGCATCGCACGCGGTCTCGCCCAGTTGCGGCAGCTGGCCAGCCAGCGCGAAGCGCGGGGGGAGAGGCGGATGAGGAGGCACGCGCTGTGAACCTTGACCGGGCCCGCGAACTTCTCCTCCTGTACCGTCACGAGACCGGCAGCACTCCCGATCCCGACACCGCCGCGGCCCTGGCGCTCCTCGACGAGGACAAGCTGCTTGGAGAATGGTACGAGCGCGAACGGGCATTCCAGCAGGCATTCCGCGAGCAACTCCGCAACACGCCCGTCCCTCCAGATCTGCGTGAACGGATCCTCGCCGGTTCGAAAGTGGCGGTTCTGCCCTCTTGGTGGCGGCGTCCCAGCTGGTTGGCAACCGCCGCGGCCATCGTTCTCCTGCTGGGACTCGGCCTCTGGGAACTTCGCCGTGACGTGCCCGACCGGTTTGCTCATTTCCGCGCCCGGATGGTGGCGACCGTGCTTCGCGAATACCAGATGGACATCCGCACGAACAGCATGGAGGCGGTGCGCGGTTTTCTCGCGGATCACGGAGCGCCTTCCGATTACGATGTTCCTCAGGGCCTGCGCAACCTGCAGTTGACCGGCGCCGGTCTCCTGCAATGGCGGAGCCATCCGGTTTCAATGATCTGCTTCGACCGGGGCGGCGGCAGCATGGTTTACCTCTTCGTAACCCCGCGCACGGCGGCCCGGGATGCGCCGGATCAGTCTCCCGTGATTGCGCGGGTCAACCGGTTGACGACCGCCAGCTGGAGCCAGGGCAAGGACACCTATCTGCTGGCCGGAGACGGGACCGAGGAGTCCGTGAGGAGCTTCCTGTGACCGGCAGGCTGGCGAGGGCGCCGTAAACACCGCAACGTCTCCGCACCGCGTGCCGCATCCTGCTATTGGGAAGCGAACGTGTATTCCCGGACGCTCATCCGCCGCAAGAGCCAATAGAAGTCGCGTCCTTCGCCCTCCTGCAGGGCGCGGGGCAGGGCGGCGGTATCCGGCCGCGCGGGGGGGCAGGTCCCCGGTTCCTCCCAGCGGCGACTCTCAACATGGCCGTCGGCAAACGCCAGCGCCGTCGCCCCGTCGTGGTAGGAACCCGGTAGGTCATTCCATTCGCGCAGGGCGGGACGATTCAGAAAGTACCCGTCATTGATGCTGTCCGGGTGCTCGTCGAGAAACACGAAGATCCGGGACGGCTCCGGGATCTCCGCGAGGCGAAAGAACTGGGTGTACTGGGGCACATTGACATTGTCGCCGGAAGCAGTGAACTCGCCCGCATCTCCCACGAGGGCATTCATCGAGCGGCTCCGGACGCGGTGGCGCCATCCCGCCTCCCGTTGAAGATCACTGACGGTCCAGTCGCGCGGGCAACGGTAAAGCCGCACCTCGCCTCCGGTGTAGGGGCCCAGGCCACCGATCGCATTCAGCGAGGCATTCGTGTTCTCCGGTCGCAGCTCCCAGTCGAGGACGTTGTTCACCCAGTTGAGGTATTCCCCACGGGCCACGGTGGCGCGTGTCTCCGCCGCTCCGAAGTTGTAGGGGAGGGTATCCCGGTGATCCCCGGCATAGAGGATCCAGGCCAGCCCGAGTTGCCGGTGGCTGTTCTGACAATCCAGGAGCTGCGCGCGCGACTTGGCGCCAGCCAGGCCGGGCAAAAGCAAGCCCGCCACCACCGCGATGATGGCGATGGTCACCAGGAGTTCCAGCAGCGTGAAGGCGGCGAAGCTCCGGCGGCCGTGCGCGCGGCGCCGAGGTCGGTTGTTCGAGGAGGGTTGGCCTTCCGGCAAGGGCCTGCAGTCCATGGCGGCAGTTTAGGTGCGGACCCTTGCAGGTCAAACGCATCCTCATCCCCTGGATCCGCGACAATAATCCGGGAACCTGACCCCCCCCCTATGCCTCTCACCCGCGTGGGTTGCCGGCAGCCAAACACTCGAACGCGGGCGGACGCACGGGCTGGGAAGCCCGCCGCGACGGCGAAAGGACTGTGCTCACGTTGCAGCGGCTGAACCAGAGATCGGGCTCAGTCTGGGGGAAGCGGGCTGCGGTGAAGCAGTGCCGCGTACCGTGGGCCGGGTTCCTGCTCCGGCGTGTGCGTCTCCTGCACCTGCCGGCAACCCATCTTTGATGCTACCATGATGCGCTTGAGAACCTTGATTCCGTTCCTTCTCGCGGCCGCCGCCGCGGCCCTCCCAGCCTCGGCTCGCGATTTCCGGGTGAACCAGGTGCCGAATGGCGCCGTCGCCAGCTGCAACACGTGTCACCTCAATGGCGGGGGCACCCCCCGGAATCCGTTTGGTCTGGCGGTGTTCGCCATCACGGGCTCCGCGAACCGGCCGTTCTGGTCACCCGCCCTCGCGGAGAAAGACTCCGATGGCGACGGATTTACCAACGGCCAGGAACTGGGCGATCCGGATGGTGACGGCGTTCCTACCCCGGGAGCGATCGTAACCAATCCCGGCAATCGCAACAGCAAGCCGCCCGCCAACGAACCCCCCGTGTTCACTTCCACGCCGGTGACCGACGCGGTCATCGGCCTTGCCTACGCCTACGCGGCGGCAGCATCCGATCCCGAGAGCCAGTCCCTGGCTTTCAGCAAGGTTGCAGGCCCGCCGTGGCTCACGGTCGCGACCGATGGCTCCGTGAGCGGGACGGCGCCCGAAGGTGCGGCCGGCGTGTTCCCGGTCACGTTGCGCGTCACCGATTCCGGGAGCCCCGCGAATTCGGCCGAGCAAACGTACCAGCTCTCCGTCACGTCCAGCCTGGCCGGGTGGCAGGCGATCCACTTCAGCCTTCCGGCCGAAGCCGCGCTCGCCGAACCCCTCGCGGACCCGGACATCGACGGTTTGCCGAACGTGGCCGAGTACGCGCTGCGATTGAACCCACGCTCCGCCGACGCGGTCAGTGCCACGCTGCCCCGGTTCGAAGCCAACGGTGACATCACGCTGGCCGTTGCTGTGCGCGACGACGATCCGCGGCTGGAAGTCGCCATGGAAGGCGCCCTCGAGGCCTCCTACCAGGACGCTCAGGCGGCGTCGGTCCAAAGCTCAGACCCGGTTCCGGGTGACGGCCTCAAGACCCTGCAGTTCCGCGATGTCGTCCAGGTGCCCCAGCTCGGAGAGCGTCGATTCTGGCGGCTGAACTTGCGCTTGAATCCCTGAGCTTCCGGGACGTCTGATGTGGCCATGTCAACGCTTGCCCATGAGAGACGTCCTTCGCGCGTTCGAACACTGGCCTTCGCGGCCGCCCTCGGACTTTTGATCCCGAGCCGCGCCTTGACCGCGGTCACACCGGCAAATCCCCGTGCCAGTGTCCAGGCTCGCACGGTGCTGGAGTACTTTCACGAACTCACCGCCCGGAAGCAGGGGAAGCGTATCCTCTCCGGCCAGTTCAGCGATTTCGGCAACGCCGCGAATCTCCGCCTCCTGGAACGCGTCCACGAACAGCACGGCCGTTGGCCCGCGCTGATCGGCGTCGACTACGCTGATTTCTCGCGCGGCAGCATCACCACGAAGGTGCCCAACCAGGTGGCGATCGACTACTGGCGTCAGGGCGGGCTGGTCACGGTCATGGCACACATGTACAACCCGGCCAATCCGCGTGGCGGCGGGCTGCGCGACAAGGGGATGGATATCGCCGAGGTGCTGAAGCCTGACACGGAAACGCACGCCCGCTGGATGCAGCAACTGGACCTGATGGCGGCCGGTCTCCAGGAACTCAAGGCGGCTGGCGTCGTGGTCCTGTGGCGGCCCTTCCACGAGATGAACGGGGGCTGGTTCTGGTGGGGTGGGCAGGAGCCGGCGAAGTTCATCGCCGTGTGGCGTCACATGTTCGAGTACTACTCCGCCACCAAGGGCCTGGACCATCTGCTCTGGGTCTACGGCCCCAACCATGGGCCGAAGACCGCCAGTTACTACCCGGGAGATGACTACGCGGACCTGGTGGGGCTTGACGCGTACACGGACGCCATCGATCCCGAACACATCCGCGGCTATCCCGAGATCGCCGCCATCGGCAAGCCCTTTGGCTTTACCGAATACGGTCCGCACGGGCCGCAGAACCCGCCCGGGGATTATGACTACCGGCGTCTCCTTGCCGGTTTCGAGGAGCACTTCCCCTCGACGCGGTTTTTCATGGCTTGGAACGCCCGGTGGAGCCTCGCCACGAACCAGAACGTGCGAGCCCTCCTCGAGCACCCGGCGGTGATCAACCGCGAGGATCTTCCCCCGCGCCTGTTCGCCCCGGCGTCTTCCAGCGACCCACAATAACCCAGCCGAAAAGGACCAGGGCGAGCGCGATGCCGGTCAGACTCACCAGGAGCGGCTTCAAGGAGATACGGAACCTCAATTCCACCTCGTGCTCGCCCGCAGGAACCACAAGCCCTCGCATCACGCCATTGGCCCGCAGCAGAACCTGAGGCGAGCCATCCAGCGTCGCCTGCCAACGCGGTTCGAAGCCGTCGTTCAACACCAGCAACGCGGGCTCGGTCGTGGTGGTTTTCAGCCGGAGGCGCTTGGGGGCGTAGTGCACATACTCGACCCCGCCAATGGCTTCGTTTGTGGCCGCGGCTGGTTTGGGCCGAAGGCCCTCGGGTATGGAAGAGAGTAAGACCGTCTTCGTGGGATCGAACGCGGGATCGACGAGCCGTTCGAGCGTCTGGGTGAAATTGGTCTGCACTTCCCAGTTCGAATAGAGCCGGGCGCGGGGCAGGGCGGCCGCGTACTCCATCAGGGCGAATGGCCCGTTGGAGTTCGTGCTGACCCGGATGGCGCCGGATTGCTGGTCCACGTCGGCCGTGAAGACCAGGGTTTCGCGAAACGGCTTGCGGGCGGGGTCCGCCTGTTGATTCAAGGCCTCGGCCAGCCCTTTAACTCCAAGGAGGTATCGGGTGTTGGTGAGTTCCCAGAGGCGCAGCAAGCCTGGCATCTGACGGGCGAAAAAGCCGCCGAGGTAGCCGAGCTTTTCAGTCGAGGGTCGTGGGTCCTGCACATCGTCCAGCGACTGGACGTTGTAGTACCGGAAAGAATGCTGGAGCCAGTCCACCCGATAAAGGCTGCGAAGGTAATCCAGTTCGCGGTTGACTTGGATCGGCATCACGGCCACGCGATGCTGATGCGCGTCGCGTCGCAGGATTTCGAGCAGGGGATTGAGGCTGTATTTGTCTGCGAAGTCCCAGTACTGGATCCAGGGAATGTTCGCACGCCCCAGGTCGGTGACCAGGAGCAACCCGAAGCAGGCCGTGGCCCAGCGCGCCTTCGTGCCCGCAAAAAAGCCGCCCAACGCCAGCAAGAGCAGTCCCACCGATATTCCCAGGAAGAGCACGAACCAGCCGTACTCGATCAGGCTGAACGAGGCGATGACGGGTGCGAGTTCAGGCGGCGATACCACCCGGGCGAGGTGAGCCTCCAGGCCGCGCCGCGAAGAGGCGTAGAGCAACCAGCCCATCAAACCGGCAAGGAATACGCCGGCGAACACCTGCCCCGAGCGACGGTCGAAGTTCGTCCCGGCGGCCCACTGCGCGCGCAACCGCGCCCAAAGCGTCCCACCCTCCTTCACGACTCGGACCATTTGGGTCCGCCAAAGCGCCTCGGCCCCGTAGGCGAATAGGATCACCACGCCGAGGCTGAAAGGGTGCAGGAACTTCACCGGGTTGCGGATCGTCGAGGCGTAGGGAAGGGCATAGAAGAGGTGATAGAATGGCGCATGCCGGCCCCAGGCCAGGCCAAGGGAGATCAGGGTCGCCGCCCCCCAGAACCAGATCATCCGGCGTTCGTCCGGTCCGAAAGGGCCGCCCTCGCGACGGAGCGACTGGGCCAGCCCCCAGCCCGCGAGCAAGACCACGAGAACTCCCGCATAGGGGCCCGCTCCGGAATGGCGGGTCCCCGGGGCGCCCGGGGTTTCGCCCACACGCCCCCAATAGTCGCTGCCGTCGTAAGCGGACATGCGGTATCCGTAGAGGCCGGGAATCACGATGCGCAGGGTCTCCGCCTTGGGCAGGCTCCACATCGTGGCCTGGTCCCAGCGCTGTGCCCGGGTCTGCGCATCCTGTTCCATGCCGGCGACGCCCTGGATTTGAGTGCCGATGAGAATCGTCAGGGCTTGCGTCGCGACGAAGGCGGCCATGGCGGCGACCAGCGCCGTTCGAGTCACTCCGACCACAAGGCGTTGGCCCACCCCGCCGGGCCCCAGCCAGGCCAGGAAGACCACGAAGGCGGCGACGTACAGACTGAGAATCGCCCCGCTGTCGAAGCCTTCCATCACCGCCATTCCCACCGCCGCGCCGGCCAGCACCGCCTTCACCCACGCCCGGCGTGTCGCGGGCGTCACCAAGGCAGCCAGGGCCAGGAACGTGCTGGCCACCCCCAGGACGTGCGTGCCAAGCCCCCAGCACGCATACGAGAACAAGTCGGAGTTCAGCGCCGCCGCCAGGCCGCCCAGCAGGCACACCGGCGGCCGGAGGCGCAGTTGGCGGAGGAACAACCAGGCGCTGAGCCCGAGGATGATCAGCGAGATTGGCGCATAGACCTTCGCAAACCAAAGCGGCCCCAGCAAGGTGAGCAGCAGACAGGTCACGTCGGGAAAGGCACTGCCGACGTAGCTGCCAATCCAGTTCAAGTCCTGCCACATGCCACCGAAAGCGCCCGGCATCGATGCGTAGGCGGCGGCGTTCGCTCCCAGGGGACCGTCGCTGGCGAACAGGATCTGGCCGGGCTGCAGGCTGCGGTGGAAGCACGCCAGCATCACCGCGAGAAGCGCCAGCGTCATACCCACCCAGGCATGACCGGACGGCGTCTCTGAGGGTGTGGGGCGGGGATCAGCTTTCATGCGGGAGCAGGGGCGGGTTGGGCGACCGGCAGCTTTTCCAGTTCGAAATGCACCGTGTCGTAGAGATTGTAGAGGAAATAGCGCAGGACGGATCGGCCCGGGATGAGATTGCGCAAGCGCTGCCGGAGGTTACGACTGTCACTGCACAGCCGGGCCTCGATCAGCCTGAAGCGGAACGGGACGTAGTAACTGTACGGCCAACCTTCGCAGAAGTAGTTCATCGATTGCTCGGTGAAGAAATGGCGGTGCGTCGGATCCTGCAGAGCCCAGTCGCTTTTCGCGTAAGGCACCACGAGCCGGAGTCGCCCCCCGCACCGCAGGAGACGGTGGAGTTCCCGCATCACCTCAACGACGTCCCGCAGGTGCTCCAGCACGTTGTCCATGTAGATCTCATCCACGGTGCCGGACTCAAAGGGGTAGGGGAACGAGTCCAGGTCGAAATGGCGATCGGCCGGGATGTGCGGGAGCACGTCGCAGTTTACGTAGCCGGGCAGGAGCTTCTCTCCGCAGCCAAGGTTCAGTTTTAACGCCATTGCCTCCCACGAGGTCTAGCCTGTTCCGCGGCGCATTTCAAAACAGAACGAAGGCAGAACCGCCTACACCCACGCTCCCTCGCCGACACGAACGCGGCCGTTCAGTTGAGCCCGCAGGCTGGCTTCACCCGAACACTTCCAACCGCAGGTCCCGCATCGTGGCCAGGTTCCCCAGCGCCTCCGGCCCACGCATCAGGCGGGCCCCCGACTTGCGTCTCGGTCCGAACCGGTCCCGGTATTCCGCGAACACCCCGTTCACGTAGTTGCGCGATCCCAGGACCACCCCGTCGGTGAAGTACCGCACCCGCAGTCGCAAGACCTGCCCCAGCGTCAGCTCTCCTTCGCGCTTCAGTTCCCGCCGGATCGCGTCCGGCTCCAGCACCACCTTCCCCGAGCGGCCCGCGGTCCCGCTGGTCACCAGCAGCACCTGACGGTACTCCCGTGACACGCGCACCCAATCCGCCGAGCGGTGGAAGCTCGCAATCCCTCGCCGCGCCGGTTCATGTCCGGCCACCGCCTCAGCGTAACCGCACCAGCGGTACTCTTTAGGATCGGTCACCAAACCGGCTCGCACCGGATTCAAATCCACATAGGCCGCCACGGCCTGAACCACGCCGGGTTGGTCTTCCAGCCGAGCAGAAGGTCAGCGCCGCCACCCCCTGGCCACGGTATTCGGCCTCGTAGCGCAACACCTCGCCCCAACGCATGGACGTCGCCCAGATAGTGCTCCTGCGTCATCAACGCGTCGTGCCGCTGCGGCTCCGTCCCCTCGGTCACCACGCGGACGACGACCTCCTCCAGCAGCCGTCGAGCGTCATGCGCGCAGCCTCGCGGTGCCACAGAAAAGCTTTCACCCGGCGAGCATGCTGGTTTAGGTTGCGGCCTCAGATCAGACCACGCGATGAAGACTGTTCAACTCGGCAGCAGCTCACTGGAATCCACCGCTCTGGCGTATGGTTGTTGGCGGCTGGCCGGCACCTCGGAGCCGGAGCACGTCACCCCGGAGCGCCGGGCCACTGGACATGCGGCGGTGGTCGCGGCCTATGAAGCGGGCTACCGGCTGTTCGACCACGCGGATGTCTACTGCCTCGGCGTCGCGGAGACCATCTTCGGCGAGGTCCTTGCCGAGGTGTCCGGCATGCGCGACACGATTTTGATCGCGAGCAAGTGCGGCATTCGCCGCGCGGGTGATCCTGCCGGCGCGCCGTACCGCTACGACTTCTCGGCGGACCACATCGTGGCGTCCTGTGAGGGTTCGCTGCAGCGTCTGGGCGTGGAGACGCTGGACCTTTACATGCTCCATCGGCCGGATTTCCTCTGCGAACCGGTCGAAGTCGCCGCGGCCTTCAGCAAGCTAAAGGCGGCCGGCAAGGTGCGGGAATTCGGCGTCAGCAACTTCCGGCCATCGCAGCTGCGGCTGCTGCAGAAGGCCTGTCCCATGCCGCTGGTCGTGAATCAAATCGAGCTGAGCCTGCTGCACCTCGACTCCTTCCTCGATGGGACCCTGGACGCCTGCCAACTCGATGGCGTGCTTCCCATGGCCTGGAGCCCCTTGGCTGCGGGAGTGCTCGGCGGACGTATCGGAGTGGCCATGAACGATCCGCACCACTCGCGGAAGGCCAAGCTCGACGACGTGATGGGGATCCTTTCGCGTGAGCGCGGCGTGAGCCGGGCGGCCATCGCGCTGGCCTGGTTACGACGCCACCCCAGCGGCATTCTGCCGATCGTCGGATCCACCAATCCCGATCGCATCCGGGAGGCGGCTCAGGGGGCTGAAATCGAGTTGAGTCGCGAGGAATGGTACCGCCTCACTGAAGCCGCCCACGGTCAGCGATTGCCGTGAGGTGCCTCGGGCATGGCGCCTCCCGCTCATGATCCCGGGCGAGGATCGCGTGCGGACGTTCGTCGCGGTGGACATCGGCATCGCGGCGCGCGGCGTGCTCGAGGAATCCCAGCAGCAGCTTCGTCGGGCCATGGGTCGGTCCGAGGTGCGCTGGGCCCGGCCGGACCAATTGCACCTGACCCTGGCTTTTCTGGGCAACGTGAACGCCCCGCGCATCCCGGACTTGATCGAGTCTCTCGGAAAGGCGCTCCGGCAGGGGACGGTGTGCCGCCTCGAACTCAGCCGTCCCGGCGCGTTCCCGTCGTTGCAGACTCCCCGCGTCCTCTGGGTGGGACTCGCGGGTGAGATCGCAAGGCTGAGCGAGGTTCAAGCCCTGGTGGCCAGGGCTGCCGGTCCGTTTGGGGAACATCGAGAAGCGCGCGCCTTCCAACCTCACCTGACGATCGGGCGCGTGGCCCGGTGGAATCCCTCCTCGATGCCGGCGCTGGAGGCGGTCTGGTCGCCGACCTTGGTCTTGCCGGCCTCGACTTGGAACGTGGGCGAGGTGCGGTTGATGCGAAGCGTCCTGGGGCGGGAAGGCGCCACGCATTCCGAGCTGGCCCGGTTCCCTCTTGCGTGAGCCGGCAACCGCCCCCAGCTTGGGAACGCATTCATGGCAGCAGGAACTGTCACCACGGACGAAAGCTCGATCGCGCGACCCACGGAAGTCGCGGCACCCCCAAGTGAGCCGTCGCGTCAGGCCGCCGGCACCCTCGCCGACGGTCGCGTTGTGTGGGGCAACGTGGTGCGGCACCTCTACGTCCACGTGCCGTTCTGCGCCCACAAATGCGAGTACTGCGCGTTCTTTTCGGAGGTCCCAAGCGGCGATCTCATGTCCCGCTATGTCGCCGCGCTGGGACGCGAACTCGAGCTGGTCGCGGAGGATTTGCGGCCGGACACGATCTATTTCGGTGGGGGCACGCCTTCGTTGCTGACGCTCAAGCACTGGGAGGCACTGCTTCGGCAGATGGATCGCTTGAACCTGCTCGGCGCCGCCGAGTTCACGGTCGAGTGCAACCCGGCAACCGTCTCGGCGGACAAGGCGGAGCTTCTGCGGGATTTCGGAGTGAACCGCGTTTCGATGGGGGTGCAGTCGTTGGACGAGTCGCTCCTGGACAGGCTGGGTCGAGTTCACAGCCGCTCGCAGGCGTTTCAGTCTTTCGAGAGCCTGCGCCGGGCGGGGTTCACCAACATCAACGTGGACCTCATGTTCGCGATCCCGGGCCAGACCATGGAGACGTGGCAGCGTACCCTCGAGGAAGCCCTCGCGTTGGGCAGCGAGCATCTGTCCTCCTACGAGGTGATCTACGAGGAGGACACGGCCCTGTTCGCGCAGCTCAAGGCGGGCGAGTTCGACGTGGATGAAGATCTCGCCTGCGCGATGTACGAGGCGTTGGTGGATGCGGCGGCCGCCGCGGGGTTCGAGCAATACGAGATTGCCAACTTCGCCCGGAACGGAGCCGTCGGAGGCGGGCTGGAGATTCCGGGCCTGGCTTGTCGCCACAATTTGAACTATTGGCGCGGCGGTTCTTTCCAGGGCTTGGGCCCGAGTGCCACCGGTTACGTCCGCGGCGAACGGACGCGGAACTGGGCGAACACACCGCTCTACTGCGATCAGCTGGAGAAGGGACGGCGGGCGTTTGATTCGCGCGAGCGATTATCGCCCCTCGCGCGCGCCGGGGAGACGGCGGCCTTCGGTCTCCGAATGACAGCTGGTTGGCGCTTCAGCGAGTTCGAATCGGTCACCGGCTTTGACCTCCGCAAGGAATGGGCCGTGGACATGGAATGGCTCGAGCAGGAGGGATTCGGAGAACGAAACGCGCTCGGTTTCCGGCTGACCCGGCGCGGGCTGCGCTTCGCGGATCTGGCGGCGGAGCGGATGCTGAGGCCGTAGTCCGCGCACCAGGTCATCCGCCATGTACCGCTGAGGAGGGCGGGCTTCAGCCCGCCGGGACATCCCTGCGCCGACGTGGGTTCCTGCGGACTGAAGCCCGCGCTCCCAAGGCTGATGCGCGCCTCGTTTGAACTGTCACTCTTCCGCCTACGGCAGTTCGCGAATCCGCAAGTGCTTGAACTCCACCGGCGCGCCTTCGGACTCCAGGCACAGGAAGCCGGTCCGCGGCTCACACGCGTTGCCGCCGGACACCTCCTCGCCATTGACCCAAAGCCGGACCTCGCCGTTGATGGCGCGGACGTAGTAGTGGTTCCATTCGCCGACGCCCTTGCTCAAGTTCTTGCGCGGGAAGCTGCGCTCTCCGCCCGGTGACGTCGGCGGGAACGGCTTCATCTTCGATTTGCCGACGGGAAACACATCGCCGTTCGTGGTGAACCAGTCCGGCTTCTTCCCGCTCTGCTTTTCGTACTGCTCCGCGTAGCCGTGGTCCAGGACCTGAACCTCGATGCCGCCCGGAGGCAGTTGGCCCGGCTTGAGCCCGGTGAGGGCCTCCTCGGTCGCCCACACAAACACGCCCGAGTTGCCTCCCGATTTCAGATGCCGCCACATGACGACGAGTTCGAAGTTGGTGACCGGCTGCTTCGTGCGGACGACGCCCACGGGCTGGCCGGTGCAGTGAATGACGCCATCCTTCCACGACCACGTCTCTGGCGCGCAGTTCACGGCGGTGAAGTCGGACTCGACGAGCGCACGCCAGCCGGGGCCCGTTCCGTCGACCCACGCCTTCGGCAAGTCTTTCGGGGCATCGTCGGCGGCGAACAGGCCGGGCCTGGCCACGCCGACGATGAGCAGGGTCGAAACCAGAAGGAGTTGGTGGTTGCGCGCACGGATGTTCATGCGGCCACCATAACCTCCGGCTTTCCGAAAGCCAGCGCAGATCGGTTGCCCCGCCACGGCACGCAAGGGGTCAAACCTTGACATTCGACACTCTCGAGGCAGGGACGTCGCCGGTTCGCACCCAACCGCGCCAGGGCCCGGGTCTGGCGCGTGTCGGGACGCGGCGGTTCATGCGGGCGTGGGGAGCGCCTGTCCGCGTGGCCCCGGCGGCACGGTGCGGGTGGGCCAATTGTCAAATGTTGAGGTTTGACCCCATGATTTGTAACCAGCCCCCGCCTCGCGGGTCATGAGTCTGGTAGCGCGCGAGGCCATGACTCATGGATGCTGAGCGTTGGGATGCCAACGCCTGCGTGGCGCGGGTGCGCCAGGGCGAGGAATCCGCCGCCTGCGAATTGCTGGCGCGGTTGCACCCGCTTGTGCTCAAGCTGGTCCGGGCGCACCGGCCCCGACGCCTGGATGAGGAAGACCTCGTGCAGACGGCCTTCATGAAGGTCTTCAGCAAACTGGACCAGTTCTCCGGCGCGGTCCCGTTGGAGCATTGGGTGTCGCGCCTGACAGTGAACACGTGTCTCAAGGCGCTGCGCTACGAGCGGGTGCGCCCGGAAGTGCGGCTGGCCGACCTCACCGAGGAAGAGGAGAAGGTCGTGCAAAGCCTCCTCACCACGGAGGCCGAACTGCCGGAGAGCGCGGACGAGACGGCACGACAACTCCTGGGGCGGCTGCTTGACCGCTTGAACGCGCAGGACCGGTTGGTGGTGACGCTCCTGAACCTGGAACAAAGAAGCGTTGACGAAATCCGCCAGCTCACGGGCTGGAGCGGGCCGTGGGTGAAAGTGCGGGCCTTTCGGGCACGCCGGAAGATGAAGCGCTGGCTCGATCAACTCATGAATGAAAGGCGAGCATGAATCCGACCCCAGACCCCCTGGACCGTCTGGTGAAGTCGGCGGGACGCTGTCGGGACAGAGAAGTCACGCCGATGTCCTTCCGCACCGGGGCGCACATCCTGGCGCGCTGGCGGTCGCTTTCAGCGCAGCCTCCCTGGTTCGAATGCGTGCCGCTGCTGCGCCGTGGGCTGGCGGTTGCCTGCGCTGCAGGCGTGCTGCTGGCCGCGCTTTCGTTCAGCCGAATCAAGCCGGCGACGCCCGATGCCTGGGCGATGGCGAACCGGATGACGAACACCCCTTACCTGCCATGACCACGACTCCCCGGAGCAAGGCCCTGTTCTACATGGCGGCCATCTTCGCCGCCGGCCTGTTGGCGGGCGGGGTGGTGGGCGGGTTGGTCGGCTACCGCTTCGGGGTGGAACGACTGGCCCGGCCCCAAGCGGCCGAGCAAATGGCTGGCAGCGTGAAGCAACGCCTGCAGCAGGACCTCCGGCTTACGGCGCAGCAGCAGGAGCAAATCGCACCGGTCGTGGACCGTTTCGTCCGGGAGATGAACACGGTCCACTCGAACACCGTCGAGCGGGCCGTGGGGGTCATTCAACGCATGCACCAACAGGTGGCGGAGTTCCTCAACCCGGAGCAACGGCAGCGCCTGCAGCAGGTGCAGGCCGAACGGGAGGCTGATTTCCGGCGCGCTACCCACCCGCCGGGGCGGTGAGGGACCGTAACCGCGCGGCCGGCGGCGGGTCTTGAGGACCATGACGCCTGCGCCTGCGGTTGCCGCCACGCCAACGCCGGACAAGCCCCGTTTCCACGCGTTGGACAGCCTTCGCGCGGTGGCCATGCTGCTCGGCATCGTCATTCATGGGCTCCAGGCGCATGCGACGCTGAATTTCCGTCCCGGGTCGGGTACGCCGGGCGGCATCTGGCTGGCCGAGTTCATTCATGCGTGGCGGATGCCGCTGTTCTTTCTGGTCAGCGGGTTCTTCTGCCGCATGATGTTCCATCGCTACGGCCCGGAGCTCTACCTCAAGCGCCGCTGGCAGCGTATCGGAATTCCGCTGCTGCTGGGGCTGCTCACGGTGTCGCCGCTGTTTGTCTTCACTCAGGAGGCGGTGAAGCCGGTCCACGACCGGCCCGAGAGTCCGTCCGCCGCGAATGGCGAGCGGCGCTTGCGTCCCCGCCGTGAAGACCTGCCCAATCCGCAGGAGATCCTGCGGCGGTTCGACGCGGACAAGGATGGCGTGATTGGCGAAGGGGAGCGCCGGGCCGTGGAGCGGTATTTCGAGGAACGCTTCGGGTTCGTGCCGCCGCCCCCCGGTGACCGGGGGCAGGGAATCGACGAGGAGCGTCGCCGGCCGTCGCCCCATGGTCCGGAGGCCGGCAACAGGGAAGGAGTGCGCGAGGGTCGGAGCCAGCCGATGCCGTGGGTCTTCCGGCAGTTTGGGGGATACATACGCACCTTCCGCTGGTTCGGGCTGCACTACCTCTGGTTTCTCTGGTACCTGATCCTGTTCGTGGTGGCTGGACCCATCGTGGCGTGGGGCGCGTCCCGGGTGGTGTCCACGCGGGCGGGGCAAACCCTGGAAAGATGGGGCGCCGCCGCGCTGGGGTCCGGTCTGGCGGGCGCCATGCTCGCCGGGGTGACCATCCCGCTGCTTTGGATGCAAGGGGGCTGGTCGCTGAAAACGTCCCAGGCATTGCTCTTGCCCTTCCCGTTGTTTGTCCTCTTGCCCGATACCGCGATCGTAGGGTTCTACTTTCTGTACTTCCTGGCGGGCTGGTTCCTGCATCGGCACGTCGGGGCGTTGAGTGCGTTGGCAGGGCGATGGTGGCTGTTGGTCTTGGTGGGGTTGGTGTCGTACGTGGCTTCGCGCGCCGTGGTCGGCGACCTGCCGCCCGGTCCGCAGCCGAGCGCCGTGGGCGCTGACCCGGTGCAGCGCCTTGGGGTTCTGGGCCTTTACTCCCTGTCCACGGGCCTTCTGGTATTCGGGTTGGTGGGCTTCTTCCAGAGCTTTTTCAACCGGCCGAGCCGGCGCTGGCGGTATGCGTCGGATGCCACGTTCTGGCTTTATCTCGCTCATCAGCCCGTGCTGCTGGTGGTCCAGGCAGGCCTGGGGCACTTTCCGGGCCGGTGGTTTGTGCAGGTGCCGTTGGTGGTCGTGTTCACCACGGCGCTGCTGCTGGTCGTCTATCACCATGGCGTCCGTGACAAACTGATTGGACGCATTCTCAACGGAAGACCTGGGGTCAAACCTTGACATTCGACAATTCGCCGTGGTCGGTCCGAAGGATCGCAGGGAATGCCGCGGGGCTGCGGTGGGGGGAGCGTGGGAACTCGCCGGAACCGCGCGGTGCGGGAGAGGGGAATGTCAAATGTCAAGGTTTGACCCCAAAGGTCGCGGCCACCGAGGCCACGCGGGCCGCGACGGCGGTCCGGGCGGTGAACAACCGGTGGATAACGCGCCGGCGCGCCGGCGGCAAAAGCCTTTGACGCTCGGGCGCCGAGCCGTTAAGCATGCTTGGAAACGTGTGCGCCCCACACGTCCACGGATGACCACTGGACTCGCGATTTTTGGCCGCACCGAACTGGACCTGCTCTACATCTGGAACCAGGCCACGTTCGAAGGCAAGGCCATCATCCTCCTCCTCGTCTTCTTCTCGATCATTGCCTGGTCGGTCATGGCCACCAAGGCCGTCGAGATGCGCCGCGCCCGCAAGCTGAACGGCTATTTCGACGCGGAGTTTCGCAGTCAAAAGACCGTGTTCGGCGTGTTCGACCGGCGCGTGCAGGTGGACGGTTGCCCCTTGTTCGCGGTTTACCAGGCCGGTTGCCAGGAGCTGGACACCCGGTTGCGCACGCGCGAGGGCAACCGGCGCCCGCGGACGACGCTCACGGCGATGGAACACGTGAAGCGCACGCTGGAGCGTTGCGTCGCCCAACAGGCGCTGAAGCTGGAGTCGGGCCTGATCATGCTCGCCATTGCCGTCAGTGGCGCGCCGTTCCTCGGGCTGCTGGGGACGGTCTGGGGTGTCATGAGCGCCTTCAGCGGGGTGGCGAAGGCGGCCGTGTCGGGGGGACGCGCCGATCTCGCGGCCATGGCCCCCGGGGTGGCGGCGGCCCTGATTACCACGGTGGCGGGCCTGCTGGTCGCCATTCCCTCGATGTTCGGCTACAACTGGCTGGTCCATAACCTGCGCGTCCTGACGGTCGAACTGGACAACTTCGCCCAGGAACTCACTTCGAAGATGGAGACGGAGTACCTCACGGAGGACGAGACCCCGAGTTGAGCCGTCTGCCGCATCATGCGCCGCTTCTCACAACGCAACGCCCTGGTGACGTTGAGCGACATCAACATCACCCCGCTGCTGGACCTGGCGTTTGTGTTGCTGATCATCTTCGTGATCACGACCCCGCTGCTCGAGCAGAGCATCGAGCTGCGCCTGCCCCAGGGCGGAAAGGCCGTGCAACGCGTGGAGCGCGAGAACATTCGCGTCATCGACGTGGACCGCTCCGGACGCTACTTGATCGAGAAGCGGGTGGTTACCCTCGATGAGATCGAAGCCCTGCTGGTCCCCGAGGCGAGGGCGAACCCGGAGTTGGTCGTCAGGATCCGCACCGACCAGGAAAGCCTGGCGCGTTATTTCTATCCGGTGATCGAACGTCTGGTCACCAACGGGATCACGAGAATCTCCCTGGCCACGGAACCGTCTAACCGACGATGAACCGCCTCGAAAGGGAATGCCTCGCCGGCTCGCTCGTGATGCACACGCTGTTGCTGCTGCTCGCGGTGGTGAGTGCGGGCTTCGCGTCGCGTCAGAAGCCGACCGAGGAAGTGGTGCTGCTGACCTTCATCCCGGACATCCTGGTTGACGCTCCGCTCAGGGGTGGCGGGACGCCTCAAGCGCCGGCCCGGGCCGCGGCCCCGCCCGTCCAGGCGCCACCGGCGGCGCCGCCCCAACCTGACCCGAAGCCTCCGGTCCCCGAACCCGAACCGCCGCCGGTTCGAAAACCGGCACCCAAGAAAGCCGCTGAAGAGCCCGCGCCGAAGCGCACCGTCCCCAAGGACCCCGCGCCGGAAGCCGAGCCGGCAACATCCCCGGACGGCGAACGGCCGGCCCCGAAGCGCCGGATCGAACCCAACCTCAAGCCGACCACCCGCCCCGCCGATCAAGCCAAGGCCGAACGCGAACGGGCCGCCCGGGCGGAGGCGGCGCGCGCTGAGGCAGAGTTGCAGCGACTGGCAGGCATTCGTGAGCAACGGGTCGGTCGCCTCGTGAGCGGCCTCCAACAGAATCTCTCCGGCGGCACCTCCGTGAGCGTTCCGGGCACGGGGGGCGCCACGTATGCCAGTTACACCAGCTACGTGGACCTGATCTACCGAACGGCGTGGGCCCCGCTCAAGCCGCGTGAGGCCACGGAACGGACTGCCTCCGTTCAGGTGCGCGTCGTCATTGGCCGGGACGGCTCGGTGATTACCAGCGAGATCCGGAAGCGTTCCGGGAACGCCGCGCTCGATCGCTCGGTCCAGGCGGTGTTGGACCGGGTCCGGACCATTGGACGCCCCTTCCCGGAAGGAGCCCGCGACGACCGCCGCGAATTTGACATCTCCTTCACTCTCGAAGCCGCCGGCAACGCCGGTTAAACTCATCATGCCTCGCCTGAAAACCCTCTGTCTTGCGTTCCTGACCCTCGCCGGTTGCGCCGCGCTTCGCAGCGCCGAGACCATCGAAATTCGCGAGTACGCAGCCCCGACTCAGAAACCCATTCCCATTGCCGTGGTGGGGTACACCGGGGACGTGGCGGCGGTGCTGAAGTACGATCTCTTTGTCGTGGGGTTTGCCACCGTCGCCGAGGCGGGCGCCCAGTACACGCTGCGCGGCAGCAACAGTGACAAGGTGGAGGGACGCCTCACCGACAACATCAGCAAGGCGATCAAGCTCTCGAAGGCGTACACGGGCGGTTCGCTCCGTTCCCAGGCGCACGCCCTGGCGGACGACGTCGTGGAAGCCGTCACGGGCAAGAAGGGGATTGCCCGGGGCAAGATCGCCTTCAAGGTGTCCCAAATCCGCAGCAGCGAGATCTACGTGGCCGACTACGACGGGTTCGGCGCCACGGCAATGACACGGGACGGTTCGGTCGTCGCCGCGCCGTGCTGGGCGCCGGGGCTGCGAAAGCTGTACTATGTCACTTACAAGTTCGGAAACGCCGACATCGTGTGGCATGACTTGTCGAGCGGTGCGCGGGAGTTGTTCGCCCGTTACACGGGGTCGAACATCACCCCGGCCGTTTCCCCGGACGGCCGCAAGGTGGCCATGATTCTGAGCAAGGGCGGCAGCCCGGATCTTTATGTGGCCGACGTTAACGGCGGCAATCTGCAACAACTGACCCGGACTCGGGAGGATGAGTCCTCGCCCTGCTGGTCTCCCGATGGCCGGACCATCTGTTTGGCCACGAAAATGTCGGGTCGCCGCGTGCTGGCAACGATTCCGGTCTCGGGAGGCACGCTGAAGCGCCTGCCCACTTCCGGCGTGTCCAATCCTTCGGAGCCGGACTGGTCGCCGGATGGCCAGTTCATCGCCTTCACCGCGCAGATGCGGGGCTTTGAGATCTGTGTCGTGCCGGCGAGCGGAGGCGAGGCGAAGCTCTACGTTTCGGGGGAGGACCCCGCCTGGGCGGCGAACTCGCGGACGCTGCTCTTCACGCGCCGATCCGGGGGTGACCGGCGCGTCCTGTCTTTGCTTGACGTGCCTACCAAACAATCCAAGGATTTGCCGCACACAATAGGTGTTAGTTCGCAGCCGGCGTGGGCCAAATAAGCAATTCACATCACATCTCAAGACATGAAACGGACGCTTTGCCTGAATGCAATCGCGGTGGCTATCGCGGTGGTGGTTGGCGGTGTCGGCTGCAGGAAGAACACGAAACCCGTCACCCCGCTCCCGGCCCGGGCGGCGCGCGCCCCGGGCCCCACGGCAGGGCCGGGTCCGATCGGCGGTGCGGGGACGCTCCCCGAGGGAGGGACGGGCGGTGAGACCGTGCGGACGACACCCGAGTCCTCCACCGGCGGCACGCCGCTGGCCGACATGGGGTTGTTCGAAGGCATGCGGATGGACACGAACGCCTTCGCCGCCGCGACGGTTTTCTTCGATTTCGACAGCTCCGTCGTGCGGAGCAGCGAGCAGGAGAAGGTCGATTCGGTCGCCGCCCAGTTGAAGCTCACTCCGGCCAACGCCCTCCTGATCGACGGTCACACCGACGAGCGTGGCACCGCGGAGTACAACCGCGCGCTGGGCGAGCGCCGCGCCCTCGCCCTGCGCGAGTACCTCATTGGTGGAGGCATCGCGGGCGATCGGATCCGGACGCGGAGCTGGGGCGAGGACATGCCGGTCGACCTGAACCACGACGAGACGGCGTGGAGCCGGAACCGCCGGGGCGAGTTCATCCTGTTGCTCCCGCCCTGAGTCCTTTTTCGCTGGCTGTCCGGCCACGGGTCGGGGTGGGTAACCCGGCCCCTCTAAAGGTCACCGCCTCGACTGGCCAGGCTTTGAAACTGCACGAACATATTGCCGCTTGTAGCCCTGCCCTGAGGGCGTATCCTTTATCCGAATGAACGCGATGGACACCAATTTGCTGGCTTTCCTCGGTTGGCCCGAGATCATCGGGATCCTGCTGGTCTTGCTGCTGCTCTTCGGCGCCAAGAAGCTCCCCGAGTTGGCCAAAGGCTTGGGCAAGGGCATCAACGAGTTCAAGAAAGCCTCGAGAGAAGTGCAGGACGAGCTTCAGCGTGCCGTCGAGGAGGAGCCTCCTCGCAGTCCGCCGCCGCCGCGTGCTACGGCTTCCTCGACCCCGGTTGAATCCACGCCTGCCGCCCGGGATTAGCGGCGCGCCAAGGTGGGGTGATACGCATGCCTGCGGAGGCTCCTGTTGGACGCCCCCTCGTCGGGTCGTCGGATTCCGACCCTGCGGCGGAAACCGCGCCCCTGAGCACCGGGACGGCGCCGGATCCGGAACTCGCTGGCGCGGAACCTGAAGCCGTCGAAGACTTGCCGCCCGTCAAGCCGGGGACAACCCCGGCCACATCAACGGAGGTTGATCCCCACTCCGGAGCCACCTACTGGTCGCCTGCTTCATCGGCAGCCCTGAATCCGAAGGACCCGAATGCCTCGGGTGAGGCCTCGACGGCGCCGCCGGATTCTGCCGATCCCAGTTCGGATTCCAGTTCCCACGCCGCCGAAGCCGGGTATCCGGTCTATCCCTCCGGGGTGACGGAGGGGAGTGGAGCTGGCGAGGGGACGGTGACTCCGGATTCGGGGACGGTGCCGGTCGCAGCACCTGCACCGGTACCACGCCGCTCGCCGGGGGTTTCTCGAGCGGGCGCTCAAGCGGAAGAAGAAGAGGAGGAGGAGGAGGAGGAAGAAGGCGGCGGTCCGGTGAAGCCCTTTCTGGATCACTTGGAGGATCTGCGTTGGATGCTGATCAAAGTGATCTCGTCGGTGGCGTTGGGGATGCTCGTGTGCCTGGTCGCGAGCGACAAGCTGGTGTCGTTCCTGATGTGGCCCTTGAAGCACTCCCAGCGGATGCTCCCCGTGGCCAACCGGCGGGTTCCCCTCCTGATGGGCACCAACCAGATCGCGAAGCTCACGCCGGCCTCCGTGGGCTTTGCCTCGACGGACAGCAATCGCGTGACCGGGCTGCAACTCAAACCGCTCTGGACCGGCTCCAACTACGTCGTCAGCCTGCAGGTTCAAACGAACACGATCCCGGGCGGCAATGATCCCGAGATGGTCGTGCTGAAGAACTACGGCCCGATCAGCGCCTTCATGGTGGCCTTGAAACTGGCGCTGTACGGGGGACTGGTGCTCTCCGCGCCGTTCGTCATCTTCTTCATCGGCCAGTTCGTGCTTCCGGCGCTCAAGGTCAAGGAGAAGGCCTTCCTGTACCGGGTGGCCGGGTTTGGAAGCCTCCTTTTCATTGCGGGGATCATGTTCTGCTACTTCCTGATTGTGCAGGTGGCGCTGATGGCCTCGGTCCAGTTCTCTCAATGGATGGGTTTCGGTGCCGATGAGTGGCGTGCCGAGGACTACGTGAGTTTCGTCTCGAAATTCATGCTGGGCATGGGCCTGAGTTTTCAGCTGCCGCTGGTCATTCTCACCATGGTGAAGATTGGGATCATCGACCACGAGACCCTGGTGAAATACCGCGCTTACTTCATCGTGGGGAACCTGATCGTGTCCGCTGTGGTCACGCCTTCGGGTGACCCGCTCACCATGGTGCTGATGGCACTGCCGCTCCAGTTCCTTTACGAGGCTTCGGTGGTCATCTCGCGTTACTGGGCCAAAAAGGACCGCGTGCGGGAGGCTGCCGAGGGTTAAGGCCGGCGACGGCACCGGACCGGGCGGTTGGCAGGGCGGTCGTCAGCCATGTCGCGATGAAGACGCTGCACTTCTACCTCACGAGGCAGGTCGTGGCTTCGCTGGTGCTCACGGTGGCGGTCTTCACGTTCGTGTTGCTGCTGGCCAACCTGCTCAAGGAGATTGTCGAGTTGCTGGTGAACCGGCAGGCGACGCTGTTTACCGTGCTGGAGGCCCTGGGTTACCTGATCCCCTTTGTCCTCGTCTTCGCCCTGCCCATGGCTCTGCTGACGTCGACTCTTCTCGTCTTCGGCCGGTTCAGCGCCGATCACGAACTGATGGCGGCGCGGGCAGGCGGGATCAGCCTGGTGTCGTTGGTCTCGCCGGTGTTGCTCCTGGCGGTCTTTCTCAGCGGCCTGAGCGCGTGGTTCAACATGCAGTTGGGCCCGGCTTGTCGCATGGCGTACAAGGAGCTCCTGTTCCGGGTCGGGCTTCAGAGTCCGACCGCGCAGTTGCAGCCGAACCAGTTCATCCGCTCGTTTCGCGGCCATATCATTTACGTCGGCGACGTCGAAGGCGAGAACCTGCGCAACCTGGTCATTTACGAACTGGAGACCAACGCACCGCCCCCGACCGCCAGCGAACTGCCTTCGGTCCCCACGACCCCCGGCGTCGTGACGAACATCCCCCGCGTGGCCACGATCGTCTCCGCCGCACGCGCGAACCTGACCGTCGACGTCACGAACCAGGTCCTCCGGCTCGACATGAAGGAGGTCGAGGTCGTGGATGTCGCCTCCTGGTCGCCGCTCCATTTGGAGGACTACGAACGCGTGATCCCGGTGGACCTGTCACGGCCGACGTTGGGCTCCCCGCCGCTGACCGACATGACCATGGGCGAACTGCTCAACAGCTATTACGAGTTCCGCCGCTTGGGTGTCGACGCCACCCCCGTGAAGGTGCAGATGCACCGTCAGGCCGCGTTTTCGTTTGCCTGCATTGGCTTCACGCTCGTGGGCATCCCGCTGGCCGTCCGGGCGCACCGGCGTGAGACGAGTGCCGGGGTCGGGATCGCCCTCGTGCTGGTGGTCGTGTACCACAGTTTTGTCGTTCTGGCGCAGGCGTGGGAGACCTATCCGGAGCGCCACCCCGAGCTGATCGTCTGGATCCCGAACCTGCTGTTTCACGTGCTGGGTGGCTGGTTGCTCTGGGGGGCAAACCGCCGCGGCTGAGTTGCCATCCCCTGGAGTTGGGTCAGCCCTGACAGTCGGGACAATGGTAGGTGCTGCGTCCCGCCTGAACGAACTGGCGGATCATGCCCCCGCAGCGCGCGCACGGCAGACCGGCTCGATCATAGACCGCCAGTCGCTCGGAGGCGCCCTTCGGGGCGCCCGGAGCACGACCATAGTAGAAGAGACCGTCGCCCCGCCCCGAACCGCTCCCGTCGAGCGGCACCGTGCTGCCAAACCGAATCGCGCGACGCAAGACGCGCCGGATGGCGTTCCGAAGCCTGGAGACCTGATCGAGACTCAGCTCGCGGGCTGGCAAGACCGGCGACACGTTTGCCGCGTGCAGGGCTTCACTCGCGTAGATGTTGCCGATCCCGGCTGCGAGGTGCTGGTCAAGCAGGCACACCTTGACGGGACGAGCCGAGCGCTGAAGTCGGCGATGCAAGGCCTGGGCTGTGAACGTCTCACTGAGCGGCTCCGGGCCCAGCCTGTCGAGAGGGGACGCGTCGAGTGTCAGTCGCCCAAAGTAACGTGTGTCTTCGAAGATGAACCGGACCGGGCCGAGGTCCATGGAGACGGCGACATGCTTCGGAAGGGGACGGCCTGGCGGCAGGAAATACATGCGACCGGTCATGCCCAGGTGGCCGATCAGCTTGAATGCAGGCTTCGCACGAGGGGGCTGCAGCGTGAACACGAGGTACTTTCCCCGGCGGGCCAGACCCGTGAAGCTCGCGCCGGCCAGCGCCGCGCGGAACGCCGCCACGCCGTCGGGCAGGACGATCTTGGGACGATGTACCTGGACGTGGCGCACCCGCTTGCCCGTCAACCCGGGGGCGAGGTGGCGAATGAGAACTTCGACTTCGGGCAGTTCGGGCATCAGGAGGTCAGCCGTACCGCAGAGGCGGTGTGAGCGAAAAGGTGTTGGGGAGATGCCGGACTTCACGCACGGCACCCTCGCTCAGCAGCACTTCCACGACGTCGAAGCGCAATTTTACCTGGGGGAATCCCAGGCTGCGGAGATAGTCGAGGGCCACCCGGGAAAGCCGCCTTCGTTTGGAGGCGTTCACGGCGGCCGCAGGACGGGTCCAGGTTTCCGAGGAGCGCGTCTTCACTTCAACGAACACCAGGCCGTCGCGATCGCGGAAAACGAGGTCAATCTCCCCGCGAGGCGAACGGTAGTTCCGGGCGAGATAACGCAGGCCCAGGCGTTGCAGATGTCGTCGAGCCGCTCGTTCTCCAAGGCGTCCGCGCCGGAGATGCTCGGGCAGGACCGCGGCTCCCAGTCGTTCGCGCAACCGTCGCCAGAAGGACGACATGGTCAGAACAGCTCCAGTTGCAGGGCTCGGACCGGCTCGAAACTGCGGCGATGGATGGGGCAGGGGCCATGGCGTCGCAGCGCGTCCAGATGCTCCGGGGTGGGATATCCCTTGTGCCGCGCAAAGCCATACTCGGGGTGGACCCGGTCATATTCGACCATGAGCCGATCGCGCGTGACCTTGGCCAGCACGCTGGCCGCCGCGATGGAGTAGCTGAGGCCGTCGCCACCGACAATGGCGGTGTGGGGCCACGTCAAGGCGGGGACGGGAAGACCGTCCACGAGGATATGTTCCGGTGGAGGCTGAAGCTGTCGGACCGCCTCGACCATGGCCCGATAGGTCGCCTGGAGGATGTTGATGCGATCGATGTCCCCGGGATCCACGACGGCGATCCCGTAGCGCACCTCGGCCCTGGAGACGAGTTCGCGGTGGAAGTCCTCGCGTTCCTCCGCCGGAAGTTGCTTCGAGTCGTTTAACCCGCGCAAGGCGGCCGGCATGCCGACGGTGTACCACGCGGGAGGCAGCACGACCGCGGCGGCCACGACCGGGCCGGCCAGCGGGCCACGACCGGCCTCATCCACGCCGGCGATTCCCTGCAGTCCCGCCAGCCAGAGATCGGTCTCGAACAGGAATCGCTCGAGCGCATCCGCCGATGATCTGCGCGCCGCCATGGGAGCGCTTCCAGCGTGCGGGATCCGGGACGGGAACGGCGCGGCGGCCCGGCGCTACGCCTTGGTCGCGACGGCCGTCGCGGCCGCGCTGTCGGCAACCGCGTCCTTGACGGGAGCGCCCGCAGCCGGCGAGCCGACGGAGGCCGGGGCACGGCTTTCGCGGTCTTTGACCGCCATGGCTCCCTTGCCGACCCGCTTGCGGAGGTAGGTCAGCTTGGCGCGTCGGACATCGCCGGAACGCTCGACCTCGACCTTCTCAACGCGCGGCGAATGCACCGGGAACACGCGCTCGATGCCCTCGCCGTAGCTGATGCGGCGGACGGTGAAAGTCTCGTTCAATCCATGGCCACGGCGACCGATCACCACCCCGGCGAAGACTTGAATACGCTCCTTGTCACCCTCGACCACCTTGGTGTGCACGCGCACGGTATCGCCCACGTTGAAGGCGACGGAGTTCTTCCTCCGGAACGCCGCCTCGATCTTGTCCAACAATGCCTGATTCATATACCTAAGCTGACTTGTTCTGCTCTGCGCCTTCACCGCCGTCCGACTCCGCGCGTCCCAGATCGGGGCGCCGCTGCTCCGTCCGCAAGCGGGCTTGTCCCGCCCGCCACCGGGCGATGGCTGCGTGGTGCCCGGACCGGAGCACTTCCGGCACCTTGTGTCCGCGAAACGACGCCGGCCGCGTGTACTGCGGATATTCCAGATCGCCACGGCTGAACGATTCGTCGGCCGAGCTGGCGTCATCGCCCAACGCCCCCGGCAGCAACCGTGTCACCACGTCGATCAAAACCATGGCCGGCAACGCGCCATTGGTGAGCACGTAGTCACCGATGGACAACTCGTCATCGACCAAAAACTCGCGTACGCGTTCATCCACGCCCTCGTAGCTGCCGCACAAGAGCACCAGGTGCGGCCGGACCGCGAGTTCGGCCGCGATGGCCTGACTCAAAACGCGCCCTGCGGGGCCCAGCAGGACCACGTGGCCTCCCTCGCCCCGCAGACTTTCCACCGCTTCAAAGATCGGCTCCGGTTTCAGGAGCATCCCCGGCCCCCCGCCAAACGGGCGGTCGTCGACCGTCTTGTGCCGGTCGTGGGCCCAGTCCCGCAAGTTGTGCAGGCGCAAATCGAGCAGGCCCAGATCCCGCGCGCGCTGGATGATGCTTTCGTCCAGCGGTCCCACGAACATCCCCGGGAACAGCGTCAGGACGTCGATGCGCATGCCCGGTTCACCGCCGCAGCCCGCCGGGGCGATCAAGGCGCTCAGGTCGAGGCGTCACCGTCCTCGACGATATCCACGGAGCAGCGCTGGCCCTTCTTCAAGGCGCCGACCAGGAGCAATGCCCGCAGTGCCTTGATGGTGGCGCCTTGCTTGCCCACCAGTTTGCCGACGTCGGCCGGGTCCACGCGAAGCTCGTAGTGGGTCTGCCCTCCGTGTTCGACGGGGGTGACCGTCACCGCTTCCGGGCGGTCGACCAGGCCTTTGACGACGAAATCCAGCCAGGCTTGCATGGTTCCAGGGCTAGGCAGCCGGTACGGCCGCCTGCTTGCGCGCTTCGCGAATGAAGCTGGCCACCGTTTCCGTGGGTTGGGCGCCCTGGCCCAGCCAGTACTCGGCCCGGTCCAACTTCAAACGGTAATCGGTGCCCTTTTGGAGCGGCGTGTACGAGCCGATTTCCTCGATGAACCGACCATCACGCGGGCTCCGACTGTCGGCCACCACGATGCGATAGGCCGGCGTGTTTTTCGCCCCCGTGCGCTTTAAACGAATCTTGACCATAATACGAGCGTCGCGAGACAACCTTGTTCGCGCAGTGCTTCTGCCGCCGTCGCGGCGTGCAAAGAGCTAAAACACTAGCGAGCCCCCGCGCCCATTGGCAAGTGTTGATTTGGGCTTTGAAGGTGCGCCCCGCCATCGACGTCCAACTCCCGTTGATCAACCTGGCCCGAACTGTTGGACGCCTCGTCGCGCCCGCACGCGGCGGATTCCCTGCCGGGGCGGCCGAATTGCGACCCGACGAACCTCGCGAGGCGGGCCTGCCAAGCACTCATCGATGAAGCCTGAATCCCATCCCTCCCCGGGCCGGCTCAGCCGCCGGCATTTCCTGGCCACCACCTCCGCTGCCGCCACGACATTTCTTGTGGTCCCCAGCTACGTGCTGGGTCTCCACGGGCAAACCCCGCCCTCGAACAAGCTCAACATTGCCGGCGTCGGCGTCGGGGGACAGGGCGGCTCCGATCTGAGCAGCATTGTCAAGGAATCCCCGGGCGAGAACATCGTGGCGCTGGCCGATGTAGACTGGCGTCATGCCGGCGGCACTTTCAACCGCTATTCCAGCGCCCGGAAGTTCAAGGATTACCGGAAGATGCTCGACGAAGTGAAGGAGATCGACGCGGTCGTGGTGGCCACTCCCGACCATGTTCATGCCTTCGCTTCCATCGCCGCCCTCCGTCGCGGCAAACACGTCTATTGCGAGAAGCCGCTCACCCATTCCGTTTGGGAGGCACGCCAGGTTGCCGAGGCGGCGCGCGAGGCCAAAGTCGCCACGCAGATGGGCAATCAGGGGGCAGGTTCGGACGATACCCGGAGACTCTGCGAAATCGTGTGGTCGGGCGTCATCGGTCCGGTACGGGAGGCGCATATCTGGACCGACCGGCCTTCCCAAGGACTCTTCAACGAATACTGGCCTCAAGGCGTCCCCCGGCCGAAGGACACGCCGGCGGTGCCGGAGACGCTGGATTGGGACCTCTGGCTGGGACCCGCGCCGGAACGGCCGTACCATCCCGCGTATCTGCCATTCAAGTGGAGGGGATGGTGGGATTTTGGGACCGGGGCGCTGGGCGATATCGGCTGTCACGCCTGCGATCCCGTCTTCCGTGCCCTCAAACTCGGGGCGCCAACGAGTGTTCAGGCCAGTTCAACGCGGGTCAACGAGGAGACCTACCCGTTGGGCTCCATGGTGACCTACTACTTCCCCGCGCGTCCGAAAGCGGTCCAGGCCAACAACCCGCACGTGCGCGGCATGAGCGGATCTGGCGCTGGCGAAGTCGAGATGCCCCCCATGAAGCTGGTCTGGTATGACGGGGGCCTGCGTCCGCCGCGCCCTGAAGGACTCCCGGATGGCGAGATGATGGGAGACAACGGCCGGCTGCTGGTGGGAGAACGCGGGTTCATCTTGGGCAACTCGATCTATCCCGAGGCCGTGCGCAAGGAGGCGGGGAACATTGCCCGCTCCATTCCGCGGGTGGACGGCCACTACAAGGACTGGGTCGACTCGTGCAAGAGCGGAAAGCCCTCGGGATCGAACTTCGACTGGGCGGGGCCCCTGGCAGAGGCCGTGCTGCTGGGCAACGTGGCGCTGAGGGTGCAGGTTCGCGAGTTGCTGACGCGCCGCAAACTTCAATGGGATCCGGTGGGCCTCAAGATCAGTAACCTCCCCGAGGCCAACGAGTTCATCCGCCGCCAGTATCGCCAAGGCTGGAGCCTTGCCTGAGCAGGACGGGCCTCTTCCAGCCTGAAAGACGTACGGGGCGGCGGAATCACTTCCGCCGCCCCGTTTCACTTGGAAAGTGAACCGGGTCCCGATCCTGAGGAAGGATCTAGGACCCGGGGAGTTTTCAGAGTACAGCTGTAGGACTACGTGGATGCTCCGCCGTCAGCCGGTACTTAGCCAACGACGGAAATTCTAAATGGGCACTCAAAGATCAAAACCGACTGTTGCCCGAGAGCCGTCGTCGTAGCCCGTGCGCATAGAAAAGCAGCCAGGCCGGGTGGTGTCAAGCGCTCGAGCTGACTTTTTTTTGTTCATGGCCCGGGCAAGGTGCGGTTTGTGGCCGCGGCCCGCGGCGTGTCCGCGTTTCACGCCGGTTTTCCTGGGCCGAAGACGCTTCCGAGGATGGCCTCCTTGATTTTCCAGAGCAGCGTCATGGTCAGGGCCAGCGGAAGGAGCACGAAGACGAGCAGAATCGCGCCTCCCAGGTGAACGGCCAGCCGCTGATAGGCGACGGCCCATTCCGGCACGGATTCCCATTGCCAGATCCCGACACCGCCCAGGGCCAGCACCGCGGTCGCGATCAACAGGCCGAGATTCAGATTGGTAAACAGGCGTGCCTCGAGGCGAATGGTCTGGTCCGGCAGCATGGCTGCCAGCCGCTGGAGCGCGAGATTCAAGGAGACCAGGAACAGCAGGCCGGTGCAGGCCATGATGGCCACGGCGACTTGATACTGCCCCACATTCGGGAGCAGCTTCCACCAGTGCAGGAAGGGTGAAAGGCCCAGATTCACCAGGGCCAGCAGACAGCTTCGCTCGATGGCCTGACTCCAGACCCGTTCCTGCTTTCGGAACGTTCGCGCCAGCATCAAGGCGTGAAGCAGCGTGGCATTGGCGATCACCGGAGGCAGCAGCCCAAAGCTCCCGAGGATCCCGGTGCGTGCGGTCTGCACGCAAATCACCAGGGTGAGGGGCAACCCCCAAAACAGAAGCGTCAGGCCGCGAATGAGCCGCCCCAGCGACGGCATGAGATCCGCGTCGGCGTGGGAGGGCTTGAGCATCGCGGCCGGTCCGTGGGGTTGCCGGGAGGAGTCGGAGGAAGGCGATCCGGACTCGGGAGGGGAACCCGCACTCAACTCGTCATCAGATAAGTGTATTCCTTCAGGCCTTTCTCGTACTCGTCGAGCAACCGCATCGCCTCGGAAGGCTTGAGCTTGTCGGATTTGATCGCGGCATCCATCTGCGCCTTCATCTGACGTTTGAGCTCGTTCTCGTCGTATTGCACCGATTTGAGAGCCTCGACAATGACGGCGCCTTCAATGATCTCTTCCACGTAATACCCGGCGGGTTCGTCCGGATCGAGGAACACATGCACCTCGTTCACCCGGCCGAAAAGGTTGTGCAGGTCGCCCATGATGTCCTGGTAGGCGCCCATGAGAAAGAAGCCGAGGTAGTAGGGTTCGCCATTGGCGCCGGTATTGCCGTTGGCCGGCAGCGCGTGCAGCGGCAGCGTATCACGAACGTCCCGGAGGTCGATGAACCGGTTGATCTGCCCGTCGGAGTCGCACGTGATGTCGGCCAGGGTCGCGTCCCGTGTCGGCCGCTCGAGCAGGCGCCCGATGGGCATGATGGGAAAGAGTTGGTCCAGGGCCCAATGATCCAGGAGGGACTGGAAAACGGAGAAGTTGCAGAGGTACTGGTCACCGAGCCGGTCTTCGAGGCCGCGGATTTCCTCGGGCACGTAAGCCTGTCCCTGGAAGGAGCGAACGACCTCGGCGCTGATTTCCCAGTACAGGCTTTCGATCTTGGCTTTGTCGGGCAGCTCGAGCAGGCCCAGGGTGAACATGTTGTGGGCGTCCTCCTTGTGCTCCAGGGCGTCGTGGTAAGCCTCCAGCTTGTTCAGCTTTGGAAGGGTGCGGCGGATGTCCAGGAGTTCCTTCACCAGGCGGTGTTCTTGGTCGCCGTACTTGAGGTCGATCGGGAGCTTGGTCTTGGCCATGGCCCCGACCACTTCCACGATCAGGACGCTGTGGTGGGCGACAATCGCGCGCCCGCTCTCGCTGACGAGGTCCGGGTGCGGCACCTTTTCGGCCTCACAGACATCTCCGACGTAGTAGACGATGTCGTTGGTATATTCCTGCAGCGTGTAGTTGGTCGAGCTGTCGAACGCCGTGCGGCTGCCGTCATAATCGACCCCCAGCCCGCCGCCTACATCGAGGTAGCGAATGGGGAAGCCCATTTTCGAGAGCTTGGCGTAAAACCGGGCGGCCTCCTGGACAGCCTTCTTCACCGTCAGGATGTCCGGGACCTGCGAGCCGATGTGGAAATGGAGCAGCCGGAAACTGCTGGCGAGCTTCTCGGCCTGGAGCAGTTCCACGGCGGCGAGGAGTTCCGCGGTGTTGAGTCCGAACTTGGCATCCTCGCCCCCACTTTCAGCCCATTTGCCGCGTCCCTTGCTGGCGAGCCGGATGCGAATACCCACCATCGGCTCGACGTTCATCTGGCGGGCAATTGTCAGGATCTGCCGCAGTTCCTCGAGCTTCTCCACCACGAGGATGACCTCCTTGTCGAGCTTGCGGCCCATGAGGGCCATGCGGATGAAGGCGGCATCCTTGTAGCCATTGCAGATGATGAGATCGCCCGGGTGACGCTGCAGCGCGAGACCGGCGAAGAGCTCGGGCTTGCTGCCGACTTCCAATCCGAAGTCGTGGGGGCGCCCGGCGTCGAGGATTTCCTCCACGACTTCCCGGAGCTGGTTGACCTTGATCGGAAACACGCCCCGGTACCGGCCCTGGTAGTGAAACTCGGCAATCGAGGTGCGGAAGGCCTGGTTGATGGCCTGCACGCGATGCCGCAGGATGTCTTGAAAGCGGATCAGCAGCGGCAGGCGCAACCCGCGTCCGCGTGCCTCTTCGACCACCACGGTCACGTCCACGGCGGCGCCCGCCTCGTGCAGGGGCTTCGCCACGACGTGGCCCTCCTCGTTGATGTCGAAGTACCCCGCACCCCAACGGTCAATATTATAGAGCGTCCGCGCGGCCGTGAGATCCCAAGGCTGCGGGGCGTCGGCGTGAATGCTCATCGTTCGTCCAAAGCGGACGGGACTATAAAAACTGGAGCCGCGGGAATTCAATACGCTGCGGGTGAAATCTTCGTAATCCACCCCGGGGCACTCCCGGCGTCGAAATCTCACTTCCCTCGGCACGCGCCATCTGCTTGGGTGGTTTTATGACGACGGTCGCGCTCGAAGTGGTGACTGCCTGCTGTGAACGGCTGCTTCGGCCGCGCCGTTTCACGGATTGGGACGGCGCCATGAACGGCCTGCAGGTCGAGAACCGCGGGCGCGTGAGCCGGATCGCGGCGGCCGTGGACGCCAGCCTGGCGACGGTGCGACTTGCCGCTGCCGCCGGCGCTGACTTCCTTTTGGTCCACCACGGCCTCTTCTGGAACTCCAGGCAACCCTGGACCGGAACCAACTACCGCCTGCTGCAGCTTCTCCTGGAACACGATCTGGCGGTCTACAGCTCACATCTCCCGCTCGATGCGCACCCGCGCCTCGGCAACAACGCGCAGCTGACCGCGGCCCTCGGCTTGCGGGTGGACGGCCCCTTCTTCGAATGCAAAGGGCAGATGATCGGTTTGCGGGCCCGCGCCCGGTTACCTCTCGAAGCGTTGGCGGACCGGCTCCGCCAGGCCGTGAACGGCCCGGTCACGGTCCTTCCCGGTGGCCCCGCGCTCTGTCGACGCATCGGCATTGTGACGGGCGGCGCGGGCGCGGAACTCCGCCAGGCGGCGGCGGAGGGGGTCGACACCTTCATCACGGGCGAGGGGCCTCACTGGACGTATGCCGTGGCCGAGGAAACCGGCTTGAACGTCCTTTACGCCGGCCACTACGCCACCGAGGTTTTCGGCGTCAAAGCGCTCGCCGCTCATCTCTCTCGAAAGTATGGATTGCCGTGGGAGTTTATCGACCACCCGACCGGCCTCTGAGTGAAGGTGGAGGATGACCATGCAGCTGCGTATCGCGCGGTGGGTTGCCGGAAGCTGTCGCTGGAGTCTGCCCGCCATGGGCTCCGTCGTCCTGGCGTGGCTGCTGGCGGGGTGTGGCTCACTGCCCCGGCCGGGCACGCCGGCGGCGAGGGCGGGCGACGAGATCGTGGTTGCCGGCCGTTTCATTCACACCGGCACGCCGGTGGTGACCTGGCTGGACCCCAGGGGATACGACGCCTACCGGGTGGAGCGGCGGTTCGCCCCGCTTGAGGCCTCGGACTGGGAATCATCCCGGCAGGAGGTGGAAGCGCTCTCGAGCCCGAATCGCTACGGAGTGCGCCAGGACCGTCTGACCCCGACTGAGTTGGAGCAGGTTCGCGGAGGCGGCTGGGACTTCGCCACGCTCACGAACGTGGTGGACCAATTCGTCCTGCACTACGACGCCTGCGGCACCAGCCGCCAGTGTTTCAAGGTGCTGCACGATCTCCGCGGCTTGAGTGTGCACTTCCTCCTGGATCTCGATGGGACGATCTACCAGACGCTCGATCTGAAGGAGCGGGCCTGGCACGCCACCACCTCCAACTCCCGTTCCGTCGGCATCGAAATCGCGCACATTGGCGCCTTTCCTGCGGGGAAGACTGCCGCGATGGGTGCCTGGTATTCCCCGGGCGCGGACGGTTCGGTTCGGATCACGATTCCGGAGCGCCTGGGTGACGGGGGGATCCGCACGCGTGGATTCACCGGCCGACCGGCCCGCACGAGTCCGGTCCAAGGCAAGGTGCAGGAGGCCGAGCTCGTGCAGTATGACTTCACCCCGGAGCAGTACGCGGCCCTCATCCGCCTCACGGCGACCCTGTGTCGCGTCTTTCCCCGGATGAAATGCGATTTCCCGCGGGAAGCCGACGGTTCGGTGGTGACGCATCAACTACCCGAAGCCGAACGGGCGGCTTTCGCCGGGATTCTGGGGCACTGGCACATCCAGGCCAACAAGGTGGATCCCGGGCCGGCGTTCGACTGGGAGCAGCTGGTGCGCGGGAGTTGGACCCTGCTCCAAGCCAGCCGGGCGCCAAAACTCCAGTCCCCGAAGGGCGCCGCTTCGCCGTGAAGCGCTTCAAGGCCATCGCCGCGATGTCCCTGAACCGCGTCATCGGGCGCGGCAACCAGATTCCCTGGCATTTGCCGGAAGATTTCAAGTGGTTCAAGCAGATGACGACGGGGCAGGTGGTGGTGATGGGGCGGAAGACCTTCGACAGTTTGCCCAGACCTTTGCCGAAGCGGCGGACGGTCATCCTCACGCGCAATCCGCAGCGCCTTATCGAGTCCCGCCCGGAACTCTTCGGAGCCTATGAACTCCAGCCCGCAGACGGCGGCATCCCGGGATTGTTGCATTTTCTTCCCCGGGGCGGGCAGGACCCCCAGGGCGGGCTCTTTCTCGGCACGAACCTCGAGTCGGTCCGGCCCGAGGATTTCCCGGGCCACGTTTTCATCTGTGGGGGGGCGGAGCTTTACCGCCTGGCGCTCGGTGCCTGCTCCGAGCTCTACCTGACGCTGGTGAAGCGTGAATGCGAGGGGGACGTGGTGTTCCCCGAGTTCGAAGATCGCTTCGGGCTGGTGCAGCGCCTCCGGGAAACCGAGCAGTTCGACATCTTGCATTACCGGAACCGGACGTGGGCTGAAGGCCCGGAAGGTCTGTGAGCGTTGGTTCGACGCACCGGCGTCGTCCGGGTGTTCCGCGCGGTGACGGCATGTCGACCCCGCGGTCCTTGGCGCCACCTGTGGCTGCGAATGCCAGTCGAGCCGGTGGGGCCGGGGGCGGGTGGCGTGATTTGCGCCGGGTCTGAGCCGTGGGGGAGGGAATTCCTGAGCTTCCCCACCACCAAAATGCTGCTGGACGCTGTCGCGGTTCGTTGTTACTTCCTTCGGGAAACGCATGAAACCACTCAGCCTTGCGACGCCCGCCGTGGCTTTCCTGATGGCCACGCCCCTGTGCGGTCAATTCGCTCCCGGGAATCTGGCGGTGTTGCGGGTGGGTTCAGGCTCCGGGGTCCTCAGCGCCAGTGCGGCCCCGGTTTACATCGACCAGTACAGCATGGCGGGCACGCTCCAGGCGCCTTCCTACAGCCTGGCAATCCCCGCGGCGGGCGGGAACGCTTTCACGATCAGCGGTACCGCGGCGACGGAGGGCATGCTCAGCCGTTCGAGCGATGGCCTGTACCTGAGTTTTGCCGGGTACTATGCGACGCCTGGTTCGTCGGTGATCCTGGTGAGTGCCGGGGCCGTGAACCGCGGCGCCGCCTTGGTGGACGGTACGGGCGAGGTCAGCTTCCCGGTGCGCCTGAACCAGGCTTTCTCGGGCGGGAGCGTGCGTTCCGCCGTGACTTCCGACGGCGTCCAGTTCTGGTTGACCGGGGCCGGGACCGGAACCAGCGGCGGCGTCTGGTACGCGGACGGCGACAGCGCGCTCGATGTCTACGACGGCATCAACAATCTGCGCAGCGGGAACATCATCGACGGCGACCTGTACATTTCCACCGGAGTCTCGACGGTGCGCGGCATCCACGCGTTCGACGGGCTTCCGACGACCGCGGGCTCGGTGGCCCAGCAGGTCATCCTCGCGCTGTCCGGGGCCGCGGCCACGGATTTCAGTCTCAGTCCGAATGGTGGGGTGATGTACATCTCCGAGGACTTTCTCTCGAGTGCCCGAGGGGTCCAGCGGTGGCAGTTGAACGGTGACACGTGGGAGCTGGCCTATACGCTGGGCACGGGGGCTGCCAACGTGGGCACGGCCAGCCTGGTGGTGGACTGGGAGGGATCGGTCCCGGTAATTTACGCCACGACTTCGGAGACGTCGGCAAACCGCCTGATTCGCATTGAAGACAACGGGCCCGCGTCGGCACCGATCACGCTGGCGACGGCCCCGGCGAACACGCTGTTCCGCGGGGTCGATTTCAGCCCGATTCCCGAGCCGGGAACGGGCGGGCTGCTGGTGTTGGGGGCGGCGGGGCTGTGGCTGGGGGCGCGGCGGCGGGTCCGGGCGGGGGGGCGTGAGGCTGGAGAGCGGTAATGCTAATCCGGTCCATTAAGACTCCCGAAATCTTCATTCCAGGTGCGATGGGGGCTTGTTCCCCGCGCCGTCGCGCCTTAAAAGACTGCCCGTCTTTTGTTCTAACGGGCACCAATTTTCGTCCAGAGCTCGCAACGGGGTTGGGGATCGGCCGGGGGAGCAGGTGTGGGGTGGTGACGGCTTGACGTGGGCGGGCGGGCTGGGCGTGTTTTCGCATGTCGGACATTTTTCCGAGATGGACCAATAAGCTTCCTGGGTATGTCATCCTGGGTGGCGCCTTGCTGGGGACGGCGGTGGTGGCCGGCGCCTGGTACTATTTCACTCCGAAGTACACGCGGGTGGGGTACCAACCCATCCAGCCCGTCAGCTTCTCCCACCACATCCATGTCGAGCAGGTGGGCATGGACTGCCGGTACTGCCACGACGGCGTCGAGAAGTCCTATCATTCGAACATCCCCAGCAGCACGCTGTGCATGAACTGCCACTCGCAGGTGCTCAAGGATGATCCGCGCCTCGCCCTCGTGCGGGAGAGCGCCGGCACCGGCAAGCCCATCCCCTGGGTCTGGATTCACAAGACCCCGGACTACGTGTACTTCAATCACTCCGTCCACGTGAACCGGGGGGTCAGTTGCTACGAATGCCACGGCCAGATCAACCTCATGGACGAGGTGCAGCACGCCCAGCCGCTCAGCATGACCTTCTGCCTGAACTGCCACCGGCAACCGGAGGCCTTCATCCGGCCCCCCGATCAGGTCTTCAATCTCAACTGGAGGCCCGAGAACCAGACCAAACAGCTTGCGGACGGCCGGAAGCGCGTCGAGGACTGGAACGTCGAAAAGCTCGATAACTGCTCCGCCTGTCACCGATGAAGACCGTTCCTCCTCCCTGTCCGGAGCCGGAGACCGGCCCCAAGTACTGGCGCAGTCTGGAGCACCTCGCCGACAGTCCGGCTTTCCAGGAATGGGTGGAACGCGAGTTCCCCGATGGGGCCAGCGAACTGACCGATCCGGTCACCCGCCGGAACTTCGTGCAGATCATGTCGGCCTCCTTCCTCCTGATGGGATTCGGGCTGACGACCGGCTGCCGGCGTCCGGAAGAGAAGATCCTCCCGTTTTCGAAGCGGCCCCCGGGTTATGTCCACGGCGTGCCGCAATACTACGCGACGGCCATGCCAATCCGCGGGCACGCGACCCCCGTGCTCGTCAAATCCTACGAAGGACGACCGGTCAAGATCGAGGGCAACCCCGAGCATCCGCTCCACCGCCGCGAGGCGGGCCAAGCCGGGGCTCCCCATGCGGGCACCGATGCGTTGACGCAGGCGTCCATCCTGAACCTGTACGATCCGGACCGGGCCCAGCGGTTTGCGTACAAGGGGGAGACGGTCTCGCGGGAAAGGGCTTTGGATGCCCTGGCCGCGCTCGGCAAATCGGCGGCCGCAAACGGCGGAAAAGGTCTCTGCTTCCTCGCCGACAGGAACATCTCGCCTTCCGTATTGCGGCTCACCCGCGAGCTGCTCGCACGTTTTCCGGAGGCCCGGGGGTTCATTCACGAGCCGGTCGATTTCGACGTGCACCGGCAGGCTGCCACGCTGGCCTTTGGTCAGCCCGTGCGGCCTTTGCTGCATCTCGACAAGGCCAGCCGCATCCTGGCGCTGGACTGCGACTTCCTCGGAACCGAGGCGGACGGCTGGTACCAGATGCGCGGCTTCGCCAAGGGGCGCAAGATCAAGAACGCCGCCGACGGGATGAGCCGCCTCTATGCGGCCGAGGCGGTCATGAGCCTGACGGGCTCCAATGCCGATCACCGGCTTCGCCTCGCCTCGGGCCAGGTGCCGGCCCTGGCCGCCGCCCTCTTCGTCGAGGCCATGAATCTCCCGCAGCTGGCCGGAGCGGTTCCGGATGCGGCGCAGTTCGCCTCGGGCTTGAAGGAGTCGGCAAAGTCCCTCCCGCCCGAGGCCCAGAAATGGGCTGCGGCCTGCCTGAAGGATCTGGCGGCGCATCCCGGACAAGCCCTGGTTGTTGCGGGTCATCGGCAGCCGCTCGCGGTGCACCTGTTGGCCCACGCCTTGAATTTTCACCTCCAGGCGGTGGGCAAGACCATCACGTTCCTGGAAGCGCCCGACCTGAATGCCGGCTCGATGGTTGACCTGGCCAAGGCGCTCAATGCCGGCGAAGTCGAGACCCTTGTCATTCTCGCCGGCAACCCGGCCTACTCGGCTCCGGCCGATCTGGACGCGCCGGTCACGTTGCGCAAGGCGCGGACGATCGTCCGCCTCGGGCACCACGAGGACGAGACCTTCGCGGTCAGCGACTGGCATTTGCCGCAAGCGCATTACCTTGAATCCTGGGGGGACGCCCGGACGCTCGATGGGACGCTGGTGCCGATCCAGCCGTTGATCGAGCCGCTCTTTGGCGTGTTGACCGAGATCGAGGTGCTGGCGCGGATTGGAGGCCTGGCCCAGACCAAGCCCCATGACATCGTGCGGGGGACGTTCATGCAGGCGGTCGGTGAGGACCCGCTCGACGCGAAGTGGAATCAATTCCTGCACGACGGTTTCCTCGCCAACAGCGCCCCGGAATCGGTGGCGCCCGGGAAGCTGGACTGGGCATCGGTTGCACCCGTGATGCTGGCGGCGAAGCCGCTGCCCGCGCCAGGTCCCCAGACGCTCGAGGTCGTTTTCGTTCGTGACGCCAAGGTTGATGATGGCCGTTTCAACAACAACGGGTGGCTCCAGGAGTTACCCGACCCGCTCACGAAGCTGACCTGGGACAACGCGTTCCTGGTGAGCCCGGCCACGGCCAAAGCGCTGAACCTTTACCGGGTGGACGACGGCTACGTGGGCAACAAGCTTTCGACCAAGACCCGCCTGCCGGTGGCCAAGCTGGAACTGAACGGGAGGGCGATTGAAGGGGCGGTCTGGGTTCAGCCCGGCATGGCGGATGGAACCGTCGCCTTGACCTTGGGTTACGGACGCGTCCGCACCGGTCGCGTCGGGAAAGGGTCCGGATACAACGCGTACGCGGTGCGGCCCAGCAGTGCTCCCGACGTCGCGGTGGGGGGCAAGCTGGCGCCCCTGGGACGCGATTACGAGGTCGCCACCACGCAGAACCACTGGACGATGATGGGGCGCCCCCTCATCCGCGAGGGGACACTGGCGGAGTACGCGAAGAACCCGCAGTTCGCGAAGGCGATGAACACGCCCGAGCCCCAGGCCGGGGCGGCGCCGCTGTACCCCAACCCGTTGGATCGGCTGGTGGAGAGCTCGCATCACCAGTGGGCGATGTCGATCGACTTGAGCGGGTGCGTGGGCTGCTCGGCCTGCATGGTGGCCTGCCAAAGCGAGAACAACGTTCCCATCGTCGGCAAGGAGCAGGTCGGTCGCAACCGCGAGATGCACTGGTTGCGGCTGGATCGTTACTACCTCGGCAGCGAGACGGACCCGCAAGTGGCGCAGCAGCCGATGCTTTGTCAGCACTGCGAGGCGGCGCCGTGTGAGAGCGTCTGCCCGGTGAACGCCACGGTTCACGACCATGAAGGCTTGAACCTCATGGCGTACAACCGGTGCGTCGGCACGCGCTATTGCTCCAACAACTGTCCGTACAAGGTCCGACGCTTCAATTTCTTCGACTACAACCGGCGTCCGCTCGACCAGCTCTACCGCAGCCCCTTGACGTCGTTCAACGACGGCGAATGGGAGATGAAGCGGTGGCTGAAGGACCCCACCCGCGGCAGCAAGGCGCAGGACGAGTGGGACCTCCTCAAGCTCGCCCGCAACCCGGACGTGACCGTGCGCATGCGCGGCGTGATGGAGAAGTGCACGTTCTGTGTTCAGCGCATCGAACAGGCCAAGATCGCGCAGAAGGTCAAGGCGGGCTCCTCGGGCGACGTGGTGGTCAAGGACGGCCTGCTGCAGACGGCGTGTCAGCAGGCCTGCCCGGCGGAAGCAATCACCTTCGGCAACCTCAAAGACCCGCACAGCGAGGTGTCGCTGGCCCGCGGTCACGACCGCACCTACGTGGTGCTGGATTACCTGGCCACCAAGCCCCGCGTCACCTACCTCGCCCGCGTGCGCAACCCGAATCCGGACATGCCGGACAAGTACGACACGCCCCACAGCACGCAGGAGTTTCTCGAACACGGTGGCTTGCTGCATGGCCACGGGGATTCGGCTCATCACGGCGCTGCCGGCCATGAAGCCGGGGCTCACGGCGCGCAGAAAGGAGCACACTGATGGGCGCGACCGCCAAGATCGAAGTGCCGTGCGCCTGCCCGCCGCGCGAGTTGGAGCGTCTTCCGCTGGTTGCCAACAACCGGTCCCTCGGGTGGATTTCCGACGCCGTCGCCGGCGTCGCCGAGGGCAAGACCCCGAAGTGGTGGTGGCCGGCGTTCGTCGTGAGCGTCCTCATGATGACGCTCTGTTTCTCCATGATCGCCTACCTCATGTCCACCGGCGTGGGCGTGTGGGGACTGGGGCACCCGGTGATGTGGGGCTGGGCCATCGTGAATTTCGTGTGGTGGATCGGCATTGGACACGCCGGGACGTTGATTTCCGCGATCCTGTTCCTGCTCCGGCAGCGCTGGCGGACAGCGGTCAACCGGGCCGCGGAAGCCATGACCATCTTTGCCGTCATGTGCGCGGGCATCTTCCCCGTGATTCACGTGGGGCGCATTTGGCTGGCCTGGTGGTTGTTCCCCATCCCGAACTCGAACAGCATCTGGCCGCAGTTCCGTTCGCCGCTCATGTGGGACGTGTTCGCGGTCTCCACTTACTTCACGGTCTCGTTGCTGTTCTGGTACATGGGCTTGATTCCGGATCTCGCGGTGTTCCGGGATCGCGCCCGAACGAAACTCAGCAAGTTCGCCTACGGGCTGTTCTCGTTGGGATGGACCGGCTCGAACCGGCATTGGAGCCATTACGAGAAGGCTTACCTGATTCTTGCCGGCTTGAGCACGCCCCTGGTGCTCTCCGTCCATTCCATCGTGTCCCTCGACTTCGCGGTGTCGCAGTTGCCCGGGTGGCACACGACGATCTTCCCGCCGTACTTTGTCGCGGGGGCCATCTTTTCCGGCTTTGGGATGGTGCTGACGCTGTTGATTCCGATCCGGAAGCTTTGCGGGTTGGAGGACATCATCACCATGCGGCACATCGATTTGATGTGCAAAGTGACGCTCGCCACGGGTTCGATCGTGGGCTACGCGTACGGCATGGAGGTGTTCATCGCGTGGTACAGCGGCAATCCGTATGAGCGTTTTGCCTTCTGGAACCGCGCGTTTGGTCCGTACTGGTGGGGTTACTGGATCATGATCCTCTGCAACGTGGTGATTCCGCAGTTGTTCTGGTCCAGGCGCCTTCGTCACAACATTCTGATCGTCTGGATCATTTCGATCCTGGTGAACGTGGGCATGTGGTTCGAGCGTTTCGTGATCGTGATCACGACGCTGGCGCGGGAGTTCCTGCCGGCGAACTGGGGTTACTACACGCCGACCTGGGTCGACATCTGCACCTACCTCGGAACGTTCGGCCTGTTCTTCACCTTCTTCCTGTTGTTCATGAGGTTCCTGCCGATCGTGGCCATCGCCGAGGTGAAGGGCGTGACCCCGCAGGCGGATCCGCATCACCCGCTCGGCGGGGCCAAGGAAGGAGGCCACTGAGCCATGGCTGAGACCTCGAAACCCTACGGACTGATCGCCGAGTTCGGGAACCCGGCTGACACGATGCACGCGGCGGAGAAGGTGCGGGATGCGGGCTTCCGGCGTTGGGACGTTTTCACGCCGTACCCGGTGCATGGCATGGACCGGGCCATGGGCTTGAGGAACTCGCGGGTGGGCTGGTTCTCGTTTCTGGGCGGCGTGACCGGCTACACCACCGGCATGCTCATGATCTGGTACATGAACGCCTACGACTACGGCCTCGTGGTCGGCGGAAAGCCGCTCTTCAGTCCGTTCTTCGCTTTTCCTCCCTCCTACGAGCTGACGATCCTCTTCGGAGCCTTCGGCGCTTTGTTTGGCATGCTGTTCCTCAACCGCCTGCCGCGGTTGCATCATCCCCTGTTGAAACACCAGAGCTTCGGACGCGCCACGCATGACCGGTTTTTCCTCGTGATCGAAACGTCCGATCCGAAGTACCGCGAGGCTGAAACCCGCCGCCTGCTCGAGACCGCGGGCGGGCAACGGATCGAACTGGTGGAGGACTGATCATGCGCTATTTCCTCATAGGCTTCGTGCTCCTGTGCCTGATCGTCGTCAGCGTCGCGGGCTTTCGCGGCAGCATGACGCGGCGGCCGCCGATCGAGCTGTTTCCGGACATGGACCGTCAGGCCAAGCTGCGGCCGCAGTCCGAGAACGACTTCTTCGCGGACCGCTTCAGCTCACGGTTGCACCCGGCCAGCACCGTGGCGCGGAGTGCCCCGGTCATGGTGGGCGACCAGCCGGTGCGCCCCTTCGACAACCACCCGTTGAACACGGGGATGCAGGCGGGCACTCCCCCGGGAACAACCAACTACGTCGAAGTGAGCCCCATGCCGCTCACCGAGGAATTGATGGCTCGGGGCCGGGAGCGTTACACGATCCATTGTCAGCCCTGCCACGGTGGAGCCGGAGACGGGAAAGGGCCCACCACCAAGTACGGCATGGTGATCATCGGCAACCTGCACGATCCGCGCATCGTGCAGCAAACCGATGGCGAGCTCTTCCACGTGATTACCCACGGCAGAAACCAGATGCAGGCCTATGGGCCCAACATCGAGCCCGCGGACCGCTGGGCGGTCATTGCCTACCTGCGCGCCCTCCAGCTCAGCTGGCTGGCCACGGCGGAGGAAGTCCCCGCTGACCTGCGGGCCGCGCTGAAATAACGCCTATGAGCGCCCGATCGGAATCTGCACCCTCCGCCGCCCCGCTGGATCTCACCCGGTGGCGCAACCTGCCCAACCGCCTGATCCTCGGCGGCTTGGTCGGCGTTGTGCTGGGCCTGATCCTGAACCGCCTCCAGTTCGGCTATTCCTGGCTGGTGGCGTACATGTTCTTCCTGAGCCTCGGACTCGGAGCCCTGTTCCTGGTGCTGGTGCACCATTTGTTCGACGCCGGCTGGTCGGTCCCAATCCGCCGGCTCTGTGAGCATATCGCGTCCCTGCTGTTCCCGTGGATGGGGATCCTCTTCCTGCCGATCGCGCTGCTGGCGCCGCGGCTCTACGGGTGGATGGGCGTCGCCGATCCGCACAGCGACCACGCCCTGGGTGCGAAGCTCCCGCTCTTCACCAAACCGGGTTTCTACATCGTCGCGCTGGCGTGTTTCGGGATCTGGTGGTGGCTTTCCCACACCTTGCGGGCGATCTCCCTGGCGCAGGACAAGGACGGGGCTCCCAGCCACACCTACAAGCTGCGCCGGGTGGCGGGGCTCGGCATCTTCCTGTTCGCCATCACGCTGACGCTCGCCGCGATTCTATGGATGAAGGGCCTGATGTACGAGTGGTTCTCCACGATGTACGGCGTGTACTACTTCGCCGGAAGCGTGTGGATGACGCTGGGCACCGTGTATTTCGCCACCATGCTCCTCAAGCGTAATGGCACCCTGGCGGCCGTGCTCCACGAGCACCAGTTCTACTTCATCGGCTCGCTGATGTTCGCGTTTACCGTGTTTTACGCCTACATCCACTTCTCGCAGTACTTCATCATCTGGAATGCCAACATGCCCGAGGAGACCTTCTGGTATGTCCTGCGCGAGAAGGGCACCTGGTGGTACGTGGGGATGTTGATCATCTTCGGACACTTCTTCCTGCCCTTCCTGGCGTTGCTGCGGATCGATCTCAAGCTCACGTTCGCCTGGATGATCCCGATCTGCGCCTGGACCTGGGTCATGCACTACTTCGACCTCGCCTTCAACATCCACCCTTACCTGCACGCCGACGGGTATCCCTTCCAATGGGCCTGGCTGGACCTGGCCTGCGCCGCCCTGATCGGAGGCGTTTTGCTGAAGGTCTTCCTGGCGAAGTTCAACGCCCACCCGCCCTATCCCATCAAGGATCCCCGGCTGTGCGAAGCCATGGGCCGGGTTTGCTGGCATGCGTCGGCCATCTCGGGAGGCGAGATGGACGAAACGGAAAGCGACGGTCTGGCGGACGGCCACGGGCCCGTGGCGGGAGGTGCCAAGTGAGTCTCTGGAAGCCGAGTTCATTCAGGCCCGACAAGGCGGTCGCGGCGGCCTGGTTTGTGGGGATTGCCGGAGCCTTCCTGCTCGTGGGCGGGCTGGCGTGGTGGGTGTTCCATCGTACCCAGCCCCCCGGCGTGGACACGGCGAGGGCCGAACTGCGATACAAGAACCTTGCCGAGCTTCGCGCCGCGGATCACACCACGCTCACCACCGCCGCCGCGCTCGACAAGGACAAGGGCATTTACCGCATCCCCATCACCAATGCCGTCGGCCTCATGATGCAGCTCTGGAAGGATCCCGCTGCCGGACGTGCTGACTTGCTGGAGCGCGTGGCCAAGGCGACGGCCAAGCCACCGGAGAAGCCGAGCGAGTACGAGTAGTCGGGATGCGCTGCCTCTTTGCTGCGAACGCGACGTGATGAGTTCACCCCAGCCAACTCCCGCGCCGGCCATTCCCGCCACGCGAGCCCCGGACGCCACCGTCCGTCTCCGTGCCGCGCTCGCCGAGATTGACCGGTCCTGTCGCTGGCCGGTCATGGTGCTGGTGGTGCTGGCCGTGGGGTGGCTTCTTTTTGGCGCCGCGCTCGCGGTTCTGGCGGCCGTGAAGCTCCATGCGCCCGGGATGTTTGCCGGGGTGGGCTGGCTCACTTTCGGCCGGATTCAGCCCGCCGCGTGGAACGCCCTGGTGCTCGGCTTCGGGACTTTCGGTGGCCTGGCGCTGGCCCTCTGGATGACGGCCCGGCTGGCGGGCGTGCCGTTGGTTGGCGGCGGAATGATCATCCTGGGCGCGGTGACGTGGCATGTCGGGTTGAAGCTCGGAATCCTCGGCGTTCTCCTGGGCGAGAGCCGCGGTCTGGAGGGGCTTGAGCTTCCCGGGTACGCCACGACGATCCTGCTCGCGGGGTACATCGGGATGGCGGCCTGGGTGCTGGTCACCCTCGCGCGCCGGGTCGAGCGCGAGCTTTATGTCTCGCTTTGGTACCTGGTGGGCGCGGTGTTCTCCTTCCCCTGGGTCTTCGCGGCGGGATACATCGTGCCCGGCATGTTCCCGCTGCGGGGGGTGCTGCAAGCCGCGAACCAGGTCTGGTTCATGCAGAACCTCCAAGTTCTCTGGTTCGGTTTCCTGGTGCTTGCGGCCGTCTACTATCTCCTGCCCAAGCTCTCGGGCGGTGCCCCGACCAACCGCAGCTACGCGTTGTTTGGTTTCTGGGGGCTGCTGGCGCTCGGTGGCCTGGGAGGACTCGTCCGGTACATGGGCGGCCCGTTTCCCGCGTGGATGCCGACGCTGGCCGTCGTCGCGAATGTCCTGATTCTCTTTCCGCTGGCCGCGGTGGTGGTGAGCCTGTTCGAGATTGTGCGCGGCCGGATGGCGGTGGTGAAAGGGAGCGTTGTATTGTGGTTTGTGCTCTTCGCCGCCGGGTGCTGGATCGTCGCCACGGCCCTGGGCGCGCTGAATTCCCTCGCGGTCGTTCGCCGGTTGACCCATCTCACCTTGTTCAGCGTGGGTGTGGACCAAGTGCTGTTCTGGGGAGGTTTTGGAATGGCAGTGTTTGGTGCCCTGTACTTCGCCATACCCCGCTTGCTCGGGTGCGAATGGCCCTCGGGATTCCTGGCGCGGATCCATTTCTTCGGCGCAGCGGCGGCCATCGTCCTTTTCGTGGGCGCATACCTCGTGGGGGGGCTGGTCCATGGCGCGGCCCTCAACAACCCGGACCTGCCCTTCATTGACGTGGCCCGGCGCTACGTGCCTTTCGCCTCGACGGCGACGCTGGCCAACCTGTTGCTGTTGGCGGGCGCTGTCGCCTTCGGCATCAATCTCGTGCGTCTCTTGCTCCGGCAACTTCGCACCGGCTGTGCGCCGGTGGCTGCGGCCATGTTCAAGCCGCTTCCGGTGGAGGTGGACGCGTGAAGCACGGTCCCTTGGTTTTTCTCGGAGTGCTCTCCGCGGTGATGGCGTCCTGGCTGCTCACCGTCCTGGTGCCGCATTTCCAGATCGGCAACCTGGGGATGGTCACTTTGGAGAACACGGGCGCGAATTACCCCGTGGCGCGGCCGGGCGAGGCGAGGCAGGGCGCCGAGGTTTACCGCGCTCAAGGCTGCAACTACTGCCACACCCAGCAGGTGCTCCAGGAACCGCTGCGTTCCGTCCTGACTCTGGTCGACGCGGGCACCAACTCCGCCCTGGTCGTCGAAGCCCTCCTGAAAGTTCGCCGGGATCTGGGGGAGAGCGCCGCCACCACGCTGGTCCGCCAGGCGCCCCAACCGATTTTCACCGCGGCCGGGGCTTTGCAGGTCCAGGAAGCCACGAAGATCCTGACCAACGCCGGGGCTGTGGTGGAGACGCGTCTGGCCAATCTGGGCCCGGACCTCCGGCGGGGCTGGGGGAAGCGCCGGACGGTCTCCCGCGATTACCTGCGCGATCAGCCGGTGATGCTGGGACAGGTGCGATTCGGACCTGACCTCGCGAACGTGGGATCGAGAATCCCGGAAACCGCCCGCCTCCTGCGCAAGCTTTACAACGCGCGCATCGACATGCCCGGGTCCACGATGCCGCGATACACGTACCTGTTCGAGGAACGAAAGCGCCGCCCCGGCGCCGCCCCGGCCCCCGGCGCACTGGCGCTCCCGGCAGCCTTCGCTCCCGGCGAGAACATCGACGTGGTGCCCAAGCCCGAGGCGTTGCAGTTGGTTGCCTATCTGCTCAGCTTGAACTCGGAGGAGATGTTCTACGAAGTCTTCCCGCCCAACTTGTCGCGAACGAACACCGTCGCGGCAAGCACCAACGCCCTGCCGGCCACGAACGCCCCTGCGGCAGGACCGGCTCAGGTCGAGAGCGTGCTCCCCGGAGCCGGCGCTTCTCGTTCCGGGCTGTTGCCCACCAACCCGCCGGGTCCGGACGCGCCGGCAACTCCTCCGACCCAGCCATGAAGTCGGAGCGAAGACCACAGAAGGCCCGTCCCCCGGTGGCACCCCGGTCCGCGGGCACGGCCACGCTCTCCGGGGCGATCGATGCCGACCTGGCCGAGCCAAAGCTCGGCAGCCTGACCGGGATGCCGGCGTGGTTCGTGGCGGTCTGCGGCGTCATGCTCTTCTGGGGCACGATGTACCTGGATCGAAATGCCGGAGGGTTCAGCCCGCTCGTCTTCAATGCCGGCGAGCAGCTTGTCGACGTGGAAGCTCGCGTCCCGCGCTCCGAGGCGGACGCCCTGATCGGGCGCGGTCGGAACATCTACAATTTGTACTGCAGTGCGTGCCATCAGCCGAACGGTCGCGGCGATCTCTCGCGAGGCTTCCCGCCGCTGGCCGGCTCGGATTGGGTGCTCACGGAAGGCCCGAATCGCATGATCCGCATCGTGCTGAACGGGCTCCAGGCCCCCATCACGGTCAACGGCGTCGAGTACAACAACGTCATGCTCCCCTGGCGCGACTCCCTGACGGACGAGGATATCGCCGCGGTCATCTCCTTCGTCCGTCTCAACGCCGAGTGGGGCAACAACGCCGGGCCAGCGACACCTGCGCAGGTCAAGGCGATCCGGGAAGCGACGGCGGGTCGCTCCACGTCCTGGACCGCTCCCGAACTGCTGGCCATTCCAGTCAAGGATTGATCCGGCCGGGAGGGTAGGGGAAGGCACTCCACGGCCCGCCGAGCTTGCCGTCCAGGGGACGAGCGCGCCTTACGAGGTGCGAAGGCTGGCAAGGAAGTCCGCCGCCGGCGCATGGTTCGGATCGCGCGCCAGGACACGGTTGAGCAATCCCAGGGCGCGTCGCCGCCGCCCCAGTCCGGCTTCGGCCTGCGCCTGCAGGAACAACGCCCGGGTCTCCTGGCGCTGCTGCAGGTCTTCGTGAAACAGCAACATCGCCGGCAGCGAGGTGGCGAAGTAGTCGATCTCGGCGGTTTCAGTCTGCAGCTTCTTCGCGTGCTCGAGCAAAGCCCGGCACAACTGCCGCGCCTGCCGCTCCTTCCCCAGCGCCCGCCAGGAGAGCGCCGAGTAGTAAGTCATCTCGCTGAACGCCCGCACGCGCATCTCCTGGAAGTCACCGCGGAACGTCGCGGCGTTTCGCCAGTGTCGCCTTGCCTCGGTGGTTTCTCCAAGGGCCGACCACGCGCAACCCAGCCAGTAATGAACGTCGCTCTGATTGGCGAGGAGGTGGCGCGCCTCCCCCAGGTTCGGCGGCGCCGTGAGCGCCAGCTCGAAGTGCTCTCGGGCGAGCGAGGCGTCGCCCGAATCCAACGCGAGCCGGCCCAGGGCAACATGCGAACGGACGTGCTGGCCCAACGGACCGCCTTCGCCACCTTCCCAAGGCTGGAAGTGACGACTGCGCAGCAAGGCCAACGCCTCCCGGGCGCGGCCGGTCTGGTTGTAAAGCGCGCAAAGTTCCAAGCTCAGGTCATCGCGCTGTGCGACGAGCGCCATGTGGGCCTCCAGTTCCCGAAGCCGTCGCGCCGGAGCCACTCCGAGCCGCCGCCAAAGTTGATCCCGCTCATAGAGCACGCGGGCGTCGTCGGGCCCCGCCTTGAATGCCTTGTTGTACGCGGCGCGCGCGCGTTCCGGTTGACGCCGCACATTGAAGTACCCGATTCCAAGATTCCGCCACACGACGGGGAAGGAAGGGTCAAGCGCGGTGCTGCGCTCCCAGGACTGAAGCGCTTCCTCGTGGCGGCGTCGGTCGAACAGCAGGTTGCCGAGGTAGTAAGCAGCCCGGGCGTCACGAGCATGGACGGCCAAGGCGGCCTGCAGCACCGCGATCTCCTCCAGTCGCGCGGGGAAGCAGTAGTCCGGGATCGAGGCCTCGCCCGCGGCGAAGCACGCCCGCGCCCGTTGCAGGCTCTCGTGGCGAGTGGGCTTCCGTCGCCCGGGCGTCGAGTCTGAGCCGGCGGCCTCACGGGTGCTGCGCTCCGGGCTTGATGCCAGCATGAGCCAAAGCCAGCCGCGCGTGTAGTGGGCCAACGGGACCGCGCCCCAGGACTGTGTGGGAAGATCCCCTGGGCTGGCGGCCATGCCCCGTGGCTTCGAACCGTTGCCGAGCGCGGGCTTCGGCCCGCCGGGACGTCCCTTGGCCGGCGTGGCTTCCTGCGGACTGAAGTCCGCGCTCCGGGAGGGTTTCATGCGGAGCTCGAGGTCCTGGGCGCCCATTTCAGTTCGAGACCCGGGTGCGTTCTCCGTCCGCAGCAGCGGTCCTGCGCCGGATTGGCAGGCCTCGAGCCCCTTCTCCAACACGGTGAGGGCATCGCGGTACGCCCCGAGGCGGGCGTAATCGTGAGCGAGATCGAGGCAGGCCTGGAGATCCGTCGGGACCTGGCCTTCCTGGAGGAACCGGGCCCAGACATCGAGCGGATCGAGTTCCAGGGTCTGTTGCAGGAGTGCATCGGAGGCCGCGTCGTGACCGAGCTTCCGCAGCACCATGGCTTTCAGATCCCGCGCCCCCAAGTTGTCGGCGCCGAGCCGGAGGGACGCATCGACGTGCTTCAGCGCCCTCGTCCAGTGGGCGCTGCGGCAATCGAGTTCGGCGAGGGCGTGCCACGCCGCCCCGGCCCAGGCCTGGTTCCAAGTTGCTTTGTAGAAGGAGGCATAGGCGGCCTTGAGCAGATCCGAGGCTCGACGGCCCGACACAGGGGCGGCAGCGACGGTTGCCACGGCGTCGGCCTGGTATCGCAGCACCAGGCCGAGGTTGTAGGACGGCTCGCCGTCGCAAGGATTGGCGTTCCGGGTCGTGAGCCGCGCCAGGGCGTCGCGGAAGTGCGCTTCGGCGGGGCCGAATTCACCCCGTCGCAGATGCCAGAGTCCCATCGCATTGTGGCAGCGCGCGTCGCCGGGATCCCGACGCAGGCCCTCGAGCCAATACGCCGTCGGGCAGCGGGTCGCGTGGCGGTACTGCTCGAGATGAACTCCAATCAAGAACAGCTCGTCCACGCTCGCCACCTGGTCTGGGGCTGGCGGAGCCTTGGCCGGCTCGGGAACGGCCTTGGGCCGGTGCGGCCTGGGTTGGTAGGTGATGATCTCGCCTCCACCCGACGTCAGCACCGTCAGCCGGACGTCCGTTTCCGCGACGGAGCTGGCGAGTGGAACTTCGACGCGGAGCGGTTCACCGGGTCGCAGGTCACGCCGTTCATCCAGGCGCGGCGTGTCCCGGATGAAGACGCGGAGGGTGGCGGCTGGGAACTCGCGTGTCACCGCCACGCCGATGCGGGCAACCCGGCTTGAACCCGCGGCCTGAACGCGGAGGGAGACGGCCGCATCGAGGTTGGCATGTTGCGGTGCGCCGATCTGCTGAATGGGATACCAGTACTGACTCCAGGTCTTGGTTTCGCCCGGCTGGAGGAAGCTGAAGTCGGGCTGGTTGTCGGTGTAGACCCCGGCCATGATCTCGATGTACGGCGCGCATTCCCCGTGCTCGTCGGGGTCGGTGAGATTCCGGTCCCAGGCATAGCCGAATTCGTGGTTCCCCCAGGTCCATTGCTTCTTGCCCGGCGCGAGGTGGTGACTCGCCACATGGACGAGCCCGGTACCCGCCTTGTGATCGTACCCGCCGAAGAAATCCTCCTGCGAGTCCATGCACATGTAAGAGGTCGGCACCGGGATGTTGGCGTAGAACGAGAGATCGTTGGGAGCGTAGTCCGGGAGCCGCGGTTCGGTGGAGGTGGTCGACGATTCGCCCGTCGCTGCCCGGGCGACGACGTGAGGTGGCCGGTAACAGGTTGGCGCTTCCTCGTCCGGGATGCCCCGCCGGGCGCGGGTGCCGTAGTCGACGCCGTAGTATCGTCCGTGCGCGAGGGGATAGCTGCTCATGGAACGCAGGGCATGGTCGGCCACGTAACTGACGTCCGGTGGGAAGAAGCTCTGGTAGCCCTCATGGACGCGCGTCGCCACGTTGGCCCACCACAGGAAGGTCTGCACGAGCGCCGTCCGGTTGTAGGCCCGGACCTTCAGTTCAACGCACGCGCGTTCGGGATGGAGGCAGATGCCGTGCATGCCTTTCATCCGGGCCATGGGATCGTGGTCGCTGCACCACACGGTTACGGAGCCGTCGGCGTGCGGCTGAATTGCAGTCTCGACCGGGAGAAAAGTCGCCGGGCGGTGATGTTGCGGCCAGTTGAACTCGATCCCGCCGCTGATCCAGGGCCCGGCCAGGCCGACCAGCGCCGGTTTGATGACCGGTTGCCGGTAGATGAGATCGTAGCCGGTCGTCCGATCAACCATCGCGTACACCCGGCCGCCGAGTTCGGGGAGGATCAGCACCCGGAGAAAGTCGTTCTCGATGCCGATGACCTGCCATGGCCGTGGCACCGGCCGCTCCAGGATTCGATCGGTGAAGGGCAACGGGTACACGCGACCGCTGCTGCCCTGGTAAACCCGTTTCTCGAGGAACATCGGGTTTCGATCCGGCAACGCCGGAAGATAAGTGGGAAGCACCAGCGCTTCGGTCCAGGTTCGAACCTCGGAGGGCTTGGCCATAACAGCGACGCCCAGTGTAGGGACAGCCCCCGCCACCTCGGAAGAGCTAACTGCGCCCGGCGGCTTCGCTCGAAAGCGGGCGGTTCCTCGGCGCAACCGACTCACGCACCCGGCCCCGGCCGGCGTCACTTTCATGCGCAAAGCGTGCGAGAAGGTCGGCCGGGCTGCACCCCATGTTGTCAGGGCGCGGTTGACTTCCAGATCGCACTCAGGCGCTGCTGTGGTTCCTGGGGCGAAGCGGCGTAGCCTTCGAGCACCTTCTGCAGACCGTCGCAGAGACGCGCGATCGTGCTCAGGTAGGCCCGGTCCGCGGCCCGTTGCGAGCGCTCCGGGAGCCGCGCGAGGCGTCCCGAGGCAACCTGGTGGGCGCGTTCGTGCGTCGTCGCCAGGTACCGGATGATCAAGCGCGCGTGGGCTGATTCGTAGGTATCGTTCAACCCCGCCTCGCTCAGGCGCTCGTGGAATCGCCGCATTCGTTCCGCGCGCGGATGGAGTGAAGCGAAGTCCGCGGACGGCAAGTTGCGCTTGCTGGAGGCAACCGGCGCGCCGTTGATGAACAGGGCCGAGTTGCCGTCTGCGTCCACGGTGGCCGCCAGGTGGACCCACTGGCCCGTCTGCAGCCGCGCATCGTGAGTCAGCGTGCCCGAGTCCGTGATCAACCTCAGCGCGTTACCCGGGTGAGTGTCGAACGTGAAACCCGTCGCGCCGCCGACCGGGCATTTGTCGAGGAGTCTGCCCTGCGTGGACTCGGGGCGTACGAGGACGTACCAGGTGGCGCCTTGGGAGAGGTCGATGAGGGCGGAGTTGGTGACCTCCAGGAAACCCTTGCCGTCCAGACGGGCTGCCTTGCCGTAGGGCGATTCCACGGAGTTGATCTTGCCCACGACTCTGGCCGCGAGCACCGGTCCCGTTGCCGCGGTGTTGTTGCAGGTGCCATCCGGTTCGGCGGCGAAATCCCAGCGAGCCAACAAGGAGGGGTCAGACCGTAGATTTGCACCTTCCTCGACAAGCGCCTTGATTTCCTCGATAGCCAGCGCCCGGCGGAAGATTGAAGCCCTGGCGATGTCTCCCGCGAACCGGCTGCCGCCCTGGCTGTCGGCGCCTATCCGCAGGGGCAGTTCGTTCGCCATGATGACGGGCTCGGGCTGCGAACGTGGCAAATCCTCGATGGCAGGCAACGTCGGCGCGCTGAGATCGTCGGGCGGTGGCAGGAAGGCGACTGGGCTCGATGCCGACCCGCGAAGGATCTCGACCGCGGCCCGCTCGGGCGTGTCCGCGTAGGGCAGGGAGACCGACTTGGAGTCGAAGGACTTCCACGGCTGACCGTTCACGCGGACTTCACGGACTGGGCCTTGACCCGCGAGGGCTAGATACAGCCGCTTCCGGCCGAAGCGAACGGGGAACTTCTGCTCGAATCGCGAGATCCCTGACGGAGCATGGGGAAGCAACGTGAGGCCTTCGGCACGATAGATGTACTCGAAGAGACCGCGCAGGAAGCCGGCGGGGGCACCGAAGGCGTCGTAGGTGATGTTGATCGGTTCTCCCGGTTGATAGACGTCGCTGCCGAACTTCACCAGGGGATTGTCCATCCGGAACTGGCGCGCGAATTTGAGGATCTGCCGCATCGCCCGGCGCGCATCCTCGTGCTGTTCCACGCGGTGGTAGGCGATCATCATCCGGGCCTCGCAGGTGGTCCAGTGACCGCCGTTGACCCAGGTCCCGAACCCCCAGAGCCCCTCGGGCGCCTCGTACATGTCATCCAGGGAAGGGCAGTTGGCGACGATCAAGTCGTAGGGGCGCAGTCCCGGGATGGCGGCCAGCTTGTGGTAGATCTTCAACGCCTGCGGATCGTCTACGATGCCGAAACAGATGGCGTCGTGATTGGGCGAGGCCTCGAAATAGCCGTGCGTGGCGGCCCCGAAGACGCCGTGGCGGGTGCCGTCCTTTTCGAGGTACTTGATGAGGTAACCTTCCTCGGTCACGAGACGATCGAGGCCGCGGCGGGCGGAAGCGCGCTGCGCGGCGTACCGTTCAGCCTGCCCGGTATGCCCCGCCAGCCGTTCCAACTCGATCAAGCGGTCCAGGTACGCAATGTACGTGACTGACAGGCCGGTGAGGTAAGCCATCTCGTAACGGCCCTCACCGGCGCGGCTGCCCGCGTAACTGGGGGCAAGCAGGTTGCCGGCGGGACCGGCGAGGAACAGATCGTTGGCCGGGTCACGGCGCGATTCGATGAAGCGCGCGCAGCGTTCAAGTTTTGGCAGGTATCGCTCGAGGGCTGCCGGGTCGCGGCTGATGAGGAGCAGTTCCGCCTGGAGCAGGGCGCCGGCGGCGGTGAATTCCATCCCCCAATCGTGGATGGCCACCCGCCCGTCCCCCTGTTTGTGCATGGCCCAGGTCTCGTTGGCGCAGTCCATGAGGCAACCGTCCGGGGGCACCCAGCGGTCCTTGCCGTTCCAGACGTAGCTGGTCTGGCCATCGCCCATCTGGTTGAACCACAGATCTTGCGCGTTCTGCAGAAACGTGACGAACGGTTCCTCGTAAAAAGGAAGGGCGGCGTAGGTGGTCCCGTAACTGTTCTGCACCCACCACGCGCCCCAGGTCGGGCCTTCGACCAAGCCGTTCCAGGAGGGCTGGTACAGCATGGCGACGTTCTGGAACTCGGGGTCATCCGCCAACATGCGCCGGGAGATGTCCAGCAGCTGCAGGTATTCGACGTCGCCTTCGCCTCGGAAGAACCGGCCGTCAAAGGAGGGTGCGGCGTCGACGCCGGCGGGCGCGAGGAAGGCAAGACCCAGGGCAAGCGGGAGCGCAGGGATGTGGGCGCGGTGCATGGTTGCCGGACGCTGGCCAGAACCGGCGCGGTCGACAAGGCAAATACCGCTGAACGGCCAGGGCAACAGGGCGAATCGGCGGACAGAATAGCACAATACTATTGACTGACCCCTTCGGAGTTGGTCCCGAGTAGCGTGCGATCGAGAAGCCTCTGCGCCGGGTACGAGTTCCTCTTGCAGGCCGGGTGCTCTCCACCGCCGCTCCCCGGATCGACCCGCCCCGGTTGCCCTTCCGCCCCCGTGCCATACCTTGCCGACGCTATGAGTGCAGCGTCCACCCGAACATTCCCTGAGTTCAGCCTCTCGCGGCTGCTTCGTACCGTGTTCGCCCCGAAGCCGGGCGAGCGGATTGGCATCCTGATCGATCTTCCGGATCCTGCCCGGATCACGCGTTTCGCCTTCCTTGAGAATCAGGACCTGACCGTTCAGCAATACGCCCATCACGTTTTCTACCAGGGGCTGAAGGCCGGAGTGCTCGCGGAGCTGGGGTTGGTCGGAGGGGAAATGTTCGCGTACGAAATCACCGGCGGCAGCAACCTCGATCTGCCCGATGTCGCCTGGACGCCGGCTGGTGACCGCGTCAGCCTTTCGCAGGACGTCTATCCCCGGTTCAACATCCTGCTGTGCATCTCCACCTTCTCCGCCACGGCACCGCTGACTGCCTTGGCGAAACAATTCGGTTTCCGGGGCGCGACGCTCCACGGGGTGAACCCGATCATCCTGCGCACGGGCCTGGCGGTGGACTATGAGGAGGTCAGTCGCCAGGCCGAGAAGCTGCGACTGGCACTCACCCGCGCCGAGGCCTTCGAGATCGACTTTGAGGTGGCAGGACAGCGGATGATGCTCACGTTGAACTGCGCCGGTCAGGAGGCCCAAAAAAGCCACGGCCTTTGCCGCGGCGAGAAGCCGGATGTCGTCAACCTGCCCGCCGGAGAGGTCTATTTCGTTCCGAACGGCGCCGAGGGCTCCTTCCCGCGACAGTTCGAAGACGGGACGATCGGGATCATGAAGGTGGCCGCGGGACGGATCTGCGAAGCGGCCTTCCTCTCCGGTAATCCGGCTACGATCGAGGCCCAGAGCCGCTTCCACGCCTCGGATCCCGCCACCGGTGAACTGGGTGAGCTGGGTTTCGGCACGCAGGATCTGCCCGCTTCGGGGCGCGATATCCAGGACGAGAAGATTCTGGGAACGCTCCACGTCGCGACCGGCCGAAGCGACCACCTCGGCGGACACCTCACCCCGGACAAGTTCCGGTCACCCCGGAATGCGACCCACGACGACATCCTCTTTTCATCCACGAAGACCCCGGGAATTCGGGTTCCGGAAGCGCGGATGATTCGGGATGGCAAGGTGGAGGTAATCCTCCAGAACTACCGTCCGACGCCCTTTCTGCAGCAGGCGCTGAACGGATAAGCAGGACGAGGCATGCCGCGCCCGGAATACTACGAGACGGACGCCGCCGTCGCCGAATATTTGCTGTTCCCTTACGGCCCCTCGGAGCAAGTCCTCCCGTGGAATCCCGGTCCCCGGGAGGCGCTCGACTACCCGGTGCGTTGCGTGTCGGAAATGCTCGAGCCTGCGCGCCTGCCGTCACGGGCGCGGGCGCTGGACCTGGGTTGTGCCGTCGGACGTTCCACCTTCGAACTGACCAGGCACTGCGTTGAGGTGACCGGGATCGATCAATCCCGCCACTTCATTGAAGTCGCCTGCCGCTTGCAGGCGGACGGCTCGGTCCCCTTCGATTACGTGGAGGAGGGCGAACTTCGCGCCTCTGCGACCGCGGTGGTCCCGCCCGAACTCGACCGCAGCCGGGTTCGCTTCATGACCGGCGACGCCGAGGCGCTGGAGCCCGGCCTGGGCAGCTTCGACGTGGTGCTGCTCGCGAATGTCGTCGACCGGCTCGAGCATCCGCGCCGGTGTCTGGAGGCGCTCCGGGGTCTGGTGCGGACACGCGGTCAATTGATCCTGACCACCCCGTGCACCTGGCTGGAGGCGTACACGCCGCGTGCTCAATGGCCGGGCGGTTTCGAGCGTGACGGCCGGCCGGTTCGAACCCTGGACACGTTACGGTCTCTTCTCGAAGCGGAGTTCTCCCTCCATTGCGTGAAGGACATGCCTTTCCTGATCCGTGAGCACGCCCGCAAGTACCAGTGGAGCGTGGCGTTGGGCACATCGTGGATCCGGCGATGAGTCAGCCCGCGCGGAGCGCCAGGGTCCGGAGCGCCTCCCCCGTGCGGCTTTCCGCGCAGGTCTCGACCTGATCGGGCGTGCCCGCCACGACCACGTGGCCGCCTTCGTCCCCCGCCTCGGGACCCAGGTCAATGATCCAGTCCGCAGCCTGGATCACCTCGAGGTTGTGTTCGATCACCACGACCGAGTGACCCGCGTCGACAAGGCGCTGGAAGACTTCGATGAGCACGCGGACGTCCTCGAAGTGCAGTCCCGTGGTCGGCTCGTCGAACAGGAAGAGGGTGAGAGGCGTGGTGCTCCCTGCGATGTTGCCTGGTTCTGAAGGCTCGATCTCGCCGGGTCCGGGGACGCGGTCTTCAGGTTGGAGGCCCGGGGACTTCACCGGGCGGTCCGTGGGAAGCGACCTGCTCCTTTTGGACCTGCTCCGTGGCCATGAACCGTTGAGGAGCGCGGGCTTCAGCCCGCAGGGACGTTCCTTGGCCGGCGTGGCTTCCTGCGGACTGACGTCCGCGCTCCTGGGGAGGTTCACGGAAGACTCTCCAGGGAGGGCACGCAGTCCCTTGCGCGCCGCACTCGGAGGCCAGCGGAGTGCCTGCCCTGCCTGGCTGGGGTTCCCTTCCGGGTGCGGAACGGCCTCGGCCAGGTGGGCGGCGAGCTTAAGCCGCTGACTTTCGCCTCCCGAAAGCGTGTTGATCGGCTGCCCCAGCCGCAAGTACCCCAACCCCGTGTCCTGGAGAAGTTGGAGTTTCCCGACGGCCCGTCGCGCGTGGCGGGAATCCGGGAAGCCGCGCAGCCAATGCAGGGCTTCATCGACGCTGGCTTCGAGCACGTTGCCGATCGACCAGGAGGCGCGGTCGCGGGCTTCGGAAGTGGCGGAGTTCGCCGGGGCCTCGCGCCTGCCGGGTGCTGCCACGAGCACTCCCCGCGCGTCCCGCTCCTGACTCACCGGATGTGAGGGCGTGATCTGGCATTCGAGGATGTGCGACCGGTATCGCCGTCCGTCGCAGTCGGGGCACCGGATAAACACGTCGCTGAGGAACTGCATTTCGATCTTCTCAAACCCGGCGCCCCGGCAGCGTTCGCACTGGCCCTGGCGCGAATTAAAGCTGAAGGCGCTCGCGTTGAGGCCACGTTCACGTGCGGCTTCGCTGCCGGCGAACAGTTCCCGGATGTCATCAAAGGCACCGATGTAAACCGCGGGGTTGGATCTCGGGGTGCGACCCAGCGACGATTGGTCCACCATCACCACGCGATCGAGTTCCTCCCAACCGGCGAGGCTGGGCGGGCCGTTCACGGTGGCTCGAACGTTGCCGGCATCGGGGCCCGCCGGCAGATCCGGTTCGAGTGCTCCCTCATCGTCGGCTGGGGGATCGGCCGCCGGGTCGTTCGTGGCAGAACGACGCTCTTGTAGCCGCTGGCGCAGTTCGGGAAAAAGGACTTCGCGGATGAGCGTGGACTTTCCCGAGCCGCTGACGCCGGTGACGACGACGAACCGTGAAAGGGGAATCTCCACAGCCAGGCCTTGAAGGTTGTGGCAGGTCACGCCCGCCAGTTTCAACGAAGTCGCCGCCGGGACGGGACGTCGCGGGCGCATCGGGAACTTGCGACGACCGGCCAAATAGGCGCCCGTCAACGAGTCGGGGGCCCGCAGCAATTCGCGGAAGCTGCCTTCAAAGACCACCTGGCCACCGGATTCGCCGTGGCCGGGACCCAGGTCCACGAGGTGGTCCGCCGCGCGCATGATGCTCGCGTCGTGTTCCACCACCACGACCGTGTTTCCGCGGTCGCGGAGTCGCTGCAGGATGCGAATCAAACGCCCCGTGTCCCGCGCGTGCAGGCCGACGCTCGGTTCATCCAGGACGAAGAGGGTGTTCACGAGCCGCGATCCCAGGCAGGTGGTGAGATTGACCCGTTCGGTCTCGCCGCCGGAAAGTGTGCGGGTGGCCCGGTCCAGTGTGAGATAACCCAAGCCCACTTCGACGAGGTAACCCAGGCGGGCGCGCACCTCGTTCAATGCCAGTTCCACGGGATCGGCACTGCCGGTGCCAGCGCCGGTGCCGGCGCGGTGGCTGCGCTGGCGTCGGGTGGCGAGAGACCCGGCTCGGTGTTGGCCGAGTGCATCGACCAGGGCGAGGGCGTCTCGCACGGGCAGCCGATAGAAATCGGCTAGGGTGAGACCGGGCAGGGGAGCGGGCAAACCTTGGTGCGGAGCAGGTGGTTTGAACTCCGAGGGCTCGAGGGGACGGGATTTGCGGGGACCGGTTGGCCAGGCCAGCCGGTAAAGCAGGGCGTCAGGCTTCAAGCGCTGGCCGCCACACTCGGGGCAGGTCTTGTACGCGCGATACCGTGAGAGCAAGACGCGCACGTGCATCTTGTAGGCCTTGCTCTCGAGCCAGCGGAAGTAACCTTTGACGCCGTACCAGGCCCGCGGCCACTGGTGCTCCTCGTCGGTGCCATAGTCCGCGTCGCCTTCCAGCACCCACCGCTGGTGTTCGTCCGGGAGTTCGTCAAAGGGCACGTCCATGGCGATCTGTCGCGCCCGACAGAACTTTCGCAGGTCCTGCTGGCATTCGGCGCTGACTCCGCTCTGCCATGGTTTCACGGCGCCGCCGGCCAGCGACTTCGAGCGGTCGGGGATGGCGAGGCGATAGTCGATTTCAATCACGCGTCCGAACCCCTTGCACTTCGGACAGGCGCCGACCGGGTGGTTGAAGCTGAACAGCGCGGACGACGGATCGGGGTAGTTGAGGTCGCACTCCGCGCAATGGCGACGGTTGCTGAAGGAGCGGCAAGTTCCGGCGCGCAGAGTTCGCGGGCCTGCCGAAGTCCCGGCACCAAGGTGCGGACCGGGCTGAAGGTCCCACACCTGCAGGTGTCCTTTGCCGAACTGGTACGCCTGTTCACACGCTTCGACAAAGCGCGCCCGGTGGGTGGGGATGAGTCTGAGCCGGTCTTGGACGACCGTGATGACCGCCGGGTTTGTGGCCCGGTCCGAAGGGGGCCCAGGCTTCGCCTCTTCCGGTGGGCTCGACAGGGAACCGGCCGCGGCCCATGAGCTCGCCGCCTCCTCGAGTCGAACCGGCTCGCCCTCGAGGAGCACGCGCTGGTAGCCCTGCCTGCCGATCAACGCGAGCGAGTCGGCCAGCGAGAGCTTCTCCGAAAGGGGGACCGCAAAGGTGACGAGGCACTCGCGAGCGGCCCAACCGCCTTCTTCCGCCGGGCGCGACAGCGATTGCCAGACGGTCTGGGCCGGTTCGCGTCGGACCGGGCGTCCGCATTGGCGACAGTGCAGGCTGGCGAGTTGCGGCCACAAGACCTTCATGTAGTCGCAGATCTCGGTCATCGTTCCCACCGTGCTGCGGGTGGTGCGAACCGCGTTGCGCTGTTCGATGGCAATCGCAGGCGGGATGCCTTCGATGGCGTCCACACGGGGCTTGTCCATCCGGTCAAAGAACTGACGTGCGTAGGGCGTGAAGGTCTCGATGTAGCGGCGCTGCCCTTCGGCGAAGAGCGTGTCGAAGGCGAGCGAGCTTTTTCCCGAACCGCTCAGGCCGGTGATGACGATCAACCGGTGCTGCGGCAGGTCGAGGTCGAAGCCTTTGAGATTGTTGTGCCGGACGCCGCGCAAGCGGATGACCGGCGGCCCGGAATGGTCTGCCATGAGCGCTCGAATCTAGGAGCGGTCGCGGGGGTGTCAATCGCCCCGGCGGAATGAGTGGAATGAAGGCGGGCGGTGTACCGCCTGGCTTTGGGACCGCGGCCGGTCTCCGGCCGCAGCCGGGGCGAGCGGACCGAGACGATTCTTCAGGACCACAACGCGCCAGGGAGTTCGTGGCCGCCGTGACCTCGAAGTGGCCGCGTTCAGCGGGTCAGCAGCGGTCGTCCCTCGCTCAACAAACCGTCGACGGGCGCGTAGTCGTCGGTCAGCACGGGGCAGCGCTGGTGGCCCGGAGGCGGATCGAGGCGGCAGGCGCCCAGGCGCACCCCCAAGGTGGGGAGAAGCACCGCGCCGGTTGCGTAGGCCGCGCGCGCTCGTTGATGGAGAGCCACCTGTTCCTGTTTGAACTGCCCAGGGGCCATGAACCGGTGAGGAGCGCGGGCTTCAGCCCGCAGGGACGTCCCCTGGCTGGCGTGGCTTCCTGCGGACTGAAGTCCGCGCTCCTGGGGAGGTTCATGGGAAGTCGGGACGTCGGTCGGAGCGGCATCCAAGCTAGGGCGCGCCGTCTCTTGCACGGCGGGTGCGGCGGGCAGCGGAGTGCCCGCCCTACCTGTGGGTGGCACCTCCTGCGCGCCGGATTCGGTCGGCAACGGAGGGCTCGCCCTACCTGTTCGTGTCGTCAGTGCCGGCTGGCTTTCGGAGATTCCCAAGAGCACCACGTTCTGACTCTCCCGGGCGGCGCACAGGTACACTTGGGGAAAGACGGATTTCATCGTGCGGTAAAGCGATCCGACGATGTCCGCGCGCCAACCCTGCATCGAGCCCATGACATTGTACGCCAGGACTCCGTCGGGTTCGAGCCGGTCGCGGGCGAGTTGAAAGAACTCCTTGGTGACGAGGTGATGGGGCAGGGAAGCCCCATAGCGCCCCTCGGTGTAGGCGTCCAGCAGGATGGCCCCGTAACGGGTCGAGCTCCGACGCAGGAATTGCCTGCCGTCCTCGAGGAACACCCGCTGTCGGGGGCCCTCTTCCAGCAGGAAATAATCGCGGGCCACCTGGCGCACGGCGGGATCGATCTCGACGGTGTGGATGGTGACATTGGTGCAATAGCGGCTGTACAACCGTTGGGCGCTGGCACCTCCGAGCCCGATCATGAGCACGTTGGTCATGGCCGGGTTCCAGATCGGCGGCAGCAGGAAGTACTCGACGTACTCGAAGTGGCCCTCAAGGGGGTTCACCAAGGACATGCGGGATTCCTCCGAGCGATTGAACAAGAGCGTCCGCCGCCCCTGGTCATCCACCACCCGGATACTGTGGTACGCGGATGTCGTTTCGAAAACGACTCCCCCGCGCAGCAACGCGGATGCTGCCAGCAGGATCGCGACGCGCGTCATCCCGGTGAACTTCATGGGCGAACCTCTCGCAATCGGTCGAGTGCCGCAAGCCGGTCGGTTGGGCGCTGGACGGAGCTCAACCGCGGCATGCTCCCTTTCCGGAGAGGAAACCGGTCTTGCGTTCCCATCGCCAGCAAAGCGCCCCCAGCAGGGCCGTGAGCCCGCCCATCGTGCGAAAGACGGTGGAGAGCTTCAGCAGGTCCAGGAGCAGATACCCGGCGGCGAACACGCCCGCGATACTACCGACGGTGCTCCACGCGATGATCGCCCCGCTGAGGCGTCCGAGGTTCTCGGTCCCGCTTGCCCCGAACCGGATGCAACAAGGCGGCAGCATGGCCAGAACCCAGCAGGGGAAGAGGAACACCACCGCGCTGCCGAACGCGGGGTCGAGCTTCTGCCAGATCAGGGGCACCGCCACCTCGGCCGGGTGACGAAGCACGATCTTCTGAAGCAGCGGCGGACCGTAGCTCGGCACCAGGGCGAGTGCGATTCCGGCGCCGACCAGGAGGCAAGCGATCCACCGGAGACCCCGCCATCGATCGGCGAGCATGCCTCCGGTGTAGTACCCGGCCGCCAGCGCCAGCATCACCACGCCGATCTGGCTCACCCAGACATAGAACGAGCCTCCGAATTCCGTGGTGAGGAAGCGCGCCCCGGCGATCTCAATCACCATGATGATAAAGCCGCCAAGAAAGACCAAAGCCAACACCAGGAAGCTCGTCTTCATCGTGTCTGCCGGAACTGGTACTCGCCGCCGCCCACTTCAAGCCAGGTGTGTTCACCCGTGGAATCGATGATCTTCACGCCCGACGCCGCCGTCACTGGTTGGTTCCCTTCTGTGAGGGAGGAGACATCTCCGCCCGGAATCGCCACGGTTGCGGTCACGTTGGGCGGAATCACCAGCGAGAGTTCGAAGCCGTTATCGAGGCGTTTCCACTCCGAGACGATCCGGCCGCGGATGGAATCGATGCTTCCTTTCGCCCAGGATAAGTCGCCGACCGGTTGAGGAGCGATCAGGCACTTGGCGAAGCCGGGTGCGGCGGGGTCGGGACGGATGCCCGCGACATCTCCCAGGAACCATTCCTGAATGTGTCCCAGCATGCAGTGGTTCATCGAGGCGCCGGTATCGGCATCCCAAGCCTCGGGCATGGAAGTCCAGCCGTTGTTCACGATGAAGCCGTAGCTCCCCAGGTTCGTGCGGGAGACCAGGTCGAAGATGACGTCGTGCCGGCCCTGCCGACCGAGCGCCTGGAGCAGGTACCAGTGGCCAATGTCGCCGGCCGTCTGCTGATTGCCCCGGGCGCGGATGTCCTGGAGGACCCGATCCAGCACCTGGGCTTCGTGGCTGGCAGGTGTGATCCCGGTCACCAGGGCCATGCTGTTGGCGCATTGGGGGCTGCCCGTATTCCGGTACTCGTTCGTTCCGTTGAACCACCGGGCGTTGAAAGCCTCGCCGATCCGACGGGCGAGCTGGTGGTAGTGCTGTTCGTCGGTCGGACGCCCGAGGACTTCTGCGGTCTGGGCGACGATGGTCGCGCAGCGGTGGAACGTGGCCATCGCGCTGAGTTCGACCGGCGTGAATTGGGATGGACCCACCGGTTTGCCGTGACCGTAATCGTACCAGTCGCCGAGCCCGGGGACCGGCACCAGGTCCTTCGACGTCCGCTCGATGTAATCCACGAAGCCCTTCATGGTGGAGTAATTGTCGGCGAGCACCAGGCGGTCACCGTACCACTCGTGAACCAGCCAGGGGACAACCACGGCCGCGGCGCCCCATTCCGGCGTGTAAGCGAAGCCGCCGGCGAAGGCGGGGTAAGCGGGGGCAACGGTCGGGACCATGCCGCTGGGGTCCTGGGATTCGGTGCAATCGCGGGCGACTTTGCTGTAGAATCTGGCCACGTCATAACGGCCCGCAATCGAGGGTCCCATGAGATAGGCGACCTCCAGCCAGCCGAGCTTTTCCCGGTGCGGGCAATCCGTCAGGACATGAGCGAGGTTGGCGCGAACCGCCCAGTCCACGATTCGGTCGATGCGGTTGAAGAGCGGATTCGAGCACTCGAAGTGGCCGACCTGGCGGGCGGCGCTGCGGACGTGCACGGACTCAAGCTCCTCCAGGACTGGAAGCTGATCGGGGTTGGGGTGGCCTGCGGGGACGGCGCCTTCGACCTGGAGGAACTGGAAGCCCCCGTAGGTGAACTGGGGCTGCCAGGTTTCGGAGTCGCCTCCGCGCAGGGTGTACTGGAAGTAGTTGGGTGTGCCCACGCCGGCCTGGTTCACGAGGCCGCGCCCGTCGTTGCGGCGCGGGGTCATCCCGTGGCGCTGCTCCGCCGGAATCAGGCGGAGCGTCTGGCCGGCGGTTCCGCGGACCCGGAGGCGGGGAATGGCGGAGGCATTTTGGCCAAAGTCGCAAACAAAGATACCGGGCTGGGGTTCATCGATGCGGACCGGGCGGAAGGTCTCATGATAAGTCATCGCCGGCGACATGGCTGCCCGCAATGCTCCTGTCGGGGCTGGGGTCAGGACCGCGCGCGACCAAGCGGTGGATTCCGGCGCCGGCCGCGGTTGGGCCCAATCCGCGGGAAGCCGTCGCGCGTCGAAATCCTCACCGCCGAGCATGGCGCTGTGGGTGATGGGGCCGGGGGCGGTTTCCCAGGACGCGTCGCTGGGGATGATCTGCTCGGTGCCGTCTTCCAGGAAGAGGTGGGCCTGCAGGATGAATTGCGGTGTGCCGCTGGACTGCACGCCGTGAACCCGGCGGTCACCCGCGGTGTTGTAGAAGCCCTTTCCCAGCATGATCCCAAAGGCGTGCTTGCCTGGGGGGACAAGTTCCCTTGCCCCTAGGCCCGGGGCCCTCACCGGGCGGTTCGTGGCGAGGTCGGGGGTGATGTCGAAACTGGCGTAGTAGACCGTCTTCCGGTAGTCGCTCCAGGGCGGGTCCAGAAAGTGGTTCCCGACTTTGTTTCCGTCGAGGAACAGGTCGAAGTGGCCGAGGCCGCTGACGTGGACCACGGCGCGGCGGATCGCCTTGGACACTTCGAACGATTTGCGGAAAACGGGGAGCGGGTCGCCCGGCTTCCAGGCGCCGGCGCTGACCCAGGTTGCTTTCCACGCCTCGCGTCCGACCAGGCCCATGGTCCAGCGGGACGGCAGGCTCCAGCCGCCCGACGACCCTTGGGAGTTCCAGACTTGGACCTTCCAGATGTACTGCTGGTTGGGAGCGAGTTCGCGCCCGGCGTAGGTGACCTGGTTTTGTTGCGACGACTCGACCCGTCCTGAATCCCAGAGATCAGCCTGGTTTGCCTCGAGCCTGGCCTCGTCGCTCGCAACGAGAATCCGATAGGCGCCCTGGCGATCCCCGCGCTCGTGGGAGTTGAGGATCCAGCCGAGGCGTGGGGCGGGGTTGTCGAGGATGGGTGAACCCGTCTGGTACTCGCAGTGGAGACCGGTGGCGCGCAGGGCCTCCGCGGCGTGTCCGAAGTGTACGGCGCCGAAGCCGCAGAACAGGATGAGGAGGGTTGTTTTCATGGGAGGTTTCCTTGGTCTGGGGGCATGCGCAGTGGCCTTGAACCGACGTTCCAAGGTAGGGCGCGCTGTCCCCAGCGCGCCGGACTCGGCGGGCAGCGGAGTGCCCGCCCTACCTGGTGTAGGGCAGGCTTTCGAGCCTGCCAGTGCGCCGGACTTTCGAGTCCGGCGACGTGGTGGGCGACTTGGAAGTCGCCCCGACCGGCCGACAGGCATGTCGGCCCGGCGCTCGAGGGCGGCGGCCTTCATGGCAAAACCAATTCCTTCACGGGGATGAGGCGGACGGGTCCGATCAATCCGGCCGGAAGCAGGCGGTCGCCGAGCTGCGCGCCGACGTCCGCGGCCAGGTAAGGTTGTGAAGCCGACTCACCTGCCCCGGGCAGCCCTTTCGGATGTCGTCGGGCTCCGATCAGCCGGTTCAACCAAACATTGCTGACGTCCACCTCGAGCACGTTCCGCGGTTGGAGTTCCGACGCCACCAGCAACAGGCGGTAGGGCGGCTTCCAGAGCGAGCCCACTTCCCTGCCGTTGATGCGAACACGTGCGATTGACTCCACTTGTCCGAGATCCAGCCAGAGGTGGCCCGAGTCACCTTGCGGAGCGGCGAACTCACACCGATAGGTGGCGGTCCCCGAGTAGAACTGGATCCGCGGGTCCGCATGCGTGGCCCAGGACTGCAACCGCGCAAAGGTCACCGGGCCCGGCAAACCGGCGTCGGGCGGAAACTCGACATGCCAGGGCCCGTCAAGCGTCACGGGACCCGGCAGGTTCGATGTCACGACGCCGAATTGACGGTCGTCGGAATAGGTAAGCCAGTAGCCGCCCGGCTCACAGCTCCGCAGACGCAACTTCCCGTCAGGTTCGCGGCTGAGCCTCGGGGCAGGGAGCGGCAAGCCGGTCACCGGTTCGTCAGCAGCAGCCGTGGCATCACTCGAGGGCACGCTCGCGGCACTGCCCCTCCGTTCGAGCGCGACCACCGTAGCCCGGCGGGGAGCACGTTCGCGGAACACGACGAAGACAGCCCCGCGAGCTTCAAGGGCCAGCGGCACCCGCGTCTCGTCGCCAACACACTCGAACACCCCCGGCTTTTCGATCGCGCCGGAATCCGCGTACCACAACTCGGGCAGGCGCTGACGCATCCGGAAGGCAGGCCTCACCTCGACCGGTTGGTCCGATTGATTCGAGAGGAAGTAGATGTCGGCGTCTTCCAGGTGGCGGTGGGTCCATCGCACCGGGCTGCCTTCCAGCCCGTCCACGTCCGGGGCGATGTCGAGTCGATCGAGGGCGTCCTGGAGACTCAGATGGTGCAGGACGCGACCCTTGCCATGGCGCCCCTCGCCCGTCTTCGACTCCAGGGAACGGCGCCAGATGGTCGCGGCGAGTTCCCGCACCTCCCGGTCGCAGGCGGGATAGTTCTCGAGGCTCGGCGATCGCTGGGGCGGAGCCCCGAGAATCGCGCCGCCGTCGGCTACAAGTTCTCCGAGGCTTCGCAGGACCGCGGGTCGCATCGTGTTCAAAGGCGGGAGGACCAGCAGCCCGTACGACTTGCCATCGGGCAGGACCCAGCGCCGGTCCTTCACGGTGAAACGACGAAGGATCGCTTCGGCGTTCACGTAGTCGAAGTCGTATCCGGCCGGGAGGGAAGGCTCGCAGCGACCGGTCATCTTGGGGGTGTCCTCGCCGATGAAGTAGGCGACGTCGGCCACGTGTTGACCCTGTTGCAGCAGGAAATGGGTTCGCCGCAGGTAGTCGACCCAGGGCCGGCTGGTCGCGAACCAGGTGTTGTGCCGGTTGAACTCGGTGCCGAACCAGGCGTTGATGCCAGGACGCCGTTCGTCCGGTTGGTGGATGTTGACATGCAGAACGAAGTGGTTGATGCCTTCGGTCGCGGCCCAATCGCCGCGTCGCTTCAAATCCCACGGCGCGCTGCGGAAGAGCGGCCCGCCGGTGAACGCCTCGGCGGACACGACCGGCATCCCGTAGAGGTGCGCGGCCGAAGCCGCGGCGCGCAGTTCGATGCTTCCGAGATCGCCCGTGGCCCAGAACTCGCCGCCCAGTTGGTCGGCCTGACCACCGTACTGAAGGAACTCGGCGGGAAAGCCCCAGTGCCCGTAGTTCTCAAGCCACAGGCGAAGCCCGTGGCGGTGGCAGAGGTCGCGCAAACCGCCGACGTAATCCGCCGCGACGCGATCGGCGACCAGACGGCGGAGGTCCCACAGGAAGCGGTCCGATTGCTCGGCGGTCCCCACGATCCTGCCGGTCAGCGCGGGCAGCCATGGCCGCGGGTCGTAGCGATAAGCTCGACCGAACAGCGCTCCGAACCCCTCGGTCCAGTTCTGCGATCCCATCTCGTAGCTGTCGGCGACCACGTGCTTCAAGGCCTTGCGGTCGGACGCGGGCATCCGTTGGAGCAGCTTCCCCAGGTAGGCGTCGAAATGGGCGGCCGCGGCGGCGCGGTTCATCTTGTCGACTTCGAGACCCTGACCTTCCGGCGAGGCAGGCGCGTTTCGTGTCCCGGTGGGGGACATTCCGGTCCGCAGGATCACCCACTCACCGTCGGGCACATCCCAGGTCAGGGTGCCATCAGGGCCGACCCGTCCGGAGAGGTCGATGACGCGGTCCGGCGCCACCGCGAGGGCCGGCGAGTCCGCCTCGGCTGCCGGGGGCCAGAGATACGTGTCCCACTCGGGTTGGGGTGTGGGGTGCATCTTGCCGAGTTGCTTCTCGACATAGCGGTCCAAGCGCGCGGCGCCGGACAAGGCAATCTCAGCGAATGCCGCCGGCCCCTCCGGCTGCGCGAAGAGCAGACGGAAACGGCGGGCGGCGGTGGCCGGGAAGCTGACTGCCAGCGGTCCGAAGGGCATCGGGCCCACGTGGAGATTCGTGTTCGACCGGTCACAGGTGAAGGACCGCACCGTGCGGAACCGGGTCCCGTCGATGGAAGCCTGGAGCTCGCCGCGCACACTGAAAGCGCTCCCGGCCGGATGCAGGACGAGGCTGCGCGCCGTGAAGGCTCGGGCGAAGTCGAAGTCCACGGTCCGTGGTTGGCTGTTGCGGCCTCCGGACGTGGCGAGGGAGAAGGCGGTATCCCAATCGTTGTCAAAAGCGCGTTCGATGCCTTCCACCTCGGGCGTGGTGGTGATCCGGGGGTGATGCTCCATGGCCTGATCGTCATCCAAGGCCGGGGCCGGAAAGGCCACGAGGGAGACATCCTGGAATGGCTCGAGGGGCGGTGGAAGCGAGCAAATCTCGTCTGGTTCCGGCGATGCTTCGAGGCTCGTGTCGGAGGAGCCGCCGCGCGATTCGAGACCTTTCGGCAGTTCGCATTGGATTCGCAACGGACCCGTCACGCGGAGTTCGGAACTCGCCAGGTAGCGCATCGACTGCTCTGGCTTGATCCAGGGTCCCCCTGATTGGCTCCAGCCCGGACAGTTGAAGAACCCGATGTCGACGCCGACGCGGCCACCTTCGCGAATGGCGTGCTCAACCATGCCCCACCAGGCTTCGGTGAGGACCTTGACCGCGCCAGGCTGGACGTCTTCCAAGTGGATGTTGCCAATGAACGCCTCGCCGATACCGACCTGCGCCATGGCCTCGAGGTCGCGAGTGATGCCTTCCTTCGAGATGTTGTCGCTGATCCAGTACCAGTAGCACCAGGGCCGGGTTGAGGCGGGAGGGCGAGCCCAGCCGCGTTCGAGAGGATCGGGGGTGCCGGCCACGACCGACACTGCCAGAAGCAGGGTGAGCAGCAGAGGCATGCCGGGGCTGATTCGGGTTCGGGGTAAGGTCAACATGCGAGGTTCGCTTCAGGGGTGAATCTCATCCGTGTATTCGCGCAGCAGGCGGAGGTAGGTCTGATATTGGGCCAGCGAGACGCCCGGCGGGGTTTGGTGATCGACGCTGGGGATGAATGCGCCGCGACGCATCAGCGGCGCCAGGCGCTCGAACTCGGACCGCATGGCCGCTTCGCCACGTGTCATGGTCATCTTGTCGAAGTGTCCGACCATCACCAGATCCGGGAACCGCGTGCGCAGGGCGCTGCCGTCGACGCCCGCCTGTCGCTCGAGGGGGAGCACGCCGACGACGCCGAGTTCCTGGAGCCAGGGCACGAGCATCGTGACGTCGCCGTCCGTGTCCACGATAGGGAGGATGCCGTGTTCCTGGAGGCGGGAGATCAGCGGGCGGTAATAGGGCGCAACGAATTCGTCGAAATGCCGCTTCGAGATCATGGGGCCAAGGTTGTAGCTCATGTCCTCGGCCATGGTCAGAAACGTGGGGACGCACACGCGTGTGAGTTCGTCGAGGAGCCGCAGATTGAACGCCAGCAGGTCGGCGTTGATGGCATGGATCAACGCCGGTTCGTCGTAGAAGGCGAGCATCATGGGGCCAAAGCCCATGAGCGTGCGCGGAAACCAGAAGAACCCTTCCAACGTGCACCAGACCACCGCGTCACCCCGGCGTTGGGCTCCGGCCCACGGGGCCATGGAGGCGATGGCGCGATCGTGACACGGGAAGAGTTGGGGCCGGATGCGCCGGTAGTCGTCGGCGTTGCTCACGACCCCTTCCACGTGGTGTTGGGTCGCGTCGATGGTGGGTTCCGTGGTGCTGAACCAGAATTGCTGGTACGGGTCGAGGCCGAACCACCGGGCGATTTCAATCACGCGGCTGAAGTGCAGGTCGGCAGGCAGCCCCTCCTGGTGCCAGCGCTGGATCGTGAGATCCCACCACATGGCCCATTCCCAGCGGGGCAGCCGGTCGACCGGTTGGTGGTTCATCAAGGCCCGGAATCGCTCGACGTGGGTCATGGCGGTAGGGCAGGCTTTCGAGCCTGCCGGTAGAGCGGGCTTTCTAGCCCGACGAATCCCTCGGCGACTGGAAAGTCGCCGTGAACGGCAGACACGAATGTCTGCCCCACGAACCAGCGCGAGCCGCGGAGTGCCCGCCCTCCCTTTCGGCGGTTCACGAAGAGCCGGGACGCCGGGAGGACCGGCGTGGCTTCCTGCGGACTGAAGTCCGCGCTCCTGGGAAGCGACCTGTTCCTTTCGGACCTGCTCCGTGGCCATGAACCAAAAAGCGCCGCTAAAGCGGACGCACTCCAAACGCTTCGCGCCGCTCCAAGGCACGTCCGGGGCCGCGAAGCGCCTGGAGTGCGGGGATTCATCCCCGCTTTTCGGGACAGGTTCAGGGAGAGGTTCATGGTGGGTTCCACCTCTCTGCTCAAGGTAGGCGCCTCTCACGCACGAGGGTGACCGGGCCGATCAGGCCGGACTTGAGCAAGGGACTGTCCGGTTTGTAGGGGTTCCACGTCGTCCACGTGGTGCGTTCGGAGTCGGGAAGGGCCAGGTCGCCGATGAGGCGGTTGGGCCAGAGGTTCGCGACCCGGATCTCGAGCGCATTCAGCCCCACCCGCAGACCGTCCTGAATTGCCAGACGGTACGGGATAGTCCAGGCGACCCCCAGGTCCCGCCCGTTCAGTCGCAGTTGCGCCATGACGGCAACCTCACCGAGATCAACCTGCGCACGACCCGCGCCGAGCCCGGCCCATTGTTCCGAGGTCACTTCGAAGGTCGTGCGATAGGTCGCGGTGCCGCTGAAATGGCGGACCGCCGGATTCGGGTGCGTCGTCCAGTCGCTCAGCCTCGTGAGCGTGACGCGTTCGGGTGCGCCGTGGCTGCTGGCAAACTCAACCTCCCAGGGTCCCGCAACGGTGAGGACCGGTTCGACCGGGACGAAATTGCGCGCGGTGGCCGGTGGCGCCGGGCCAGCCGGCTTTCGGAACAGGACGAACCAACTTCCGTGCGGCTCGAATGCCAGTGGCACCTCCGCTCGCTTTCCGACCTGGCGGAACTCGGGGAGCGGCCGGACCCGACCCGTCAGGGGATCCCACAACTCGGGCTGCCGGCCCTGAACCCGGAAGGTGCACGTCGCTCGGACGGGAGCCGGTTCGCGGTTGCTGAGGAAGTAGATGTCGGTCTCCCCTTCCTGTCGGTGGGCGTAGCGCAGCGAAGCCGATGACTCGAAGTCGGGAGGAATGCCGGCATCCCGCAGCAGCCCGGCGACGCCATCGTAGTCTCCGTACGGCGGCGTCGGTTCCTGCCCGGCCGCACCCGCCGGCTGGCCCCAAGGCGCCATGCCAGCGGTCCCCAACACGCGGGCTGGCTCCGTGGTCTGCCCGGGAGCGGTTGAGCTTTGCCACGTGGTGTCGGTGGCGAGCCGAACAACGCCGCCGTCGCGGTGCCGGAGTTCGACCGCCGCAATCAGGCCGGCGGGGTTCGGAGTGTCCCCGCCGTTCCCGGCGAGGATCGTCAGGGTGTTCGTGCCTGGGCGAAGGTGGGGTGTGAGGTCGAAGACGTAAAGCTGGCGGAAGTTGTCGCCGGCGCCGAGACGTTGGCCGTTCAGGGCGGCTTCGAACGTGTTGTCGGCCGTCAGCGAAAGCTGGGCCGAGGCGATCGTGCCCGGGTCCGGGCAGTCGAACTCCCGGCTGAACCAACGGCTGGCCACGGGGGCGGCGGAGGCGGCGCTGCCGTCGTTGGCGTGCCAGATCCAATGGGCGTCGGGTGGAAGCGCAGGCGCGGGGGCAGTCTTTGAAGGCTCGTCCTTTCGACGGTTGACGACCCGGCCCTTCCCCACAACCCGATCAAGACTCGCGGCGTGGTCCGGCTCCGGTCCCCACAGTTCCGAAGCCAGTCGGGCGACCTCCGCATCGCAATCCGGATAGCCGCTCAGGCTGGGTGATTTGGCCGGGGGCGGTCCGACCACGGTGGCGCCCTCCCGGACGAGGCTTACGAGCTTCCGGAGCAGGGCCGGTGTCATCGTCTGGAGTTCGGGGAGGACGAGAACGTGGTAAGTCGCGCCGCCGGGCAAGGTCAACCGGCCGTCGCGCACGGATGCCAGGTTGAGGATGATCTCCGGCGCGCCCGCGTCGAAATTGTAGGCGCGGCGGTCAGGTACGGCCGGGTTGCCTTCCAGGGCGGAGGGAGGCGGTCGGAATACATTCGGAGCGCCTTCGCTGGCAAGGTAGAGAATGTCGGCCACAGGCGTGCCGCGCCGGAGGAGGAACTGGCAGCGCGCGAGATAGGCGTGCCAGGGGCCGGCCAACTCCCACCACGTCTGGGTGCGTTCGTAATGGACGCCGTAGGGTCCCATGGTCATGCCGGGGCGACGATCCAGCCATGGCTGGTGGGCGTAGCGGTGAATCACCAGCCGGTTGAGGCCAAAGGCGAACGCCCAGTCGGCCTGCGCTTTCATGGCGCCCGGGTACAGCTTCCAGGCCTCCGGCGCGTCGGCGGTGAAGGATTCGGCGGCGATGACGGAGCGACCCAAGGTGTGGCCGAGGGAGATGGCCTCGAGACAACTGTAACTGGTTTCGAAGCCGTACCCGCGCGCCCAGAACTCGCCCATCGGCACATCCGCTTCGCCCCCGAGGCTGAGGTCCGAGCAGGGGTTCATGTCGTAGGGCTCGATGGAGAGTCCAAAGCCGTGGGCGCGGCCGAGGTGTTTGAGATGGCGCGCGTGGTTCTCGACGACGAGTTCCTGCGCGGTCTGGCGAACGTCCCAGAGGAACCGCTCGGAAATCTCGGGGCTGCCGACGATTCGGCCCGTAAACGCAGGCAGGAAGGGCAGCGGATCGTAGCCGCGTCGCTGCGTGAACTCGTCACGGAAGCGTGGCGACCAGTTCTGCGAGCCCATCTCCCAGCTGTCGATGTGAAGCATGGTCCACCCGGCTTTGCGGTCGGCGGGCCGCGGTCCCAGTTCGCGCAGCAAGGTCCCGACAAAGGCGTCGAAGTGGGATTCGAGGGCGTCGCGGTCGAACTTGTCGCTCTCGAGCCCGATCCCCGGGACGGGGGCAGGGCGGGTGTTGGCCCCGGTGCTGGTGCGCCCGAATCGCATGATCGTCCACCGTCCCTCGGGCACGCGCCACGGGAGCCGGCCGTCGGCGCCGAGCTTCCTCGACAAGTCGAGGACACGTTGAGGCTCGATCGCCGTGCTGCTCGGCAGGGCGGGGTAGTCCACCGCCGTGGGCAGGGAGGCTTTGACGCCGGGCGAGGAAGAATACGGGTTGCGGTAATACAAGGCCTTTTCGTCGCTGCCGGCGATCCGCGCCTCTCCTTCCGGGGTGGGGAACGCGAGGACGGCGACATCGCGATAGAAGCCGTCCCGGATGGGCTGCAGCGAGGCGGGCAGGGGAGCGTGGACGAAGTGCGGATCACGCGGGGCGGCTTGGGGCAGGGTACGGTCAAAGTCCAGCGGGCCGGTGACCTCGACGGTGCTGGCGACGAGGTGTTGCATGGATTGCTCCGGTTGCACCCAGGGGCCGCCGCTGCCGGTCCAGCCGGGGCCCGCATTCAGCGTGATCTGGAGGCCGAGTCGCTCGGCCTCAAGCACGGCGTGGCGGAACAGTTCGCGCCACTCCGGGCTCATGAACTTGACCGGGCCTCGTGGCACCCCCACGTCCACTTCCATCAGGAGCAATCCTCCGATGCCGACGCGATGCATGGCTTCGAGATCGGCCGTGATGCCTTCGCGGCTGATGTTGCCGTCCATCCAAAACCAGTAGACCCAAGGTCGCGCCGCGTCGGGTGGATGGAGGAACTCCGCTTGAAGGGGATCCGGGTCCAGCGGCGGGGGGAGGGCGGGTGCGCCATGGGCGGGCGTGAACCAACAGGCAACGAACACGGCCGCAGCCCGGATCAGGAAACCGTGGGACATGGGCGGACTCTAAACCGCCGCCGGACCGGCTGTGAACCCGTAACTGGTCGCGGGCCCGACGTTCTGGACGCGGCGGGCAGCGGAGTGCCCGCCCCACCTGGCTGCGGTTTATCGCGAGTGATGGGCCTGCCTTGGCTACCATCGCTGACCTCGAGGAAGCGGCCTGCCGTCACGCCGCATTGCTTCCGGGCGGCGGCTCGTGGCAACGTCGGGGCACGACATTCTCCCCGATATGCGCGACACGCGCTGTCTTGCGTGGTTTGGCTTGCTGCTGGCGATCCTGGCCCCATTCGATCCAGCGATCCGGGGTTCACCTTTGCGCCTTGGGGAAGTGATCGCTCGGGCCTTCGTGCCAACGGTCCGCCCGGTGCGCCCAGTGCAGCCGGCGCTTGTTGCGAAGGGGTAGGGCGGTGTACACTCCGCGTTGTACCACCCGCGATACCGCTTGTGCCGTGATCAAGGCGCGCGGGCTTTGTCGTTCGATGACGGTCGAAACTGCTCGAAACACCGGAATCCATGTCCATCCATCCACTTTCCCGAAAAACGCGTTCCCTGGTCGCCTTGGGGCTCGCCGTCGGAATGCTCGGCAGCCCGCGGGCGGCCACGGTTTTTGAAGACGCGTTCGCGGGCTTTGCGATCGGGGATGCCTGGCAACCGCATGGCGCCGGTGCCCCGGACCTCGCGCTCGCCGTCGTGGGCGTCGGCGTCGACACCGCATCGCTCCGGATGGGATCGAGTCCGGGGACTGGCGGCGAGATCGTGGGCATCGAGACCGCCACGGCGTTTTCACTCACGGGCGTTCTCTCGGTGCGGGTGACGGCCCGTCTTCGCCCCCTGAACCAGACGGGGGCAGGAGATGGTGGGGCGTCGGATGCTTCGGCGGGTGTCGCGATCAACGGGGTTTCCGGCGCTTTCGCCCGGGCCTCGGCGGGCGCGAACCGGCCCGCGGCGCCGGACTGGGGTGACTTCTATTTCGATAGCGAAGGGAGCGCGAATGCAAACGCGGCGTTCCTGCACTTCCCCCCCAACGACCCCGGAGGTGGCGCCGAGGCCTTTCGCACCTTCGTGATCGAGATCAGCGCCGAAGGCACCGTGCTGAAGACGCTGGCGTCGTCCGGTGAACCGCTCGCGGTGACGCCCTTCGAGGTGTGGAATCCGAACCTCACGCTGGCGGATTTCGGGAACAGCTTCACGGTGGCGCTCTTTCAGCAGCGCTCCGACAGCCATGTTGCCCCCGAGAACACGTTCGGGGACTTCGACAGCCTCTCGGTCGAGATCGTCACGGAAAGCGACGATCGGGACGGCGACGGGATCCCGAACGCCTACGAGATCGAGAACGGACTCAACCCCGACGCCAATGACGCCAACGCCGACCTCGATCAAGACACCCTGTCGAACCTGGTCGAGTTTCAGCGCGGGACGCGGGCCGACAAGGCGGACACCGACGGCGACGGTTTGAGTGACAGCGTCGAGACCGGCACCGGGACCTACGTGAGTACCGGAGACACCGGAACGAACGCACTCAAGCCCGACACCGACAGCGATGGTTTGGGCGACCGCGTCGAGACCAACACGGGGACTTACGCGAGTCCCGCAGACACGGGCACGAACCCCTCGCGGGCAGATACGGACGGCGACGGTTTCAATGACGGGATGGAAATCGGAGCGGGGTTCGATCCGACCAAGGCGGAGGATACCCCCGCGGGTTTCGCCAGCATCCGCACCGCGGTCGAGTTCCAGTTCTACGCTGCGCCCGGGGTGAGCTACCGCATTGAGGGGTCCGCCAATTTGCAGGTTTGGACGACCGTGGAGGCCTCTGTGGCCGGCGCGGGCAACCGCGTCAGCCGACTCTACTCGACGGAGGGAACCCCGCTTCGCTTCTACCGCGCCATTGTGAACTGACTATGAAGCTCCGCCTCTCCAGTCCAATGAACTGCCGCAACGGCGCGGCAGCGATCCACGCCGAGCCAAGCGCGGGCAGCCACCGTCGGGTTCGGCCTACCCATGAACCTGTCCCGAAAAGCGGGGATGAATCCCCGCACTCCAGGCGCATCGCGGCCCCGGACGGGCCTTGGAGCGGCGCGAAGCGTTTGGAGTGCGTCCGCTTTAGCGGCGCTTTTGGGTTCATGGCCACTGAGCCGGTCCAAAAGGAACAGGTCGCTTCCCAGGAACACGGGGCACGTTTGAAGTCCGGCGGCTTCACCCTGATTGAGTTACTCGTGGTGATCGCGATCATCGCCATCCTCGCGAGCATGCTCCTGCCAGCCCTGGCTTCAGCCAAGGAGCGCGGTCGATCCATCCGGTGCCTGAGCAACATCCGCCAGATGACGCTGAGCTATCATCTGTATGCCGATGACAACCGGGACGACGTGGTGACGCTGTACCTGTTTCAAACCGCCCCGCCGGGCGCCCTCTATCCGGGCACGGTGACCTGGTGGGTGGACCTGTTCCGCCCTTACCTGCAGGGGACGAACGTTACCGTGTGCGCGAGCATCAAGGGGGGCGTGGCAGGGACGGCCGGCGGGCCGGGCGGATTGGGCGTGGCGCTGAGTCATCCGGAGCTCTCGGCGTGGTCAACGGAATGGCGGCCGAAGCTTTCCTCGATGCGCAACCCTTCCGAGAAACTGCCGTTCACGGATTCGGGCCTGATCGGCAATCCCCTCGAGCGCAATCCGGACAACTGGGTCGAAGTGCCCAAGCAGCAGTCGCTCTATTGGCGCGTGCCGACGAACTCGGGTTACTACAACGACGATCCGCAGCGGCCGATCGGGCGTCACTTGCGACGCTGCAACGCCGGGTTTGCCGACGGTCATGCCCAGTCGCTGCGGGTCAGCATGATCGGCCTGCAGTACTATCCGGGCCGGACTCTGGACGGCAAGTCCGCCACCGGCGCCACGTGGCTCGGCGGCAACGGGCTCTACGACGACCGGTGGCAATGGTCTTTCGCGGCCGATTAGGGCGTCATGAACAAGCGTACCAAGGACGGCCTCGTCGCAGGCATCGCGATCGCTCTGATTGCCTTCTCGCTCTACTACGCGCTTTTCGCCCGCACGCCGCGTGTCGAGCTGGGCGCCTATGAAGTCCTCGGCGCGGTGACGGCGGAAGAGACGGCCAGGCTCGTTGGAAACCAGGGCGCGGTGCTCGTGATTGCACGCGACACCGGCCCGGACAAGAACCCGTCCGTGGAAGCCCAACTGGCGGCTTTCTCGAAGACGCTGAAGCGGCATTCCGGGCTGAGGGAACTCACCGCGCGATTCGAGGCAACGCCGTTGCTGATGATGGCCACGGGTGGCGGCGTGCCACCGGATCACCTCGGAGCCGCCTTGCAGAAGCATCCCGAGGCCGTGGCGGTGGTGCTCTTCTGCGGGCTGCCGACGCTTGGAGACCCGGAGTGGCGGGAGCTGAAGCAACGCGGGGTGAAGATCATTGTGGTCTCCTCGTTCCGATCCGAGTATGCCGATCTGCTTGAGCGCGAGCTGGTCCAGCTCGTGATCACCCCGAGGCCGGAGGGGCCGTTGACCAGCGCCACGCGTCCCAGGACGCTGCGGGAACGCTTCGACCAGGACTACGCAATTCTCAGCGCTGCCGACGTGGGGCGTTGAACGTCGAGCGCACCCTTAACCCGGCACTCTCCCGTCCGACGGGAGAGAAAGCCCGAAGGGCGGGTGAGGGGGCCGGGGTCCGACGTCGCACGCGCCATTGCGCGCCAGGTTCTCCCGGCGGCATGCTGCGCCCATGCGAACACCCCTCTTGATCGCGGTCACCTCGCTGGTCCTCGGGTTCGCCTCCGTTCGCGCGGAGGAAACCAACGCCTTCTTTCCCTTGATGGCCTGGAATCACGCGCCTTCCGATGCCGCCACGTTTCGCCAGATGCGCGCGTGCGGTCTCACGGTGGCGGGATTTGTATCGCCCCGGGAACTGGACTTGTGCCACGCGGCGGGCCTGCGGGCGATTGTGTCCGATGCCCGCGCGTCCGGTTACGACTGGCGCAACGTCGATGTCGAGCAGGCGCGGAAGCAGGTGACCAGCCTGGTCGAGGAGACGTCGGGTCATCCGGCCGTTTACGGCTATTACCTGATTGACGAGCCGAACGCGGTGTTGTTCCCCGGGCTGGCGAAGGTCGCGAGCCTCTTCCACGAGCTGGCCCCTGGAAAATGGGCGTATATCAACCTGTTCCCGAACTACGCCAGCAGCGCGCAGTTGGGCAACTCGACCTACGCCGAACATCTCGAGGACTTCGTGGCGAAGGTGAAGCCCACCCAGCTCAGCTACGACCATTATGCCCTGATGGAGGACGGTTCGCTGCGGCGCGGGTACTGGCAGAACCTTGAGGCGATGCGCGCGGCGGCGCTGAAGCACAGCCTGCCCTTCTGGAACATCGTGTTGAGTGTCGCCCACTTCAATTACCGGGAGGCGAGCGCGGCCGATCTTCGCTTCCAGGTGTACACCACGCTGGTGTACGGCGGACGCGGCATCGCCTACTTCACCTATTTTGCGCCGCAGGTGGGGAACTACCGGGCGGGGCCCGTGGACCAGTTCGGCAATCTCACCCCCACCTGGGCACACCTGCAAAACGTGAACCTGCAAGTCGGCAAGCTCGCGCCCACGATCCTCCAGTTGAGATCGGACGACGTTTACCACTTCGGCGAAGTGCCGGACGCGGCTCACGGTCCGGGTGAGGCGAGCCTCGTGAAGGCCCTGAACACGCCGGGGTTCGTGGTCGGAGACTTTACCCATGCCGACGGCAGCCGGTACGTGTTGATCGTGAACAAGGACTTTGTGCGTTCGCAGCACTGCGCGCCTCAGTTCCGGTCTCCGCCCGGTCAGGTCCGGATGGTCTCGCCTTACACCGGCGCGTTGACCGGGTTCGGCGGCGAGCAGATGTGGCTGGCCCCGGGGCAGGGGGTTTTGCTGCGGCTGGACCGAGGGTAGGGGTTGAGTGTCTGGCCGGTTGGGTCCTGACCTCGTTCAGGGGCTTGCTGGCGCGCTTCGACCATGAAACTCCCATGGGTCCCGCACCGGGTCTGGCTGGCGTTTGCGACTGCGCTGGAGAAACAGCGCGGCCGCGCGGCAGGACCGCGACCGCTCCGCAGTCGCAGCGGCCACGAGCTCCAAGGCGCGTTGCAGCTTTGAGGATCCACCCTGATTCCTCGCACTCGATGGGGCGACGCTGCGCCGGGTCGGCCGGAGGAAAAGGGATGCACCGCCTCCTCACGTCGGCGCCTACAAGGCGAATCTCGCGCCGGTCAAAATGGAACGGCGGCTTCGATCCACGGTGCGCTTGACCGGCCCGCGTGGACGGCGTTACCTGACGGCACTGATCCACGCACACGCGAAAGAAAAACTGAGCCCCCAGCATCGCCATGAACCTACGCTCCCCCGCCAACTCCATTCCAAGGCGCAGCTTCCTTGCCAGCGCAGCGGCCGCCACCACCTTCACCGTTCTCAAGCCGGCGACGGTCTTTGGCGCGGAAGCGAACTCCCAGATTGCGATTGGAATGATCGGTTGCGGTGGCCGGGGCGGATGGATTGCCGATCTGTTCGTCAAATCGGGGAAGTATCGCTTTGTCTCCGTGGCCGACTATTTCCAGGACAAGATCGACGCGGTGGGCGCCAAGGTCGGGGTCGAGGCCGCCCATCGCCACCCGTGGCTTCATGGGTACAAGCGCCTGCTCGAGGAGAAGCTGGACGCCGTCGTCATCGAATCACCGCCCAGCTTCCATCCCGAACACGCCGCCGCGGCGGTCGAGGCCGGCAAGCACGTCTACGTGGCCAAGCCGATCGCCGTGGACGCGCCGGGCTGCGTCAGCATCGGTGAATCGGGCAGACGCGCCACGGCGAAGCGCCTGGCGTTCCTGGTCGATTTCCAGACCCGGGCGCATCCGCTGTACCGCGAGGCGTTGCGCCGCGTTCGCCAAGGCGACATGGGTTCGATCGTGATGTGCGAGGCGCACTACCCCTGGGCGGGCGGCGGACGCGAGACTCCGCCTCCCACGATCGAAGGGAAGTTGCGCCGCTGGTATCACGTGAAGGAGATCTCGGGAGATTTCATCGTGGAACAGGCAATCCACGCCTTGGATGTCGCCACCTGGATCATCGATTCCGAACCGGTCAAGGCTGTCGGCATGGGAGGCCAGAAGCTGCGCCCGAAGGGCGGCATCTGGGATCATTTCGCCGTGAATTACGCCTTTGCCAACGGGGTCCCGCTGTCGTTCACGTGCATCCAGACCATCCCCGAAATGCGCGACGAGATCGTTGCCCGGGCGTACGGCTCGGAGGGCTACATCTACACCGATTACTTCGGGAGCGTGTGGATCCGCGGCAACGAGCCGTTCCCGGGTGGCAGTGTGGGCAACCTGTACACCGACGGCACGGTCATCAACATCAACGAATTCCACGACGCGATCGTGGGGGGACACTTCGACAACCCGACCGTGGCGCCTTCGGTGCGATCGAATCTCTGCGCCGTCCTGGGGCGCGAGGCCGGTTACCGTGGCGGCGAACTCACGATGGAAGAGCTGCTGAAGGCCAACCAGAAGTTGGTCCTGGATTTCAGCGGGCTGAGGACCTGACGAGGCGCGCTCGGGCCCCACAGGCCACCGGCGATACGGGATGTCGCGCCGCGTTTCCGCGGGCGGTTCGCCATCTCGCTGGCGGCGAACCTGAGCCCGAAGTCGTTCCGCTCAACGCGCCTCGAGAATCCGTTTGAGAGCCGCGACGTCCAGTCGGTCCTTCTCCCGCCACGAATCCTGTTTCAGCAGGATCAAATCCTCGGGAGCGAGGTACGGGATGGGCACGCCCCCGGCGTCCAAGGCGCGCAAACGCGGCTTGAACTCGAGGAGTTTTCTTCCCTGCATCTGGGTGAAAATATCCAGATCGAAATCCTCCATGACCCGGATCGAGCCTTCCTGCGGTGCGAAGTCCTCGGGCGTGAGCTCCCTGGCCCAGCCCTCACCCCAGCCCGCCAGACAATCGAGGAGACGTCGCAGGTTGGTGGGGGCGGTATCGACCAGGATGTCCACATCGACGGTGACCCGCGGATAGCCGTTGAGGATGACCGCGAGCCCTCCGACGACCGCGTAGTCAACTTGGGCGCGGGCGAGGGCGACCAACAGCCTTTCGAACCGGGAATCGGTCGGCTTCGCCTCGGGCAAGGGTTCCGGGGGCATACTTGTGGATGAACGCAGCCAGTTCCTCGACGGCGGCGAGCGTGTTTCGTGGACTCGATCGTCGTCCGACGGACTTTCGGATGGGTTGCTGCAAGGAGTCAGCTGCGGCCATGTGCGAGGCAGCGTAGACCGCCCCGCGGGCCAAGGCCAGTCTGCAGCCGCGGTCACCGCGCTCCCGAGTTTGCCAGGTCGGTAGGGCGACCTCTCCGAGGGCGCCGCAAGGGCGGGTGGCTTGCCGAGCTCAGGCCGCAGGATGCGAACGGCGGGTCTCCAGCGCGGAATCAATGCGCTCCGGGGAGCCAGTCCGACTGGCTTCCGCTTTGGTTGTCCCCTCGGCGCAGTCTCGACCCTCCGCGGGATACGCCGGTGCATTCCGATGCGAGCCGTGGTAGCCTGGCCACGCCGCATGAACACCGTTCTGGAATCCTCGAACTGCCAAACTCCGTTGGATCAACCCAGGTTCTCTCGCGCCTGCGGCCCAGTTCCCAAGGACTCCCCTGTCGAGCCTGCGTCCTGTCTGAAGCGAGCGGCGCTGAGCCTGGGCGTTGTTCTGGTGCTGTGTGCCCGCGTTTCCTGGGAGTCGCTGGCGGCAGGCGGTGGTGGGGCCGGCGACGACTACCGGACGGTGACCAATATCCTGTATCGCGCGGCCGCGGACCTGGATGCGTACTCGGGCGCGCGCTGCCGGCTCGATGTTTACCATCCCGTGCACACGAATGGCTTCGCCGCGGTCGTCTGGTTTCACGGCGGTGGCTTGACGTCGGGGCAGCGGTTCATCCCCGAACCTCTCAAGCGCCGGGGCATCGCGGTGGTGGCGGCAGGGTACCGCCTCAGCCCGGACGTCGGCGCACCGGTTTGGATCGAGGATGCCGCGGCCGCGGTGGCGTGGACTTTCCAACACATCGCGGCGTATGGCGGTGCGACCAACCGGATCTTCGTCAGCGGGCATTCGGCGGGCGGTTACCTGGCCGCGATGGTGGGCCTGGACAAGCGATGGCTCGCGGTGCACGGGCTGGACGCCGATCTCATTGCCGGCTTGGCCCCTTTCAGCGGTCACGGCATCACGCACTTCATGGTCAGGAAGGAGCGTGGCATCTCCGACACGCAACCGGTGATCGACGACCTGGCGCCGCTGTATCACGTTCGGAAGGATGCACCGCCGCTGTGGCTGATCACCGGCGACCGGGAACTCGAGATGCTGGGGCGCTACGAAGAGAACGCTTATCTCTGGCGCATGATGAAGGAAACCGGTCACACGCGCACGCGGCTCTTCGAACTGGACGGCTTCAACCACGGCCAGATGGCGGAACCGGCCTTTCCTCTGCTCTTGCGCCTGGTCGCGGGCGAAGGCAAATGAGGCGGATGCGCACGCCCATCGCCGCGGACTTACCCGTCGACACCCACCAGGCAGGGCGGGCACTCCGTTGCCCGCCGCATCGGCGCGCCAGGGACGGCGCGCCCTACCTTGCCAGGACCGGTTCATGGCCACGGCGCATGGTTGCCAGGCCAAAGGGGCTCTCCATGAACCGCCGCAGGAGCGCGGACTTCAGTCCGCAGGAAGCCACGCCGGCCAAGGGACGTCCCTGCGGACTGAAGCCCGCGCTCCGCAACGCTTCGCGATTTCGGACACGCCTGGGAGCGGCGCGAAGCGTTTGGAGTGCGTCCGGTTTACCGGCGCTTTCGGGTTCATGGCGGTCGCGCCTGACTCAGATGACGAGGGGACTTTTCCTGTTCGCGGGATTACTCCTCGTGGCAATGGTGCAGACCGGTGCGGCAGGGGAGCCGGACGCCGCGCCGGCTCCCCGTGCTGAAGGCACAGGATCTGCGGCTCCTCTGACGCTGTGGTACCGGCAGCCGGCGGTGCGTTGGCTCGAGGCGTTGCCGGTCGGAAGCGGCCGACTTGGCGCGATGGTCTTTGGCGGCGTGGGCACCGAGCGGTTGGCTTTGAACGAGTCGACTTTCTGGTCGGGAGCACCCGATGCCACCCAGGACAATCCGGCGGGACGGGACCAACTCCCGGAGATTCGTCGTCTGCTCTTCGCCGGCGAATTTCGGAAAGCGACCGAACTCATCAGCCGCCACATGCTGGGTCGGCGCGGGAACTACGGGAGCCACCTTCCTGTCGGCGATCTGTTCATCGAGTTGACTCACCCGGCGGGGGAGATTCGCGATTACCGGCGCGAGCTGGATCTCGATCAGGCGGTGGCGCGCGTCGGCTACAAAGTCGGCGAGGTTGCCTTCGCACGGGAGGTGATCGCGTCACATGCTGATCACGTCATCGCGACGCGGCTGAGCAGCAGTTCGCCCGGGCAGGTGCAACTCGCCGTGCGGTTCCAAGCCACGCGCGAGCCGGGCGGGGTTCGTTCCATGGGAAACGATACGGTGGGGCTGTGGGCGGAGGCCCGGGAGGAGAAACACAGCGACGGCAAGACCGGGGTGACGCTGGCTGGCCTGGTTCGTGTCGTGCCGGAAGGCGCAAGTGCGCTCGTGGCCGTCCAGGGCGGCGAGGTGAAGGTTCAGGGCGCGGACGCCGTGACTGTGCTGGTGGTGCTGAACACGACGTTCGACGGCGTGGAACCGGTGGGCCGGTGTGAGCAACAGATCGCGGACGTGTCCAGGCATGACTTCGCGACCCTGCGTCAACGCCACCTCGACGATTATCAGCCGCTGTTCCGGCGGGTCGCCCTGGATTTGGGGCCAGCCCCAAACGGAGTCCTCGCGACGGACGAGCGGCTGGCCCGGCTGCGCCAGGGGGAGGCGGATCCCGGTTTGCTGGCCCAGTTCTTCCAGTACGGTCGGTACCTCCTGATCGCGGGGTCACGAGGGGACTCGCCGCTGCCCACCAATCTCCAGGGAATTTGGAATGACAACCTCGCGTGCAACATGGGGTGGACTTGCGATTTCCACCTCGACATCAACACGCAGCAGAACTACTGGCCGGCTGAGGTCGGCAACCTCTCCGAGTGCCACGAGCCCCTGCTCCGACTGGTGGAGTCCCTGCGAGAACCGGGACGGCGTACGGCCCGGACGGTGTACGGGGCACGCGGCTGGGTCTGCCACGTCTTCACGAACCCCTGGGGCTTCACGGCGCCGGGCTGGGGACTGGGTTGGGGAATGCATCCCACCGGCGGTGCCTGGATCGCCTCACATCTCTGGGAGCACTACCGGTTCACCGGCGATCGGGAGTACCTCCAAACCCGCGCCTATCCCACCCTGAGGGAGGCGGCGGAGTTCTTCCTCGATTCCATGGTCGAAGACCCGAAGACGGGCTGGCTGGTGACGGGCCCGGCCACGTCGCCCGAGAACGCCTTCCAGACGCCGAACGGGCAGGGGGCTTGCAGCGAGTCCATGGGGCCGACGTGTGACAGCGTGCTGGTACGCGACCTCTTCGCCTCCTGCATCGCGGCGAGTCGGATCCTGGACCTCGACGGCGAGTTCCGTGGGCGTCTCGAGGCGGCAAGCCGTCGGCTTCCACCGTTGCGCATCGGTCGCCATGGACAGCTCATGGAATGGCTGGAGGACTGGGAGGATGCGGTCCCGAATCACCGGCACACGACGCACCTCATCGCGTTGTTTCCCGGGGATCAGATCACGCCCCGCACCACGCCCGACCTGGCCCAAGCGGCGCGGGTGACCCTCGAGCGGCGGATCGGTCGGCCGGACTGGGAGGATGTCGAGTGGAGCCGGGGGAACCTGATCGCCTTTTTCGCACGGCTTCATGATGGGGAAGCGGCACACCGGCACCTGCTCGGCCTGCTCCGTGAAGATACCGACTCGAACCTGCTCACCTTCTCCCGCGGGGGCATTGCCGGGGCGCCGGAGAATATCTTCTGCGTGGATGGCAACTCGGCGGGCACGGCGGGCGTGGCGGAGATGTTGCTACAGTCGCACGGACCGGAACTCGACTTGTTGCCCGCCCTGCCCCCGGCCTGGCCGCGTGGAAGTGTTCGCGGCCTGCGCGCTCGCGGCGGTTGGGAAGTGGATTTGTCCTGGACCGCGGGAAGGCTCGAATCGGTGTGCCTGCGGAAGCCCGCGGGTGGAGCTTGCCGGGTACGCTATCAGGACACGGTGGTGTCGGCACACGTGGGCGTCGGGGGGGAGTTCCGCTGGGACGGCGCGCCGGCTTCAGTTCGCGGGACCGATTGACCCGGTGCTCGTGAGCGAGGGCCCCGCCCGCCACTGCCGGGGAGGTGGCACCCTCCATTTGGGGTTCCTGCTCGATTCACCTCCGTACTGACCGACTTCGTGTTCTCGCCCAAGCTCCATCCGGCGCGATCGCGTCCGCCCAGCCATCCGAACCTGGGTTCAAGGCGGGTGTGAAGCTCGGGGAACATGCCAGATCTAGCCAGAAGGATGGACAAGATCTGCTAACAAAACGACAAATCCTAGGTAGCCGATGCTCGCAGGGACCGGCTGAATATGACCATGTCAGCCGACGTGCCGTCCTCCCCGGGTGGAGTGCGCACCGAAGGGCTGGTCTGGTGTCACACGCTGCAGTTTCGGGTTCGCTACAGCGAGACCGATCAGATGGGCACGTACTACAATTCGCGGCCGCTGGAATGGTTCGAGATGGGCCGGACGGAACTGCTGCGGCACCTCGGCCTGCCCTACGCCTCGCTCGAGGCTCGGGGCGTGTTTCTGCCGCTGGTCGAGGCCCGCGTGGAGTATCTGGGCCGGGCGCGATACGACGATGCGCTGGAGATGGAAAGCCGCCTGACCTTCAGCGGCCGTGCCCGTCTGCGGGTGGACGTCGCGATCAAGCAGGCGGAACGCGCGCAAGCAGTCGCCCGCGGTCACACGGTGCACGCGTTCGCGGATGGCGAAGGACGTGCCATCCGGCCCCCAGCCTGGTTCGTCCAGGCGCTGGCGGCATCCGGCAAGGCCGGGGCGGCCTGAGCCGGCGAACACGGCGTCACGAGTGCTTTTGACAGTCGGGAAATGAACGAGAAGACAAGCAACGGCGAGCGGCTCCTGCTGAGCGGCAACGAAGCGATAGCCCTGGCGGCGAGACACGCCGGCATCGCCCTGGGTGCCGGTTATCCGGGAACGCCTTCCACGGAGATCCTCGAGAACTTTGCCCGGTTGGGCGGGCACGCGCAGTGGTCCCCGAACGAGAAGGTCGCCTTGGAAGTGTGCATCGGGGCCGCCTACGGCGGCGCCCGCGCCCTGGCGACGATGAAGCACGTGGGGCTGAATGTCGCCTCGGACCCGTTCTTCACGGTGGCCTACACGGGCGTGACCGGGGCCTTGATCGTGATTTCGGCGGACGATCCGGGCATGGCCTCGAGCCAGAACGAACAGGACAACCGCCGGTTCGCGGTGGCGGCCGGGGTGCCCATGCTTGAGCCCAGCGACTCGCAGGAGGCTTACGACTTCTTTCTGCAGGCTGCCGAGATCTCGGAGCGATGGAGCATTCCCGTCCTGTTCCGGGTCACCACGCGCGTTTGCCACAGCAAGAGCGTGGTCCGGCCCGGGCCCCCGGTCGCGGGACTGAAGCCGCCGTCGTTTGTTCGCGATGTGCGGGGGCGGGTCATGATCCCGGCCTACGCCCGGTTGGCGCACCGACGGCTGCGCCAGAAGCTGGCCGAGATCGCGAAGTGGAACGAATCCGGCCCCTTGAATGTCGTGCACGAGGCGGGGCGTTCCCTCGGCATCATCACGTCCGGCATCTCCTACGTGCACGCCCGGGACGCCGCCCCGGAGGCGAGCGTGCTGAAGCTGGGCATGACGTACCCCTTGCCGTTGGATTTGATCCGTTCCTTTGTGGCGTTTGTGGAGCGCTGTTTCGTCCTGGAGGAAGGCGATCCTTACCTGGTCGAGGCGCTTCGTGCCGCGGGGATCCCGGTTGAAGGCAAGGCCGAGATGTACCGGTTCGGCGAATTCGACGTGGCCCGGGTGCGCCGCATCCTGGCGGGGGCAACGACGGCTGAGCCGGCCAAGCCTCCCGGGAAACCGCCGCAGCTTTGCGACGCGTGCTCCTACCGGCAGGTGTTCGGGGCCTTGAACAAGATGCAGGCGATCGTGGCCGGCGACATCGGCTGCTACACCCTGGGGGCGCTTTCGCCGTTTGAGGCGATGGATACGTGCGTGTGCATGGGCGCGAGCCTGGGGGTGGGCCTGGGCCTGCGCCATGTGTTGCCGCCCGAGCAGGCGAAGCGTGTGGTCAGCATCATCGGCGACAGCACCTTCGTTCACAGCGGCATCAGCGGCCTGGTGGAGATGGTCTACAACCCGCCGCCCGGCGGCCATGTGCTGATCATTCTCGACAACTCCACCACCGCGATGACCGGCCACCAGGAACACCCGGGCACCGGAAGGACGCTGGAGCACGGCGCGACCGGGCGGGTGGTGTTCGAGGATCTGGCGCGCAGCCTGGGCATCCGCCAGGTGCATGTGGTCGAGCCGCGGCTCGGATCGGACGAGTTTGAGTCCGTCCTGCAGCGATGTCTCGAGAGCGGCGAACTGGCGGTGATCATTGTCCGGCGCCCCTGCATCCTTATCGCCAAACAACTGAAGGAATGGGAACGCCACCAGCACGACAAGCAGGAGAAGGAAGCGGAGTGCGAATGCGCATGCGCGACGACGTCACCAGTGTCGTAATTGCCGGCCTCGGAGGGCAGGGCGTCCTGAAGGCGTCCGACATCCTGGCCGACGCGGTGTTCCGCGCGGGATGGGACGTGAAGAAGGCCGAGGTGCACGGCATGAGCCAGCGTGGCGGCTCGGTCAACAGCGACGTCCGCTTCGGACGCCAGGTCTTCAGCCCGATGGTACCGTTTGGCGAGGCCGATTTCCTGGTGGTCCTCGCGCCCGACCAGTTGGAGAACAATCGCGGGTATCTGAAACCGGGCGGCGTGCTCATCGAGCCGTCGCAGATCGATGCCACGCGGCTGGAGAACAAACGGAGCTTCAACGTGGCGATGATGGGCCGGCTCAGCCGGCACCTGGACCTTCCCGAGGCGTGCTGGCGCGAGGCCCTGGCGGGCTGCTTCACCCCGGCTCTTCTCGAAACGAATCTCAAGGCGTTCGCCCTCGGACGCGAGAACTCATGAGCACCCACTCCTGCAGTTGCTCCCCCGGCCGCTTCGATCCGGCCAGTGCGATGGATTTCCTGCCACCGGCACAGTTGCGTTCGCTGCAGTTGACCCGGCTGCGGTTCATGGTCGGGCGGTGCTACGAGCGCGTGGCCCTGTTCCGCCAGCGGATGGACGAGCGTGGGCTGAAGCCCTCCGACCTGCAGTCGCTGGAGGACGTCACGAAACTGCCCTGCACGACGAAAGCCGATTTGCGGGACACGTATCCCTTTGGCCTGTTCGCCAGTCCGTTGCAGGAGATCGTGCGCTTCCATGCGTCGAGCGGCACGACCGGCAAGCCGATCGTCGTCGCCTACACGCAGGAGGACGTCGCGGACTGGGCGCAGGTGATGCGTCGCAGCTTCCTGGCCTGCGGGCTCCACGCGGGCGACATCATCCAGAACGCCTACGGTTATGGCCTGTTTACGGGGGGACTCGGCGCGCACTACGGTGCGGAGGCCCTGGGGGCGGGCGTGATCCCGATCTCCGGCGGGAATACCGACCGGCAGATCATGATCATGAAGGATTTTGGCGTGACGGCCATCTGCTGCACGCCGAGTTACTTCATCCATCTCATCGAGCGCGCCAGTGAACTGGGGGTGAACCTCAAGCAACTGCCGCTGCGCGCCGGGATTTTTGGCGCCGAGCCCTGGACCGAGGCCATGCGCGCCCGGATCCAGGCGGAAAGCAGCGTCAAGGCATACGACATTTACGGGTTGTCCGAGATCATCGGTCCCGGCGTGGCCATGGAATGTCAGCACCAGGCCGGACCGCACATCTTCGAGGACATGTTCTACCCGGAGGTGCTCGATCCCGAAACCGGCCAACCGGTCCCCGACGGCGTCGAGGGTGAACTCGTGCTGACGACGCTCTGCAAGCGCGCGATGCCCATGATCCGGTATCGCACGCGGGACATCAGCGCCCTGAACCCCGAACCCTGCGCTTGCGGTCGTACCCTGCGCCGGATCCAACGGATTGCCCGTCGCACGGACGACATGCTGATCCTGAGGGGTGTGAACGTGTTTCCTTCGCAGATCGAAGCGGCGCTGCTGGCGGTCGAGGGCACGCTGCCGCACTACCAGATCATCGTGGATCGGGTGAAGGGCCTGGACGAGCTGGAAGTCCAGGTGGAAGTCACCGCCGATTTCTTCAGCGACACCGTGGGCGCGCTCGAGAAGCTCCAGAAGCGGCTGGCTCATGCGATCGAGCACATCATCGGCATCCGGGCTCATGTGCGGCTGGTCGAGCCGCACACGCTGCAGCGCAGCGAGGGCAAGGCCAAGCGCGTGATCGACAAACGCAAGCTGTGAGGCGGCTATGAAACTCAAGCAGATCTCCGTCTTCCTCGAGAACAAGCCGGGCGCGCTCAGCGCCCCGTGCCGGGTGCTGGCCCAGGCGGGAATCAACCTCCTGACCCTGTGTCTCGCCGACACCCGGGAGTTCGGCATCCTGCGGCTGGTGGTGCGTGATTGGGAGAAGGCCCAGCAGCTTCTGCAAGGGGCGGGTTACGCGGTGAAACTCACGGACGTGGTGGCCGTCGAGGTGCCGGACTCGCCGGGCGGACTGGCCGGGTTGCTCGAGGTGTTCGAGCGAACGGGCCTGAACGTCGAGTACATGTACGCCTTCTCGGTGAGGGCCGGGGATCGCGGGCTGCTGGTCTTCCGATTTGACAAGCCCGACGCCGCGCTCGCGGCGCTCCGGGAAGCGAAGGTAAACGCGGTGGACGAGGTCGAGCTGTTCCGGCGGCTCGACGCCTGAGAAAGGAGATCATCATGCTCGGCATTCCCGATCCGTGGGTTTGGCTCGCTTACATCCTGTGCCTGCTGAGTTCCCTGGCGTGCGTCATCTACAGCTGGCGCAACTGGGACCGCGGCGATGAGACCGTCCGTGACGAGGACGTCCGCTGGGCGAATCAAGAAGACAAGCTGGAAGAAAAGCTCTAGGGGCCTGACCCGCCCCCCCCTCCGACCCGCAACCCCGCAACCCATTCCTACCATGTTTGGCGAAGTCGCGATTCTGGACATTGTCGTGGTGCTTCTTTACCTGTTCGCCACAGCCTACCTTGGTTGGCTGGGCTATCGAGGCACCAAGACCACGACGGATTACCTGGTGGCGGGGCGCAAGGCACACCCTTTCATCATGTCGCTCAGCTACGGGGCGACGTTCATTTCGACGAGCGCCATCGTGGGGTTCGGCGGGGTGGCCGGCATGTTCGGCATGAGCCTGCTCTGGCTGACGTTCTGCAACATCTTCGTCGGCATCTTCATCGCTTTCATTTTTCTGGGCGGACCCACGCGGGCCATCGGGCACCGGTTGGACGCCCACACCTTTCCGGAACTGCTGGGACGCCGCTACCAGAGCCGTTTCGTGCAGGTCTTTTCCGGCCTGGTCATCGCCTTCTTCATGCCGTTGTACGGGGCGGCGGTCCTGATCGGTGGCACGGAGTTTATCGCGACCGCGTTCCAGATGGATTACACGGCGGCGCTCCTGCTCTTCGCCGTCATTGTCGCGGCCTATGTGTTCTTCGGTGGCCTCAAGGGGGTGATGTACACCGATGCGCTGCAGGGCTCGGTGATGTTCGTGGGGATGTCGGTGTTGCTGATCTATACCTACAGTCGGGTGGGAGGCGTGACCGCAGGACACCAGACCTTGACCGATCTGGCCGACCTGGTGCCGCCGAGCCTGACGGCGATTGGGCATCAAGGCTGGACCGCCATGCCGAAGTTCGGTTTCGGTGCATCGCAATACAATCTTTGGTGGATCGTCGTCTCGACCATTGTGATGGGCGTTGGCATTGGTGTCCTCGCTCAGCCCCAGCTGGCCGTGCGTTTCATGACGGTCAAGAGCAAGCGCGAACTGAACCGTGCGGTGGGCATCGGAGGCGTCTTCATCCTGGCCATGACCGGCATCGCCTTCACCACGGGTGCACTCTCGAATGCGTTCTTTGCGCTGCATGGGCCGTTGTTCCAGGGCCGCGTGCTCAAGACCGTGAATGCCGACAAGGGGCATGTGTTGCTTCAGATCATGCGGCAAGGCCCGGAGGGTGCCTGGCTGGACGCGGTCAAGGAGACCTCCAAGGATGGCAAAGCCACCAACTTCACCCTGGCGGTCAAGTTGGACGCCGAAGGCCGGTGGCTGCCGGTGCCCAAGGAGACCAACAGCCTCGGGGTCGTGCGCGAAGGCAACGTCATCCCGGCGGTGCTCGACAAGGCGCAGCCGTATGTGGGGGAGAAGATCGGGCCGAACCAGATCGCGCAGGGACGCACCATCTCCGTCGTGAATGCCAAGGGTGTTTCCGATCAGATCATTCCGACCTACATCACCACGGCGATGCCCAAGTGGTTTGGACTCATCTTCCTGCTCACCTTGCTCGCGGCGGCCATGAGCACCCTCTCGAGTCAGTTTCACACCCTGGGGACGGCCTTCGGACGGGACGTGGTCGAGACGCTCATGGGGAACAAGCCGGCGGCGGGCTCGAATCGCACGATCACCATCGTGCGCATCGCGATTCTGCTGGGCCTGGTGGTGGCGGTCCTGGTGGGCTATTACGCCAAGAAGGAACAGTTCGTCGTCAGCATCATTGCGCGGGCGACCGCCATCTTCTTCGGTTTGTGCGCCTCGACCTTCCTGCCGGCCTTCATGGGAGGCATCTTCTTCCGCCGCACGACACGGCTCGCGGCGATTGCCTCGATGCTGGTGGGCTTTGGCACGAGCCTCTTCTGGCTGGTGTTCGTCAAGACCCCGGAGTGCACCGTGATCGGCGTCGTCAAGTCGAGCATTCTGGCCTCGTCGCCCAACTGGCCCTCGGTGGACCCGCTCTTCATCGGGCTGCCCTTGTCGATGCTTACCGTCTGGCTGGTAAGCCTGGCCACCGCGCCCGCGGATGCCGCGCACCTCGATCGTTGCTTCGGGACCATCCGGAAGGCGCCGCGCGCCTGACTCTTTCCGCAGAACCCACAACCAAGGTCTCCATGAAGTCCATAAATCCGCGTGCCTTCCTCGCGCTGCTCCTGCTCGGGGCGGGTCTGTTCCGTGCCACGGCTCAGAACGCCAACATCAGTGTCCCCCCCGCCCCGGTGCCGGCGCCCGCCCTCAAACCGGGTGCGGCTCCGAGCGCGACGGAGAAGTGGCTGGCGGACGCCAAGAAACCCGCGACGTGGCTGACTTACGGGGCGGACCTGCGCGTTCGTAACGAGTACTACGACAACATTGTCAGCCTCACGGGCAACAATCCCCTGAGCGAACAGAACGTCATCCGGTTCCGGGGCCGCTTCTGGACCTCGCTCATGCCGGTGACGAACGTGAGCGTGAACGCCCGGCTCTCGGCCGAACCGCGGCTTTGGACCAAGCCCTCATTCGTGGGCGCTTACCGCAACCAGGACGGGATGGAGTGGCGCTACGGCCTCGTCGACAACCTGAATCTCAAGTGGGCCAGTGCGTTCGACCAGCCCCTCACGATCACCGCGGGCCGCCAGGACATTCTCTTTGGCGACTACTGGAACTGGTGGCTGGTGGCGGATGGCACTCCGGGGGACGGGTCGTGGTCCTACTTCCTCGACAGTGCCCGGGTCACCTACGATGCGAAGAACCTGAAGACGAAGTTTGATGCGGTGTACATCTATCAGCGGGCCCGCCCGGACGACTGGTTGCCCACGCTGAACAACTCCAGCGCCTACGGCCTGACCGAGCAGAACGAGCAGGGCGTGATCCTCTACGGCTCGAACAAGTCCATCAAGGGGCTCCAGATCGACGGCTACTTCTTCTACAAGGGCGATGACCAGGAGTTCGCGAACGGCGACGACGCCAACATCTATACCATCGGCGCGCGTTTCGTGGGCGATCCGGGACCCCACTGGCATTACACGGTGGAAGGTGCCTACCAGTTCGGGGAGAAGATGGATCCCATGGTGCGCACCCCGGTGAATGTCGCGGGCGATCGTCGTGACATGGCGGCGTATGGCGGCAACGCCAGCCTGGACTACCTGCTCAAGGACTCGATGAACAACCAGGCGCACCTCATCTTCGAGTACCTTTCCGGCGATGACCCGGACACAACCGGGACGGATGAGATGTTCGATGTGCTGTGGGGGCGCTGGCCGCGCTGGAGCGAGCTGTACATCTACTCCTACATCAACGAGACCGGCGGCAAGGTGGCGCAGCTGAACAACATCATGCGCCTGGGCGGTGGCTGGACCTTCAACCCGCTCAAGAACACCCAGCTCGGCGCCTATTACAACGCGCTGTTCGCCCCGCAGGAGGTTCCAACGCGCACCATCAACGCCGCGCTCTTCAGCCAGGACGGCAACTTCCGCGGGCATTACCTCCAGGGGGTGCTGAACCACACCTTCAACAAGCACGTGAAGGGGCATCTCTGGGCTGAGTTCATCTGGCAGGACGACTTCTATACGGAGCGTGAACTGCTGACGTTCCTCCGCGCCGAGATGGCGTTTACGTTCTGAACTGCCGGCCCGGGACGCCGAAAGCCCCCGCGACGCCGCGAAGCCACTGCCGTGGGTTTCGGCGTTCGTCCAGCACTTTCATCGGTCCGAGGCCCGCCTCGCCGGAGTCACAGCGGGAACGCCCGACCCTCCGGTGTCGTCGAGTGGACGACTCCCTCGGGCCTGCCTCCGGATCCGCTCACGGCGCCAGGTTGAGCCGGTAGAAGCGTTGGCTGCTCAGGCTCATCGGCAACCGCCACCGCCACGGCGTGCTCCCGTCTGGAACCGGCTCCCAGACTCTCAAGTCGGCGGAGGTCTCGACCCGGGCCGGACACCCGGGCGGGGGGTGGACCCGGAGTTCGAGGAAGCCCGCGGCGAGCGTGGCGCTCAGGCGCGGCGGGGCGCAATCGGCGCAGGCCGGACCTTCGATCCGGATCGCTTGCTCGAGCACCTGGGGTTGGCGGTTCGGCGAGGTCAGTTCGAACCGAATTGTGAAAAGGCCGGGCTGACAGGCGCGCAGGGTAAACTCCAAGTACCGTTCCCCGTTGCGCAAGAGCCCGAAGTCGAACAGGACCCGCGCACCTTCACGGAAAATGGCAACCGGGTGGGAGTCCGGCCCCGCGTCAACCACACTCGCCCCGCAAAGTTCGAGCGCTTCCGGCACCGAGGCCGTCACCAGCACGCCGCCCTCGATGCATTCGGCGCCATAGGTGAGGCGCACCCGGGTCGTGAACGTCTCGCAGGCCTGAGCCAGGTGTTCCGGCAGTCCATCCCCGAAGTCCAGGGTCGGCCCGTGTTGCTGGCAACCCAACCGCAGCAGCCACAAGACCGAATTCAGGAACAAGGTGTCGCGTTGTGACTGGAACGTCGCATCCCCGTCGTTCACCAGGAACGTCTGGGAAAGCCGGAGCGGGCGCATCGCGCTGTCCTGGCCGAGGCGAGGCGTGCGTACGAGCAACGGGAAGGGGCCGCATCCCAATCGAACTTGGGCGTCGTCCAGGCAAGGGCTGCGTGGCTCGGAGGGATCGCACCCCACGAACCGGTGGGTGTTGGTGAGCGCCACCGCGGGTTCGACGGGTTCGGCGATGGGGAACATCTCGACCGGGCCGTGCCAGGTGCTCTCAAACAGCTCGTTGACGATCGATCCCGGGGGCTCGATCGCGGGGGCGCAGCCTGCCACGGTTCCCGCCGCCGGTTCCAACCGGACCAGTTCGCGCCAGACCCGGGCCGCCTCCTGCGCGCCCAGGCTCGAGAGTCGAAGCCCATCCGAGGCGAGGTGGCGGCCGATAAAGTAAAGCGGGATGCCGTGACGCCACGCCTCCAGCAGCACCTCGACCGTGTGGGGCTGAACCCCCGCGCCGGCCAGGGCGCCGTCGTTCCAGATGATCAGGCGAAAATCCCGGACCAGGTCAAAGTGGAGGCGCGCCTGGTCAACCACGCGGACGACGGGGATCGCCAGCTCCGTGATCATGTCCCCGGGAGTCTTCGGAACGGATGGGACCGCCAGGAGCCGCTGGAGCACGTCGAGTTCGGTATGGGTGCCGTTCCGGATGATCAGGATGTCACCGCTGAGCTCCATGACGTCCACGGACACGGGTGCGGACCAGGTGGCGGCGCCGTGGTTGTCGACGGCACGTGCGACGAAGCGATAGGGACCCTCTGCGTCGGTGTTCGTGCAGGTCCACGTGTACGGCGCGGCAAGCAGGGTGGCCAGCAGGTTCGTGCGACCCGCTTCGATGCGGAACAACTCGACGCGGGCCACGACCCGCGCGGCCGGCTGGCGGTCGGTGTCGGCAGCTGTGATGGTAATCGGAATCGGGTCCCGGGCGCGGAAGAGGCGCTGTGGAGGCGGATCGATGATGGCCACGACCGGGGGCGCGTTGGTGACGACGACAAAGCAAGGTTTGTTGGTGACGCTGGTGAAGGTGGCGGTCCCCCGCGGTTGGGTCAGTTCGAGGCGAATGTCCTTGCAGCCGGGTGTGGTGTAGGCGTGGAGCGGGTGGTTGTCGTTGGTGTAAGTCACCCCATCACCAAGGTCCCAACGGTACCGGATGCCACTCAGGGATGGCCCTTGGAGAGCGCGTGGTTCCTCGGGGACCTGCTCACCGGCCATGAGCCGGCGCGGGGCGCGGGCTCCAGCCTCCAGGGACGTCCCTGTGATGGCGTAGCTTCCTGCGGACTGAAGTCCGCGCTCCTGGGGAGGTTCATGGGAAGACGGCCCTGGGCCGGAGAAAGGTGCGGAGCCGGGGCTGAGCGGCGCGGAAGCAAGGCTCGCGAGGGAGCGAGCGGGTCCAGGCGGCCGGCTGACCAGCGTGTTGGGCCAGCGTACGACCCGGTTGGCGCCGTCCACCTGACAGACGAACCAGTAGTTCCCGTCGCCCTCCTTGGGTACCTCCCGGACCCCCACCAGCCGGTTGGTGTCGGCGTCGGGATCGTGCTCGTACACGCGGACGGCGGCGCCGGAGGTCGGCAGCGAGCCCCGGGCGTTTTCGACGAACTTGCGCACGTACACCCAGTAGTTGCCGGTCACGACGCGATGGAGGGTGACGGTTTCCGGTCCGAAGCTCTTGCGAGCGTCCACGTCGAAGGTCACGTAAGGGGGGGTGTTGGAACCGCCCTGGCCGACCCAGAGGTAATCCACCTGCCAGTAGCCGGGGTCGTGCTCGGCCAGCAGTACCAAGTCCAGGTCGGCCGGTTCCCGGCCCCAGTTGAGCACAAAGCGCATGCCGGTCAGGACCGGCGACATCGAGATCTCGTTGGTCACCGAACGCCCCCGAGGCGGCTCGAACTGGGTATCCTCGAAATCAATGAACTCGGGGCGCTTTTGGCAGCGGAGGGTGACGGCATTCAGCGTCGAGCGGTCCACAAACTGGACTTCATCGAGCAGGCCTACCACGACCTTTTCGCCGCGTTTGCTCTCCGCGTCGAAATCCGCCCGCAGCTCGCCCGGTTCAACGCCGACCAGTTCGTAGTTGCCGTTTTCGTCGGTGAGCGTGGAGACGGGGTCAACCGAGACGCGAGCGCCCGGTATGGGCTTGTCATTGGTGGCGTCGGTCACCTGGCCACGGATGATGGTGCCGAAGGTGAGGCGGGCGATGTGGCTGTTGGTTTCCGGCGGGTAATCGTTGCGAATGTGGACCCGGTAGTTTCCCTGGTCGGAGCGCTGTACGTTCGTCAAGACCAGCCAGGCGTTGGTGGCGCCCACCAAAGGAATGCCGTCCTTGGACCATTGGTAGAGCAGGTCTGGGCTGCCGTGCGCTTCGACGCTGAAGGTCGCCGTCTCGCCGTTGGTGGCTGCCAGGCTGTAAGGATGTTGGGTGATGATCGGCGGCGAAATGATCTCCTCCTCGACGAGGCGCAAACGCGGGTGGCCTTCGGCCCGGTTCTTGCCATCCACCGCAATCTGGAAAGTCCGGCCCTTGGCGGCGAGGAAGCTGACGCGGCTGGCGAGGCCGTCGGTTGCGCTGTTGTCGTCGTGGGTGACCAGCGAAAGCGCCCCGACGCGCTCCCCACGATAGACGCCGAGGAGGGTGTCGAACGCGCCCCCCGAGAGGCTGGTGCTGCCGCTCAAGTCCAGCGTCACCCGGCCGGGCGTGGGGGCCGTCCAGGTCCACCACACGGACAACGCGGGAGGCTGGCCCGCGCCGCCATGACCCGTTTCACCCGGTTCGTCCGTGGCCATCTCGTTGTGGTACCGCGAACCGTCGGCGAAGGTGGTGGCGGTGATGTCCATACCCGTCAGGGCGATGCGATTGGCGAAGTTGTCATTGAGCGGCGGCACGACGACCCGGATCGTGCGCGTGCTGCTCGCGGTGGTGGCCAGACCGTTGTCCACCACGCAGTGGTAAGCGCCGGAGTCGTCGGGGCCCGCGTTGCGGACCACCAGCCAGCCATCACCCTGGATCAGATGGTTGGCGTCCAGGTCCACCGGCTGACCGTTGAGCATCCAGTGATAATCCAGCCGGGGCGGGCAGCTCTCGGCCCGGATCGCATTGGTGAAACTCTGGCCGGCGCGAAGCCGTTCGAAACCCGGCGAAGGCTGGAGGGTAATCCGCGGGGCGGTGTTCACCACCAGCAGGGCCGCGCTGCTCCGGTTGGTCGCGAAGTCGGTCCGGACCTCGACGACGTAGGTGCCCGCATCTTCGCGGGAGACACTGTCGAAGGCCAGGCAAGGGCTGGTCGCACCCGCAATTGCGCGCGTGGCCGAGGCGGGGCTGGAACCGACGAACCACTGGAACCGCGGAGTGACGCACGGCGAGGAGCGCACCTCGACACACAGGCTGGCCGCCGCGCAGTTGGTGACCGTGACGGCCTGCGGTTGCCGCGTGATAACGGGTGCACCCGTGACGGTGACCTCGACCACCCGGCTGGTGAGGGTCAAGGCGCCGAAGGCCAGGACGACGTCATAATGGCCGGCGTTGGCTGGTGTCAGTTGATCCAGGAGCAGGAAGGGGTTGGTCGCGCCCGGCAGGGGCTGCTGGTCCAGCCGCCACTGGTAGCGGGCAGTGCCCTCGCAGTCGGCGCTGTCCAGGACCAGGCGCGTGGTGCTGCACATGTCATACACCGGGAGATCCGGTTCCTTGCGGATCCCAGGGGCGAGGAGGCGCACCTGGGCCAACCGGCTGGTCAAGGTGGTGCCGCCGAACGTCAGCACCGCGTCGTAGTCGCCGACTTGGGCGGGTGACAGGTTGTTGAGGACGAGCATGGGCTGGTCGGCCTGGGGCAGCGGCGCGCCATTCTGACGCCACTGATAGGCCACGTCGAAGCACTCGTCGGTCGCCAGGCGCAGCACCACGTCGGAGCAGAGCGTGTGCTCGGTGCGCGCCGGCGTGACCGTCAGCGGCGGGACTGGGTCCGCCTCGCAGACGACCACGCGGCTGACCACGGCTCCGTTCCGATTGGCGACAACCACATCGTAGCCGCCGGCCGTCCGCGGATCGAGGGATGGAATGACGAGGAAAGCGTTGGTGGCGTCAGGCAACGGTTCGCCGAAGTGGCGCCATTGATAGGTCACCGGTTGGGCGCAGGACTCCGCCTCGACTTCCAGGCGGAGCCGATTGGTGCACAGGGGGAGTGGCTTCACGGGCACCGCGGGCTCCCGGAGAAGGCGCGGCTCGACCCGCACCGACACCCGGGCCACCTGGCTGGTGATGGCGCACGCGTTGTTCCGGGCTACGAGGCGGTACTCGCCCGCACGGTCGGTGGTGAGGTTCTCGAGGCGCAGGCTCGGGTTGGTGGCGTTCGGGATGGGTTGGTTTTCCCACAGCCACTGGTACGAGAGCGGCGTCAGGCTGACCGCTTCGCCACTCAGCCACCGCGTGCGGCAACCCGTGCCCCCTCCCACATCCCCGATCTCCTCGAAGCTGGACGGCTCGGAGCGCCACTCCGGGCAGGAGCCATCGCTGAAATCGAGCCGCAGGGTGATGGCGCCCTCGGAGCCGTTCACGCCGTCCACGGCGATCAGGTATTCCTGGTCGGGTTGGGCCAGAAACACGACTCCCGGGCCGCCCGAGGTCACCTTGGTGAGCGCGCCGAAGCCTGGTCCCGTGTAGACGCCGAGCCGCGGCGTCAGGCGACTGCCGGTGAGGTCAACCGCCACGACACCCAGCCGGGGAGGCTGGTACGACCACCACACTGAATGCTGGGCCCCTTTGCCGTTATGATCAGGTTCGCCGCTTTCAGTCGAGCCGTAGTTGTTCCACCCGGAAACCGTTGCGGGTGCCTCGGGAATCAGGATGCGGTTGACCAGGTCGTCGTTCGGGGGACGGCGGACGACGGTGAGCCGCGCCTCCTTGCTCGGCGGGCTTGCGCCGTAGCGGTTGCTCACGATCACGGAGTAGTACCCAGCGTAACCGGCATCCAGCCAGGGGAGCGTCAACTGGGGACCGTCCGTCACGAAGAACGGGCCCGGGGTGACCGGTGGGGCGTTGGTTTCGCGATACAGCCAATGGAACGTCGTGGGCTCGCAGCCAGGTCCCCGGTGGCCAACCTCCAGGGAGACGCTCTCGCCCTCGAACCCGAGCTGGTCGGTGGGGTGGCGGGTGATTTCTGGCGGCCAGGGCGTCACCTCGAGTCGCACGGCCTCGCTGTGGGCCGAGCCCGCGGCGTTGGCCACCAGGACGCGGTACTCCCCGGTGTGGTCGGTGCTCAGTGGGTCGAGGCAGAAGGTCGAGGTGCCGGTGGACGACACGTCGACTTCGAGCTCCTGCCAGCCGGAGTCGGCACGGGGACGGAACTGCCACCGGTTGGTCAGGGGCAAGCCACCCACGGCGCTGACCGTGAAGCACTGCCGTCCGCAGGCGGTGTTGGTGCCGGGTTGAGGGGCGAGGGTGATCTCCGGCGTGGACTGCACGTCCAGGACCGCAACCAGGCTGGTGACGGTGCAGTAGCTGTTCGTGATGACCACCCGATACTCGCCGGCGTGATTTGTCGAAGCCACGAACCTGAGCGAAGGCCGGGTTTCTCCCGCCAGGTCCCGGAACTCGGCGGGGCTGTTCGCGGGACGGTGTTGCCACCGGTGCGACAGCGGCCGCGCTCCGAGCGCCGTCACCGAGAACTCGACCGGCTTGCGTTCAGCGGTGGGCTGGGACACCGGCTGAACCAGGATCTCCGGGCAGGTGTAAAGCTTGATGCGCAGGCCGAAGTCCCCGGAAGCCGCTTGCTTGCCATCGACCACGATCTGGTAGTCGAGATCGGAGTCGGCGTCGAACTCGACCCGGCTGGTCGGTTGGTTGACGGCTTCGTCGTCGTTGTGCGCCACATGGTCGAAGTCGCAAACGTCCTTGCCCACGTACACGCCCAGCAGGGTGTCGAAGTCGCTGTCCAGCGTCTGCACCAGCGCATACCCGGGCATCGGGGGTTGCCAGACGTACCAGACCGAGCTGCGGCCGCCCCAATCGCGCGCGTGTGGCAGCAGGGCCTCGCACTGCGCTTCCTGCGTCGCGCCCACGGTGGAACCGTAGACCACGGGGGGCTCGCTGCCGAAGAGCCGGCACGCGTAGCGATTGGTGAAGACGTCGCACGAAGCGGGTTGAGCCCGCGCCGTTCCGAGCAACAGGTGGAAACAGAGCGCGACCGCGGGCAAGCCGCCTAGCCGCAAACCAACCGACGCGGATCTCCTAACGCTTCGCGAATCTTGCACAGAAGGTAGGCGGGATTGAGAGACAGTGGCGAGCGGTTGTCAAGCGTTGGTCCGACGTGGCGGCGCGCCGAACCCCGGCATCGGATGGCCCGGCCCAGTGCCACCCTGGTTCGCCGCAGTGCGCACCTGACCAGGCGACCCAGCGGACAGATCTGGTTCTGCCCCGTGTCCCAGCCGCAACGATCGAGGCCGTCACCCCCTCAACGTCATCAACTCATCGGTATCCGCCACACGCGGTGCGGGGCCTCGAAGCCGCGGAACTGCATCTCGAGCCGCTCCGGCTCGTCCGGCAGGGCCTGGAGGAACGCCGCCAGCTCCGGGCGCTGGCGCAGTTCATCCGAGATCGTGAGGTCGCCGCCGCGGCAGCACTCGACCATGCGGGCGGCCAGGTTGATGGTGGTGCCGAAGAAATCAAGCCGTTCGTTGGCATTCACGGCCACGCAGGGGCCGACGTGCAGACTCGACTTCAACGCCGAGTGCGTCGCCAGGGCGGGGTTGGCCGCCGGCAACTTGCGGTGCATCTCGCGCACCGCGGCCAGCGCCTCGTCCACACGGCTGAAGCAACCCATGACCGCGTCGCCAATCGTCTTCACGACCCCGCCGTGGTGGGCGCGGATGGCCTCGAACAAGATGGCGAAGTGATCGCGCACCAGAGCGTATGCCGGCCCGTCACCGATGGCCTGGTACAGTGCCGTCGAACCGCGCAGGTCGGTGAAGAGGACCACTTGCGCACCGACGCTGATCTGTTCCGAGGGCGAGATCACCTGGGTCGAGAACAGGTCCCGGAACTCCTGCCAGTTCGAGACCCGCGCGGCGGTCAGGATGTCGTCCCCCCAACCGAGGCGTTCGAGGCTGAGCAGAACCGGGAACGGGTTCGGATTCTCGAGGCGCGCGACGTCGAGGCTACCTTCCACATCCGTCCCGAGCCGGACTTGAAAGCCGCCAACCTCGACGCGAATGCGGGCCTGCCGCGCCTCGGACTCGAGCAACCGTGGCTCGAGGACCTGGGGCGAACGCAACCGTACCGGGTACCGGCGAACCGGCCAGCGCCAGTCGCGAACCTCCCCCGCCTCGAGCCGCACTTGGGCGACGATGTGGGGGCGGCCGCCTGGACCCGCCAGACAGTAGGTCTGCTCGAGGCGGGGGCGGATCGCCGGGTTCACCGCGAACTTGAGCTCGACGGAACGATCGAACTCGGCGTCGAACCGAATCTGGCAGGCGTCGCAATGCGAACTCCGCTTCAAGCGGTCCAGGGAAGTGATCGCCGGCGCACGGGAAGAACGGCAGTTCGGACAGAGGACTTCCCAGCGCAGGTCCAGCAGTCCGGCGCGCGTGGCGTGAAGGAACAAGGTGATGACCTCCCACGGATCGGCGCCCCAGCTCCGCGCCAGCGCCAGCGGGCGGAGGTGGGTCAGGGCCGCATCTGGCGCTTCGCGTAGCAGCGCTTCCAGTCTCGAGGCGAGGGGGGGGAGGCAGTCATCCGCGCGGAGGAGGCGCAATCCGGCCTGAAGCGCCGGTTCGTTTACGGGCCGCGCGGGCAGCCGTGGAAACGGCGGGCCAGTGTCGGAGTGCAGATGCCGTTCGACGTGGGCGAGCACGCGGCGCAAGTCGCGGAGCGCCTTGGGTTGCAGCACGTACTTGGTGAACCAACGGCCCCACCCGTTCCGCGGCGTGACTTCCGAGTACATGGTTACCGAGGTCCCATCGCCCGCCGCGGCGAGCTCCATCCCCATGGTGGCTTCGAGGAACGGCCCGCGTTCAAACAGCCGTCGGACGCGGTAATAGTCAGGTTCGAGCCATTCGAACGGACGTTCCTCCCATCGCAAGGCCACTCCGGCCAGGCGGGCCTGCGCGCGCACAGTCGCACCTCCGTAGGGCTGGGGTTCGAATTGATACTCGACCGGCGGCAGGCCCAAGGCCCGGTTCAGCCAGTCCGTCCGGCTCAAGACTCCCCACACGGTCTCGCGTGGGAACGGAAAATGATGCTGTTGCTCGAACCGAACCATGCGCCGGAGGAAGGTGGCGGGGGGATCCCCGGAGCGCAAACGGCCGTCGGCTCGAGTCGGGCAACCCGGAGGCTTCGAGGGGCCGTGGCTGGGATTGGTCGTTACGCCATGCCCGCATCGTGAGCAGGAATTCGCGATCATCGGGCTTGCGCTTGCAAGGCCCGAGGGAACCAGCCGCTCACGAGCGCCCGGCAACAAGAGCCGGAAAGCGGCAGCACTCGCAGAGCGCATTCGCGTGGTCGCAGAAGTCGCGGACAATCTGAAGCAACCCTTGCTGATGACACGCGCGCACGGGTCGGGGCAACGGCTGTCCCGCGAGCAGCCGGGCTCGTGCGAGCTTCAGCACCGCGTTGTCATTCGCAGCCGGCCACGCCTGGTACCGCGACTCGACCCGATCCTGGACCGATCGGTTGCCGGTGGCTGCCGCCCGGCTCCAGAGCCACGGCAGGACGGCGTTCATGGCGAGGTCCGCGATCCTGGACGCGCCGAGGAGCGGGCGCGGAGACTTCATGCGACCGCTCTGGAGTGTCCAGTGCCACGACCAGAAGGGATCTTCGGGAGCCTGCACCAACCGGGCGAGGGCAGGTTGGAGTTGCGAACGGGGAAGATCCGCCACGAGCCACGGCTCGAACCGCGAAGGCCAGTCGGGGCGCGCCAGCCAGTGGGCCGCCAGGGCGAGGCGGCGTTGGGGATGGTTCGCCGGGCGCAAGCCATCGAAGCGCCAGGCCAGTTCCGGCAGAACCTTCGGACCGGCTGCGTCGCGCCAGCGCCACCAGACATCCCAGGCGCGGCGCAACCAGCGGTCCGTTTCGGCCCAACGCCGGGTGAGTTGTGCGGGGAGCAGTCCCGCCACGCCGAAGAGCCGGGCCTGAAGTTCGACCGGGGGAGGCAATCGGCCCTCGAGGTTCGCGAGAAGCATCGATCTCAGTTCGCCCAGGCGCCGGAGCGGCCACGCATTGTGTTTGTAGCCAAGAGCGGCGAAGGCAGCCTCCCAGAGGGCCTGGTCCCAGCCGGCCTGCCGGGCGCGGGCAGCCAGTTGTTCCGCCTTCAACCGGAGTCGAGAGGTGGCGGCCTGTTCGAGCAAAGTCCGGAGGTCGTTTTCGGTGACGTTGTGGAGCAGTCCGGCGCAGCCTCCCGGGCGGGTGACCGGGCCGGGGATGGACGTTTCGCCGCCGAGCCACTGGCGCAGCGAGTCGAGCGGGGCGTCCAGGAGGTCGGCAAGTTCGAGGGTCGGCAGGGCGCGGAGGTCCGTGGTCCCGGCGCGCCAGACCACGTGGAGCCGCACCTGCTGGTAGGCCGGATTGCGGTCATGGCCGTGCTGGCGCCAGGCGGCCGGGCTCAGGTCCACTTCCACATCGCCGGAGATGGCGGCGTCGTCGCCGATTTGCAGGACCGCCCCCCGGAAGTCGGGTCCGGACTCGCGGTTCCAGAAGCCGGGATGAAGGACTGTGACCGGGCGTCCGTCCAAGGTGCGCAATGCGTCACGGCGCAGACGTTGATGAAGCCAGACCTGTTGGAGAAGGCGCTCGCTCGGGGTGGGCCGGCCGGTGTCCTCGTCGTGGAGAACGGGTTCGTCCAGGGCAGCCACGCGCCACCCCGCGTAGAGGCCGGGAGCAACAGCGTTCACCTTGACGTTGCTTTTCCGCCGCGCACTCTGCTAAGTCAAGCCGGGTTTTACGTGGAATCGGACACGGGCCGGCCGTCTCAAGCCTCAAGATGCCATCGATAGCACCAGCACGTGGTTCTGCCGGAGCCCGGCGGCGGCCGGGTCGCCGCCGTCCATGGCGGCTTGGCGTTCTGTGCCTGCTGTTCGCCTGGACCGGCGGGCAGGGAGCGGCTTCGGACGCGCGCCAGAGCCCCGTGGTGCATGCCATTGCGCGGGTGATGCCCTGCGTGGTGAACATCGGGACGGAGACCGTGCTCGAGGTCCAGGATCCTTTCGAGCGCTTGCTCCGGGAGTGGTGGGGGCCTTACTACCGCCGGCGTCCCGCGGAGACGCAGTACAGTCTGGGTTCGGGCGTGATCATTGACGAGGCAGGCTACGTGCTGACCAACGACCACGTGGTGCGCCGCGCCTCGAGCATCTGGGTGAAGCTTTCGGACGAGGCCGGCGGGGGCATTTTCGAGGCCGAACGGGTCGCCGGCACCACCACCAGCGACGTGGCGTTGCTGAAGATCAAGGCCGAGCCGGGGCAGTCCTTTCAGGCCGTGAAGTTCGCCGCGGATGACGACCTGCTGCTGGGCGAGTCGGTCATCGCCCTCGGCAATCCCTTCGGGCTGGGCGGCTCGGTCAGCAGCGGTATTCTCAGTTCAAAGTCCCGCCGGCCGGTCATGGAAGGGGTGCCGCTCGGGGTCGAGGACTGGTTGCAGACGGACGCGGCGATCAACCCGGGCAACAGTGGCGGTCCGCTGATCAACCTCGATGGCGAGTTGATCGGTTTGAGCGTGGCGGTCTATCGGGAAGGGCAGGGCATCGGGTTCGCGATCCCGGTCCGGCGCGTCTCTGAAGCGCTCGCTGAAATCCTGTCCCCCGAACGCGAACGGTTGTGGTTTGGAGCGCGGCTGCGGCCGACCGTCCATGGCCTGACCGTGGCGGGCCTCGAGCCGGGCAGCCCGGCGGAAAAGGGCGGTCTCGAGGCCGGCGATGAGATCCTCAGTGTGAATGGCTCCAGGCCGGGCGGGTTGATTGATTTCAATCACAACCTGTTCGCCGTCGGCGACCGCCGAGACGTGGAGATCGAGGTCCAGCGGTCCGGCAACAAGGAGCGCGTCCGGGTGAGGCTGGTGAGGGAAGCTTCCGTGTTCACCGCCAATCTCGTGCGTCAGAAGATCGGGTTGAGCGTGCAGGCCATCACACCGGAACTGGCGGAACGGATGGGGTTGATTACGCGGGATGGACTTCTGATCGCCGGGGTGGACAAGGGCTCCGAGGCCGAGAAAGTGGGGGTGACCCGCGGCCAGGTGCTGCTGGGGTTGGATGGAGCGTCGCCGCGGGACGTGGTGACTGCGGCGCGCATGCTTCGGAACCGGTCTCCGGGTGACAAGGTGACGCTCGACATTCTCGTTCTGCAGACCCGCGGGCGCCTGATCATTCCGCGTCGTGCCGAAGTGGAGTTGACGGTGCGGTAGCCCGGGCTCGCCATCATGGTCCACGTCGAATCCCTCACCAAAGCCTACGGCCGCCATGTGGCCGTGAACCATGTCTCCTTCGACGTGGCCGCGGGAGAGGTTCTGGGGTTGCTGGGACCCAACGGGGCAGGCAAGAGCACCATCATGCGCATCCTGGCGTGCTACCTGCCCGCGACCCGGGGCACCGTACGCGTGGCCGGTCTCGACGTGTTCGAGCACTCGGATGAAGTTCGCAGGCGCATCGGTTACATGCCCGAAAACAACCCGCTTCACCACGACATGCGCGTCCGCGAGTACCTCAAGTTCCGCGCCCGCCTCAAGGGGCTTTCGATTCCCCAGAGCCGGCGCCAGGTGGACCGGGTGACCGAGGAATGCGGTCTTGGGGATGTCAGTCTCAAGGTGATCGGGACGCTTTCGAAAGGCTACCGCCAGCGGGTGGGGTTGGCAGACGCGCTCGTCCACGAACCGGACCTGATCATCCTGGACGAACCGACAATCGGGCTGGACCCCCACCAGATCCGGTCCGTCCGCGAAATGATCCGCACGCTGGGCAAGAGCCGCACGGTGCTGCTCTCGTCCCACATCCTGTCCGAGGTCGAAGCGACTTGCAGCCGGATCCTGATCATGTACGAGGGACGGATCGCCGCTTCCGACACCGCCGAGAATCTGCGGCGGCGCGCGTCCGGGTCCGGCGTGATTGTGGCTGAAATCGCTGCGCCCGCGGAGCAACTGGCCGCGTGCTGGCGGGAACATCCGGTCCTGGAACTGGTCGAATCCGAGTCGCTGGGGGATGGCTACGTCCGCTGCATGCTCAAAGCGGGATCGGGAGTGGACCTGAGGGAGGAAGTGTTTCGCACCGTTTGCCGGCAGGGGTGGATTTTGCGGGAGCTCACGCAGCCGCGGCAGTCGTTGGAGGACGTCTTCCTGCGGATGACCCGGAGGGAGTTCGAGAGCGAGGAACACTGATGGAGCCCACGCCGCTAACCGCGCCCCGAATCCGAGTGGCTGGACTGGCGTTTGTGACGCTCGTGCGCCGGGAGTTGAGCTCCTATTTTCTGAGCCTGACCGGGTATGTCATCCTGGCGGCGGTCGCCTTCCTGTTGGGGCTCGGATTCATCGAGGTCCTGGTCGCCTACAACGGGGAGGTGCTGAACGCCCCGCTGACCGAAGTGTTCTACAGCACCATGTTCTTCTGGCTGATCTCACTCCTCGCGGTGCCCGTGATCACCATGCGGCTGTTTGCGCTCGAGCGCGCCACGGGGACGTTCGAGACCTTGATGACGACCCCGGTGAGCGACATCGCGGTGGTGCTCGCCAAGTTCACGGCGGCCCTGCTGTTTTACATCGTGATGTGGCTTCCCTTGCTGGTGTGCCTGACCGTGGTGGCCTGGTATACGCCGGAGGGGAGCCCGCTGGATTGGCGGGCGGTGGCCAGCACGTTCCTGGGGATCATCCTGTCCGGGGCCTTCTCCATCGCCATGGGCTGCCTGGCGTCTTCGCTGACCCGGAGCCAGGTGATGGCCGCGATGATCACGCTGGTGCTCGGGGTGACCTTCTTCATGGTGAGTTTCCTTCGGTCCAACCTGAGCGAGGGGTCGGGTGGCTTGTCCACGGTGGCGAACCATGTCTCCCAGTTGACCCACATGGAGGACTTTGTGCGAGGTGTCGTGGACACGCGCTGGTTGGTATTCTATGTCACGGCGGCGGGCCTGGCGCTCTTCGTGACCGTGAAGGTGATCGAGAGCCGTCGTTGGAGGTGACGTGAACGAGCCCCCCACATCACCCCGGAGCTTCTCCCCACGCCGTCGCCGGGAATCCCAGGCGCACCTGGCCCTCTCGATGGCGGCCGTCCTGGCCATCGTCCTCATGGCCAATTACCTCGCCGCGCGGCATTATCGACGCCTGCCCTGGACGCGGGACGCCCGGTACGAGCTTTCCGCGCCGACCCGCCGCGTCCTGGAGGCCGTCAACACCGAGTTGGCGGTCATCGTCCTGTTCGACCGCGATGATCCGCTGTTCCCGCCGGTTTACGGGCTGCTGAGCGAGTATGCCTACGCGTGCCCGAAGTTGAAGCTGGAGCACGTCAATTACCGGCGCGATCCCGGACGTGCCGAGCCCCTGGCAGCGCGGCTGCAGTTGCCCTCGAGCGAGACGGATCTGGTGGTGTTCGAGCTGGGAGCCCGCTCGAAGATCGTGCGTGCATCCGAGTTGTCCGACTACGACGTGGGCGGCTTGTTCGCCGGGGAGAAGGAGGTGCGACGCACGGGCTTCAAGGGAGAGGCCCTGTTTACGGCAGCCATTGCCGGACTTCTGGACACGGCCCGGCCACGCGCTTACTTCCTGCGCGGGCACGGGGAGCACGATCCCGCCAGCGAGGAAAAGCTGACCGGCTACTCGCGCTTCGCCGGGCTTCTCCATCAGAAAGGAATGGAAACCAGCAGTTTGGAATTGATAGGCACGAATCAGGTTCCCGAGGATTGTCGCCTGCTCATCGTGGGCGGGCCGCGAGTGCCGTTCAACCCGGGGGAATTGACGCGCTTGGACGAGTACGTCTTGCGCGGAGGGCGCATCCTGGCCCTGCTCAGTTTCTACCAGGCCCAGCGGCAACGAACCGGCTTCGAGGACTGGCTCGAAGGGTGGGGCCTCGAGGTCGGTGACAATGTGGTGTTCGACCCGGACCGCACCGTTCGCGGCAACGACATCGTGGTGTCCAACTATGCGGCGCATCCCATCACGGCGCCGTTGCGGGACCGGAGCCTGCATCTGCTGCTGGCCCGGTCCGTCATGCCGCGGTCGGGTCCGGGCGGCGCTCGTCCGCAAACCCTGTTTCTGTCCAGCGTCGGTGGCTTCACGGCGAGCTCGATGGCCGGAGGCGTGCCCAAGTCGACGCCGGACAAGGACGTGCGCGGGGCGATTCCCCTCGCGGTGGCGGCCGAGCGGGGGGCGATTGAAGGGCTCGGCGCCGACCGGGCGGCGGCGCGGTTGGTCGCGGTGGGGGAGTCGCTGTTTCTGGGCAACGAACTGATCGGCAGCGCCGCGAACCTGGACTTCGCCAGCCTGGCGGTGAACTGGCTGCTGGATCGTCCCGAGGACCTCGCCGGGGTGGCGGCGCGGCCATTGCAGGAGTACCGGATTACGCTGACACAAGGCGCGATGGTCCAATTGCGGTGGCTGTTGTTGGTAGTGTTCCCGGGTCTCATCCTTGCGGCGGGGGGCGTCGTGTGGTGGCGCCGACGAACCTGATCCCGATGCCGAACGCATGAAACGCCGCTCGACACGTTGGCTGGTTGCCGCCGCTGCCGTCCTTTACCTCTTCATCCTGTTGGTTGAACGACGCTCCGAGCGGTCCGGGGGCGGCGGCGAGAATCCCGTGCTGTTTCCACCCTTGGACGTGTCGGGCATCCGTGCCGTGCGCTTGCGAATGGGCACGAACGAGATGCTCAGTTTCGAGCGCGGCACCAACACCTGGTTTGCCCAGTCGCCATTCCTTTACCCTGCCGAGTCCGAAGGCGTGACGAGACTCATCCGGGGCGTGGCCGGACTGCGGAAGCGCGGCGTGATCCGCCCGGCCGAGGTCCGTCAGCAGACCGGAGGGCTCGGGGCTTTCGGCCTGGCCCCGGCGGCGGCAACGATCACTCTGGCCAACGAAGACGACCGCTTCGTTCTGCATCTGGGCAAGCAGACGGCGGTGGGCCGGGAGATCTATGCGCAGATCGCCGGGCAGGAGGACCTGCTGCTGCTCGAGGACGCGATTCTGGGGCTGCTTCCTTCGGGGCCGGAGGCCTGGCGCGATCGGGCTTTGCTGCATCTGGACGACATTCCCATTGACCGGGTTCAGGTCCGGCCGCTTACGAACGGCTTTGAAGTGATCCGGGATCCGCAGAACCGTACGTGGCAGATGACCAAGCCGTGGCCGACCCGGGCGAACAGTTCGCGACTCGAGTACCTGCTGCAGGAGTTGCGGCTGTTGCGGGTATCGGGTTTCGTGCGCGACACGCCGACGGCCGAGGAGTTGGTGGCTTTTGGATTGCAGCCGGCCCAGCGTGAGATCGTCTTTGGGCTGGGCAGCAAAGATGTGCAGTCCCTGGAGGTGGGTTTGCCTGCCCCGGGCGAAACGAACCTGCTCTACGTGCGCAGTTCGAGGTTTGGGAACGTGATGTTGACGCCTCGCGCTCCGCTTGCGCCCTGGTTGGACACCTCGCGTGAGGGCTACACCGAGTTCTGCGATCGCCGGCTCATGGTCTTCAACCTGGACCAGGTCGACCGCATCGTCATCCGCGCCGACGAGAGCTTCGTTCTGCAGCGGGGGCCGGGATCGGGCTGGCGGATCCTCGAGCCTTTCGCCGCGCCGGCGGATGCGGTGTTGGTGATCGAGATGCTGGCCGAGATGGCGGGACTGGAATTCCTGGCCCTCGAGCGGGAAGTGGTCACGGATTTCGCCAGCTACGGCCTGGCGCCGCCGCGGCGGAGTTACCGGCTCGAACACACCGTCCGCGGTGAGGCGGGTCCCACCAACGAAGTGATCGCCCAGGTGGATTTCGGCAACCCAAGCGGCCATCGCTATTTCGCGCGACGTCGCCAGGAGGACTCGGTGGTGTTGGCGCTGGATCCGGTGCGCCTGCCCAAGGCGGCCTTCCAACTTCGGGAGCGTCAGGTCTGGGATCTTTCGACGAACCAGATCGCGGCCATCACCGTCTCGCAGGGCGCCCAGTCGCGCCGCCTGGTCCGCACCGGGCCCATGCAATGGACGCTGGCGGAAGGTCCCGGAGCTCAGCCGCACGCGGTGACGCTCGAAGAAGCGGCTTACCTGCTCGGCCAGCTCCGCGCCGACCGGTGGGTCGCCGTGGGCCGGGATTCGCTGTCCCGCTACGGCTTCGTCGAGGACGGGCATCAGGTCATCATCGAACCGAAGCCGGGAGTCGACGCCGCAGCGCGGTTCGTGGTTCGCTTCGGCAGTCCCAGCCCCTCGGGCCGGCTCTATGCGGCCGTCGAGATTCGTGATCAGCCTGGCCCGGTGATTTTCGAATGCCCGCCGCGGCTGCGGGAGTTCATCCTCAACGACCTCAATCTGGGGGCGGTGGCAGCGCAAGGGGATCAAGGCCGCTGAAATGGCACCTGCCTCAAAGCCCACACGCTGGCGGAGCACCCGCACAGCGCTCCGGTGGGTGCGCCGGGTCGGCCTGGGACTGTTGCTGCTGGGCGTGCTCGCGGCCTTGTACCTGGACCGGATTGGCGTTCCTGGTCCGGTCCGCGCCCTGGTCGTCGGGGCGCTGCTCGATCGCGGCATCACGGTCGAGTTCGCCCGATTGCGGATGCATTGGTACCGGGGCCTGGTGGCGGAAGGCCTCAAAGGACACCGCACCGGCCTACAGGAAGTCCCGCAGGTTGAGTTCGCCGAACTGACCCTGAATCTCCACTGGCCCGCCTTGCTCCGGGGGCGCTTCGACCTGCAGAACCTCGACTTCCGCAACGGCCGCATCCGCATCCCGCTCCAGCTTACGAATGAGCCTCCGGAATCCCTGGACGTCGAGATACCCGATGCCCGTCTGCGGATCGCGGCGGGGGATACCTGGATCCTGGAGGAACTGACGGCTCGGGTGGGGGGCGTGACTCTGGGCGCCCACGGCATGATTACGAACGGTTCCGCCCTGCCGCGCGTCGTCAAGGGACTGCTCCGGCCGGGCACACCCCGCGCCGGGCCCGCCACCGTCTGGAGGACGCACCTGCGCACGGTTCATCGTCAGTTGCAGGAGCTGCGCTTCGCCAGCCCCCCGGCGATACGCCTGCAATTCACCGGCGACGGACGGGACCTGGCGACTTTTCGGAATGAGTTGCGCGCCAGTGCCAGTGGAGCCTGGACGCCCTGGGGCGAGCTGCGGGAATTGGTTCTGACCGCCAGAGCGGGTCCAAACGCGAACGACCCGCTCCATCAGCGGCTGCAACTGACACTGAATGTCGCGGGCGGGGTCACGCGTTGGGCGTCGCTTCGAAACGCGCGGCTTCGTGCCACCATCCTGCAACCCCTCGCCACCACCCTGCCGGAGCGTATTGAGTGGGGGCTCCAAGCCAGCGAGCTGGGTGGCAAACTCCTGAACGTACGCCAGGCTCGGTTCAACGGGACCACGGTGCGCACCAACCCAGCCTCCCTGGGTTGCCAGACGGACTTCGACTTCGCCCTGGCCGGGCTCCAGAGCGACCAGGCGGCCTGTGAAGCCTTGCGCCTGCGCGGGCAGGCGCGGCACGGGCTCGAACGCGCGCGCCCGGACCTGCTTGAAGCGGAGCTCGGCGTCACGAATGTGACCTCGGGCACCCGGCGTCTGGCCGAGGCCAGGCTGCAAGTCCACCTGCAGCCCGACTCATCTCAGAACATCCCTGCTGGCCTGGATCCGACCCTGGACATGGCGAGCCTCCTGAAAAGCTGGAAAGCGGGCGTCGTGCTGGAAAGCCGGGGCTTGACCGATTCGAAGCTGGAGCTCGAGGCCGCCTCGCTCAAGGCGGGATGGGCCTTCCCGCAACTGACCCTGGACGATGCGAGCGTGAGCCTGTACGGCGGTGATCTACGCCTACCCAGAGCAACCCTGGACCTGGTCACCGGCAAACTCGACGCCAGTTTGCAGGTGGATTTCGATGTGCAGCGCTTGATCGCCCTGCCGCCGGGCGCGCTCCGTTGGCTGGCCCAGTTCCGGTACGCCACACCGCCGCATGCCGAGGCCACGGTGCAAGTCACCCTGCCGCCCTGGTCGAACCCGGCTCTCGTGGCGGGACGGGATCTGCTCCCATCGCTGGAACTGAGCGCTCGGGTCGATGGGCGGGACGTGACGTTCAACGGGCTTCACGCCGAACGGGCGGGCGTCACGATCCTCATCTCGAACCAGGTCCTGCAGCTTCGCGACCTGGCCTTCTCTCGGCCCGAGGGCCGCGCGGAACTGACGTACGACCTGGATTTGCTGCGGCGGGACTTCCGGTGGCGCGTGGTTTCCTGTCAGGTGGACGCCCAGGCAGCCGCTCCAGCGATTGACCCGGTGCTTCCCGGGATCGTCGGGGGCTTTGAGTTTTCCAGCCCGCCGGTCGTGCGCGGGGAGGTGTGGGGCAACTGGGCACCACCCAAGCAGGTGAACCTGAGCCTCGACCTCGCGGCCACCAACTTCACGTTTCGCGGCGAGGCGTTCGAGGCCCTCGAGGGCACGCTCTTCAAGCACGATGACCAGCTCGTGGCCACGAACGTGAGCATCCGCCACGCTTCCGGGGAGGCTCACGTGCCGCAAGTGACTTACTCGCTCCCCCAGCGGACGGTGTTTCTCGACGCGGCCCGCAGCCACCTGGATCCCATGGTTGTGGCGCGCTGCATCGGCACGAACGTCGCCGCCCTCCTGAAGCCGTACCGGTTCGCGACCCCGCCGCAGGTGGAGGTCCGTGGGCAGGTGGTGACCGATCGTTCCCCGGAGGGCTCGGATCTCACGTTCGCCGTGGAAGGCGGGCCTTTTCAGTTCTGGCGCTTCCAAACCCGCCGCGTCTCGGCGGTCACTCGCTGGACGGTGGACCGCGTCTCGATCACGAACGTGGCCTGCGAATACTACGGCGGCCGGCTTTCGGGGGAGTTCATTTTCGATACCCCGAGCGGGGCGGAGCCGCGGTTCCGTTTCCAGGCAAGGGGCACGGAGTTCGAGCTTCGGGACTTGCTTCACGACGTGCTGGAGAGCACGAACCAGATCTCCGGAAAGGTCACCGGAACCCTGGTGGTGACCAACGCGCTCCTGGCGGATTGGTCGAGCTGGCACGGCTACGGCCAGGTCCGCATGCGGGATGGCATGTTGTGGAATCTCCCCATTTTCGGCGTGTTCTCGAAGGTGATGAACGCGGTCGTCCCGGGCACGGGAAACAGCCGTGCCACCGCGGCTCAAGGGACATACACGATCTCGCGAAGCGTGATCCGGACGGACAATCTCGAGATCGCCGCCGGACCCGCTCAGCTGCACTACCAGGGGACGGTCGACTTCCACGGCAACGTGGATGCCCGCGTCATGGCGGAAGTCCTCCACCGGACCCCGCTCATCGGGCCGGTCATCAGCCTGGTCCTGTCACCGGCGGCCAAGGCGCTTGAATTCAAGGTCAGCGGCACGCTCGCTGATCCGGTCCTGAAGCCGCTGTACGTCCCCGGTTTCCTGCTTCCATTCCTCAATCCGATCGGGACGATGCAGCAATTGATGGGGCCCAAGGACGGCGACCCTGCGAAGGAGGGCAAGTAGGTGTTGCGCCCGGGTTCTCGCGCGGCCAGGCAGGCGCCCGGACGCTCGCGGACCCGTTCCGTGACGGCGCTGCGTGGTTTCAGGCCAGGCGGTCCACCTTGGCGGCAAGCTCGAAGTCCGCGTCACTCAACCCGTCGATCGAGTGGGTCCAGAGCTTCACGAGCACCCGACCCCAGGAAAGCTCGAGGTCCGGATGATGTCGGGCTTCCTCGGCGAGCGCTCCGACCTGGTTGGTGAAGGCGAGCGCCGCCTTGAAATCGGGGAAGGAAAACTCGCGTTCGAGGTGGTGTTGGTCCCGGATTTCCCATCCGGATTTCAACCGCTTCCGCGCCTGAGCCAGGGCGGAGCCCTTCAACGGCCGGGTGGCGCTCTCGCAGGGAGCGCACCCGCTGGTATTGGATTTCCCTTTCATAATCGTGCGAAACTGGTCGAAGACACTAGGACCCGCCACGTGCGCCCGCAAACAAGCCGGCCCGGTGAACTCGCAAAAAGCGTGGCGGCGGATTTCCGGATGACTTAGCATCGCGCTGTGAGCGCTCAGACACCCAGCGGATTCCGTCGCACCGCGACCGCCGCGCTCCTGGAGCGCGTGGTGACCTCGACTCCGGTGATCGACATCCACACGCACCTCTATGATCCGGCGCTGGGGGGATTGCTGCTGTGGGGCATCGACGAGTTGCTGGTCTATCACTATCTCGCAGCCGAGGCGTTGCGTTACCTGCCCGAGGCTCCCGAGGCGTTCTTCGCCCTGTCGCGAGAACAACAGGCCGAGCTGGTCTGGCGCGAGCTCTTCGTGTCGCATTCGCCGGTTTCGGAAGCGTGCCAGGGGATCCTGACCATCCTGCATCGGTTCGGGCTCGAGGTGCAGGCGCGTGACCTGCCCGCGGTGCGAGCCTGGTTCAAGGAGCGTCACCTGGAGACGCACGTGAGCCGAACGCTGGAGCTGGCGAATGTGGGCCGGGTTTACATGACCAACTCTCCGTTTGACGACACGGAGCGTCCGCGTTGGCAGGAGGGCTTCCTGCGCGATGAGCGCTTCGTCACCGCCCTGCGCATCGACCCGTTGCTGGTGGAATGGCCGGCGGCTGCCCGCCGGATGGCCACCTGGGGTTACGGCTTGGGCGAAGGGCTTTCGGCATCGACCTACAGCGAGGTGCGGCGGTTCCTGGCCGATTGGACCCGCCGGTTGGACGCCCGCTATGTGATGGTGTCACTGGCACCCGACTTCGCGTTTCCCTCGAATTCGGACACGGCGCAACTTCTGGAGCACGCCGTCCTGCCGCACTGCCGTGAATTCGGGTTGCCGCTGGCCCTGATGCTGGGCGTGCGGCGCGCGGTCAACCCCCGCCTGGGTCTCGCCGGAGACGGTGTGGGCCGCAGCGATTTGACCGCCCTGGTGCAACTCTGCGAAGCCTGTCCCGAGAACCGCTTCGCCGTTACCGTGCTCGCGCGCGAATGCCAGCACGAGCTGTGTGTCATCGCCCGCAAGTTCCGGAATCTCCACCTCTTCGGCTGCTGGTGGTTTACCAATGTGCCGGTGTTGATCGAGGAGATCACGCGGATGCGGTTGGAGCTGCTGGGGCTCAGCTTTACGGCCCAGCATTCCGATGCCCGGGTCCTTGAGCAGCTCATCTACAAGTTTGACCACACCCGGCGGGTCCTCATCAAGGTGCTCGCGGACCGGTACGGGGACCTGACCGCCACCGGATGGGAACCGACCGAAGCCGAAATCCGGCGGGACGTTCGGGATCTCCTGGGGGGCGGCTTCGAGCGTTTCTGCCAGCGGTGATCTGGACCGCCGCCCATCTTCGGTGGGAATTCCCCCGGCCCGCGCTCCTGATGGGGGTGGTGAATGTCACTCCCGATTCCTTCTTTGACGGCGGACGGTTCTTTGACGCCGAAAAGGCCATCCAGCACGGCGTGGACCTCGCGAAGGAGGGGGCGGACATCCTGGACGTCGGCGGTGAATCCACGCGTCCGGGCGCCGAGTCGGTGGATGCCGCCGAGGAACTGCGCCGCGTCCTGCCGGTCGTGCGCGGGTTGGTGAGCCGCACAGGGGTGGCGATCTCGATTGACACCCAGAAGCCGGAAGTCGCCGAGGCGGCGCTGGCCGCCGGGGCGGTCATCGTGAACGACATTGCCGCCAGCCGCGCGGATGACGCGATGGCCCGCATCCTTGCCGACACCGGCGCGGGATATATTTGCATGCACATGCGGGGAACGCCGAAGACGATGCAGGTGAATCCCGTCTATGCGGATGTGGTTTCCGAGGTTCAGAGCTTCTTTTCGGATCGCTTGCTCAGTCTGCAACGGGCCGGGGTTCCCGCCGAACAGGTCGCGCTGGACGTCGGCATCGGGTTCGGAAAGTCGCTGGAGCACAATTTGCGATTGCTCGCGGCGATGGAATCCTTTAGGAGCTTCATACGGCCGCTGGTGCTTGGGGTGTCGCGGAAATCCTTCATGGGCAGGCTGCTGGGAGCCGAGGTGGAGGATCGCTTGCCGGCTTCCCTGGCCTGTGCCGTGTGGGGGGTCCAGCAGGGGATTCAGGTGATCCGCACCCACGATGTGTCGGCCACGCGCCAGGCGGTGCGGATGGTCGAGGCGCTGCAGGAACGCAAGTGATGGTCAACTGGCTTCAGTACAACTGGCGAACGCTGGTGGAAATTGGCCTCCTCTCGGTGGCCATTTACTACGCCATCACGTTTGTCCGTGGTACGCGCGCGGCGCCGGTGGTCACTGGGTTCCTGATCGTTCTGCTCGCGATGACCTTCATCACGCTTGCGTTCGAGCTTCAGGTGATCAAGACCCTCCTGCTGGCCCTGCTGCCCTCCCTCGCCGTGATCATCTTCGTGCTGTTCCAGCCCGAACTGCGGCGGATGCTGGCTCAACTTGGCAACCTCCCCTTCTTTGCCAGCGTCCGGGAACAACGCGAGAACATCGAGGTGATCATCAAAGCCGCCGAGCGCCTCGCGGACGTCCGCATCGGAATGCTGGTGGCGATCGAGCAGTCCGTGGCGGTCCAGGAGGTCGTTGAATCCGGGATCGTGGTGGACTGCGAGGCCACGCCCGAGATGCTCGAGACGGTCTTCTTTCCCAACAACGCCATTCACGACGGCGGCGTGATCATGCGCGGCAACCGGATCACCCATGCGGCGTGCATCTTTCCCCTGACCCAACGGCAGGACTTGAGCAAGTCGCTGGGGACGCGCCATCGGGCGGCGATCGGACTGAGTGAGGAGACGGACGCCGTGGTGGTGGTGGTGTCCGAGGAAAGCGGGGCGGTGTCGTATGCGTACCGGGGGACGCTGGTTCGAGGCGTGACCATCGAGAATCTGCGGGCGTTCCTGACTTCTGTCCTGGTCAAGGAGCCTGGGTCCAAGTCCTGGCCGGACACCGTGCGGACCCTGTTCCAGCGCCGCGCTTTGAAGGAAGGCGACCCGCCGCTTCGTCCCAGCCCCGGTCCTCATGGCTTGGCATAGGTTCATCACGCGCAACCTCGGCTGGAAGGTCGTCTCGGTCGTCCTCGCGACGCTGGTCTGGTCGCTCATTCACTTCAACACCTCGGACACGCTGAGGTTTGGCCAGCCGAAGACGTTTGATGCCGTGCCCATCCACGTGCTGACGCCTGCGGCCGATGCTTGTACCTTCCAAGTCGAGCCGCCGAGCGTCCGGTTGAGTGTTTCCGGACGCTCAGAGGATATCGCCCGGCTTCGGCTCAGTGACGTGCTGGTTTTCGTGAACCTCGACAACATCCCGGATGTGGAAGCCTACCGGGAGGTGGAAGTGCACCTGCCTCCCCGGGTGGCCCTCACCGCCCTTGTTCCCAACCAGGTGCGCGTCATCCGCTCAGTCCCCGAACGAACCACTCCCCCCGCAACCGACCCATGACCAAGAACTGCAAACGGATTTTTGGAACCGACGGCGTCCGCGGCACGGCCAACATCGAACCCGTGACCGCCGAGACCGTTTTGAAGCTGGGCCGCGCCGCCGCCCATGTGTTCAAGACCCTCGAGAGCCATGCCCGGGGCTTCGGACGCCACAAGATCGTCATCGGCAAGGACACCCGGCTCTCGGGCTACATGCTGGAAAATGCGTTGTCCTCCGGGATTCTCTCGATGGGTGTGGATGTGATCTTCATCGGCCCGCTGCCGACCCCCGGCGTCGCCTACGTGACGCGGAGTCTTCGCGCCGATGCCGGCATCGTCATCACGGCATCCCACAACCCCTACGACGACAACGGCATCAAGTTCTTCCGCGCGGATGGGTACAAGCTGGACGACGGCGTCGAAGGCCACATCGAACAGCTCGCGTTCAGCGGCGCCATCGAACACGTGCGTCCCGTGGCCAGCGAAGTGGGCAAGGCCTTGCGCGTCGACGATGCGGTGGGCAGGTATATCGAGTATGCCAAAGCCTCCTTCCCCAAGCGGATGAACCTCGAAGGGGTACGGGTGGTTGTCGACTGCGCCAACGGTGCCAGCTACAAGACCACGCCATCGGTGCTGCGCGAGCTGGGGGCTGATGTGATCGTCTACGGCAACCAGCCCGACGGCATGAACATCAACAAGGAGTGCGGCGCCATGCACCCGGAGATGCTCTGCCGTAAAGTCGTCGAGCACCGTGCCCAACTCGGGGTCGCCCACGACGGCGACGCCGACCGCGTTCAGCTGTGCGACGAGCAGGGCAACCTCGTCGATGGCGATGATATCCTCGCCCTGACCGCCACCGAAATGCTCTCCCAGAAGAACCTCGCCGAGAAGACGGTCGTGGCGACGGTCATGAGTAACGCCGGCCTGGACCTGGCCGTCCGGGAGGCGGGCGGGAACGTCGTTCGCACCGCCGTGGGGGACAAGTACGTCATCGATGAGATGCTCAAGAACGGCTACATGGTCGGTGGGGAACAGAGCGGGCACCTCATCTTCCGCGAGTTCTCCACCACGGGCGACGGGCTTGTCGCGGCCCTTCAAGTGCTCCGGATCATGAAGGCCCAGAATGCGTTGCTCTCGCAGCTTCGCCTGTGCTGGACCCGTTTCCCGCAGAAGCTGATCAACGTGCAGGTCCGGGAGAAGCGTCCCCTCGAGGAGCTCGACGGATTCGCGGAGTTGCTCGCGGTGGCGGAGGCCGACGTGAAGCCGTGCGGCGGACGCGTGTTCGTCCGCTACTCCGGCACCGAGAAAAAGGCCCGGGTGCTGGTCGAAGCCTCGGACCCGGAGCGCGTCGATCGCTGGTGCACCCAGCTGGCCGAGATCATCCGCACCCGGCTCGGGCTCGAGAACTCGTGAGCCGGGCGGGCCGTTCCTGAGGGGCTTCTGAACGTGATGCCGTCCGCCAGTCGAACCCGGGAGAGCCGGCCTGTCCCGGTCGCTCCCGATTCCTCGTTCAAAGGACAGCTGCGCCCAGGCTTTGCTGCGCTTGCCGGATTGTTCCTGGGACTGGCCTTCCTCAAGTGGGGCAATCCTGCCCTCCTGGACCATCTGGTTGTGCCCCCAGAGGATTACTGGGGATTTGTGTTCCAACCCTGGCCCATGGCGTGGGGATACCTGTTCCTCGGGGTGCTGGCCCTCGCGGGCCTGGCGGTTGCCGACTGGCGAATTCCCAAACCTCGATGGCTGGTGGCGCTGCCTTTGAGCTGGCTGGCTTGGCAGTGCCTGGCCGCCTTGGATACGACCGATCCGAAGCTTACCCGCCTGACCATCCCCTATTTCATCGCTACCGTCGGCTGCTTCTATCTGGGCATGCTCGCGATGGCGCCGAGCTGGCGTCTCACGATCTTCTGGGCAGCCTTGCTGGGCTGTTTCGCAGCCGTGCTGGCGACCGGCTTTCAGCAACAGTTCGGTGGCTTGGAAGCTGTCCGCCAGCATGTCTATTCCCAACCCGGGTGGGAGAACCTGCCTGGGGACTATCTGAGGCGCCTGGCCGCGAACCGCATTTTCGGGACCTTGTTCTACCCCAATGCCCTCGCGGGGGCGATTCTCCTCCTTGCTCCAGCACTGAGTGTCGTGCTGGCCCAGGCGACCGCGTCGCGGGATTGGCCTCCGGCGGTTCGTTGGCTTGCGACCGGCCTCCTGCTGCTGGCAGGGGCCTGCTGCCTGTTCTGGTCCAAATCCAAGGCCGGTTGGCTCATCGCGCTGGTCCTGGCGGGGATTTATGGGTTGCGGCTGCCGGGATCGCGACGGCTGAAGCTGGCATGCGTCACCGTGGGCGTGGTGGTGGGGTTGGCGGCGTTTTCGCTGCGATTCGCCGGTTATTTCCAAGGCGGAGCCTCGAGCGTGGGCGCCCGGTTGTCCTACTGGACCGCGGCATGGGCGGTGGCAGCGCAGCACCCCTTCACGGGAACCGGTCCGGGCACTTTTGGGGCGAGCTATCGCGCGATCAAATCCCCCGAAGCCGAGATGGCGATGCTGGCGCACAACGATTACCTGCAGCAGGCCGCCGATTCGGGTTTCCCCGGTGCGCTCCTGTACCTGGGCGCGGTCGCCGGGTCGCTGATTTACCTGGCAAGGCGCGTGTGGGCCGACGAGCTGCGGTTCGCGGTCTGGCTGGGCGTCTTGGGATGGGCGCTCCAGAGTGTTGTCGAGTTCGGCCTATACGTTCCAGCGATCGGCTGGTCTGCCTTCTGGTTCCTGGGGTGGCTTTGGGGCGTGACCTCCCGAGTCGCCGCGGCGGGGAGGAATGGGGTCGACACCGGATCGCGAGCGGCCTAGCTTCGCGCCTCATGCGCGTGCTAGTCCTGAACGGACCCAACCTGAATCTCCTGGGGCGGCGTGAGCCCCACATCTACGGGACGACAACACTGAAGGACATCGAGGTTGCGGTCAGGGAACGCGCCCGCCGGTTGGGAGTCGAGGTGGATTTCCGTCAATCGAATCACGAGGGCCAGTTGGTGGAGTGGATCCAGGAGGCGCAGGGTCAATTCGAGGTCGTGCTGCTCAATGCCGGGGCTTACACGCACACCAGTATCGCGTTGCGGGATGCCATCGCCGCCTCAGGCGTCCGGACGGTGGAGATCCACCTCTCTAACGTTCACGCCCGCGAGGAATTCCGTCATCGGTCGGTGATTGCGCCGGTTTGTGCCGGGGTCATTGCTGGCTTCGGCGCCGCCTCGTATCTCTTGGGACTCGAGTCGGCTATCGTTAACAGGAGCTGATCCGGTCCCGTTTTGACTGATTCGCGATTCCTGAGAGGCTGCGGTTGCTCGTCGGTGTGACCAGAGGGCTCTTGACGGGCGCCGAGGCGCTCAGCTAAGGTGCGCCCGCCATTCAAATGCACGACAAGAGCAGGGTCGAGTTTCGGCTTCTGCTTTTTTGCTTAATGAGCACCTTTCGCCGAATCGCCGGACGTACCACCCCCAACGCGGAGGCGCTGTGGACCTGAAAGACATCAAGGCCATCATTGACCTGATGCGGAAGAACTCGATCTCGGAGTTCGAGTTGGAGCGTGAGGGGTTCAAGATCCGAATGAAGCGGGGCGCCAGCGGGGCGCCGGGCGGCGCTGCGGTCCATTACGACGAGACGCCTTCGGCCCTGCCGGCTGCGCTCCCGATGCTCAGCCCGGCCGCGGCGCTGTCAGCCCCACCGGCCAAGTCCCCTGCCACGCCCGAGGCCGATATCAAGTCCCCGATGATCGGGACCTTCTATCGGGCACCTTCGCCAGATTCCGCGCCCTATGTCGAAGTGGGAACGGAGGTCGATCCCGAGACCGTCGTCTGCATCATTGAGGCGATGAAGGTCATGAACGAGATCAAGGCCGAGGCCAAGGGTGTCGTTACCCAGATCCTGCTCGAGAATGCCAAACCGGTCGAATTCGGCCAGCCGCTGTTCCGCATCCGCCCTTCCTGAGGGTCGACGCCGTCCTGTCCTGGGATCCAGCGAGCCTGGCCGCGCGTCGCGCCATCCTCTCCGCAATGTTTGAGAAAATCCTGATCGCCAACCGCGGTGAAATTGCGGTCCGGATCATCCGGACCTGCAAAGAGTTGGGGATCCGCACCGTCGCCGTCTATTCCGAGCCCGATGCGAACTCGATGCACGTCCAGATGGCCGACGAGGCCATTTGCATCGGACGCGGCCCCAGCAATGAAAGCTACCTCCGGATCGACCGCCTGATCAGCGCCGCCGAGATCGCCGACGTCGATGCCATCCATCCCGGCTACGGCTTTCTGTCCGAGAACGCCCATTTCGCCGACGTGTGCGAGAGCTGCAACATCAAGTTCATCGGACCCAGCTCCCGGGCCATGAACGCCCTCCAGGACAAGGCGGCCAGCCGGGCGCTCGCCAAGAAAGTGGGCGTGCCCACGCCCCCGGGATCCGAGGGAGTGGTCGAAACCGAAGCGGAAGCCTTGGCAACGGCCAAGAAGATCGGCTACCCGGTCCTGGTGAAGGCCGTCGCGGGTGGCGGCGGTCGGGGAATGCGCATCGCCCACAACGACATTTCGCTCATCAAGGGCTATCACACCGCGCGGAGCGAAGCGGAGAAGGCGTTCGGCAACTCGGGAGTCTACATCGAGAAGTACTTCGAGAACCCCCATCACATCGAGCTGCAGATCCTGGGCGATACTCGCGGCACGGTCATCCACCTCGGGGAGCGGGACTGTTCCATCCAGCGCCGACACCAGAAACTGATCGAGGAGACCCCCTCGCCCCTGATCGAGGCCAAGTTCAAGGGACTCCGCAAATCCATGGGCAAGGCGGCGATCCGCATCGCCGAGGCCGCCCAGTACAACAACGCCGGCACGGTGGAGTTCATCGTCGACGACCAGGGCAACTTCTACTTTCTCGAGGTCAACAAACGGATCCAGGTCGAGCACCCGGTGACCGAGGAAGTCACGGGGGTGGACCTGGTCAAGCAGCAGATCCTCGTGGCCATGGGCGAGCCGCTAAAGATCTCCCAAGGCGACATCCACATCCGCGGCCACGCCATCGAATGCCGCATCAATGCCGAGGATCCCTATGACGATTTCCGGCCGTCACCGGGACGCATCGAGATGTACTTCGCTCCCGGCGGGCATGGCATCCGGGTCGACAGCCACGTCTACGCCGGTTACACCATCCCTCCCTATTACGATTCCATGATCGGGAAGATCATCGCGTACGGAAAAGACCGCAAGGAGGCCTTGGACCGCATGAACCGCGCCTTGAGCGAGTTCATGATCACCGGCATCAAGACCACGGCCCCCTTCGAACAAACGATCCTTCAGGATCCGGATTTTCGTCGCGGCGTGTATTCGACAGGTTTTATCGAGCAGCTCGTCCGGAGGGGAGCGCAGTAGGACCGGGCTCAAGCGTGCTCCAATGGCGCACGCCCGCGCGCCAAGCTTCCCTGCCACCGAGTTCAAGAGCGCGGGCGACTAGGGACCGACTTGGGCCTTGCGAAGGCGCCAAAACCGTCCCGGGACAGCGCGGTCGATCGGCAGCTCCACGGCAGCATCACCTTCCTGGAATTCCGTTCCCGACGCTTCAACCGACCAGGGCCCGTCGACTTGGGGAGCACTCTCGAGGAGGACCGTGCCGCTGACGTCCGGCCATGAGAGACGAACGATCGGGCTGCCGCTTGGGTGGCTAAACCGCACGACGCGGATCTCCATACCACCGGCGGTGGACGGGGTCTGCGTCTGCTCAATGGTCAGGCTGAGCTCGTCGGCCAATCCCATTCCCATGCCCTCAGCGTACCGTTCGAGGGCCAGGGTCACTTCGATGGACCGGGTTCCGGCCGGGAGGTCTGCGGTTTGCGTGTAGGGTTTCAGGGAGATCGTGCCGTCGGCTTGAACGGCTTCTTCATCGTCCACCACCTGCACCGCGCCGAGGATCTCACCGGCCACATCGCGGAACCTTGCCGTGAGTTGCGCGGCGTCCCAAGTCCCATCACCGGAGCCCAGCCAACCCGAGAGGATCGCCTTCAGCCTGCGCTGATCCACCTCAATCGCCTCGGCGCTCACGTCCACCGTCTGGACGGCCTTGCCCCAACCGGTTTCAGACCCGGCCGCGAACAGATGGAGCCCTTGGCCGGGATGGAGTCCCGAGGCATTCGCGACGTCGCCGTACCGGAGCACCGATATGCCGTCAGTTGGATCCCAGCCGGCGGGAGCGACCGGTGCGAGAAGTGGATCGCTCTCGAGGGCTTCCTCAGCGCCGGGATTGCGCAGTCGGTTCCGGGAAATCAGCCCGGTCGCTGCCTGCCAGGCGCTGTCGCTGCCGGCAAGGGGGATGTCCCCGGCCGCGGTCCTCGATGGGACGACCGCGCCGACGCGGGATGCCAGCGTGGCCGCTGCGGCCTTGGCGGTCACGGTAAGCTTCACCGAGTTGAAGGTCAGGTCCCTCGGGCGAAGCTGCAGAGTCTCGAGGACCTCACCGTTCACTCCCGCTGTATTGGAAATGGCCGTCACCAGGATGTTGTTCAACTGCAGCTTCAGGAAGCTGACGGTCTTCCCGGGCGCGGCGGTCCCGCCGGTGGTGATCAGGTCCAGCACGCCGGATCGGATGGAGGATCTGGTGGCCAAGGCTCCGAACAGCGCCGGGCTGGCGCGGTCCACCGTGCGGGTGATCTTGAGGGGTTGCAGCGTCACCTGGCCGCCGTTCAGCCCGCCGCCTTTGCGGTAGCTGAGATCAGAAAGCATCGCGTCGTCGAAAGCCCGCACGGTGAGCCAGCCGACATGATCGCGTTCGGTGGCTTCCCCCGTGTATCCCTCGAGGCTCAAAAAACCCTGCCAGGCTCCACAGACCCGGATGCACCCAACGGATAGGGCGAGGGCCGCCCAGGTTCCGAGGCCCAACGTCCGAAGAGTCTTCGCTCTCATCCGCATCGAGGAGGAGTGCTTCGAGCCCGCGACCTACTTGGCTTTCGAATCCACAAAGTCCCAGCCGAAGGTCACCGGTTTTCCTGAAACCGTGCCTTTGCTGTCGAGGGTGCTGTAGGACCAGACGGCGCTGCGGTAGATCATCGTGAACGTCTCGACCGGGCCCGCGATGTCGCCGGATGAGCCGCCTGTCTTGGCGCTGGTCAAGTACACCCCTTCCAATTTGATGGTGTAGAAGTCGGTCGTGCTGCCGGCGCTGGTGTTTTTGGCGGCCGCCAGCGTCGCCGACGAGATGACCTTGCCGCTTGAGAGCGTGGAATAGAGCGTCGGCGACGCCTTGTTCAGCGTGAACGTAATGGCCATCGGCCCGGGATTGGGCTTGCCCACGCTCGCTCCGCCGCCCTTTGTCCACGAAGAGTCCGCCGTCAGTCCGAACGACCACGATTGCAGATCGATCCACTCCTTGTGCATCTTGTCCGTCGACTCTCCGGCGATGCCATCGAGCTTCAGGTAGTAGTTGGCGGCCTCGGCTTGGATTGGGTTCAAGGCGGCGACGGCGGCGGGGGTCAGCGCCAACAGCGTGCTGAGCTTCGTTTTCATCCGGGGTCTGAACCTAGGGAGTCCGCGTGGAGAGTCAAGCGTCCAACCGATTGGACGAGAGCGGCTTTGCCGGCCAGGGGGTGGTTCGTGGGAACGCCGGTTGCGCCAGCCTGGGCGCCTCGATAGGATCCCCGCATTGCTTCCATCACCTGGGGCTTCCCATGACGACACCGCCGCCGCTCCTCTCGTTTGCCTACGATGTGGTCGCCTACCCGACACGGCCCCAACCGGCTGTCCATCCGGAGCGACTGGCCGCTTTGGGGTTCCTGCACGGCCTCGATCCAGCACCCGTGAACACCAGCCGGATCCTGGAACTCGGCTGCGGGGACGGAATGAACCTGGCAGCGATCGCCGCCGCTTTCCCGCGCAGCCACTGCGTGGGGACAGATCTGTCCGCAAGCGCCATCGCCCGTGGCAACGAGTTCGTCCGGCGGTGCGGCCTGGCGAATCTGGAACTGCATCATGCCGACGTCTCGGAGGCCCTCCCCGTCGCCGGCCCGTTTGATTTCATCATCAGCCATGGGGTCTACAGCTGGGTGCCGGAGGAAGCTCGGGCTGCCATCCTGCGCCAATGTCATGAGTCCCTGGCACCCGACGGGTTGGCGATGGTCAGCTACAATGCCCTGCCCGGGGGATGTGCCCGACAGGTCGTGCGGGACATGTTGCGCTGGCATGTCCGCGACCTCGGCACGCCCGGGGAACGCGTGAGCGAGGCAAAGGCGTTGGCCCAATTCCTCAGCGACGCGCCTCACCCCCCCGACGAGGTGGGGCAGGCGATCCGGTCCGAGCTGCGCACAGCCCTGGCCAAGGAACCGGGCTTTCTTTACCACGACGACCTGGCGGAGCACTATGCGCCGGTCTTTCTCCACGAGTTCGTTGCCGAGGCAGGCCGTCACGGGCTGAGGTTCGTAGCGGACGTGGACCTGGCTGAACTGATCTGGCTTCTCCTGAAGCCGGAAACGGTCCAGATCCTCCACGCCCTCACCGACGATCGGGTCGAGCGATTGCAGTACTTTGACTTCCTCGTCAGTCGCCGGTTTCACCAGACCGTTCTCTGCCGGGCGGAGCGATCGGTTGCCGGCGCGCCTCAACTCGAGCGCGTCGAACGCTGTTGGTTCTCGGCTTCCGGGCGGGTGGCTTCGCCCGAGAAGCTCGTTGAACGCGGGACGCCGGCGGTGTTCGAGCGTCCTGACGGCGCCCGGCTGGAAACCGATTTCCTCCCCGGCAAGCTCGCTCTGGCGCACCTGATGTCCATTGCCCCGCGTCGGGCCGCTTTCAACGACTTGGTGCACACGGCGCGTGAGCACCTGGCGGCAGCGTCCGCCGAGGACCTCTGGTCCCCCGACACGCCACGACAGCTGGCGCAGTTTCTCCTGGAAGCCTGCGGTCCGAAAATTGCCTTCGTCCACGGTGGGACGCCCGATCTGCTTCTGGAACCAGGGAGCGCGCCGGTCGCGTTTCCGGTGGCCCGGGCGCAAGCCGCTGTCGGACGCCAGGTCACTTCAGCCTACCACCAGACCCTCGTGCTCGAGGACCCGTGGAGCCGCGAGATCGTGGCGCGCGCCGACGGAACCCGATCCCGGGCACAACTGCGGGCCGAACTGGAAGCGCTGGCACAGGCCAGCCACCTCCCGGCTGACGTGGCGCTGTGGGGAACGCTCGCCAGCGACTTTGACGGCGCGCTCCGGCGCCTTTCCGCGCAAGGGTTGATTGTGGCCTGACCGGGGTCCGGTTGCCGCGTCGCGCCTTGGCCCCACCCCGCGTCACCCGGTTGAATTCCGGGAACCACGTGACAATCTAACGCCGACGGATGAATGCGAACATGCTGACGGGACTGCGACGATGGACCGCGGTCGTTGTGTGGTGCGTGGCCCTCCTGCCGGCCACGGCCCACGATTGGCCCCAATGGCGCGGCCCGAATCGCGACGGCAAGTCGACCGAGACCGGGTTGTTGAAGATCTGGCCCAAAGCCGGGCCGGCGCTGGTCTGGAAAGCCACCGGGATCGGCGCGGGCTACGCCACCGTCGCCGTGGCTTCCGGACGCATTTACACCGCCGGCGACAAAGGCGCCCAAGCCTACGTTTTTGCCCTGAGCGAGAAGGACGGCCAGGCGCTCTGGTCCGCCCCCCTGGGCAAGGCTGGTGCCCCCGGCTGGGGTGGCTTCGCCGGAGTGCGCGGCACGCCGACGGTGGACGGCGATACGGTGTTTGCCATCGGTACCTACGGCGAGGTTGTTGCGCTGGATGCCGCCACCGGGAAGGAACGCTGGCGCCGGGATTTCGTGAAGGACTTTGGCGCCGAGATGCCCGAGTGGGGCTTCAGCGAATCACCGTTGGTGGACGGCGATCAGGTGGTGATGACGCCCGGGGGGCCCCAAGGGGCGATCGTCGCCCTGGACAAGAAGACCGGGGAGCTCCGCTGGCAGACCTCCGCGTTCACCGACCCTGCGCAGTACTCGTCGCTGGTTCGCGCGGTCATCGCCGAGGTGCCGCAATACGTCCAGCTCACGATGGCGAACGTTGTGGGAGTTTCGACCAACGGCAAGGTGTTGTGGACGGCCCCGCGCAAGGGCTCCACGGCGGTCATTCCCACCCCGATCGTGCATCAGGACCACGTCTACGTGACCTCGGGATACGACATCGGCTGCAATCTCTTCAAAGTGACCCGTCAAGGGGACGACTTTTCGGCAAGCCAGGTGTACAAGAACTCGGTCATGATCGACCAGATTGGGGGCGTGATCCTGGTGGGCGACCATGTATACGGCCACGACGATCGCCGCGGCTGGACGTGTCAGGACTTCCTGACCGGCAAGGCCATCTGGCAGAACGAAGACGAGATCCACAAAGGCAGTTGTGTGTACGCGGACGGTCACCTCATCCTGCGCGAGGAGGCGAAGAAGGGCAGCCAGATCGCGCTGATCGAAGCCACCCCTGCCGGGTTCAAGGAAAGAGGACGCTTCGAGCAACCGCTGCAAAGCGGCAAGCACGCGTGGCCGCCGCCCGTCATCGCGAATGGCAGGCTCTACATCCGCGATCAGGACGCCCTGCTCAGCTACGACATCAAGGAGAAGTAGCGCGCGCTCCCGCGGCCTGGCGCCCGGAACAGCGTCACGCGGCCCGGGGCCGTTCACCGCAAGGGGACGTTTCCGCTGGTCAGGACCGCAGGCGGGTGTTGAATCGATGGCATGTCGAGAGACTACGTCCTGCAGCCGTTCCGGTCGCCGGTGGCGCTGCAGATCGACTATGGCCGCGAGCTGAATGCGCAGCAGCTGGCGGCCGTTCAGGCGCCTCCGGGCCCGGCCTTGGTGATCGCCGGCGCGGGGGCCGGCAAGACGCGCACGCTGGTTTACCGGGTGGCGTACCTGCTCGAGCACGGGATTCCGCCGGAGCAAGTTCTCCTGCTCACGTTTACGAACAAGGCCGCCCACGAAATGATGCGCCGCGTGGGTGATCTCCTTTCCCAGGACCTCACGCGCCTCTGGGGCGGCACTTTCCACTCGATGGGAAGCCGCGTGCTCCGGCGGCACGCGGACCTGCTGGGCTACCGACGCGACTTCACCATCCTCGACCGGGAAGACGCCCGTGACCTCGTCAGCGCGTGCCTGGGAGAGTCCGAGATCGACGTGAAGGCCACGCGCTTTCCCAAGGCCGACGTGCTGGGCGACATGTTCTCGCTCGCGGTGAACACGGGGCAAACGATCGCCCGCCTGGTGGAAGGGCAGTTCAGGCATTTCGCACACCTCGCTTCCCCGATCGAAGAGATTCAGCGCCGCTACGAGTCCCGCAAACGCGCGGCGAACGTGATGGATTTCGACGACCTGCTGGTGTTGTGGCTGAAGTTGCTTCAGGAACAAACCGCCGTTCGCGAACACTACCAGCGCCGCTTCGAGCACATCCTGGTCGATGAATACCAGGACACCAACCGCCTCCAAAGTGACATCGTCGACTTGCTTGCGGCCGGGCACCACAACCTCATGGCGGTGGGCGATGATTCCCAGAGCATCTATTCGTGGCGGGGCGCCAACTTCCGGAACATCATGCGATTCCCGGAACGCCACCCCGGCGCCGTCATCTACCGGATCGAAACCAACTACCGGAGCACGCCGGAGATCCTCACCCTGGCCAACGCCGCCATCGCGGCCAACGTCGACCAGTACGAAAAGAGGCTGACACCGGTCCGGAATGCGGGCACGCGCCCGGTGCTGGTCGCCTGTGGAGACGCGCAAGCCCAGGCGGCTTTTGTGGCCCAACGGGTCCTCGAGTTGCGCGAAGAGGGCACCGCGATGGACGACATGGCGGTGCTTTACCGGTCCCATTTTCACGCCATGGAACTGCAGATGGAACTGACGCGGCGCAACATTCCCTTCAGCATCACCAGCGGCATCCGGTTCTTCGAGCAGGCCCATGTGAAGGACGTGGCGGCCTACCTCAAGTTTGTCTGCAATCCCCGGGACGAAACCGCGTTCAAACGGCTCGTCCGGATGCTCCCGGGCGTGGGACCGAAAGCCGCTGACAAGCTCTGGAAGGCCTTCGTTGCTGGCGTCGATGCGCTCAATTCCGACGCAGCGACCGGCACGGGAGAAATGCCGGACGTTGAGGCGATTTGGAATCCTGAAGCGGCGACCGGCTCGACCGAGCCCTCGAACCCGGCGGGGGATCCAAACCCGCCCGCGGCAGTTCCACCGCCGCCCGCGCTTGCCGCCTCCCTGCAGTCCCTGGTGGGGATGGTGCCCAAGAAGACTCAGACCGCCTGGGCGCAACTGACCGCCACCGTGTCGCAGCTCGAATCTCCTCCCACGCGCGAGAGTGCCACGGACATGATCGGCCTGGTGCTCGAGGCGGTTTACGAGGATTACCTGAAGGCGACCTACGCCAACCATGCCAGCCGGATGGAAGACCTGGAGCAATTGGAGAGCTTCGCCCGGCAATTCCCTTCACCGGAGGAGTTCCTGGCGCAACTGGCGTTGCTGACGAACGTCGAGGCGGAGGCGGAGAGTTCGCGGGCGGCGGACGAGGAGCGTCTCCGGCTTTCGACGATTCACCAGGCCAAGGGCCTCGAGTTCAGCGTGGTGTTCATCATCATGCTTTGCGAAGGCCTCTTTCCTTCCGCCCGGTCCATGGAGGCGCAGGAAGGAACCGAGGAGGAGCGCCGCCTGTTCTACGTGGCCGTGACGCGGGCCAAAAATGAACTGTACCTCAGCTACCCGTTGATCCGGACCGCAGGGGCGTACGGCGGAGACGCGTTCCAACACCCGTCCCGATTTCTGGGAGAACTGCCGCGGGAACTCCTGGACACCTGGAATCTCCAGATGCCCGGTTACCTGGCCTAGCTCAGGTGCCCTCCCGAAAGATGGATCCGGCGCTTGCCACCGCGGGCAGCATGCGCCCGCCTTCGTAGAACCGCTCGAGTTTGCCGGCCCGCCAGCGCCGCAGGCGGTACAGCGTCGCGAAGGTGAACGACGGCGCGCCCCCGCCCTGGCCGCCCACGAGTTCGGCGCCGCGTCGCACGTTGTCCATCATCCAGGTCGGTTGCAGGATGTGGTAAGGATTCCGGCGGACCTCCCCGACGTGGAAGGAGAGACCGGCCACCAGGTCGGCGACATCGGCCTCGCTGGATTCCACGGCGAGATTCGGATCATCGCACTGGCCCCAAAACTCGGTCTCCACCGTGTAGCACTCGAACTGCGGCCCCAGGGAGGCGAGCGCGTCCATCACCAGCCAGTGAACCCCTTCATGCGTGCTGTTCCAGTCCTTGTCGTGGGGAAAGAACACCGCGCGCGGTCGTTCCTCGCGCAGCAGGTTGGCAATGACGGCGACCTTCGTGGCCCAGTCTTCCGGGTGTTTCGAACGGGTGTCGGGGTTGACGTGTTCAAGGCCGTGCGACGTGGTTTCCCGCAGATCGAAGCCCAGGAACCCGCAGGCCTGTCGCAACTCCGCCAGGCGCTCGAGCTGCCGCGCCTTGTTGCTGCCAAGGGTCACCGCGACATTCACGACGCGGAGCTGGCCTTCGCGGAGGAGGCGCAGCGCGAGCGCTCCCACGACGCATTCATCGTCAGGATGCGGTGAGAAGAGGAGGGCCTTGGGGGCTTCGGCGCTCAGCGTGGGACGGGGAAGGGGATCGAAACCGCCCAGCGGGAGCTGAGAACCCAGCCGTGCGAGGCCCACGAAACTGTGAACGAACTGGCGGTAGGCGTGCATGATAAGGTGCTCGCGAAAGCAAAGAGGGGGGCGGCATTCCGGGCAAGCCGATTCTGAGCCGCCCGTCGACGGCCGCGCCGCCGCCCGAGCGACCTGCACAGTCTGGTTCCTCGCCGCAACTCGAGAGACGACGCCTCATCACCCCTCACGAGCGGCATTGCCACGCGGCGGACAACCGCTACAGTTGCCCCGCAACCGACCAAATGTTGACTATGGGAACCACTCCCGCCCCCAAACCTCACCAATGGCGTTTCTTTCGCGCCGGCGGCTTCGACCAGGTCCGTCTCGACCGCGGCAGCGATCTGATGTCCGTCGACCAGCTCGACCAGAAGCTCTGGGTCGCCCTCTCGTGCCCGACCGCCGGACTCGAGTTTGACGAGCGCACCCTCAACCTCATCGATACCGACAAGGACGGACGCGTCCGCGCCTCTGAACTGCTGAGGGCGCTGAAGTGGGCGGGCTCCCTGCTCAAGAACCCTGACGACCTGTTCAAACGCTCACCGTCGCTCCCGTTGGATGCGATCAACGATGCCACCTCCGAGGGGCAGGCCGTGCTCAGCTCCGCCCGCCAGGTTCTCGTGAACCTGGGGAAGAAGGAGGCCAACGCGATCAGCATCGAAGACCTCACCGACACCGCGAGAATCTTCGCTCAGACCGCTTTCAACGGCGATGGGGTGATCGTTCCCGAATCCGCCGCCGATGAACCCACGCGCGCCTTGATCTGCGAGATCATGGCCACCTTGGGCACCGATCCCGACCGCTCGGGCAAACCCGGAATCAGCCAGGCCCGTGTCGATGCCTTCTTCGCCGATGCCGCGGCCATGGAGGCCTGGCGAAAGAAGGCGGAATCCGCTCCGGAACTTCTCCCGCTGGGCGAGGCGACGGAGGCCGCTGCGGCGGCCCTGAAGGCCGTCCGGGCCAAGGTGGACGACTTCTTCGGCCGCTGTCGCCTCGCGGCCTTCGATTCGCGCGCGCTTGCAGCCGTGAACCGCGAGGAAAAGGAGTACCTCGCTCTCGTCGCCGCTGACCTTACCATCTCGGCCGACGAAGTGGCCGGCTTCCCGCTGGCCACGGTCGCCGCGGGCAAATCACTCCCCCTGCAGGAGGGAGTCAACCCGGCCTGGGCTCAACGTCTGGCTCTTTTCCACAGCGCCACCCTCCAACCGCTCCTCGGAGACAAGCCGGAGCTGACCGAGGCGGACTGGGCCGCCGTGAACGCCAGGCTGGCCCCCTACGAGGCCTGGCTGGCCGCGAAACCCGCCAGCGCCGTGGAGAAGCTGGGACTGGACCGAGTGCGGGCGATCCTCGCCGGTCAGAACAAGGAAACGCTCGCCGCCCTGCTGGAGCAGGACCGGGCGCAAGAGGGCAACGTGGCCGCCATCGCGACCGTGGAGCGTCTCGTCCGCTATCATCGCGACCTCGCGTTGCTGTGCCGTAACTTCATCAATTTCCGGGATTTCTACGACAAGGGCGAGGGCGCCATTTTCCAGGCCGGAACGCTCTACCTGGACCAGCGCAGTTGCGAGTTGTGCCTTCGCGTCGACGACACCGCCAAGCACGCCACCATGGCGGCCCTGGCGGGCACGTATCTCGCCTATTGCGATTGTGTGCGCAAGGGTTCGGGCGAGAAGGTGCAGATCGTGGCCGCCTTCACCGACGGCGATTCCGACAACCTCATGGTGGGGCGCAACGGCGTGTTTTACGACCGCAAAGGCCGCGACTGGGACGCCACCATCACCAAGATCATCGACAACCCCATCAGCCTGCGCCAGGCGTTCTGGGGGCCTTACAAGAAGTTCGTCAGGCTGATCGAGGAGCAAATCGCCAAACGCGCTGCCGCCGCCGATGCCACCTCCGCGGCCAAACTCGAGGCCGCCGCCACGGCGACCGCGCACGCCGATCTCGCGAAACCCGCCGCGCCGCCCGCCCCTGCCGGCAAGAAAGTCGATGTGGGCACGGTCGCCGCCCTCGGGGTGGCGTTCGGCGCCATCGGTACCTTCTTCGCGACCGTGCTGGGGTACCTCACCGGCATCCTGGCCATGGGACCCTGGGCGATCGTGGGTGCTCTCGTCGCACTGCTGGCGCTCATCTCGGGACCCTCGCTGATCATCGCCTACCTCAAACTTCGCAAACGTAACCTCGGACCGCTTCTCGACGCGAGTGGATGGGCCGTGAACGCCCGGGCGAAGATCAACGTGCCCTTCGGCAAGTCGCTCACCGGTGTCGCCAAGCTCCCGCCCGGATCCGTTCGCGACCTGCGCGATCCGTACGCGGAGCGGAAGAGTCCCTGGCCGCGGCTCATCGTTTTCGCGCTCCTGCTCTACGCGGCCTACGCGTTGCTCGACCGGCGCGGTTATATTCACCGGTGGACCACTCACTGGCCGTTCGGGCCCTTTGGAACGCAGGTCAGCGTCCCGGTCGATGCGCCTCCGGCCACGCCGCCCGCCGCGCCGGCTGCCTCGACGAACAGTCCCGCCGGAGCCTGACGCCCGCGCGTCGTTACACCCGGGGTGGGGCGAGCGGGCCCGCGAGCCGCCGCTCGGCCCCCACCGGGTCTTGCGCGCGGCCGTCGCTACGGCCCGGCGCCGGGTCGCCCATACGGCTGCAAGGCGCTCAGAAGCTCGGCTGGCAGCCGACGCGGCTTCTCCTCGAGGGAGGTGCAGACGTGAAACGTCTCGCCTTCGAGCACGAGGACAGACTGAGGATTACTGACCTTGCAGCCGAGGTTCAACCGCGCGCCTGAAAGTCGGGAGACCCAGAGCGTGACTGCCAGGGTCTCGTCGTACCGGGCCGGTCGGTGATAGCGCAGATGGACTTCGACCACCGGGAAGATGAGACCGCGCTCCTGCCACCAGAGCAGCGGTTGTCCGATCGCCCTGAACATCTCGCCTCGCGCCGCCTCGAGAATGTCCAGGTAGCGCGCGTAGTACACGTGATTCCCGGGAGCGCATTCGGAATACGTGACACGATGGTGGTGCGTGAAGGCGACAGGTTCCATGATGTCGTGTGGCCGGGCCGGCACGTACATGCCGGACCACGGAACGGCTCAAGGCATGAAGATTTGCTTGCGCGGTGGTCCGGCTCCTCAACGTTTCGCAAGCGGACCCACCAGCAACTGGACCTTCGCACTGACCGTCTCCCCCGCAGCGACCGGCCGCCCGAACAACGAGAGGTACATCGAGTGATGCCCCTCGGTCTGTTGTGGCATCGCCACGGCGAAGCAATCCCGGGAACTGGCGGTCAGGATGGCTGACAATCCTGCCCCCGGTGCCGCCCGTTGCGCCATCAACTTGGGACCGGCAAGTTCGAACGGGAACTTCCAGTCCACGGGGTTCGGTTCCAGTTTCCAGCGACCGTCCTGGGCCAGCGCCCTTGCCGCCGCATCACGGGGATACATCTGCCAATCCCCACGCTCTGGCGTCGCCTCGACGAGATCCTCCGTTCCGCCGACCTTCGCCATCACCGCTGCGTTCGTGAACGCCGCGTTGAAATAGGAAGCGAGGAAGACCTCGAATCCCTCGATGGGGTTCCGCGCCTTCACCTCGGTGGTCACTTCGATCGTGCTGGGCTTCGCCAGTCGGTACAGCGCACGCATCGTGAACGGCCGCTCCGGCGCGTCGGCGAACTGCACCTCGACCGTTACCGGGTCCAGCCGCTTCGCGGTGCTCGCCCAGTCCCAGGCGCCGCCGCCGTGCCGGACACCGCGCGTGAAAACCCGGTAATGGCTGAGCAGGCCGTTGCTCTTGTCCAGGCGCACCTGGGTGCCTTGGTGCATGACCTCCGTGAGCCCCAGGGACCTGCCCTTCGCGTGCAACCGGCCGGTCATCACCCCGATGTCGAACATGAACCCGCCTTCGCCGTCTGGAACAAACGTCATCGAAGGTACTTCGCTTGCTCCCGCCGTCGTCAGCCGGGCGTTCAACGTGCGCCAGGCGGACATCGTCCGCGTGAGGTTGTCGGCCGGGTCTCCTTCGATGCCGTAACCCTGAAAGCCCACCTGGCCCTTGAATCCGACCACGCGCAAGGCACGGAGCAGGCGGGTGTTGTCGAATGTTCCGCGGTCGAGGGTTTGAATCAGTTCCTTCCAATCACCGCCGCGACGTCCGCTGTCCGCGCCGTTGAGACTCACCACCCACAGCCGGTCTTTGGCGCTCCGCAGGACGGCTTCGAGGCGCGACTCCTCGTCGACTTTCAGGAAGTGGCAGAGGTTGAAGGTCACTCCCACCCGGGTGCGGTTGAGCTGGGTCGCGAGCCGCACGGCATCCTCGGTGCGCTCCACCCAGAAGCCGGCGTGTGGGTAGATCGCGACGCGGGCGGCCAGCGCGTCGGCAAGGTCGGCAAGGTCGCCGAGCAGCTTGAGCGCGGCGGGGTCACCCGCCTTGTCGGAGGGAGCGTACTGGGTGCTCGTCAGCCCGACCCAGAGGATCGCCTCGCGGCCCTTGAGCGGCGCGAGTTGTGCCTGCAAGGCGGGCGGGATCGGCGGGGTGCCGTGGATGTCCAGGGTGAAATAGCTATTGCACAAGCGCAACTGGTGCCGATCACAGGCCCGGGCGAAATCCTCGAGTTCCGCGGGGGGAACCGCGCCGATCCCGTCGTATCCCAGCTCCTTGACCAGCCGGACTTGGGAGTCTGCGGTTGCGTCTGGCAGAGTCCGCGTGGCTGTCTGCATCGCGAAGAAAGGCCAGGAAACCTCGGCGGCGAGCGTGGTGTGGCTCACGTTGAAGGTGACCCAGGCGGCCCAGAGCGCGAGTTGGAGGAGGCCCGGCCGCAAGCCCCGTCCCGGAATCGTGGTGGGTTGCATCATGCCGCTGAGATTCGCAACCGGTCACGAGCGTGTCATCTCCGATCTGCCCAAATCCCGAAATAGCTGTCTCAGGATTTGGAGCAGCTCCCGGCCACGGAACCGGGGCGGAGCAGGCCTGGGAACCAGAACCCGGCCGTCAGGACTTCGGCCGGGGCAGTTGGGCGTCGCAGAAGTCGAGGAATACCTTCCAGTCCTCGCTTGTCGTCGAGTGTTTACCGGGACGGATGAAATAGCCCAAACGGCTCGAAACCAGGCGGCCGGTCTCCGGCATCCGGGTGACCTCGAGTCCGGGCACGCCCAGCAGGCGATAAACCGGCGTGGCCGCCACCAGGACCTCGAACTGGCCCGAAGGATTCGCCCACTGATCGTCCAGTGCGTTCGACAGCAGCACCGGCCGGGGAGCACAGAGCGCCACCAGTTGGTGTTGGTCGAAAGGCAGCTTTTCGGGCGCCTCATTGAACTGCTTGAAGGCCGCGTTGAACCAGTGCGGGAACCGGTCGTTGATCTGCTTCACGGACTCGCCAATCTTCCCGCGGCTGGGAGCTGAACCGCCGCAACCGGCCTGGTGGCACAGCACGAGGGAAATCCTCTCGTCAAAGGCCCCCGCGAGCAGGGCCGTCTTCCCGTTGCGCGAATGCCCAAACACCGCAAGCCGCGAGGCGTCAATCGTGGGATCCGTCACGAGATAATCCACGACCCGGTGGAAGCCCCAGGCCCAGGCGGCGATGGTGCTCCAGTCGTACGCGGAGTTTGCGTCGAGATCGGGACACGCGGGACAGCGCGTGTCGGCGCGCGGCGGATTCAATTTACCGGCCATGCCCCCCTTCGCGACGAACGCGCGGATCCCCTCGGTCGCGTCGGGGCGGTCCGGGTCCAGATCCCCGTGATAGAAGGTGGCGACGGCGTAGCCCCGCCGAACCGCTTGCGGGATGTCCCAGGAATCGGCGTTCTTGCCGCGCCCGGCTTCGGTCGCCCGGTTCTGCGGGCAATCAGGGCAGTACGTCGGCATCCAGGCCGTTGGCAGGCTTACTTGGGGATCGGCGAGGACGGCGTGGTTGCCGCAGAAGTTCAGCCCAATAATGACCGGGACGCGTCCGGTCGACTTGGCAGGCGTGACCAGGAGCACCTGGATGGAGGGAGCCCCGGCGGGTCCGACGGACAGTTCCACTTCGCGAAGCACCGCCGCTCCATCGAGGGCCGGAGAATCGGCGCGGCGTACGGTTGCCTGCACACGCTGCGGCGACGGTGGGAAGTGACCGTACATGTAATGCTGGAAGAGGGCCTTGAGCTCCGGACGCATCTGTTCGTTCCACTCCTCGGCGGTCCGAATCCGCGAACCGTCCAGCCGCTGGAGAGGATCGGGAAGTGCCGGATGGGGCGGCAACTGGGCCGGGCTGGGGAAAGGCGCGGCGCCCCAGGCGGCGGCGCTCCCCACGACGAGGCTCCAGAGTCCGGGCATCGGGTTCATGCGTGGTTCAATACTGGAAGCACCGTCTCCAGGCAATCCGGATCGAAGACGACCTGTCGACCGCGGCAGGGCGAGCCTCCCGGCGACCCGGGTCACCGGCCGGGCCCGGCGTCAACCCGCACTTCAGCCATCCGGTAGTAACCCGCGTCATCGCGGCCAGATTCCTTCAGGGCAAACTCGACCGGGCGAACCCGGCCTTCCGTCGCGTCGAACAGGCCGAGCGACAGGGTGTATTCGCCGGGTTTCAACTCCGGCGGCAGCGGCAGTTCATGCCGGCTGATGACGGGCCCACCAGGCATCCAGGTGCGGCAGCCGGATGCGAAGGTGCGGAGCTGCGGTGCGCCGGGGCCGGTGAGCTTGGCCCGCAGTTCGTAAGGCGCGTAGGGTGGCGCCACACCGCGGTTCTCGAGGGTCAGCGCGAACTGTAGTTGCTCGCCGGCGACCACGGTTTCGGGGAGTTCCAAGGACACGGGGAAGAGCCAGTAACCACAGCGGTTCAGGAGTTCCTTCGTCAACTCGGGATTATCCGCCAGCCACTCGTGCGCGTAGCCATGGTATCCGATGTAGGTGGCGTGCAGGAGTTCGAGCGCACCACGGAAATAGTCCGGGCCGGCCTTGCCCTTGCCGAACCGGGCAACATTCGAGCCCGGGCGAGCGTCCCAGTTGCCCAGGCGCTTGACCGTGCCGTAGTGCTCCAACTCCAATACGGTCGGCGTGCGGCGGAAGGCGTCGTCGAAGAACGACGGGCTGCGCACGGTAAAGTGGTCGCTGGTGCCGGCGAAGTAGCCGTCGACCATGATGCTGTCGTCGCGGTAGCTGATGCCGTTCGTCAGCAGAAGCTGGTGCAGCGCCTGGCGCTCGGCGGGATCGGCGAGCGCATAGACGAAATCGTCGGATGCCACCAACGGGGAACGCTTGAAGTGTTTGAGGTGGAGATCCACGTGTGCCTTGCGCGCGGCGAAACCGCACTCGCGACGGCTGCCCGCCCAGGTGTGGCCTTCGCCCCAGTCGCCGATGCTTCCGATGTCGACGTAGCGGAGCCAGGGCTTGCCGTCGTAGCGCGCGGCAAACGCCGCGAGGAAACGGTCGAGCTTGGCGAGGAAGATGGGATCGTCGAACACGGGCTCCCATGGTCCCTCCGGTCCGACGGCCTGGCCCATGCGATAATGGCCGCCCTGCGCGCCCGCTTCCTGCACCCAGCGCGGCGTGGCGAACTGTTGTTCGATCCGGTCGGTGCTCGTTTCCTTGCAGCTGATGCGAAAGCTGATCCCCACGCCGCGGGGCGTCCACTGGTCGATGAGCCGGTCGATCACCGTCCAGTCGAACTGGCCTTCCCGGGGTTCCAGATAGGCCCACGCCAGCCGGATGTACAGGTGGTCCATCCCCGGGAATTCCTGCAGGTCGGCATCCCGGGCAATCTGGTACTTGTTGAGGTGATTGTCCGGGAAATGGTGGTACCAGCCCTTGTGCGGGTTTGCCAGAACGCGCTGAGCGTCATGGAGCGGTTTGAGGTCGTGAACCACCGCGGCGTGTCCGTGCGGCTCAACGCCGGCGGAGATCAGCAGGGCGATACCAACCAGGGCAGGCGCGAAATTTGCAGGCGGAGCAGGGTTCATCGTTTTGGCAGACTCGATCATCCAGGTTGGTCACCCCTCGTCCCCATTGGCTTCTGGGTCGTCTCGGTTCCGAATGACAGCGGTCTACCCACAACTCCGGGCGGTGGGTGGGTGGCTGCTGAGATGAGAGTCAGGGTGACGGTCTCACCCATCAAGTCCAAAAGCGGCCTTGCGCCGCCGCGGACTGGGTTGGTTCATGGATGCGCGGTCAGCCGAGTGGTAGCGCACTGCCCTGACGCGGAAACCGTATGTGCACGTTACAGGCTCACTTGCCATTACGGGTCGTGCCGTGCCCACCCGGGCCGGTCCTTCAGGGTGCGGGCTCGGGGAGGCGGAACCGGAGGAACAGGGCACCCGGTCCATCTTCCACCGGGATCTCCACCTGCGGATGAGTCCCGGCGCTGGCGGGCGGAAACGGCACGGAAATCCAATCCACGAGGTTGGTGCTGCGTTCGAGGTGAAGCCGCGCCACGTCGTCATCGCTATCCACGGTGAAGGTCAAGTGGCGGGTCTGGGGGCGGTGGGCGACTTTGGCGAGCAGCACGGTGGTGGGTCGGGGGTACTGGGCGCGGGCCCACTTCTTGGGAGGAACAATGAGATTATGGGGTTGGAGCAGGGGGCGGGACTGGTCCGTGTCCTCGACCCGCCAGAAATTCACGGCCACCGGTTCCGTGCCCGGGTTGAAGGCGAAGAGGGAGGACTGTGGGCTGCCGTTAACCATCCGCGTGAAGGCGGCGCTGAAAACGAGGGAATCCCCGGTACTGGCCGGGGCGTCGGGATCGGAAACGCCGTGGCCGATGATGGTGAAATCCGGGAGGCCGTACTGATCGAAGGTCAGGAGCCAATGCATGACCGTACCGACAGTCTGGCTGGGTTGAAGCATGCCCTGCCCCGCGGCGCCGATGCTGTGCGGGGCGGTGCCGTCGCCAAGGAAGAGGTTGGCCCAATAGTCGAGGAGAGGCAGCTTGCCGGTAGGATCCGCGAAGGGGGCGATGTTGGAAGGATGGTCCATGCCACCGAGCGCGACCACCTGGTCCAGCGCGGCGCTATAGGAGGCTTGGAACTGGATCGGTACGCCCGGCGTGACCTGATGGACTTTCTGATAGCTTTCGCCGCTCATCACATCGGCCCACTTCCGCATGTAGGAGGCGTTGCGTCCGATGGCGAGGTGCCACGGGGTGGCCGGGTAGGCGAGGATGAGGCGTGAGGCTTGAGGGAAACCGCCGAAGAAGTTGCCGATGCTGCACGCGCCCTGGTAGGCCGTCGCGGTGCCGACCGCGACCGTGTTCGTGCCGCCGAGGGGATTGGCGTCGTGCTGGGTGAGCCCGGGCAAATAGACCCCACCCGCGTTGGTGTCGGTCCCCGTGGTGGTCGGCACCCAGGACCATGAATTGCCCGGCACGGTGTTGCCGTTCTTGTCGAAGAAGTAGAAGTCTCCGGAAACGGTGCCGAGGGTGAACAGGAAGATCCCGAGATCGGCGATCGCCGGGCGTCCGGTCGCCATGCCCCAGAGGGCGATGCCGGACCAGGCATTGTTGCCCTCGTAATTGGAGTTCTCGTTCATGCCGAACTTGTCGAGGCCCGGACCGGGTGTGAGGCCGCTGGCCCAAGGGTGGCCGGCCCAGACGTCGAAGTAGGAGAACTTGGGGAAGGACACCCGCATTTCGTCCGGCGTATACAACGCCTCCTGGAGGGCGGCATTGTCGGGGTCGTTGGCCAGAGTTTGAACGATGGCGTCGAGGCCAGCCCCGAAATTTTCGGCGTTGCTCCACTCACTGAGCTTGCCGACGGCGGTGTTGGTTTCCCAGGCATGGTCATAGAGCGAGGCCAGGGAGGCGCCGGCCAGGAGGTACCCCATGTTGTAATGGTGGTCGTTAAACTGGGTGCCGATGCCGAAGCCGTCCCAGATCGTCCCGGGGTAATACGGGAAGGCGGACTGGTCGGTGGGGATGCCCTGGGGCGGGTCGGTGTTGACCGCGCCGGTCGGAACCGGCGGGTCGGTTCGCTGCGGCTGCGGCGCCGGCGGGGGGTACGTCATCGGGGTGGGCCCGGCCAGGTTCGTACTGCGCGTGGGGAAAAAGAATGCGGGGAAAGAGCCGTTGGGCATGACCAGGACGCGGCCGGCCTCCTTTTCCCAACGCACGAAGTATTCGAGGTTCCAGAGGTTGGGCCGCGTGGTGGTGATGATGTCGGCGCTGCCGTCCTGCTTCACGCCGCCCGACCAGAAGGAGTAATTGACCACCGCCGCTGCCGGGTGCTCGCCGAAGAGACGGGCAATCGCATCCTGAAGCCCGTGAACACTGTCCTCGAGGGCGGCGGCAGGGTCGACACCGGGTCGGCGCGGGTTGGGAATGGCGTAGAACGGAACGGGACCGGCGGCGTTGAACCAGCCCCGATCCGTGACGTGGCCATCGAGTTCCCAGGAATACTGGCTGAGCAACTGCAGGGTGCCGAGCTGCTGGCCGACCCGCGTGAAGGCCTGGTTCATGCCGTAGGAATCGGGCGTGCTACGGCCGAAGAAGGTTCCCCAAGGTCCATTCCCGTACGCGGTGTTGTTCATGTACTGGGTGGCGATGTCATCCAGCATGATCTGTCCGACCTTTTCTGTGCGGGGGTCCCCGAGGGGTACGGCGATGATCGAGTTGGTCGTCGCGACCACGTCGATGGGGTTGCTGGCGGTGACCTCATCCGTCCAGCGCAGCGGGGGCATGGCCGCAAGGAAGTTGTTGTGCAGATAGCGGGTGGTGAAGGACGTGGTGGCGATGCCGTTCGAGGAGGCGGAGGTGCCGAGGTAAGTGGCGAGGCTGCCGCGCACGGTCCAGTAGCGCAGGGGCGCGGAGGTCTCGGGAAGCGCCGGCTGAAACGGCTGGGCCGTTGCGGGATCCAGCGGGTGCCAGAGGACATCGGTGGCGTTCGTGGGTTGGACGCCCAAGGCGTACGCCTGGTACTGGTGCGGCAGCAAAGCCTGGACGGTATTGGTCGCAACGACCAACCCCGGGCGGTCGTAGGGTGGGCGCAGCGTCGAGGTGAAGGTCGAGCGCGCCACGGACTTGTTCTCGATGGAATACGTGAGACGGGTGTGGGTGACAAAGTTGAAGGCATAAGCGCCCAACGCCTCCGCGTAAGCCCGCGCGGCCTCGAGATCCGCCGCAGGGTGGATGGCGGGGTATTCCTGCTGGACCGGAACGAGGGCCACCACAAAGAAGACCTTTGCGGGCGCGGCGCCGAAATCAAGTTGCAGGTAGTCCGTGCCGATCAGGTCTGTGCCCGAGGAGAAGATCACCGGTGCATCGTTGGCGCGGGGGTTCACGCGGTACCAGAAGATCGCCGCGGTGGTGAAGTTGTTTTGCTGCCCGGAAGGATTGAGATCGGTGGGCTCATGAGGGATGCCGGGACACGGGCGCTGGGGATCATCCTGGTTGCCGCTGAGGAGCGCGTACTGGACGTCGGGCAAGCCGGGGACTGGTGCGGGCGGGGTTACGACGCGGGCGGGGTTGACGCCATCGATCACGTTGAAGAGTTGGGCGTAGCGCACATCGTTCATCTCGCACCACGTGTAGGGCGAGCCGTTCGCGATGGTCAGCTTGAGGTAGGTTCCCTGGCCGGGATCGGTCGCGGCCGTCTGAACGAAAGGATGCTGCGGGTCCTGATAGACGAGATCGGCGTCCCAGTCGCCCATGCGGTCAACCAGGATGGCGGGGGGATCCTGGCCGGGCTCCCAGTTCGGCGTCCACGCCGTCGTGATGTAACGCTTCGCGGGGTCCTGCTGGAGTTGGAGTTCTCGGGGCGTGAGGTTGTTCGGCACCAGGAGGAAGGTCTCGAGGGGACGGGTTTGCAGTTGGAGCGGCGAACGGGCCCACTCGCCAGGCAAAGCCGGGTTGTTGCCACGATCCGTGGTCAGGTAGGGAAACGGCATGGCGAGATTGATGCCGCGCCGGATGTTGGGAACATAGGGACGAAAGACGTGCGGCGGGATGTTGGTGTCAGCGAAGACGAAGTTGGTGATGGTGTAGCCGTTGTAGATGCCGCCGTCCGCCAGGCTGGTGAAGGGTTCGAGCCGGGTGGGATCGTGGCCAAACTGGCCCGGCGGCCAGTTGTAATTCACCATGAGCGGATTCAGAAACACCGGCTGCTGGTCCAGGCGGATCTGCTGCCATCGGCCCTTGTACCATTCGTCCCGATTCGGCGGCACATCGGCCCAGTTGTAGTAATCCGCAAGCTCACCCGTGCCCCAGAGCATCCCGCCCAGGAAGGAGCGACGGCGATACGGCGCGGGAAGATTCTCCGTGACGCTGACGTCATCGACAGCCGGCAGCAGTGGAAACTGGGCGCTGTTGGTCGCCGGACGTTCGAAGAAGGTCCGGCCGACCTGGAACGGCGTGCCGTGAACCGAGCTCTGAGCCAATGCGGCGAGGCTCGTCAGGAGCAAACCCGCCGCGACAAAGGTGAAGCGCATGGTTTTCAAGGAGGGAAATGGGGCCTACCGCGTACGAAGGGACAGGTCTACGGGCCTTCCAACCAGACGCGCGCCCGGAAGAACCGCGGGTTCTCCGGGTCGCTCGGCTCCGCGTAAACAACCAACTGCCCGGTCCCGGGGATCCGGCTTTGGTTCTCGACCACCTGCCATGCGCCCGCGGCGGGATCCGTCGTGGCTTCGAGCGCATAAAACCGGGTCCGGCCCTCGAACCCGACTCCCAGAGCCGCGAGGGCACGGAAGCTCACCGACACTTGATCCGCATCGATCTGGGTCGCGAGACGAAAGACATCGTTCGGGTCCCGAGGTCGGGTTCCGGAGGCATATTCCTCGGAATCGCGCAGGCCGTCCCCATCGCTGTCGCCGTCCGCCAACCCGCCCGCGGTTCCCAGTTCCACCAGTTCCCAGCCGTCGGGGACGCCATCGCCGTCGGCGTCAAGGGTGGCACCGAAATCGAGACGCAGCACCGCCGCCGGTTCGGCGAGCGGATGCGTCGCCCGATGGTGGATGACCCCGGCGTCCCGCACGGTCACCAGCAAGTTCTCGCCAGGCTGGGCGACCGGAGAGGTCTCGTTGCCGGCCTCGCCGACGGGGATGCGCAGGGCATAGTAGTGATCGCCCAGACGGCGCGAGGACCCCATCCGATACGAGGCAATCACCGGGCCGCCGACTGCACGGCGCGCCTCCACCCACACATTCGTTTGGGTGGAGGTGACGGGGCGCCCGTTCAGCGCGAGGGTGCCGTAAAGCAGGTGATCCGGCAGGGGGACGGCGGCGAAGCATGGCCGGGAGGCGAACAGCAGCACTGCGGCAACGAAGCGTAATGATTGGTAGCGCATGGCCTGATTCATCGTCAAAGGTGTCATACTCGAAAACGAGAGGAAGGTTACGGGGCCGCGGTGGCAGAATGCGCCGGCGGTGAGGCTGGTCGTGCGCACCGCCACCATGTCCAGGCTCCGGAAGCCGGCGGGATTCCGGCACCAGGCCTGAAAGGCGAAGCGCGGGTAGCTCTCAACGCATGCGGCGCTGGAGCGCACGCACTCCAGACGTTTGGCGACCTCGCACGCCCTCGACCAACGCAGAGCGTTTGAGGTGCGGCGGCTTTGGCTCCACCTTTTCGAACCGTCCAAACTCCAGGCCGTGTGGCTTTCATGGAACAAAGGCCGGCGGTGGCTCGAACAACCGATCCTGGAGCAACCATCGTCCCCAGCGTGAGTAGAAGTCGGTGCTGGGGCTGGCAATGAGGCGCTCCCGGAGGGCATGGAGCTGGAGTTGGGACACCGGCATGATCTCGCCGCGGAGCCCAAGCCGTTTGCCCGCCAACGCGTCAGCGAGGTCCAGGAACCAGTCCGGCACGGGCACGGGCGCAAGAAAGACATCCCAAAGGCGCACCGTCCCGTCCTTGGAACCCGTGATTAACTGGCGGCCATCCGGGCTGAAGTTGACGCGGTGGACCTCGGAGGGGTGTGCCAGCCGGTGGGTGACCGGGTAGCCGGTCGCGGCGTCCCAGAGCCGGGCCGCGCCATCGTTCGAGGCGGTGGCCACCAGGCGTCCATCCGGACTGAAACGGGCCGACCACACCGGGCCGCGATGACGCATCCAGACAGACCTTGGCCGGCCAGTCCGCGCGTCCCACACCCGTGCCGTGCCGTCTTCGGAGGCGGTAAGGACATGGAGATTGTCGGGACTGAAAGCGACGTGGAACACCGCGTTTTCGTGGGCGAGCGGTGCCCCGACCGGACGACCGGTCGCGCTGTCCCAGACCACGGCCGACTTGTCACCGGAGCCGGTGACCAGGCGCTGGCCATCGGGGCTGAAGGCGAGGGACCACACCAGGCCCTTGTGACGGAGGGGAGGCACAAGCTCGCGTCCCGCTTCAAGCGACCAGATCCGGACGGCGCCATCCAGGCATCCGGTGGCGAAGCGCTGGTTGTCGGGAGCCGCACCGACGCAGATCACCTCGTCCGGATGAACCAGAGGCGGATGCACGAGCACGCCCGTCGCGGTGTTCCACACGCGGGCGCGTTCGTCGCGCGAGGTGGTGAGGAGGACGCGTCCATCGGGGGAGAACGCGCATTGCCAGACGTCGCGATCGTGGGCCAGCGGTTCGCCGAGGGGGGCACCCGTCCGGCCATCCCACAGCCGGGCACCGGTCTTGCCGGAGGCGGTGAAGAGCAGACGTCCGTCGGCTGAGAACCCGGCGTCGAACAGGGACGGGTCGGCGATGGGCGATCCGAGCGGCTCCCCGGTGCGTGCATCCCGAAGCTGCGCGACCCGGTCGGTCGCGATGAGCAGTCGTTCGCCGTCGGGCGAGAACGCCACCTCGCGGATGCGGCGACCGGGCGCCCAGGTGCGGCCCGGGGGCGGGTGACGCATCTGCAGGTTCCAGACCCGGGCGGTGCCGTCATCCGAGGCGGTGATGACCTGGGAGCCATCGGCGTCTATCGCCACCGCGGTGATGGGGCCTTCATGTTCGAAAGGTTCGAGGATGGCCTGGCCGGTCTCCAGGTCCCAGACCCGGACGGAGCCTTGACGCGTCCCGGTGACCAACTGGCGACTGTCCGGGCTGATCGCCACGGCCGTCGTCCAATCCTGAAGTCCCAAGGGCGCGCCGATCGGTTCGAGCGTCCCGACATCCCAGACCTGGACGAAGCTGCTCCAGAATGCCGTGACGAGGCGGCGACCGTCGGGAGTGAATTGCACGAGGAAAGGATCGCCGGCGAGGTGCTGCCGCCTCTGGATCACCTGCCCGGTACGCGCCTCGATGATCCACAGGCTCCCATCCCCTGACGCGGCCGCCAGCCGGGTACCATCCGGACTGAACTCCACCGAGGGGCGATAAAGAGGGCGCGATTCGAATGCTGGCCGGCCGGTCTCAAGATCCCAGACCGCGAGCGAGGCTGAGACGGTTCCGGTAGCCAGGTGGCGCGAGTCCGGGCTGAACTGAGCCCGATAGAGAACGCCAGGATTCGGCAAGGGAGGTCCGACGGGCCGTCCGGACCGGATATCGATCACCAGAATTTGCGGCCCGTCAGGGAAGGCGAAACGGGTCCGGTCGGCATTGACCGCGAGGACGCGCTCGGCCTTGGGGGCTCGCGGGAAGCTGGCGAGGCGTCGGCCGGAGGCGACGTCCCACACCGTGGCCGCCTGACCGTCGAGGGTTACCAACCGGGAATCGCGAGCCAGGAGGGCGGCGGCAACGATTGGTGACTGGTTGCTGACGCTGAGCACCTGCCGCGAGGTGGCGAGTTCCCACAGGCTGGCGGTGCCGTCCACGGAGGCTGTGTACGCGAGTCGCCCTTCGGAGCCGAAGCCGGCGTTGATCACGGTGCCGGCGTGACGAAGGGGCTCGGAGACGGGGAGGGCAAAGCTGTGGAGGTTGAGCAGGGACAGGATGCGGCTCGCCACGACCTGATCCCGGGGGTTGTCGCGGAGGAACCGGTTGAGGTTGGCGAGTCCGCTGGCGGTCTTGCCGGCCGCGATGAAGTCTTCGGCCTTCTGCCACTCCAGGTCGCGGACGGTGTCGGTAAGCCGGGCATTGGTTTCCCGCGTGACCCGGTTCGCGCGCGCGAGCCGGAAGCTCATGACGGTCTGACTGACGAACAGGCCGGTGACCGCGAGCACGGTGATGGAGCACAGGGTGGCGAGCCTCGGGTTGCGCCTGATCCACTTGAGGACGCGCTCGGCCGGAGCGACCGGCCGGGCCAAAATCGGCTGCTGGCTGAGGAATCGGGTGAGATCATCCGCCAGAGCCTGCGCCGAGGGGTAACGCTGGGCCGGCTGCTTCTGGAGGCACTTGAGGCTGATGGTTTCGAGGTCGCGAGCGACGGCCGGATTCAGGGAATGGGGCGGGATCGGGTCAGTGTCCCGGATGCGCAGAAGGGTTTCCTGCAGGGAATGGGCCAGGAACGGCGGACGCCCGGTGAGCAACTCGTAGAGCACCGCCCCGATCGCGTAGACGTCGCTGAGCGGACCGATCTCGTCCGAACGGCCGGCCGCCTGTTCCGGCGCCAGGTAGTTGGGGGTGCCCACGATTTGTCCGGGGACCGTGAGATCGCTGGTGCCATCGAGCCTCTTGGCGAGGCCAAAATCGGTGATGCGAACCTGCCCGAAGGCGTCGAGCAAGACGTTGGAAGGCTTGAGGTCGCGATGCATCACCCCACAGCCGTGCGCGTAATGCATGGCCCCGGCCATGGCGCGGGCGATTTCCGCACAACGGCTCGAGGGCAACGGTCCGGCGCGCAACCGCTCCGCGAGGCTGGCCCCGTCCACGTACTCCATGGAGAAGTAGTGCTGCCCCTCGCATTCGCCCACCTCGTGAAGCGCGACGATGTTCGGATGTCGGAGGGCGGCGACGGCCTGGGCTTCACGCCGGAAGCGTTCGATGCTGTCCGCGCTCGAGTAGCGGCCCAGCAGAAGCAGTTTGACCGCCACGGTTCGATCGAGACTGAGCTGACGGGCCCGGTAGACGACCCCCATTCCGCCGTGGGCGATTTCCTCCTCGAGTTGGTAATCGCCGAAACAAAGGCCGAGTACCGGGTCACGCGCGGGCTCGTCAACCCCCCCGAGCGAATCGTCGGATGGCGCGGGGCTGGGGCCGTCAGGAACGTGGCCGAGGGGTTCCGGATCCCCGGTGCCCAGGTCCAACATGCAGGCCCAACAGGCGCTGCCGGGTGCATCCGGGTCGAGCCGGGCGCCGCAGCGATTGCAGGTTCTGTCCGCCGGGGATGAGGACGGCGTCCGGGGTGAGTTCAAGCGGTCGGGGGTGGGAGGTGACCTGGGGGCTAACGGGCGAGAACGTGACGGATGTGCCGGAGTTCGTCCTCGATGGTCTCGCGGTCGCCGAGGGTCTGGGCGATCTCGTCCCGCAGCAGCGCGCGATAGCGGCTGCGCAGCCGATGCATGGTGACCTTCACCGCCACCGTGGTCATGCTCAGGCTGGCCGAGATGCCGGCGTAGGGTGTGCTCGAATCGTCCCCCCATAAGTGGGGTTCGAGCAGCTCGAACAACTCGCCGCGGCTCGCGGTCGCGAACTCGCGCCGCAGGCGATCCAGGGTCCGGGTCAGCAGCGTGGCGGCCCACTGGCGCTCGAAGAGCTGGTCGGGCGCCAGCCCGTCAACCGGATCGGTGTGGTACCGGTCCTCGGCAGCACAGGTGTCCCATGAAACCAGCTCCTGTCCGCCACCACGTTTCTGCGCCGTGGCCCGGGCGTGCTCGGAGTGGAGGAAGTTCTCGAGCGCGTGGAGCAGGAAGGTCCGGAACCGGCCCCGGCAAGGGTCGGCCAGAGCGATTTGGTTCTTGCCCAAGATCTTGGCGAAGAATCCCTGGGTAAGGTCCTGGGCATCCTCGGGCGATCGCCCGTGCCGTCGCACGCAGCAATAGAGGGGGTACCAATAGGTCTGACACAGCCGTGCGAGGGCAACCTGGGCGCCGGGCAGCTGCAGGTCCTTCGCTGCGAGGACCACACTCCAATGGGTGGTGCGGAACGCGGCGGGCGCGCCATGGTTGGTCGGCTTGGGCATCAATTCGCCTGTTGATGCCGATAATAGACGGTTCGACCGGGCTGGACAAACGGCCCCCGCGCTTCCGGCGACACCCGCACGCCATCGCCGGAGCCGCCCCGGGCGGGCTGCCAGCCGGCGGTTGCAGGACGTGGCTCTCACGGCGCTCATCCGTTGACCGGATGGTGGTGAGCTCCAGCCGGAGGGTTCTAGTGGCCGCTGAAGCTGTAGGTCTGGAAGTAGAGTTTGATGTCGCTGACGGAATGGATGAGGCGGTCCAACCCGGCGTCGGCGTCGCCCAGCAAATAGCTGCCGGGGATGATCAGGAGCCAGCGCGTGTTCCAAACCGAACGCCCGATGAGCCGGGAGCTCTCGTGGAACTGGTCCGGATCGAACCCGGCGTCGTGGTAGGCCCGGAAGGCGGAGTGCCGGGCTTGTTCGGCGAACCCGCTGCTGACCGCCAGGGTTTCCGGGAGCCATGAACCCTGACCGGAATCCAGGGGGACCGGGAAGGGCATGGGGATCTTCTGCTCGACGACACGCCAGGCGCGCGGGGCGAAGTCAAGGGCGTCGGGCGACCGCAACACATCGGCGCCGACGGGCAGGAGGTAAACCCGCGGTTTGGCGGCGAGGCCCGCTTGATCGTAGTCCGTGAGCCAGACCGCCACCGAGCGAATGCGGGTGCTGTACTCGGAGGGGTCGTAGGCGGAATCGAGCGGCGAGAGCGGCCAGCCGAAGAAATTCTTGCCGGCCTGGATGCTCGTGCCCGCGATGCTGAACACCAGTCCGGGCTGGGGGCCGGCGCTCTCGGGGGCGAAGGGGCGGCAGAACTGGCGAAACTCCGGCACCTCCCAAAGGTTGGTCACCCGAGCCTGCTGGAGCGCGGCGACCCAGGCGGCGTCGGAGGTGCCATTCGTGCCGGGTGTCTGGATGCGCAGCCACTCGCTCCGGAGGGAGAAGCGCGCGTTCTCATCGCGATCGTTGTTCAGCCCCAGGCTGGGCTTGAGGACGTCGAAATTCTGGCGCAGGCGGGCGAGGATGCTCGCGAGACCGGAGCGGCCTGCCGTGGGGACGCCGTCACGGAGTTCACCCAGGTTGCGCTCGCGCACCACCTGCGCGGCGAGGTCGGCGGCGCCGGCGGACGGGAGGTTGACCTCATAATCGAAAGCGCGCGCGGCAAGGTACACATACCGCGAGGCGAGCTCGAACTGCGTGTCGTACTTTTCGAGCGCGTCGCTGCGGAAGATGCGGAAGGCGAGGTCGCGATAGCGCGTTTGCGAGAGACTGCCGGCGGTGAGGCTGCGGAAGACGAGGCGCTGTTCGAGGACGCGCTGGGCCTCGGCGAGGGTGGATTCGTAGGTCCGCACCGCCTGGATCAACGCCTGGGCTTGCTGGAAGATCCCCAGGCGGAGCCCCGCTTCCCCACGAACGATAGCTTCGAGCTCCATGGTCCGTTCCTTGACCTCGAAGTCCTGCGCGGCGCTTTCCATCTGGCGCTCGATGTCCACCTCGGCAGCGTCTTTGGCGAAGTCGAAGGCGAACTCTGCAATCTCGGCAGCCTCGGCGACTTTCTCCGGGGCGCTCTTGGCGAACTGGCCGGTGGCGAGGAAGATGGCCCGCACGATGAAGGAGGGATCATCGGAGAATCCCACGACGAAGGGGTTCCCTAAAGCGGCGGCATTGACGGCCTCTTCCAGATCATCCGTCAACCCCTCGAGGATGGTATGCGTGGTTTTGGCGGCAAGGATCAACGCGTTGAACGTCGTGAACACACCTTCCTTGGCGTCAAGCAACCGGATCTGTTCGGCGCGCAGGCCATAGCGCGCTTCGAGCAATTCCAGTTGCTCTTCGATCTCCTTGACCTGGTCTTCGTACGCCACGCTGGCCTGGCGGAGGCCTGCCTGCGCTTGCACGATCCCCCGCAGCGCATTCTGTAAAGCACCTTCCGCCCGGCGGGTGCCCCAGGCTGCGGACGCCTGGAAGGCACGGCCCTCGATGGAGACCGGGTATTCGACTTCCAGCACTTCGTTGCTCTGCACATTGAGGGTGTTCATGGTGTCGGAGGAGAAGACAAAACCCCAGCGACCCGCCGCTTCCTGGAATGGTTTGAACAAACCCGTGAAGGACTGGCTCCGCGGATCGTTCCCGGCGGTCACGTCCAAGGTGTCCACGTACATCCAGTGATAAAGATCCGGGCCGATATAACCGCTCGGGTAGGGCGTGCCCGGACCGATATCTCCCGCGTACGGATAGCCGAAGAGCTCGATGAGCTGGTTGCGATAGGCCAACTCCTGCAACGTGACGCTCGTGCCAAAGTCCGCCTCCGAATCGGCCTGGGAACGGAGCGCGTCGGTCAACTCGCTCGCCTGGCGGAAGGTGGTCATCGCGTTGCCCAGCGCCGCCAGCGCGCGCTCGTAGATCTGATCAAAGTGCGTGTCGCGGAAGAAATCCGTCAACATGACGTTGGGATCGAGGTCGAACGGCACGGAGTCCCGCGCCACCCCCATCGGGTTGAGACCGAGATCGGCCGAGTCCGCCACGTCCTGGATCTTCGTGGCTTCCCCGACGAGCTGAGAGAGTTCGCGGACGGTGGTGCGGTCGATCTTGCGGATGCCGGTATGGGTGGGGTCCGGGTCCGTGGCTGGCAGGATCGCATTCCCAGTCAGCCAATCGAAGTAGGCCCCTTGACCGGCTCGCCAACCCCACTCGGCGACTCCCCATGCGCGATCCGGGTCGGTGTCCGCATAGCCGCTCCATTGACCGGCGGGATCTTCGTCATAGTTCCAGCGATAGCTGCGCTCGGTGATTTCCGCCCCGGTCCGCGTGCGCGCCACGGCGGCCGCGGCGAATTTGCGTTCGTGCAAGTACCCGACCTCGATCGGAACGCCGCCGATGGTGACGGACTCGGTCTGGTTGGCCCACGTGAAGTTCGGGTGCCGTAAGAGCGCATAGTACGTGGTGAGGGCCGTGAGGTAATGACCCCACGCGTCGCCGTGGCCTTGCGGGAAGAGAATGGCCGCATCGAGCGCGTTCACGAAACCGTCGCTGTTGTAGTCGCTCATGTTGTAGGTCTGGGTATAGGCGACCTCGCCATCCGCCCGCGTGAAATTCCAAAAGAGGCGGTTGTACACGGGAGCGGCGCCGACGCCGGCCGAGCGGTCGTCCCGGCCGCGCAGCAGGGACAACTCCTCTTCGAGCAGGGAGTCCACCTGGTTTTCGAAGGCGAAGATCGAGGAGGCGAGGCTGCCGATCTCGGGGAGCGTCGGGTTGAGGCCGATGGTGGGATCGGCGGCATCGGCAAAGGCCTCGTTGCCGAAAAGCATATACAGGTCGGCGAGGGTGCCGGCCGCCAGCAGGAGCGCGCTGTCCGCCGGCTCATAATCCACCGGAGGCGTGCCGTCGATGCTGAGGGTGCGGCCGCGATGGAGCACCGTTTGATAGATCTGGATCAACCCGGGACCGTCAATCGCATCCGGATTCAGGGCGATGTCCCCTTCGTAACGTGGTCCGGCCTGAGCCAGGGCGCTGGCCAGCGTGTTCACCGGGTACTTCGAGAAATCGCTGTTGCGTTGGTCGAAGAGATTGATGCCGGCCAGTACCCGTTTGACCCAGCCTTCCACCAGCATCGGGACGGGGAGGACGGTCGACGCGGGATTGCCGATCCAGGCGCTCCAGGGGGTCGCGCCGTCCACCTCATAGCCGCGGTACCTCAGGAAGAACCAGTTGTCGGAGAGCGTGATCAGACTGCTGAGTTCGCCTTCGCCGATCGTGATGTCATTGATGCCTTTGCCGCCTTGGGGAAACCGGATCCAGCCCGTGGCGGTGGGGTCGGCGGGATCGGGGGCGGCCGGTGCCGCACCCCCTTCGGCCGGGTGATAGTACCACTCGAACTCAAGGTCCCGCGGGTCGCCAGCGAAGTCCGCGCTGTGCCGGAGCGTGACCCGTTCATCCAGGACGTTATCGGGAAGAATCACCTGCAACGAGCCGAGGTAGGGTCCACCTTCCACCCGGATCACATGCAGCGAAACCGGCAAGCCGCCCAGGCTGGGGTCGTTGTTCTCCGCGAGCACCTGGAAGCGGGGCAGGATTCCGATCGGCGCCTCACTGCTCACCCAGGACACGCCGCCATGAATGACCCCGTCGTTCTTCCGCGAGGAGCTGTCCACGATATTGGTGCCGCTGCCCGCATCCAGCCGCCAATAACCCGCCAGACCCGCCTCGTTCCCGATCAAATGTCGCGAGATCCGCGAACGCAGATCGGCTTCCGTAACCGCATGGTCCCAGATGCGGATTTCATCCAGGTCGCCGGCATAGCGGCCGATGTCCGAGCGCGAGGTCTGCCCGCCGAGATCCTGACTGGGATGCACGATGATGCCCGCGGCGGATGCCTGACCCACGCGGATGAGTTCCCCGTCCAGGTAGAGGTGATGCCGCCGGTTCTGGTACACCAGCGCAATATGGGTCCACGTGGCCAGGTGCTGGTCATACACCAGCGGCGTGGGAAAATGGCTGTCGCCGTGTTCCGCGATCGTGACGCCGTTGGTGCCCACTGAAATCCCGACCGTGGCATGTCCCGACCCGTAAGCATCCAGTCCGTTGACCGGATGGATGGCGAAATGCTGTCCGACAAACCCGTTATAGCCGTCCACGGTTTCCGGCGTCGTCGCTCGAGCGACAGCCGGCCGGGCCCAGAACTCGACGGTGAACTCGTTGGTGATGTCGGCAAAGGACGGGGCAAACTCCACGGTTCCGGTCGAACCGTCGAACCGCAACGCGCGGCTCGCAGTTCCGAGCGCCGTGTGGACGGGCAATCCGGCGGTGAGCGCCTTGGGTCCCCCGCCGAGTTGCTCGGCCACGACGTTCGTTCCCGAAGCATCGTAGGCGAGGCCGATCAAGAGCGCGTCGTCGGGGTGGCCATCGCGTGGGTCGATGTCCAGGCGGTTTGGATTCCGCGTGAGCTGGTAGAGGCCCGTGACGACCTGATCAAACGCGCTCCCGGGAGTCTCATCGAGTTCCTGGATCCGATCTCGTTCGCGCTCGGTCATCACGTTGATGAGCGACAAGGCCGGACCGACCGCGCGGGCCTGGGTGAAGCCGCGAAAACCCAGTTGATGGTTCAACGGGTCGTGGAAGAGGCGCGCGCGGAGATAGAAGGGTAGGTCCGGGAAGATCTCGTTGCCGGTGGCCGCATCCATGGAACGCTGGATTTCCTCGGGCCATTCAAAGCCGGTGGGCAATGTCACCGTGCGGGCGGAGAGCGGATCGAACAGGCGGGCGAGTTGCTGGATGGGCGTGCCGCCACTGGCGTCGAGCGCGTCATACACGACTTGCAGGCTGGCCGCGTCCAGAACATCCGGCAGTCCATGCGAGGCCGTGGTCAATGTCTCACCGATCGCCAGCGTCGGCACATCCGAAGGCCAACGAATCTGGAATGTGACGTCCACGGGGGTCCCTTGAACGCCGCCCGGAAGGCGGTCCAGCCAGGACAACTCGGTTCCATCCGGGACATCGTTGAGGCCGTCGCTGTCCAGGTCGTAAGCGAATCCGGCCTGGAGGGGGTAGAAGTAATGCATGATCAGGTCGGCCTCGCCGCCCGCCTCTCCCGCGGCCCGGGCGTAGAAGCGACCGGTGTGGTCCTGCCACCACGGCCCCGAAGCCGCCGTGGTGTGGCTCGCCGTCGGCAGTACCGTGAGCGGCATGGGAGGCTGGATCTCCGTGCCCGCGGTCCCCGGATAGCGGAAGACGTAGGGATCCTCGGTGGCGACGACCCGGAATACCTGCAGGCGCCACTCCTGCGAGGCCGCATCCCGGTACTTGAGCAGCACGAAAGGTTCGGAAGCGGGAATCCGGGCCGCCGCGTTCAGATCGTTCCGCAAGGCGAACACTCCCACGCCACCGCCCGCGGGGGCCAGGAGGGCGTGTTCCTCGTTGGGATTAAACCCGGGGAGGCTGGCGTCCGCTTGATTGTAGATCATCGCCCCCGTCGTTTGTTCGATCGGAAGCGTGCCGGAGCCAAGCCCGCTGGCGATCACGATATGGGGCGCGTTGGTCGGCCATTGCAGAGCGTACTTCACCGGCAGGTCCGGCCAGGCGACGCCGAGACGGTTGCGGTGGTACCAAGTGACGACGAAATCGTCGCGGTTCGTCGAGGCATTGACGGGCAGGATCGGCCCGCGCCGTTCATTGCGGACGTACGCGGCGTTTTCACCGGCGCCATCATAGTACGCATCCTCGGACATCAGGTAACCGTTGCGGCCCGGGTGATCGTCGTGAGCCGGATGCGTGAGGGGAGCCCCGACAACCGCCGTGAGATTGGTGATCAGATGGAGCGGATCGTCCCAGCGAATCGTGCGCGTCACGCTGAAGCGGTTGGGCTGCTTCTCCGAATCCGGCGGCAGCCCGTTGCTCTGGAGATAGTGCAGCACACTGTAGCCGGTGGTCGGCGCGGTGAAGATCTTCGTGGTCTTGTCCACCACCGCGCCGTCCACCGTGCTGTAGATCAGGTTGACGAAGCTGTAGAGAAAATCCGGGACCTTCGGCTCCGCCTCGGCGGGACTGCCGGCGACGTGGAGATCGGGGTCCTTGGGCCAGACGTTTACCGACAGCGTGGGCAGCAGGACCTCGTTGGTGAACGTCTGACGAATCGTCTGATCTCCGAAGGGCGTCTCTTTCACGAATGTGGTGAAGACCCCGGTGCGCCAACGGATCACCGCCGCGACCGGCCGGATCGCGAAGAGTTTCTGGTCACGCTCACTCCAGAAGAATGCGTTGTTGTTGTTGTCACCCGGCGACGACTGAAGCAGCTCGATCTGCGGCAGCGTCGGCAACGCCCCTTCCGGCCGGAAGACGCGCCGGCCGATCTCGGTGGCGGGAAGCAGGACGAAGGCGCGGGTGGCCCCGTCTTTCTGACCGACGCCGACGATCTGGCCCTGATCGTTGATCGCGCGGGCCTCGGTGAGAGTCCAGCCGCTGTCCTCCGGCAGCAACGAACTCAGGTTGTACCCGCGTCCACGCTCGAACAGGAAGGCCTGCCAATGGCCGTTGGTGTCGCGGGCCGTGCCGACCGCCTGCCGAAAGCGATTCAGATCGGTGATCCGTGCCGCGCCGCCGCCGAACAGATCGCCCAGATCCGACCAGGTGTTGGAAACGGCGAGGGCTGCGTGCATGGTTCCCGCACTGGTGTAGAGGTGGCCGCCGATATCCCCCGCGTCGTTGATGGCACTGGCAACCGCTCCCACCGCACCCGTCGGCAATGGCAAGGGAGCGAAGCCCCCGGAGGTGTGAGTGAAGGCGTTGGTGACGTCGCCCGCGGTGACCGCATATCCCGCGATCGTGCGCGCTCCATTCACCGCCGTGGCGAACGATTGGGCCGCTCCGTTCGGAACGCCGAGATCGGTGAGGGGCGCAAGTCCCGCGCTGAAGGCGTGATAGGTGCCATCGCCAATCTGAGCGTACCCCACGATGAGTCCCTCGTCGTTGACCGCGGTGGCGAGACTGCGACTGCCACCAATCAAAGTCCCGAGATTGGTGAGCGCGATCGTGCGGGGAGGCAGGGTCGCAAACGCATTGGTATTGTCCCCTGTCGTCAGTGCCGCTCCGACGGTTAGTCCGGCAGCGTTCACCCCGAAAGGCCGGCTGGCGTCGCCGCCGAGGGTGGCGATGGGGAGCACGCTCGCGAGGGGCCCGTATCCCGTATAGAAAAAGCCGCGCGGATGGGTCTCCTGCGCGTCGGACGCCGTGTAGCCGACGACCTGACCGGCTTCATTGATGTCCGTGGCGAGGCTGTACGGTTGTCCCGTCAGGACGCCGAGATCCAGGGCCGCGAACGCCAACCGCGGGTTCACTTCGAATTCAAAATCGCGGCTGGCGCTCAATTCACCGTCGCTGACTTCAATCGTCACCCGGGCGGTGCCGACTTCACCGACGCGGGGTGTCAGGGTGACGGTGCGATTGGTGCCGGAACCGCCAAAGGTGATGGCGCTCTCCGGCAGCAGGGTCGGGTTCGAGCTGAGCGACGTCAGTAGCAGCGAATCCGCCGTCGTATCCACGTCGAACACCGTGAATCGCAGTGTCACCGGGTCGTCTTCCTCCTCGACCTCCTGATCCGCAAATCCGGACAGGCTCGGCGGGATGTTGATGAACGTCACGTCGAGGGTGACGGTGGCGAGGTCCGACTCCGCCTGCCCGTCAAAGACCGTGTAGGTGATCTGGTCGGGGCCGTGGTAATTCAGGGCCGGCCGGTAGGTGACCACCGGCCCATCACCCGTGAGTTGTCCATGGTTGGCCCCGCGGAGGCGATACGTGAGCGGGCGTCCCTCGAGATCGAAGCCCGGCAGGAAGATTTCCTGGCCCGGGCTGTTGCGTGGCACCGAGACAACTCCGAAATGGGTCGTGTTCGTGATCCAAATCACGTTGTCGGTGATGGGTGCTTGATAGGTCAACCCGCCGGGTTTGGGCGCGCTGGTGTCGTGGGCGATCAAGCCGTTCCCTTCATCGAGACGGAAGTAGGCAATCAACCCGTTTTCATTCCCGCGCAGCGGGATTCCCATCGCCGCCTTCAGATCCTCCTCGGATCGCGCATAATTCCAGACGCGGACCTCGTCCAGGCCGCCCCCGAAGAAGGGCGCGCCGCCGAACTGACTGCCCAGGTGAAGCACCGCACCGGGATCGGTTAACAGCTTGCCGGTGGCGACATCATTGGCCACCAAGACGCCGTCGCGGTAGAGGCGCCTTTGACCGGTGGTGACATCGTACGTGCCGGCCCAATGATGCCAGTTGGTGTCGGCATAAGCGACCGGCGTGACGATGTCGTCGGCATAGAAAGCGAGTTTGAAGAGGTTCGCTTCGTCGAATCCGAACAGCAACCCGCGGCCATTTTCCGGCGTGCCTTGGGAAATCAACCATTGCCGGGTCCCGGGACGGGTGCTCGCCGCCCAGGCCTCAAGTGTGAACGAGCGATTCGAGAGCGTCAGGGAACTGGTCGTTTCGAGGCGAGCGCCGAGGCCATCCAGAATCAGGGCCGTTTGCGACCCGGCGACCGGGCGATCGTTGACGTTGGCCACCTGCAGCGACAGGCGCCCGAGCGCCGATGTGCGGCCACTGCTGATCACGCGGTACGCGAGGTCATCCCCCCCAAAGAAGTTCGGCAACGGACGGTAGTGCAGCGTGCCGTTCGTGAGGGTGGCGGTGCCGAAGGCGGGTGGTTCTTCCAGGACGACGCTTAGTTCCGCCCCGGCCGGCGATGTCCCTTGTGGCTGCAGGCGGTAGGCCGGGAGCGGTTCCTCGATGCGTCCGTCCGGCAGTTGCCAGCGAACGGAGAGGTGCGTGGTGCCGACCACCGCGGGGTCGCCCGCCTGATGGAGCACCTCGAGATAATAGCGCCGTCCGGCCTCCAGCGAGATGGCGGCGGATCGCTGGGTGGAACTGCTGGCCCACTGACGGAATCCGGTGCCGCCCGCGGGCGAAGAGGCGATGCGAACACGGTTGACGGGTTGGTCCGTGGTGCTCAGCCAGAGCTCTGATTCGTTGCGACTCGCGATCCAGAAGGTGTAGTTCCCGGTTTGCGGCGGGAGCAAGTACCCGCTCAAGCGCTGACCCGCCAGGGCCACCACGCCCTCGGGGACTTCGAGCCCGTCACCCAACATGTTCATGACCCCCCGCTGATCGGGATAGTGCGGGTGGCTCGTCAGATTGGACACCGCGGTGCCAACCGGCCCGGAATAGATTTCCTGCGCAATACCCGCCGAGCCAAACGCGTTGGTTCCTTGAACCGTGGCGGCGACCAAGGGAAGGGCGAGGGGTTGGTCCTCGGTCGCCGTGACCGGGAGATCCAGGGCGACCCCGGGAACATACGTCGGATGACCACTCAAGATCAGGGGGCGATTTGACGGGCTGAGATCGCGGACGTACCGGCTGACGAGGTTCAGACTTTCGGCGTGAAAGAAAGTGAGCCGGTCGAAAGGATAATAGCCTTCATCGAAGTCGAAATAGCGCACCAGGCCAGGTTCGGTGGCGGCCACCTTGCGATCCATCGAATCCTGGATCTGAGCCGCCGTGCGAGCCGAACTCCAGATGCGGACCTCATCAATTTGACCCGCGAAATAGCGCCATTCGGTGGGTTCAATGCCCACGTAGAGCTTGTTGTTCTGGATACTCGGGGTCTCCGGAAGCATCTCGGAAGCGGCAAACGAGCCATTGAGATAGAACGTAACGTTGCGCCCGTTGATGACCGCGGCGACGTGCGTCCACGCGTTCAAGGGTGCCGCTGGCCCCGTGGTCGGATCCGCATCGTTGGTGTAGGTGGCGAAGCTGGGGCGACCGGTGTTCTGCAGACCCAGCAGGGCGTATTGGCCTTTCGTGAAGTTGCCCCAGGCGACAATGGCGTTGTACGTCGGATCTGGGAAGGCAGTCGGACGTACCCAGGCCTCCACCGTCAGTTGCGAGCCCAGGGCGAGGTTCCCCGGCGTGAGGTCGAAACCGAATTGCCACCGGTCGGCATTCTCATTCACGGAAAGGCCGGTCCGCCCGCCGGCAACCGTCGGCGCGTTCGTCGAGGCCTGAACCGCGAGCGAGAGCGTGGTGGAGGTCGAGTCCCCGCTGCCGTCGGTTACCGTCACCTTGACCTGGGTGTTGCCGATGCGGTCCAGGCGCGGCGTTACCACCAAGCTGGCATTGGTCGCGTTCGCGTATTCGAACTGGAGCGCCCCGTCCTGCACCAAAGCCCCGCCCGCGGGCGGCAGTTCTTCGGCGGCAAGGTGGAGGTCCGGAGAGGTCCAATGCGCGCTCCCAATGCCGAATGGCGCCGCAACGGTGTGTCCGTGGGCCACCGTCAACGAACCCAGCGCGGTGATCCCGGGCGGGATGTTCTTCTGAATGGTGACCGGGATCGCGTACGACTTGAGGAGCCCGGGAACAAGAGGATGAGTCAGATTGACGTGGAGGGTCGTCGTTCCGAACTTTCCCCGCGCACCCGCGAGCGTGAGCGTGCGACTGGCGCCGGTGCCGGTGAGAGTGAGGTTCGCGTCCGGAATGAGCGTTTTGTCATCGGCGGCGGCAGCGACCATGACGTTGTCCACAGGCAGGTTCAGGCTCGTGATGTGGAGCGGGAGCGTCAGGGCGATGTCCTGAAATGCCGTCTGGGGCCCCGGAGCCGGATCCAGGATGGGGGCAACATCACCGCGGATGTCGAGGTGGTTCAAGCTCACGTACATGGTCAGACTCCCGCTTCGGGCTCCAAGACCAAACCGCCAGGATGGCTGCGGGGCCCAGTCCGTTCCCAACGCCGCCGACGCGGACCATGTGTCTCGCGTCGAGCAGTCCGGGTTTCTCGCCGTAAATGACCACTGGAGCTGGGCGTCCGGCGTGACCGTGATGCGAAAGGTGTAGGGAGCGGCGCACTGCGGTTGCTGCTGGTTGGTGGGACGCCACAAAGTCGTTTGGTGGGTGCCGAGCGACTTCCCCCCGTAAAGAACCTCGATGTAGTCGTCCCCCCCCGTCCAGCTGCGAGCGACGAAACGAACGATGATGCCATTCCCCCGCCCATCTTCTGCCCATACCGCATCCGGGAGATCGCCGTAGCAGAACGAAAACCCGTCCGCCCCCGTCCCCCCGTCCATGTCGAAATCAAACGAGGCGGTGAAGTTGTTGAGCGGCGCGTTGACGGGGTTGGCGAGGACGACGGATCCGTACGAGCTCGGTCGGGTCTGCAACAAGTGAAAAGCCATCGTGGAGCTGTAGTACGGGCCTTTGATCGCCTCCCCGTACAGCGCGACTCCGGCCGGGCCGCCGTTTGCCAGGGTCCAATCGTTGGCCACGACAACCACGGCCCGGGCGGTAACGGCTCCGCTACCCAGCGACAACACCACACCTAAGGGAGCGAGGCAGGAACGCATGCAGCGAAGCCAGGTGGAATGGTTCATAGCGATCTTTTTCGACGCAGCAGAGTTCAGGGCAGTTCCGGCAGCGGTGGATTCAGTTCGCCAACGAGAGAAATGCGTTGGAGCGTGAAAGTCCCAGAGGCGCGCAAGGGCACTTTGTGCAAGCCGGTCACCGTTTCGCGATAGGTCCCGTCGAATCCGTTCACCCCGTAGTCCGGAACCCCGGTCCCCACGGGCGTGAAGTCCATCTCAACGGTGCGAGCCACGGGGATGTCCTCGACGACCGGATGTTGATAGGTCGGGTCCAGGTTATCGTGATCCGGGTGATACCGATGGTAGTACGGATTGGAGCTGTGGCCGGAGGGGATGGAGAGATTGGCGCGCAGGACGCCTCCGGTGCTGAAAGTGCCGACCAGCGGCACGCCCGAGGGGTTCTCCGCATCGTCGAATTGCACGGCCGACAAACGGCGAACCGTGAGATTGTTCACCTGGCGGAATCGAGCATGATAGCGGCTCCGCAGTTCAGCGTCGGAGAGGAGAACCGTTCGCGCGGGCACCGCCAGCACCGCCGTGGCATTCGTATTGGTCGAGAAGCTGTTGGTGTAAACGGCCGGGAGACTCACCAGCGTGACTTCGCGCAGGAGGTGTGCGGCGCCGTTGGTGTCCACATGCACCAGCAGGCGCAGGGGGAACGGCGTCAGGACCGGCGTGGGCGGAGCAGCATTGGTGGCGTGCGCTTCGCCCACGGCATTGACTTGCGCCGTTCCGATCCAGAGCCCTGCCAAGGCATGGGGATCGTCCGGATCGGGCGCTCCGTTGACCCCCTCCGCCTGGATCCCGAGGTAATGTAGCGTCCCCTGCTGGTCGCTCGCGGCGAAGACCTCCTCGTATCGGTCCTCGACGGCTTGCAGCGCCCGACCACCGGATCCTGGTGGAGTCAGCTCCCTGAGCTGCGTGCGGTCCAAGAAGAGCCGGATTTGCTGCGCCCCGCCGCCAGCCACCACGCGTTGGTGACCGTGCAGTTTGGTGCGTTCGTTGGGCAATCCCGGCCCCACGGCTTCCTCCACGTGTACTGCCCTCGAATCCGCGTTGAGCGAACGAAACACGAGGGTTCGCGGCTCGGCCGTCAGGTTCTGCACGGTCAGTGTCGCTCGATGAGCCAGGGCCGGGTAGCGCATGCCTTCCCCGGTGCGGCTTTCGAGGTGGAACGGCGCCGCGTATTCCGAGACGCTCCGGGCATAGATCCAGTACGCGCGTCCCCGTTCCACCAATTCATCCGGCGAGACCTCGTCCCAATGCCCGAGCGGGTCCAGCCGATACACCGGTGTGATCTCGTTCCGCGCCGGATCCCAGTGCCCCGTCGAATGGCGGAAGAACTCCCGGAACGTCGGCGGCGCCTCAGAATCCGCCGGCAAACCGCGCAGGTTGTATTGATGGGGCGACCATGCTGTCGTCCGGAGCCCCACCCGGCCGGTGATCTGGAACGAGACCGCGTTCGTCGCCTGCGACCGGACCAGATACGCCCGCCCCGGCAGCACCGCCTGCAGGTTGGCCAACAGGGCTTCAGGGCTGTCGGATGGGAACCAGGCCAGCCACTGGTTCCGGTTCCATTGGGGATCGCTTGGATTCTGGATGAAGTCCGTCGCGCTGACGCGTTCAGACCAGGTCCAGACACTCGCCACGGGCGCCCCGGCGAATACGAGGTCCGGCGAACGGTCGGGCGGATCTACTTCGAGCCAGATCGCGTTCCAGCCGGGCTGAAGGACGAACGTCTGGGTGAGCGTGTGCGCGACAGCGACCGTCGCCCCCGCAAACCAGGCGATTAAAAGGCCCGAGACGAGGGGACGCACCCGATTCGAGGTGGATGGATGGAGGTTCATGGTTCCGGTCAGCGGAGGAAGTTCACACGGAAATCGGGGTTGGATCAGCGGGTGCCGGCATGACAGCGTGGTGGTGGGTGTCACCGGGCGGGCAGGGCCGGGGGCGCGGCGGCCACCACTGGCACGGCGGCGCTGAGGCGATGCAGTCGTTGCGTGTCGACCTGCACCGGATGCAACGAACGAGCCCGCGCGTAGAACCGCGCTTCCGCCTCGGCGGAACGCGCCCGCACCAACTCGTAAGCCACGCGATCTCTCGCCTCCTCCAGCGGCTCGGGACGCTTCGGTTCGTACGCCAGCAGCCGGAGCAGATAGTAACCACGCTCGCTCCGGATCGCGGGACTGATCTCACCCGGTTGCCGGAGCGCGAACATCGCCGCAGCCACTTCGGCCGGCCATTGGTTTGTCGCCGCCGCAACTGTCAGCCAACCCAGATCACCCCCAATGTGTCGCGATGCCCGATGCTCAGAATGTTCGAGCGCAAGCCGCCCGAAGTCCGGGGATGTGCCCGCCTCTCGCAGGGCCTGCTCCCGGACAGCAGCGACGCGTTTGGCGAGTGCCTCCGCGCGATCGGCTGCCGCGAAGGGAGACAGTGTGAAGTAGATCATCGCGACCCGGGCGCGCTCCGGCAGGGCAAATCGGTCCGGGTGTTCCTCGCGGAAGGCGGCGATGGCTTGTTCGGTCGGAGGAGGAAGCTCTTCCCACGAGGTCTGCTGCTGCTCCGCGAACCGGTTGATCACAAAATCGCGCCAGGCCGTTCGGATTTCGGGGCTCTGATCGAATCCCGTGCGGGTCGCTTCGGCAAACAGCAGCTCGCGCCGGATCAGCCGATCGAGCACCGCCTGCGGATCCGCGGCCGCGAAACGACCGGAGGATTTGCCCGCATGGCGGTTCCATTCGCGAAGGAACGCCTCGCTGGGGATCGGTGTTTCGCCGACGGTGGCAACGATGTCGTCGGCGTCGGCCTGTGTCGCGGAGGGACCGTGTCCGCATGATGTGAGCAGGCCCATGGCCGCGGTCGTGGCGAGCAGGCTGGGCCAAAGGCAGCGCCGCGACGGCGGGGTGTCGCCAGTCCAGGTCCTGCTCTGCCCGGTGATGTGGTCCGTTTTCATCCGTGTGCGACGTCAACACAAACCCGTTACCATGCTTCCTTACCGGGAAAAGAAAGACGGGTTACATGCCATCCAGCGGGATTCGCCGGCCGCAGCGGGTGCGGACCTCTGCTCGCGTCCAATCGGAACTGAGAATCCTGGCCATAATGTGCCCGGGCGGTCGTGCTTCAGGTTCCCCAGGTTGAATCGGGCCTCGCGTGCGCGGGAAGACGCTGGCCGTTTCCAAGGCCCGGACGCAATTATCGGGCTTCCGGCTCCCGAGAAGCGACGGCCCTCCTTCCGCCGTGCGCCAGAACTAACTGTTACCCGGGAGGGGGATTCGGCGTACCAAAAGGTATTGCCGCGCTGATAGCGTCCCCGTATTCTCCTCTGCACGACAGGGCGCAAGTCGTGCGAAGAGCGATTTGCGCGTTCGTGGATGCGCGGTTAGCTCAGTGGTAGAGCACTTCCTTGACACGGAAGGGGTCAGAGGTTCGAACCCTCTATCGCGCACCATCTTCACAAACCCATGAATCACGCATGTTTACACTGAACTCAGACGCTTAAGTGCCTCGCATTCAATGTGAACCGAAAGAAGCGCTTCCTGACGAGTTGTTACAGTTAGAGGGCAAGTTGTGACATCTAGGGTGCCAGTTGTGTGCGGGTTTGATGGCAACGGAACGGCAACGGAACGGCAACGCGCATGAAGATCTACCCGATCACCGTCCATGGACGCACCCGGTACCGGCTCGACGCATCTTCTGCAGGCAAGCGGATCCGCGCCACCTTCCCGTCCAGGAGGGCGGCCGAGGCCGCGGCCGCCGGACGGAACCTGGAGGTGTCCGAGGTTCGACTGGCCTGGGATCGCCTCCCGACTGCCACCCAGGCCGATCTGATGCGGATCCACCAGGAAGCCGATCGTCGCGGCATCGATCTCAAGTCAGTGCTCGCCCAGCTGACCACCGAGCCAGCCTCAGGCTCGACGTTGACTGAGGTTGTGGAGAGGTTCATGGAGGCCAAGGTCGCCTCGGGGAAGTCGGCGGCCTACCTGCGCGCCCTTCGCCAGTTGATGGTCAGGTTCCTGCGCGACCACCACGAGCTGACGATCAGCCAGATCACCCCAGGAACGCTCTCCACCTGGCTGTCGAACTTCAGCCTCGCATCGCAACTGACCTACCGCCGGCGCCTTTCCGCCCTGTTCTCGTTCGCCTTCCGGGCTGGCCATGTGGGTTCGAATCCCATCAAAAGGCTCGAGCCGATCACACCACCACGGACGTCGACCAAGATTCTGACAACATCGCAGGTAATCTCGGGGCTCACGGCGCTCCTCTCCGAGTACCCGATCGGGCTGCCGTGGTTCGTTCTCGCCACGCTGTGTGAACTGCGCCCCGAAGAGGCGAGCCAGACCAAGGCCGAAGCGATCTCGCTCGATGAGCAGCACGTCGTCGTCGAGGCCCAGACGAGCAAGGTCGGCCAGCGCCGCGTCGTTTACCCGCGCAAGGAAGCCATGGCCTGGCTGCGCATCGCCATGGCCCGAGGATCGCTCCCGATCTCAGCCTCGACGCGCAAGCGTGTCGTCAAATTCCTGCGCCGCGTCATGAATCTTGACGAGTGGCCCAAGGACATCACGCGGCACACCGCCGCGTCATTCTGGCTGTCGGTGGATGGCGATGTGACCAAGGTCTCCCAACAGCTCGGTCACTCCACCGCGGTCCTGAAGCGGCACTACATGGCCCTGGTGACCAGGACTGAGGCGGAGAGGTTCTGGGCCGAGGTTGACGCAGCCGCCCGGGCGGCCTCCCCAAGCCCCCAAGCCCGGTAGTTCTGGTCAATCCAAGGCGATTGTGGCACAGAACGGCACCTGCAGTGGCAATCTTACTTTCTTACCGGCTTTTTATGGCAAAGCACGGCTCGATTTACTGACGCCAGGCCTCAGGCCTGCAAAAACCTTACCATGGTAAGACCGTGGTAAGGTCCTTGGTAAGGCATTAAACTATTGCGCACCAGCATGTTGTGCGCATTTCTTACCGTCTTACTTTTTTACAGGGATGCCCCTATAGGGGTTGAGTGCGAAAAACACCCCTCGGAGGTGCCTTCACGACGGCCTCTCTCCGGCCTGAAAATTTCCCATAAGGGCCCTTTTACGGCGGTAAGAAAGTAAGAATCGACCCCATAAGAGACTATACTTACTTACTTTTTCCTTCAAAAGAGGTTCAAAAAGAAGAAGAAAGAGAAGTATAGGAGGCCTGCTCCGAGCCTCAAAACCGATCTTACCAAGACCTTACTTTCGCCTTACCAGTGGTAAGACCCGGGCCCGCGGCTCCGGGGCCTTCCCAAGGCCGATGTGGCACGCCGGATGAGCTAGGCGATCGTGCCTAGCACCCCTGACCCCAAGCCCGGGGTGTCCCCCCGCGATTCGCGGCGTGGGTGGTCGGTCTCAACCGCGATCCGGCCGCGAATCCTGACTCCGATCCTGAGATCCAGGATCCTCGAGCTGGCGTCACAGGATCCCAGGCCTGGAGGGCCGGCCGGAAACGGTGCCCCGCGAGCAACTGCCGAGGATTCCTCGGCGGTTCACGGATCCAAGGCCTGGCGGGCCGGCCGGAAACGGTGCCCAGGTGGCGCCGCAATGTGAACCGTCAAGCAACCCTTGACACTTGCCCCCGGGAGCCGGCCGGAAACGCCCAAGGGAGGCGGCCTGGCCAACCGCGGAGCCCCGTGAGAGCCTCCGGATCCGGCCGGAAACGGCGCGTATCGCCAGTACCTGCACCCAAGTGACAACGTCACCGGCGATTTTTCAGAACCTCCCCCCCGTCCAGATGGTCGTTGTCGCCCGCGTGCCCCGCACTCACGCTTCGGAGGAACCAGGCTGACCATGGCACACCACAACCTGCGCCAGAGCCATGTCGCTCGGAATTACCAGCGGTCAGTGCTCCACAGAAATCGGACTTGGGCGTTGCGCAGCAGTTACGGTGCGTATCGATTCCGGCGAGTCGGCAGATGCTCGTGTGCGAACCTCAAGGGCTGACCTTCGGTTCAGCGCTCACAGGCCCGCCCGTAACTGACCGGTCACCCGGCAGGATTTGCAGGTCGGTGGAAACGCGTGGCAAGGAAACCTCCAGGTTCTCTCCTGAGCTAGCAAGACTGCGCATCAAGGAGGACGGGCAAGGGAGAATCTCACTCAAACGGTGACTTAGCCCAACCTTCGCAACTGAGGGGGTGCGAGGGTCGCAAGTGGCTGCAAATCAGGCCTACCTCCTCAAAGGTCTGCACCAAACGTGTCGCCTCAGGCGAGCGGCTCGGCCAGCACTCCGGCCGCGGTGATCCGGGGCGGGGCCTGGTCGGGAAGCTCCCACCCCAACTGGGCCAGTAGGAGTCTGTGGTCCTTCTCCGGTTGGGTGTAGCGCCGGAACACCAACTCCCGTCCGTCAGTGGTCGGGAAGTGCGCGTCGAGCATCTGGATGGTCGCAAACTTCTCCAACACCGCCCGCGATGTCAGCCCGCCGGCCAGCTTGCGCAACTGCCCGCGCAAGGTCACCGAGAGGCAGTAGGCTGTGGCGTGAGGCGCTAATCCGTGGAGATGCTGGCGAGATCGTCCGTGCTCGAAGTTCCGTGGGTGGCGGACTGTTCCGTGGATAGCGGGCGTGGCCGCGGCCGGCGGAGGC
>CAZHUS010000002.1:0-167619 GCA_964535555.1 uncultured Verrucomicrobiota bacterium
TCCACTTGGCACCCTTCCAGGAACAGAATCGCGAGTTTCCTGCCAGGCACTAACTCTGCATGGCCCGCCCCCGGAGCGCGGACATCAGTCCGCAGAAAGCCACGCCGGCCAAGGGACATCTCTGCGGGCTGAAGCCCGCGCTCCTCGCGAGTTCGCGGCCGATGAGCAGGTCCGCAAGGCACAGGGAGCTCTTTCCATGAACCTGCCCCGAAAAGCGGGGATGAATCCCCGCACTCCAGGCGCTTCGCGGCCCCGGACGTGCCTTGGAGCGGCGCGAAGCGTTTGGAGTGCGTCCGCTTTAGCGGCGCTTTTTGGTTCATGGTCACGGAGCAGGTCCGCAAGGAACAGGTCGCTTTCCATGAACCGCAGCGAGATAGGGCGGGCATTCCGTTGCTTGCCGCTTCTCCAGAGGGATCAGTCCCTGAAATCTGAACGTTGTGGACGTCCAGGCGCGCCTGCGAGTTGATCCTCGGATCCGTGCGGCCGTGCGGCCATTCCTCGACTTTTTGCTTGCGCTACTTAAGTGGGATCTGCTACTAGTACCTACACTCAAACCAAGCAATCCCTATGAAGAGGCCATCCACTCTGGAGCGCGGAACACGCCCACTATCCCCTGCGTGCGATGCGGTCATCTGCGCTTTGATCGGCTTTTGGGCTTCGGGCCTGCTTCATACCCATGCCGCCCCGCTTCCCGACCTGATGGTGGCATCAGTGGATGCCAGCGCGGTGGTGGCGGACTGCCAGAGTCTGCTTGTGGCCGGTACCGCGAGCGCGTTGATTCGCAACACTGGCCCCGGCGATATGGTCTCGGCGTTCAGGGTGGTGTTTTTCGAAGACCGGAATGGGAATCGGATGTATGACGCCGGCGTGGACGAGGAACTCGGTTCTGCGACGCAAGCGGCGCTGGGTCCTGGTGCAGAAGCGACGGTGGTCAGCCCGCTGAGTGGTCAACTCCGGTTCCGCGGGAACCTCATTTACGTCCTGGCGGACAGCACGGGGGTTGTGGTGGAAGCGGACGAAACCAACAATACCGGGGACAGCGGTCGTGAGTGCGAATTCCAGCCCGCACCGGGTTCCTTTGCTCCGGTGGTGGAGTGGCGATGGACAAGTAGCACGGTCCTCCCCAACCACCTCAATGTGATGATGACCCCCAGCGTGGTGGATCTCAATGGCGACACGATACCGGATGTCGTCTTTGGGGCGACCAGCTCGACCGGGGGTGGCAATGTTGAAGTCGGCGTACTCAGGGCCCTCAGTGGAGCAAACGGTGCCGAGTTGTTCACGGTGACCGACTCAACGCTCTACGTGAACACGGCCGCTTCTTTGGCGGTGGGCGACATCGATCTGGATGGACGGCCGGAGATCATCGCCTGCGACAGCAGTGGAACACGGCTCATCGCGTTCGAGCACGACGGCACGTTCAAGTGGCGCAGTCCCAGCCTCGAAGCCATTAACTGGGGGGCTCCAGCGTTGGCCGATCTGGATCAGGACGGCACGCCCGAAATCGTGATGGGCCGGCAGGTCATCAACGCGAATGGGGCCGTGCGATGGACCGGGACGGGTGGGCGGGCGAGCGCGGGCACCGTGGGCGCGATTTCCGGTGTGGCGGACATCGATCTGGACGGCAGCCCCGACGTCGTAGCGGGCAACACGGTCTATCGAGCCAACGGCTCCATTCTGTGGCAGGCCGCGCTTCCTGACGGCCACAATGCGGTGGCGAATTTCGACGGTGACCAGTTCCCCGAGGTTGTGTTGGTTTCAGGCGGGCGGGTCTGGGTGCTTGAGCATACGGGCGGGGTCAAGTGGGGACCCGTCGCCATCCCGGGCGGAGGGACGGGCGGACCGCCGACGGTGGCAGATTACGATAATGATGGCGATGTGGAGATTGGAGTGGCTGGCGCTTCGCGGTATGCCGTTTTCGAAACCGACGGCAGCCTGAAATGGGCCGCGGTGACCCAGGACGGCAGCTCGAACCGTACGGGTTCCTCGGTCTTTGACTTCGAGGGTGATGGTAGCGCTGAAGTCGTTTACCGGGACGAATTGAAACTGCGCGTGTACCGAGGGACGGATGGTCTGGTGTTGTTCGAAACGGCCATGAGTTCGTGCACGTGGCACGAGTACGTGTTGGTGGCGGACGTGGACGCCGATGGCAACGCCGAGATCGTAGCGGTCGCGAATAACAACTGCGGTTACGGCCCTCAACGGGGTGTCTACGTGTTCGGAGATGCGCACGATAGCTGGGTCACCACCCGCAAGGTCTGGAACCAGCACACGTACCACATCACCAACGTTCACGAGGACGGCACCGTCCCGGCCGTCGAAGCGAACAACTGGGAATCCTTCAACAACTACCGTCAGAACGTGCAAACGGGGATTTCCGTGTTTGCCGCGCCGGATTTGACGGCTTCTGCCCTCCGTGTCGACGCCAGCCAGTGCCCGGACGCCGCGCTTCTGGTAGCGCGCGTGGGCAACGGCGGCGGCAACGTGGCGGCGGCGCCCGTAAACGTCGCCTTTTACTTTGGGGATCCCGATGCCGGCGGCGTCCTGGCAGGCGTGGCGGCCACGACGCAGAACCTGTTGCCGGGCCAGTATGAGGACGTGATCTTGTCCGTGGATCCGGCGCCCGCCGGGCCGTTGGATGTGTGCGTGCTGGTTGATGACGACGGGGCGGGCAACGGCGCGCTCAATGAGTGCGATGAAGTCAACAACCGGTGCTGCAGCCGCCTGCCGATCGTGTGCGAATGCGTGGACACGCTGGTGGCACGCCCGAAGAGCGGGAAGATCCAGCTGGTCTGGCAACCGGTGGGGACCCTCGGCTACAGCGTGCATCGGGGAACCGTGTCAGGCGGACCTTACATTCCCCTCGGATACACCGAGTCAGGGTACTCCACATATCTCGACAGTTCGGCCGTGAACGGGATCCGCTACTACTATGTCGTCCGGCCCGTGGCGATCACGGGTGAGGAGGTCTGCCAATCGAATGAGGCTAGCGGTCTGGCCAGTTCACGGCTGCGCTAACCCAGGCCGGCACCGAAAGCAACCTTGGCGAGAACGCCCTCTCAACCAGCCACTCATAAGCCTATGAAAGCAACCGTCTTGATCGCTCTCGGCATCGCCGGGTTGGGTGCCGGGGTTTACCCGGTCGTGGGCGCCAGCATCGGCCTGTTTGATTTCGCATTCGAGGTCGATGGGGTTCTGACTTCGAAGGCCTTTCCGGCCGGCGTGAACGGGGCCGCACTGAACACGGGCACCGGCTTGGGATCCGTGCAGGTCACGATCGGTGGCGCCGGCGCGCACACGCTGGCTTTCTTCGTCGACCACGAGATCGATGAGGTGCTCAACACTTACTTCAACGAGACGGGGGCCAGCAGCGGTTCACCCGGCGTTGGTCAGTCTTGGGAAATCGATGAACCCGGTTTTGTGGCCGGTGACATTTACGGAAATCTGGCGGCCGGCACACTGGACGATGGAATTGGTACGAGCATCCATGGTGCCACGGTGTTCCCGGACGACGTTTCGATGGCTCTCGGTTACGACTTCACGCTGGCGGTCGCCCAAACGGCCCATGTCACTTTCACCCTGGACTTGGTGCCGCCTCCGGGAGGGTTCTACCTGGCGCATTCGGATCCGGACAGCGGAGCCGTTGTCTATTTCTCCGGGGACCTGCTCATCATCCCGGAACCGACCTTGACCTGGCTGGCTTCGAGCCTCGGTATGCTCATCCTCGCGGGAGCGCGGACCATCCGTCGGCGAAAGGCGGGCTAACCCGAGCACCTCAGGCTTGAGCGGCTGGTCGCGATACCAGCTGGAAGTGGCGAGTTGCCTCAGGGCACAGGGTGCAGCAGTCGGCGCAGTCCCGACAGACTAGGCACGCCGGGCTGGACGGCCAGAATTCCCCCGGCGTCGTCCGTGATCACCGTCGAGGGCACCGGCGGTTCGTAGCCAAACGCCCGCGCAAAAGCCGCGACGGCCTCCGCGCGTTGAGCGGTGGGAACATTGACCAGGCGCGAGACGGGCTTTCGTTCGCGGGCATACGCCGCGAGCTTCGAATTGTCGTCGGCGGGATCGATCGTGACCGCTGCGATGTCGACCCCTTCGGGTCCCAGCGTGTCCTTCAGCCGATGGAGCTCCGGCAACTCGGCCAGGAACGCCGGAGACGAAGTGGTGAAGCTGCTGTAAGCCCGGATCCGGGCCGGTTTGGCCGCGCGGTCCATCACCCGCACCGCAAACGCCGGCAAGTCGCGTGGCTCCGGCAAGCCGCCTGGCGAGCGGCCGATCCGGTAAGGCTGGCGTGTGAACGCCTCGCCGGACGGGGAATCAGCGCTGTTCTCGTAAACGGTGAGCAGCGTTCCTTCCGGGACGCTTGGCGTGGTCGCCGTCTTCCCAGAAGGCCAGCGAACGCTGACCAATACCGCCTCGGGATGCGATCCGATTCCCACGAACATGGTGGCGGAATTCTGGGTCGACCAGCCTTCCCCGCATCGGTGTTCGCGAACGAGGCTCTGGTCACCCACATCCACTTTCACCCGCGCTCCAAAGCCGTCGCGGCAGGCGTACTCGCTCGAGGGTCCGGGAGTACGGTTGCCGCCGACAAAACGGATGGCGAGCATGCCCCCCTTGAGTCCGGCCGCTGGCATCTCGTTGTGGTACAGCTCGAACAGCGGTTGGTTCCCGTTCACCAGCCCGACATCCTGCCAGCCGTCCCGGTCATAGTCCCAGACGGCGAATCCCCGACTGTCCGCGGGATCATCCAAACCGGAGAGACCCGAGAGCTCCACGAACGCGCGGCCTTGCTGGTTGGCAAAGTAGCGGTTGCGTTCGCTTCCGTGGAGCGAATGCACCACGATGCGATCGCCCCGGCGCTCCACGCCCGCCAGGCGAGCGTCGATCTCGGGCCCGAAGTTGTCGGGTGGCGGCGTTCGCCTCCATTCCGGCGAGAAGCGGAAGCTGGACCGGGAGAGGTTTTCGTCGGCGCGAACCATCGTCCGCCAGAGATTGCTTTCAAGGTCGAGTCCGGATGCCAGCTCCGGGGGGGCGGTGAAGTAGCCGCTCATCACGTAGAGGTCCAGGTAGGCGTCGTTGTCGAAATCGGCGAAGCAACCGCCCCAGGACCAGCCGACGCGCTGCACCGTCATTGCCGGTGCGGCAGGGCCGGCAACCTGCTGGAACCGGCCGCCACCCAGCCCGTGGTACAGGAAGTTCCCCGCCGCCGAGTCGGCGAACAGCGGGTTCAGGTCGGGAATGCGCGCCGTGATCCGCCGGCCGGCCTCGCTGTACATGTTCGAGATGTAGAGATCGTCGCGCCCGTCGAGGTCGTAATCCCCCCACGAGGCGCCCATCGAGAACCCGTAGACCGTGAGTCCCGCTTCCTTGGTGACGTCGGTGAAGCCCGCGGGACCATCGTTGCGGAACAGCACGTTCAGTCCCCAGTCATTGGGAATGTACAGGTCCGGCCTGCCATCCTGGTTGTAGTCACACCAGGTGGCCTGCAGCGAATTGCGCCAGAGTCCGACCGTGGCGTTCTCCGGGGCCGGCTCAAACTGCCCGCCGCCGCGATTGACGAGCAGCATGTTCGGGGGGCCCAACTGGTCCAGCACCGTCACGCCATGCGTTTGCTGGTGTTCCTTGAGTCGCCGCCGGAAGTCGCGGGCCTGCTCGGGGGAGAAGAACTCGTCGGGCCAGTCGAAATCAGGTTCCTTGGCCACCTGAGCATAACCGCCCCCCGAGCCGGCGGGCGCGGCCGGCCGATACGTGCAGAGATAAACGTCCAGCAGGCCGTCGCGATTGTAGTCCGCCGCGGCCATCGAGATGACTGCCATCGGCATGAACTTCGGGATCGGAGGCTGGTGGAAGATGCCGCCGCGGTTCTCGAGGTAGCTTGTCCGCAGGAGGCTCCGGCCGAGCATCACGTCCAGGTCGCCGTCATTGTCGAAATCGGCGAACAACGCGCACGTCGTGTGTCCCGGGAGGTCCAGGTGATACGCCGCCGCCTCTTCGGTGAACGTGCCGTCGCCGTGATTGATGAGGAGCATGTTCTTCCCCAAGCGCACCGTGATGTAGAGATCGTCCCAGCCGTCGCCGTTCACGTCGGCCACGGCGAGGCCTTCCTTGTGGTTGACCGAGATGGGCGCGAAGTAGGGGTGGGGCATCTGCTTCATGCCCTCGCGGTAGTACTTCGCGGTGGCTTCAAAATGCTGCGACCGCCTCAGCATCCTCGAGTCCTGGGGTGGGCGCAGCGCCGTGTCGAGCGCTTCGACGAAGAGCCGCCTGGCGCTGCCGTTCCATTGAAGTTCCGTGGTGTGCCACGCGGTTATCTGCCATTCCCCGGCGCCTCCGTCCGTCGTCTTCGGCCGCTGCCACTCGAGGTTCAAGCGGCCGTGCAAGGAGCGCCACTCGCCTGATTTCATCCGGGCGAGCCCTTCAAATCGCCCCACGGCGTGGTAGCGCCACATATCGGCCCCGGGGTGCCCGCCGCTCACGAGAGACAAGCGTGCGTGTTCGAAGAACGCGACGGACTCGAACAACGGTCGCCACAGATCGACCGGGCCGGTGACAGTCGCGGGCGCTGCCAGGGGCCACGCATGAACCTCCAGGGTCAAGCCGTCCGCAGCCTTCACCTCGGGGGCGGGACCGAGGTCGATGAGGCTTACCGTCGAGCCAAACAGGTTCGTCGCCTCTGCCGTGACTCCGGGTACCTGCAAGTCGAGCAGGCACCTGGACAGGACGCTCAGCTTGCGGGCGAGGACCAGCAGGGTTTCCTCGTCGGCTACCAGGGTGCGGATGATGGCGTCGTCGTCCCGGGAGGCCGGTGGTTTCGGCGGAGCGATCGCCACTGATTGGGCGGCGACGTCGGTGCGGGGTGACTCCGGGCGATCCAGCAGTCTCCAAGCGGGATATGCCGCGGCGAGCAACACCGCGAGGATCGCTACCGGCCACCAGGCACGCCGGGGCGGCATGGTCGCTCTGGTGCCTTCACCGGGCGGTTGAGGGGGAACGACTTGTTCACCGCCATGCATGGTGGCGCGCGCGGTCTTGGCCGCGCCGGATTCGCCGGGCAGCGGAGTGCCCGCCCTACCGGCTGGCGGTGCAGGGGGAGGCCCGTGGGGGACGGCGTTGCCGCCCGTGTTTGACGCTGCCGATTTCGCTGCCTGGGGCTTCATGCGGAAGTCGTGGGCGCCTCGTGGCTCCGACAGGACCCGGCGGCGCTTTCCCGTTTGCCCCTTTGCTCTTGACAGTTTTGTGTCAGTTTCGCAACAACTGTTCATGAACTTCCGCACGCATCCATTCAGGGTCGCCGCGTCCTTGGTGTCCCTCCTCGCTGCAACGCAAGTTGGCCAGGCACAGGAGGTCTTGTGGACCGTGGGTTTGGATGACAACGGTTGGCCCATCAACTCGGGCGGCTTGGGAGGACCTGATGCCAGCTTTGTTCAGGAAAACGGGGTTACCAACCCGCTCCCGGGCAGTCCCTTCAGCCCTTCGGTCGACCAGCAATCGGACAACGATTACTACCTCGCCGGCTCCTACTACTATGTGATCGAGAGCAACGGCGTTTACGATCCGGTGGGCTTGGTCGAGTTCAACGAGGAGGCCGCCGAGCGCGCGCTGGTGCCGGGGGACACGGAGTTCCGCTATCACTTCAATCTGCCGGCGAACCTGAAGCCGACGGACCTTCTCGCCGTTACCTTCGACGCGAACAACTTCGAGACCGACGGGATGGCGGATCCGCGCCGGGGTGTTTCGGTGCTTGTGAACGGCGTCGAAGTGCAGCCGCAGATCGTGATTCGCCCGGCGCAACTGGACGTGGATTACACCACCCCGGCCTTCACCCTCGCCAGTGTCAACGCGGTCGCGGGCCCGGACCACGACAACATCGTGACGCTGCGAGGCACGGATTACAGTTCCGACGGTGGCGGACGTTGGATGGGCATCGACTATGTCCAGCTCACCCGGCAGTCCAGTGCCATCCCGGCGCCGGTGTTTCCGTGGTCCGTCGGTGCTGATGACGACGCCTGGCCAGTGGGCGACGGCGGCGGCGCGAACACGACGTTCGTCGAGGGCAACGGTACCGTGAACCCGCTCCCGGGAAGCCCAACCAGCACCGAGACCGCACGCGGCGCGGACAACGATTACTACTTTGCAGGCGTTTACACCAATGTGCTCGCCGGGAACGGGACCTACACCGGCGTGGGCGCGGTTCCCGCCAACGAAGAAGCGGCCGAACGCGGCTTTGCGGGCGGCGACACCGAGCTGCGGTATCATTTCAATCTCCCGAACAGCATGCAGCTCACGGACCTGGTAGCGGTCGCCTTCGACGCCCTGAACCTCGATGCGGCGGCGGATGCCCGTTACGGCGTCGAAGTGTATTTCAACGGCGTGCTGGTGCAGTCCGAGGTGGTCATCCGTGCCGCGCAACTGCACCAGACCATCACGACACCCGCCTTCACGCTCGGCAGCGCCAATGCGGTGCTGGGTCCCGGCACGGACAACGTCATCACGCTTCGCGGCATCAGTTACAGTTCGCAGGGCGGCGGCAATTCGCTCGGGATCGACTTCGTTCGCCTGAAGGCCATGCCGAAGCCTCCCGTCGTGCCGTGGTCCGTGGGCCGCAATGACAATGGCTGGCCCGTGGGCGACGGCGGCGCCGCGAGTGCGAGCTTCGTGCAGGAGAACGGCACGATCAACCCGCTCCCTGGCGTCCCCAACAGCCCGGAAACCAACCAACAAGCCGACAACGACTATTATTTTGCAGGCATCTTCTCGACGGTGATCCCGGGCAATGACACCTACCAGCCGGTCGGAGACGTGCCCAACAACGAGGAGGCCGCCGAACGCGCCTTCGCCGGCGGGGACAACGACCTGCGCTACCATTTCAACCTGCCCACCTCGCTCAGCCTGGACACGAAGTTCACGTTCAGCTACGACCCGATGAACCTGGACGATTCGGCGGCCGACATGCGCTACGGCGCCTCAGTATACATCAACAATGTCCTCGTCCAGCCGGAGATCGTCGTCCGCGCCGACATGCTGAACCGGACAATCTTCACCCCCGCCTTCACGCTCGCCCAGGTCAATGCCCAGTTGGGACCGGGTCCGGACAACATCATCAGCCTGCGGGGAACGAGCTACAACAACGACGGTGGCGGGAATTGGATGGGTTTTGACTACGTCCGGCTTGACCCGGTCCTTCCTCCCCCGTGGCCGATTGACGTGAGTGTGGATGACAACACGCACGGCGGCAGCCCGGGTGGCGGGCCGAACGCCATCTTCGTCCAGGAAGCCGGAATCAACCCGCTCCCCGGCAATCCTGCGGGACCGGAGATTCACGGCCAATCGGATGACGACTACTACCTCGCCGGCGAGTACACCAAGGTCATCCCGAAGGTCGTCGAGTTTTACGGCACCGAGTACACGCCCGTCGGCACGGTGCTGGTCAACGAATACGCTGCGGAACGGGCCTTCGCCGGCTCCGACAACGAGAAGCGATATCACTTCAACCTGCCGGCGTCGCTCAAGCCCACCGACCAGCTCGTGGTCAGCTACGATGCGGTTGATCTGGACGGGAGCGGCAGCGATCCGCAGTACGGCGTCGAGGTGTATTTCAACGGGACGCTCATCAATCCCGAAATCATCATTCGCCAGGCGGAACTGGACATTGATCGCATGAGCGAGCCGTTCACGCTCGCCAGCGTGAACGCCCAGGTCGGTCCGGGTTGGGACAACGTCGTCACCCTCCGCGGTATCAACCACAGTGCCGAAGGCGGTGGCAACTGGATGGGCATCGATTACGTCCAGGTCGATCCCATGCCGCAACCCGTCTTCCCGTGGTCGGTCGGCAAGGACGACAACGGCTGGCCGGTCGGCAATGGCGGCGGCGAGAATGCCACGTTCGTTCAGGAGGCCGGCATCAATGATCTGCCTGGCAATGCCCGCAATCGCGAGGTGAACCAGCAGGCCGACGACGACTACTACCTGGGCGGCATCTACACCACTGTCATTCCGGCAAACGGTGCCTACGAACCAATCGGCATCGTCCCGCGCAATGAGGAGTCTGCCGAGCGCGCCTTCGCCGCTTCGGATAACGACCTGCGTTATCACTTCAACATCCCGTCGACCCTCAAGTTGACCGATCAGGTCCAGGTGACGTTCGACGCGCTGAACCTCGACGAGAGCGGCGCGGATCCGCGCTACGGCATCGAGGTGTACTTCAACAACGTCTTGGTGCTTCCGGAACTGGTCATTCGCACCAACCAGCTCGATCAGGACTTCTCCACCCCGGCCTTCACCCTGGCGAGTGTTGACGCCCGGTTGGGAACCGGTGCGGATAACATCGTGACCCTCAAGGGCATCAACTACAACGCGGACGGCGGCGGCAACTGGATGGGCATCGATTACGTCAAGCTGCACAAGCCGGGCGACGACGTGCCCCTGCAGTTCACCTCTTCCAAGGTCAGCGCCGGCAAGGTCACGCTGACCTGGACCGGCACGGGCAATCTGGAATGGGCTCCGGCCATCGCGGGCGGCCAGTGGACCCCCGTGACCCCCACGCCGTCCTCGCCTTATACGGAGGACGTGCAGGCCGCCGCGCAAGCGCGGTTCTACCGTCTTCGCAAGCCGTAATCGGCCGGCTCGATCTCCAGGCGTCGCTCCCCAAGGGCGACGCCTTTTTTCATGGGCTGTAGGCGCCGACGTCAGGAGGCGGTCGCGTCAACTCCGTCAGCCGCCTGGCCGAGCTTCGTGCCGCCGCGGCGCGGAACCGGTTCCAGGTGAGGTGCGCGCCGGCTGGATCTCCGGTCTGCTTGCCGCCGACCGCGTCCAAACCGTGAGATCTCGCAGTTCCCGCGGTGCTTGGGGGAGGACCCGGGCGATGACGAGGCCCACGAAAAACGCAAGCAGGTTGCCGATGATCCCGGCATAGTAGGTATCGAGTCGCGACGTCACGGCGCGGGTCCATTCCGGCGGGAGGAGGCCGAGGGCCACGGCGGACATCCCGACAGAGAAGACCACCGCACAGCCGATGCCGACGCCGGTAGCACGGGCGTCCACGCGGGTCGTAAGGAAGCCCAGGAGGAACACGCCGAGCAATCCCCCGGCGAGAATGGACTGCAGTTCAGTCCAAAAGTCTTGCAGGGTTAACATCTCGGTGCGGACCAGCCACCAGGCACCCCCGATCATCACGAGCGAGCTGCCAAGGGTGATGGTCTTGGCAGCCCGCACATAGTGGCCCGGAGCGCGGCCACGGACGAGATGCCGCTGGTAAAGGTCGGTGACCGCGATGGCCGCAATGGAGTTGAGGGCCGACGCCATGCTCGACATCGCGGCGGCCAGCACCGCGGCAACCACCAGGCCCGTCAACCCGGGCCCGAGCTGCGTCGTGACGAAGAACGGCACGATACCCTCGGCCTTGCGGACGCCGGAGAGCATCTCCGTCGCGGCGGGATCGGGAAAGACCCTGTAGAAAACATAGAGCCCGGTGCCGACAAGCATGAAATATCCCCACGTCGGAAGGCATGACCAGCAGCAGATCCAGATGCCACGGCGGGCGTCCTGCTCCGACCGGGCGGCGCAATAGCGCTGCACCACCTCCTGGTTGGTCACATAGTCCGCAAGCCACTGGATGACGCCCACGGCGAGCAGCATCACGACAGTCTTCCGCGTGAGCGAGAATCCCCACGGGATCGCGTGAATGGTGCCATCGGCCCCAGCTTCACCGAACAGGAGCTTGCCGTCTGCGGCCGCGATCGAGAACAGCTGGCCCAGCCCCCCCGGCAGCTTCCAGACAATGGTGCCCAGGATCAGGAGACCGCCGGCCGTCAGCAGGATCGCCTGGACCACATCAGTCCAGATCACCGCTTCGAACCCGCCGACGATGGTGTAGTAAGCCGTAACCGCAGCCCCGAGCAGCAGGCAGACCCCCACGCTCCAACCGGTCAGCGAGTGCATCAGCAGGGCGACCAGGTACTGGATCAGGCTGATCCGAATGCACTGCGCGAGGATGAACACGCTGGCGCCGTACACGCGTGTCTTCGGCCCGAACCGCGCTTCGAGGTACTCGAACAGCGACGTGACCCGGGCCTGCCGGAAAAAGGGAAGCAGGTAGCGGGCGGCGAGCAGGACGCTGACCGGCAGGGTCAGGCAGATCAGGTAGCGCAGCCATGCCGTCTTGAAGGCATCTGCAGGGTATGCCACAAAGGTGATCGAACTGATCTGGGCTCCGAAAAGGGACACGCCGGTGACCCAGCCGGGATAAGATCGGTTGCCGACGAAGTAACCCTCGGTGGTCCTGACCCGCCGCGAAAAGAACCAGCCCACCCCCGCCATCCCCAGGAAATAGAGGCCGATGATCGCGAGATCGATGGCACGCAGCGAAGGCATCAGTCGTGATCAGGGCACCGGCTCTCCCGCCTTGATCCAGTCGGCATCGAGACTCACGTGCTTGATGCTCCGGCCTGTGTTCGGTCCGGGCTGGTAGGTGTAGGTCAGCTCCAGTCTCCCGGCCCTGGTCTGGAGGAGGGAAGGGTAATGGAAGCGGCCACCCTCCGCCCGCTCCAGATGTCGTTGATGCTTCCAGGTACGGCCTTCGTCTTCGGACAGGGCCAGCGCGAGGCGGTGTCGATCTTCTTCGGTGTCATTGTAGACCATGACCCAGCGCCCGTCGTGGAGGGCAATGACCTCGAGGCTCGAATTGGGATTGGGAATGTCGCAGGCCTCGGCGAGGGACCAGCTCTCGCCCTCGTCCTTCGAGGAACTCACCTGAACGCGCGGGGGTGGCGGGCCTTCACGTCGCATGTAGGCCACGAGCGTCCCGTCGCGCCGTCGCACCACGCTCGGCTGGTTCAGCCCCACCCCAACGATCGGCCGGCTTGGCCGCCAAGTCTGGCCGCCGTCGTCCGAGATGGCCATGAGCCCCGCATAGAACCCGTCGGAGTAGAGCGGAAAGAGCACGCGCCCGCTCGGGAGAACGAGCAAGTGGGTGCGGGGCATCCAGCCGAGTTGCCGTTTCCCGGGGTCCTTGGCGGCCTGAATCAGTGCTTCGGCGGGTGCCGGCGCATGACCCCCGTAATCCGCCGTGGCGATCGACAAGCGCGGCAAGCCGGCTTGCAGCGCTTCCACGAACTCCGCGCCGGGGGTGAGAATCAGGTCATCCTGCCAATACCAGGCCGGCGGTCCGTCCTGGACGTAATCCTTCGACTTGCGAAGCCGCAGCAGGCAATGGTTCCAGCTGTCCCCGAGCACGGCGATCCAGAACAAGGTGAGCTCCTGTCGCGCGTCGACAAAGAGCACCGGGTTGCAGTCGGGAAGATGCGGCGTGTCAGCCAGCAGGAAGACGTCGCTCCAGGCGGTGCTGCCCGCCCGCAAGCGTGCGCCCTGGATCACCACATCGTAAGCCCGCCGTTCCCCCGATCCCTGAAACCACGCTGCCAGCAGGTCCCCATTGGGGCACTCGATGATCGAGCTGGAATGCACGTGCTGGGGTTGCAGCGGGAACACGAGCCGCTCCTCGTGAAACGGCGCCGCGGCGGCCGCGACCCCGGGCCACAAGAACATGAGCGTCATCAGGAGGTGCATGGGTCCGGGCAATACTCTCATCGCTGGCCGGGGACCCTAGGTGCTCGCTATTCGGAGGACAACGGGAAAGCCCCGGAGGCGCACCCCGAAACCGGCCCCGAGCTGGTCGAGGCGCTTGCCGCACCACCGGTTCAGGATTCGGGCAGCTCCCTTGGCCAACTTTTCACCCCGCAGGGGAGGTTCGCCGCTGGTTTGCGGACCGCGCGGTCAGGACCACGACGGCGGGATGCACCAGGCGTCGGTCCGCGGTGATCGCGTGGAACTGCACCCGGCACGTCTCGGCGACGCCGATGACGCGGAAGCCGTAGTGCCGCACGGCTTCGTCGGCCACGACCGAGGGAAGCACAATGAAGCCTCCCCCTTCGGCGGCCACCACTTTCATCAGCGCCAGATCCTCAAACTCCGCCACCACCCGTGGCTGCACTCCCACGTCGCGGAACCACCCCTCGACCGCGCGGCGAAGCGACGTGTTCTCCGAGGGCAGCAACGTCGGGGCCCCGTGAAGGGACTTCGGGAACCCGCGCCTCAGTTGCATCGCCAGCTGGCCTGAGGCGCAAAACGAGGCGGAGGATTCGCCCAGCGGGTGGTTGAACGTGCGGAACTTGGTGCTGCTGGCGGCCGGTTCGTCGGCCAGCACGATGTCGAGCCGGTGGGCTGCAAGCTGGCCCAGCAGATCGTCCAGCTTGCCCTCGCGGCAGATGACATGGACGGGCTGGGACATGGCGAAGACGGGCCGGAGAATCTCGTTCGTCACCAGCTTGGGAAACGAGTCCGCCACGCCCACGTGCAACCGGAGGGCTTGCGCGGTCGGCCGTTGCTTGATGGCGTTCACCAATTCCCGCCCCAGCGAGAAGATCTCCTCCGCATAACGGCAGGCGACCTGCCCCGCATCGGTGAGCGCCTTCGAGCGTCCGTTGCGCCGGAAGAGGCTCTCGCCCAGCGCCGCCTCGAGTTGGCCGACTTGCGCGGAAATCGAGGGCTGGGAGACGTGCAGCTTCTCGGCGGCTTTCTTCAGGCTGCCTTCCTTGGCGACGGTCCAAAAATACCGCAGGTGGTGGTAGTTCAGCCAATCCATGGTCGTCGAACATTGTTTGTTAAAACCTAAGAGTCCATTCCAAACGTCGTATTCGTCGAAGCAACGTACCCGGCTACCTTGTGTCCGCGTTCGGGGACAACCCAAACGGACGCGCTCTCGCCGGGACTCGGCCGGGAGTGGCTCTGCCGGCAACGAATCTATGATCGATCAACTGTGGCTCTGGACTGGCTTCAATGTGTTTGTGCTCGCGATGCTGGCGCTGGATCTTGGCGTCTTCCATCGCCAGGCACACGTCGTCTCCTTCAAGGAGTCGATCACCTGGACCGTCGTTTGGGTCGCGCTGGCGCTGCTCTTCAACGCCGGCGTGTGGCATTTTGCCGGACCCCAGAAGGCGCTGGAGTTCTTCACCGGCTACCTCATCGAGAAATCGCTCAGCGTCGACAACGTGTTCGTCTTCGCGTTGCTGTTCTCCTACTTCGCCGTCCCGGCGAAGTATCAGCACAAGGTGCTTTTCTGGGGCATCCTCGGCGCGCTGATCATGCGCGCGATCATGATCGCCGCCGGCGCCGCCCTGATCTCGAGGTTCACCTGGATCGTGTATCTCTTCGGGGCCTTCCTGGTCCTGACGGGCATCAAGATGATCGTCAAACGTGAGGAACAGATCCACCCCGAGCGGAATCCCGTGGTGCGCTGGTTCAAGAAGCTCATGCCCGTCACGGCGGATTACCGCGGGGACCGCTTCTTTGTGACCGAGGGCGGCCGGCGTTGGGCCACCCCGCTCTTCGTCGTGCTGTTGCTCGTCGAGTTCTCGGACTTGATCTTCGCCGTGGACTCGATCCCGGCGATCTTCGCGGTCACGACGGATTCGTTCATCGTCTATACCTCGAACGTGTTCGCGATTCTCGGCCTGCGCTCGCTCTACTTCGCGTTGGCGGGGGTGATGGACAAGTTCCACTACCTCAAGATCGGGCTGGGCCTGGTGCTCGCGTTCGTGGGGATCAAGATGCTGCTCGCGCACACGGCGTTCAAGATCCCGACCCTCGCCTCGCTCGGTGTGGTCGTGCTGATTCTCGCGATCAGCGTCGTGTGGTCGCTGCTGAGGCCCCGGAAGCTGGTGGTTTCCACCGTGAGTCCGACGCCCTCGCCCTGAGCCGGGAATGATGACCTGGGCGGAGTCCGTCCCGGGGGCAGCCGCGGACGGGGCTTGCCGTGCGGGCGGGCGGTGCCCAACCTCGGCTCACCGCCTATGAAATGTCTGTGCCTGGCCTTGGGAATGGGTTGGCTGACCTCGGTTTCACTCCGGCCTGCCGAAGGGCCGGGCCTGCCGGTGAAGGTCTTCGTCCTGGCCGGTCAATCGAACATGGAAGGCCAGGCCGTCGCGGATCTCGACGGACCCGACTACAACGAGGGCCGCGGAACCTTGAAATACCTATTTCAAGATTCTGTGCAGGCCGGGCGTCTGCGGCACTTGATTGACGCCGAGGGCCACTGGACCGTCCGCTCCGATGTCCGGGTGCGGTATCAACTCGAGGACGGTCCCCTCAAGCGCGGGCCCTTGACGCTCGGGTTTGCCGTCTACGAGGGACAGCACCACTTCGGGCCCGAACTCCAGTTCGGCCACGTCGTGGGAGATCATTTCGAGAACCCGGTGCTCCTGGTCAAAACCGCCTGGGGCGGCAAAAGCCTGTACAAGGACTTCCGCCCACCGAGCTCCGGCGGGGAGGTGGGGATCTACTATCGCAGGATGCTGGCCCAGATCCGGGACGCCCTGGCCCACGCGCCGCAGGAGTTCCCGGAGTCGACCGCAGCCGGCTGCGAACTCGCCGGCTTTGTCTGGTACCAAGGCTGGAACGATGGTTGCGAGCCGCAGACCGCCGTCCCGCAATACGAGACGAACCTCGTCAACCTGATTCACGATGTGCGACGCGACCTGAACGCGCCGAATCTCCCGTTCGTCGTCGGCGAACTGACGGGGCCATGGGTCGAGGCACCAGGCGAATGGGCGGCTCTCCGCCGAGCCCAGGCCGCCGCCGCCCGGCGTCCGGAATTCGCAGGGACCGTGACTTTCGTGGAGACCCACGACTTTGTGCGCGCCCCGGACGCCTCGCCGAATCCCGGCCACGGACATCACGAGTTCGGCAACGCGGAAACTTACTTCCTTGTCGGGGACGCTTTGGCGAAGGGGATGCTGAGCCTGCTGGATCCGTTGACGCCGAAGGGAGAGCGAGCACCGCCGCCGACGATGAGGAACCGCGCGGCGGTGAACGCGGCCAACCCCGCAGCCGGCGAGGCCAACGCGGAATGGTCGGAACGGTCAGGTGCGCCGGGATACCCCAGCCGGGACCCGGAACTCGACGCTTTGCCGGGGTTTCAAAGGCCGCCACCGGGTTATGGAGAAGTGCCCTTCTGGTGGTGGACCGGTGACCCGCTGGACCCGGACCGGCTGATCTGGCAACTCGATCAACTCCACCAGAAAGGCATCAGCGGCGTGCAGGTCAACTACGCTCACGAGGATTCACCGGGCTGGCCCACCTACGCCGCGGAACCTCCGATCTTCAGCGAGGCCTGGTGGCAGGTCTGGGGACGGATCGCGGACGAGTGCCGTCGCCGTGGCATGGGCCTCGGGTTGAGCACCTACACGCTCGACTGGCCCGGGGCGGACAATCTCTTCCGACGGCTGTTCTATTCGAAACCGGAGCTAAACGCCCTCGAACTCAAACCCCTGCCGCGGGTCCGGCTCCATGCCGGCCAGGGGACGGACCTGGTCGTCCCGCCGGACGTCGTGAGCATGCGCGCCCATCGCGTGCGGAATGGTCAGCCCCAGCGCGACTCCATCGATCTTCAGCCGCGGGTGCGCGAAGGGAAGCTCCGGTGGACCGCGCCGGATGGCGATTGGGAGCTTTGGCTGGTCCGGGCCGAACGCAAGGAACACACGCTGAATCCGCTGCTTCCCGGCGTTGGCGAAATCGTCATCCGCGACTTCTACCAGCGGTTCCAGGACGCGACTCCGAACCGGTCCTCCGAAGGACTGAACTACTTCTTCAATGACGAGCTGAACGTGGGCGCCGGGTCACGGGTCTGGAACGCCGACTTCGGTGCGGAGTTTGCGCGGCGCAAAAACTACGACCTGGCCGAGGTGCTTCCGGCGTTGTGGGAAGATCTCGGGGAGCTCACGCCCAAGGTGCGGATGGACTACGCCGACGTGCGAATGGTCCTGATGGAAGAGCGCTATTTCCAGCCCATCTACCAGTGGCACGCGTCGCGCGGACTCATCTTCGCCTGCGATTCCGGCGGACGCGGCCTCCAGCCGGACGAGTTCGGCGATTACTTCCGCGCGACCCGCTGGTACACGGCGCCGGGGCATGACACGCCCGGGGGCCGGGCGGACTTGATCAAGGGCAAGGTTTCCTCGTCCATCGCCAGCCTGTATCGCCGGCCACGGGTCTGGCTCGAGGGCTATCACAGCCTGGGCTGGGGCGCGACCCCGGAGCGGCTGATGCAGGCCACGCGTGAGAACTTCCTATACGGTTGCACGCTCCTCAATTTGCACGGGCTGTACTACACCACCCACGGCTCGTTCTGGGAATGGGCGCCGCCCTGCTACCATTTCCGCATGCCGTACTGGGAACACCTGGACGTGTTCCTCCGCTACTTCGACCGGCTGTCGTATCTGCTCAGCCAGGGCACCTTCGTCTGCGATGTGGCGGTGTTGTATCCCGTGGCGCCGTTCGAGGCGGGACTGGATGGCGGGAAGGCGACGAAGACGGCGTTCGAGTGCGCCCGGGTGCTGATGGCTTCCGGCGTCAACTTCGAGTTCCTCGACGCCGACTCTCTGGCACGGGCCCGGGTGCAGGACGGGCGGCTCGAAGTGTCGGATTCGTCTTACCGCGTGCTCGTGCTCCCGTCGATGGACGCCGTGCGCTGGTCCTCCTTGCAGCAGGCGGCGCGTTTTGCGCACGCGGGCGGGCTGGTGTTGAACGTCGGTTCACTGCCGTTCGCCAGTGACCGTGCCGGCCGGGACGACCCGGAATTGCACGCGGTGGTGTCTGCGGCCATTCCCGAGAGTCGCCGTCTGTCCGCGCCCGGAGACCTCCCCGCAGTCGTCCTTGCGGCCTTCACCCCCGACACCCGTGCGGAGAAGCCGGTGCGGACCCTGCACCGAAAGATCGGGCCGCGTGACGTCTACCTGGTGATGGATGCGCCCAAGGACACGACGGTTGAGTTTCGCGCCAAAGGATGCGTCGAGCTCTGGGACCCCTGGACGGGCGGCACACGGCCACTGCGCGTCGCGGGCGAGACCCCGACAGGCACGCGGGTTCAGCTCCCGCTCGAACCCTACGAGGCGCAGTTGGTCGTCTTCACACCCGGAAGGCCGCAGGTGAACCCAACCTCTGCGGGCAAGCCAGCGACCACCTCCCTGGCGCTGGACAGCGAATGGGAGTTCGAGCTGGAGCCGACGATGGACAACCGCCACGGCGATTTCCGCCTGCCCGCGACGCAAGCGAAGATCGGTCCGGAGGCGAGGCTCTTCCGGCACGCGCTGGAGGCGGGCAAGGATGCCGGTTGGGAGCGTGCAGATTTTGACGACCAGGCGTGGGAACGGGTGACGTACGACTTCGGCCCGCAGTTCTGGGTTTTGGGACCGCTGCCGGCGGAGTTGGATTTCGCCGCCCTCGAGACCGAGTTACGGCGAATCACTCGCATCAAGCCCGGCGACACGGTGACCGTCGCCCACCGCTCCTTCGCCTGGCGGCCTTACAATCTGTCCTGGCGCGAGGGGCTCGAAGGCGACCCGGGTCACCAGGGCTGGCACGGACTGAAGGAGAACGTTACGGACCATTTCTTGTGCCTCGGGAAACGCGCGGAGGGGTTGAACGAGCTCAAGTACGAGGCCGAGATCCCGGGCGGACGATACTATCTCTGGACCAGCGCCACGGTTGCCGAACCGACGCAGGCGCGCCTGGTGGCGAGCTCGCCTGGGAACGGCGAGCGGCCACACGCATCCGAAGTGCTGACGCCGGCCGCGGTGTACCTGAACGGCGTGCGGTTGGATGACTGGCGCAAACCGGTGACCCTGGGGGTCGGGGCGAACCCCTTGCTCGTGCGGTTTGACGGAGCCGGGCGGGGTTATGTCGTCGTCCGGCGCGAGGAAGCGGCCGCCCCGGCCGCGGCGCGCACCCCGCTCGCGATGTCGTGGTTTGATGATCCGGCCTTGATCCGCCTGGATGTTCATGCGGGCGTGCAACCCGCCGCGTGGTTTCGGTTTGTCGCGCCTCCCGGCCTGCGGGCCTTTTCGTTCAAGATCCGTGGTGAAGTTCAGGCATGGGTCAACGGACGGTCGGTCAACTCGAACCGGCAGGGGAGGGTGGAATTGGAGGAAGCTGTCGCCCCGCCGGCCGTCGTTGCCTTGCGCGTTCGGCCGGAAACCGGGTTTGCCGGGGGCGCCGTGTTTCAGGAGCCGGTCCTGTTGGAATGCGGGCCTGGCCTCCTGGAACCGGGTGACTGGTCGAAGGTGGGCGCCCTCGAATGCTATTCCGGGGGCGCGTGGTATCGGCGGGTGGTGACCCTCACGCCGGAGCAGGCGCGCGGCGAGGCGGTTCTGGATCTGGGCAAGGTGGTCGCTACCGCGGAAGTCCGGGTGAACGGCGCCGTGGCGGGAATCCGCGTCGCGCCTCCGTGGCGGGTTGATCTTGGCGAGCACCTCAGGTCCGGCACCAACCGGATCGAGGTCCGCGTCTTCAACACCTTGGCCAATCACTATCGCACCGTGCCGACGCGGTATCGCGGTGAAGCGACGTCGGGCATGCTGGGCCCCGTGAGGCTGGAGTTTGCCGGGCGCGAAGGCGGAGCTGCCCAGATCGGTCCGCCCCGTTGATTCGGCGCGGATCAGGGCCGCGACATCGTGATTTCACATCCGCGGCGGTCCGGGGCCTTGTGTTCCCTCTGCCAACCGCAGCCAGTTAGGGCGGGCACTCCGGGCACGCCGGGTCCGGCCCGCCCCAACCAACTCCCGGCGCGTGCCCGTCCCTGGCCCGCAAGGTTCAGCGGCTCAGGCGGGTTCTGAACTGGGCAACGCTGCCGGCGGCGGGTTGGGCAACGCCCGGGACGAGGGACGGAACCAACCGGCCATGTCGCTGAACACGCTGTACACCACGGGAATGATGAACAGGGTGAGGAAGGTGCTGGTGATCATCCCGCCCACGACCGCCACACCCATCGGCCGCCGGCTCTCCGCACCCGCGCCGAAACCGATCGCGATGGGCAGGATTCCCGCGATGGTCGAGAAGCTCGTCATGAGAATCGGCCGGAGGCGGATCAGGCCGGCCTGGAGCATCGCCTCCCGGGTGGGGACGCCCTTGGCGCGTTGCTGGTTGGCGAATTCGACCAGCAGGATCGAGTTCTTGGTGACCAGTCCGATGAGCAACACCAGCCCGATCTGGCTGAAGAGATTGAAGTTCATTGCCGGCACGGCAGGGATCACCCCGGCGGCCCCAGCCAGCCCGACGAGCCAGATCAAACCGAACCCGCCCACGAAAGCCAGCGGCAGCGCCAGCATCACCGTGAACGGATGGATGAGGCTCTCAAACTGGGCCGCGAGCACCATGTACACCACCACGACCGCGAGCCCGAGGATCCACCAGAACTGATCCTGGGCCTCCCGCAGGTCGCGCGATTCTCCCGACCACGCATAGAGAAAGCCCGCCGGCAGATCCTGCCGCAACGTCGACTCGATGCGCTCGATGGCCGTACCCAGTGTCACCCCCACGGGCGTGGCCGTGATCGTCGCGCTGCGGAGCCGGTCGTAATGTTCAATGGTGTTCGGCGCCGCGCCCGTGCGGTAGCTGACCACGCTGCTCAACTGGATCAGTTCGCCCCGGTCGTTGCGGACGTACAGCCGCTCCAGGTCCCGCGGCGTCAGCCGGGAGCTGCGCTCCAGTTGTGCGATCACGTCGTATTCTTTCCCGGCGACCTTGATTTTGCTCAGGTCCAGGCCGCCGAACAGGATCTGCAGCGTCCGCGAGATATCCGAGACCGCAACGCCCAGGGCGGCGGCGCGGTTGCGGTTGATGTCGATGCGCAGTTCGGGCTTGGTCACTTCGAAGGAGGAACGGACGTTGATCAGGTAGTTGTTGGTCCGGAGTTTGTTCGCGATGGCCAAAGCGGAGTGGTTCAAGGCATCCAGGTCCTGGTTCTGGATGACCAGTTGAAAGGGCGCACCGAAGCCGCGGCTGATCGGCTTGGGAATGTTGGGGATGATCATGGCGCCCTCCACCTGGCTGAAGAGCTGCATCCGCAGCCCGCCGGGGCCGTTGACGATGTCCTGCACGGAACGCTCGCGCTCCGGTTTGAGCCGCACAAAGGCCACGCCCTGGTTGGCAAGGCCGGGACCGCTGAAGGGCGGCGCCACGATCGAGCCGCGGCTGCGGATTTCCGGCACCGCGGCAATGATGCGGTCCATCTGCTGCACCATCCGGTCCGTATACTCGCTCGTGGACCCTTCCGGCGCCACGGCGAAGCAGATGAACATGCCGCGGTCTTCCTCCGGGAGGAACTCCTTGTCGAGGCTCTGGTACGCCATGACCAACAGCCAGAGCGACCCGGCGCCGACCAGGAGGACGATCCACGAGTGTCGCAACGACCAGCCGAGCATGCGCCCGTAAAGCCGGTTGAGGGCGTTAAAACCGCGATCAAAAGCCGTGAAGAGCCAGCCGTGCTTCTCCCGCTCGACGGGGCGCAGGATCCGCGCCGCCATCATGGGCGTCAGCGACAGCGCCACAAACGCCGAGATCACCACCGAACCCGCCAGCGCGAAGGCGAACTCGATGAACAGCCGTCCGGTGGTCGTCGTCTGGAACGCGAGCGGGATGAACACCGCCACAAGCGAGAAGGTGATGGCGATGATCGCGAAGCCGATCTCACGCATGGCAATGAACGCGGCCTTCATCGGCGGTTCCCCGGCCTCGATGTGGCGGAAGATGTTCTCGAGCACCACGATCGCGTCATCGACGACGATGCCGATTGCGAGCACCAGCGCCAGCATCGTGAGGATGTTCACCGAATAATCCATGGCGTAGAGCACGGTGAACACGCCGACGATCGAGACCGGGATGGCGATGCCCGGGATGATCGTGGACCGCACGTCCCGCAGGAACACGAAGATCACAATGACCACCAGGACAAACGCGATCCCCAAGGTGAGCCAGACTTCGTGAATGGCGTCCTCGACGTAGGTGGAGGAGTCGTAGGCGGCCACCAGATTCACCCCGACCGGAAGGCCCTCCGCCAGGCGGGCCAGTTCGGCCTTCACGCCTTGCGCCACCTCGACTGTGTTGGCCCGGGATTGCTTCACCACGCCCAGGAACACCGTCGGCAAGCCGTTGAAGCGGGCGACCGTGCGCTCGTCCTCGACTCCCTCGCGGGCCTCGCCGATGTCGCGCAACCGGACGATGCGCGTCTGTTCGCTGAAGATCACGAGGTTGTTGAACTCCTCGGGCGTCTTGAGTTCGCCCCGGGTTTGGATGGTCATTTCCCGGTCGAAGTTCTCCACCCGGCCGCTGGGGAGTTCGACGTTCTGCTCCCGGAGGGCGCGTTGGACGTCGAGGACGGTGATCCCGCGCGCCGCCATCCGCTCGGAGTCGAGCCAGAGCCGCATCGCGAATCGCTTCTCCCCGCCGATCATCACGGACGAGACACCACTGACGGTCTGGAGGCGGTTCTTGATCTGCCGCTCCGCAAGCGTGGTCAGTTCGAGCGGCGAGTACCGGTCGCTGTTGAGCGAGACCCACATGATGGGCTGGGCATCCGATTCCTGCTTGCTGACCACGGGCTCGAGAATGTCCTCCGGGAGCAGGCCCCGGACGCGGGCCACGCGGTCGCGGACGTCCTGGGCGGCGAGATCGACGTCGCGGGACAGGTCGAACTCGACCGTGATGTTGCTCACCTGCTCGCGGCTGGAGCTGGTCAGGGTCTTGATGCCCTCGATGTTGTTGATCGCTTCCTCCAGGCGTTCGGTGACCTCGGTTTCCACCACGCTCGCGTTGGCGCCCGGGTAAACGGTGCTGACGCTGACGATGGGCGGATCGATGTTCGGAAGCTCGCGGACCGGCAGGCGGGCCAGACTGATGATGCCGAACAGCACGAGCGCGAGGCTCATCATCGAGGTGAGCACCGGGCGGCGGATGCTGACTTCGGGGAGAATCATGGCTTTGAGTCGCGGAAAGAGGGGCGTTAGCTGCCTGCCGGAGCGCTGTTCGCGGGCGTGCCGTTGGTGCCGCCGGACGCGGCCGGGGCGGCTCGCAAGTCTGTCGACTGGTAGACGGCGGCCTTTTCCGGCGGCGCGAGGGCGACGGGCATCCCCGGGCCGATCTTCTGGTGGCCTTCCGCGATGACCAGATCGCCGGGGGCGACCCCGCTGGTGACCGCCGCCCAGCGTGGCATGCGCTTACCGACCGTCACCGTCCTCATGGTGGCGGTCTGATCGGCGCCGACGACAAAGACGAAGTAAGCGTCCCCGTTGCTGAGCAATGCGGCCTCGGGAATCACCACGGCGTCCTCCTGGATGGTGAGGTTGAGTTCGAGGTTGGCCACCATGCCGGCCTTGAGCAGGCCTTCCGGATTGGGGATGCGCGTCTTGACCAGGGCCGTGCGGGTGGCGAGATCCAGCCGCGGGGCGATGAAGTAAATCTCTCCTTCGAAAATGCGCCCGGGGTAGGCCGAAACGTCGAACTGGAGCCGTTGGCCCAGGCGCGTCTGTCCCAGGTAGCCTTCCGGCACGTTCACCTCGACTTTCATCGGATCCAGGTCCACCAGCCACGTAATGATGGTGTTGCGGGTCATGACCTGGCCCGGACTCACATTGCGGGCGCCGGTGGTGCCTCGAAACGGCGCGGAGACGGTCGAGTCCTCCAACTGTCGCTGCCGTAACGCCAGCGTCGCCTTGCTCACTTCGAACGTGGACGCCGCCTGGTCAAACTCCTGCTGGGAGATCAACCGGTCGTCCAGCAGCTGTTTGACGCGGGCGAAGCTCGCTTCCGAGAGCTTCAGGCGGGCGGCGGCGTCCGCCAGTTCGGCGCTCAGTTTGGTGTCATCCAGCTTCACGAGGACGTCGCCCTTCTCCACGACCTGGCCTTCCTGGAAGAGGACCTCCTGAACGATGCCGTCGGTCTCGGCCTTGACTTCCACCTCCTCGTTGGCGGCGAGGGTTCCCACCAGCGATACCGAGTCGACCACCGGCCGTCGTTCGGCGGGCACGGCAACGACAGGCATGGCTGCGGCGCGCCCGGCGGCGGCGCCCGCGCCCGCGGCCGCCTTCGGTTTGCATGCGGTCAGCAGCAGGAACAACGACAGCGCGGTCGTCAGCAAGAGGTGGCTTCCGAGGGTGCTTCTCATTATTGCGGGTGTCCCTGGTGCCGCGTGCCGGCAGTCGGTCCGGCGCCTTCCGTTTGTCGGGACGGGGCAGGCCCGGCGGCCCCGCTCGGTGCGGGTTCAGGGCTGCGCGAACGTTAGGGGAGGGGAGAGGGGAGTCAATCGCAATAGGGCCGGCGGCCAGGAGCCCGGCTGGGGAACCGCGGCCGGCGCGACCGTTTCAGGGCCACTCCTTCAGCAGCGCCACGGGGAACGGTGTGCGCGGCCGAGGCGGGACTTGTCAACCGGCGCGGCGGTCCCGCAAGCTGGCGCGGGTGATTGGAAGCATTCTCAATGCCCTGTGCATCGTCCTCGCCGGCCTGGCAGTCTGGATGCGCGTGCCGGCCGTGCCGGCCGGGGCCCAGCGGCGTCTCCTCGTTTTTCTGGGGCTGGTGACGATGCTGCTCGGATTCCAGGTGCTGTGGCGGAGTCTGCACGGTTCCTTCGGACACATGCTTTATCACCTGGCGACCGTGCTGCTCGCCGTGATGCTGGGTCGCGTGATGGGCCAGCGCCTGGGCATCCAAACCCTCTTCAGCCGCTGGGGACAATTCGCCCGGACCCGCCTGATGGAGGCCGGGGAAGGAAACCGGCCCGGGTTCGGGGACACGTTCTCGGCGTGCACGGTGATCTTCTGCCTGACGCCGCTGGCGGTGGTCGGTCCTTTGCAGGAGGGTTTGCGCGGGGACTGGCGGGGCCTGGCGGTCAAGTCGGTGGTGGATGGCCTGGCGACGTTGAGCCTGGTGCGGACCCAGGGCCTCGGGGTGATGCTTGGCGCACTGCCGGTGCTGGCGCTGCAAGGGACGCTGGGCCTGCTTGTGCTCGCCTGGCAGCAGCAGTTCGGAACGCCGGGAGTTGCGGACGCCGTTTACGCCACCAGCGGATTTCTGCTGGTGGCGGTTGCGCTGGTGATGCTGCAGGTCTTGCGCATCGCGCTGGCGGATTATCTCCTCGCCCTGGTCTGGGCGGCCCTGTTTGGCTGGTGGTGGTTGTAGGCGGCGGCGGGCCCCCCGGCCGCCGAACCTCGGCAGGGCGGGCAGGGGCCTGCGGCGCGGCTCCCGGAGTGGCATCAGAGTGGCGCATGCTGACTTTCTTGATTCGCATCAAACTTATTTTTGTGAGGCTCATTTCATCTCTTGATGCTCCCGGGACGGCGTGACATGCTCGACGTCCGACGTGCAGGCGTGAGATGAGCGATTCGAAAACAGAGGCCCGTGATGCGAAGTACGCATGGTGGCAATTGAGCCGTGCCGGCCTGCAGAAACGCTCCGCGGTCGAACGGGTGGCCGACTTCCTCGAGATTTACGGTCCCTACGACGAGGCGACCGCGCGCGAACAAGCCAGTCGCTGCGTCCAGTGTCCCGAGCCGTCGTGCGTCAGCGGCTGTCCCCTGGGCAACCGCATCCCCGAGTGGCTCGCCCTCACGGCCGAGGGGCATTTTCTCGAGGCGGCGGCCCTGCTCCACTCCACGAGCAGTCTCCCGGAGATCTGCGCCCGCGTTTGTCCTGCCGATCGCAAGTGCGAGGACATGTGCCTGCTCAACGGCAAGGCCGAGCCGGTTTCGATCGGCGCCGTCGAGCAGTTTCTCAACGAGTACGCCTTTGTCCACGGCGGAGCGGAGGCGGCCGGGGCCGCTACTCCCAACGGCCTCAGCGTGGCGGTGATTGGCTCCGGTCCGGGCGGATTGACCTGCGCCGACCTGCTGGCCAAGCGGGGATACGCGGTGACGGTCTTCGACTGGAGAGGCACTCCCGGTGGCCTGCTCGTCAGTGGCACGCCCGCGTTCCGGCTGGAACGGTCGATCGTGGAAAGGCGGATTGCCCTGCTCGAGCAACGGGGGGTCATCTTCCGTCTCGGCGTGGTTCTGGGAGAGGACATCACGCATGCCGAGTTGCGGCACAGCTTTGATGCGGTGTTCCTCGGGTTTGGAGCCCGACGTCCCGCGGACCTGGAAGTCCCGGGGCGCAACCTGGCTCACGTGGGGCATGCCTTGGATCTGCTGGTGCAGGAAGCGGCGGAACCGGCGGAGGCCAAGGCGCCGATTTGCGTGAAGGGACAGCGCGTGGTGGTGGTGGGCGGCGGAGACATGGCGCTGGCATGCGTTCGCACGGCCGTCCGCTGGGGAGCCGCCGAGGTTCGGTGCGTGTACCGGCGCGATGAATCCAGCATGCCCTGCAGCGGTCGCGAGTACGAAGACGCCGTGGAGGAAGGGGTGCAATTCGAGTTCCAGGCCGTGCCGACGGGTTTCGACGGAAATCCCCGCGGCGAGGTCACGGCCGTCCGGTTGCGCCGGACCGAACTCGGCGAACCGGACGCCACGGGTCGGCGCCCGTGGCGGGAGGTGCCCGGGACCGAATTCTCCTGCCCGGCCGACTGGGTGTTCCTGGCGCTGGGCTTCGCCCCGTTGCCGCTGCCGGCCGAGCATCTGTTCGGAAACCTCGAACGACTTCCGGACGGACGCCTTCAGGTGGATGGCAACCAGATGACGAGCGCTCCGGGGGTGTTTGCGGGAGGAGATCTGGTGCGCGGACCGAGCACCGTCCTCGAAGTGGTTCGCGACGCCCGTCGGGCCGCGCAAGGGATTCATCGGTATCTCCTGCCCCGGTTGATCGACACCAGCGAATAGGGAAAGGAGACCCGGGGCATGGACTACACCTTCGAGCTCGATCTGATCTACGTCATCGCGTTTTGCCTCGCCGGGCTCTTTTTTGCGATGGCGCCTTTCCTCGTGGTCCACCTGCTCGCGGCCCGGCGGACCCGGAACTATGCGGGCAAGACCGAGCAGTTTGTCGAGTGCGGGGTCGAGCCCATCGGGGATGCCTGGATTCGGTACAGCGCGGTTTACTATCTCTACGCGCTGATCTTCGTGGCGTTTGCCGTGGACGTGCTGTTCCTGATTCCCGTGGCCCTGGTGTACGACCAGGTGTTTCCCATCCGGGATTTCGTCGAGGTGGTGATTTTCGTGGGGATTCTGTCGCTGGTGATCGTGTACGCGTGGAAGAAGGGTCTGTTCGAATGGAAACGCAAAGCCGGTGCGCCGTAGCCGGAGGGGAACTCCCCCCGGATTGTTCGTCGATTGTCCGCTTTGCGAAGCTGGACGAATTGCTCGCCCTCGGCCGGGCCAACTCGCTCTGGCCGCTGACCTTCGGCCTCGCCTGTTGTGCCATCGAAATGATGGCCGCGGGCGCCTCGCGCTTCGACATCTCGAGGTTTGGCGCCGAGGTGTTCCGCCCCTCGCCGCGCCAGGCCGATGTGATGATCGTGGCGGGGACGATCAATCGGAAGATGGCCCAGGCGGTGAAAACCCTTTACGACCAGATGCCCGAGCCCAAATGGGTCATCGCCATGGGCAACTGCGCCATCTCCGGCGGCCCCTTCGTCTTTCCCGGGCAGTACGCCGTCGTCGAAGGCGTGGACAAGCTGTTTCCGGTGGATGTGTTCGTGCCCGGATGCCCGCCGCGACCCGAGGCGCTCATCGAAGGCATTCTGACGCTCGAGGAGAAGATCACTGGCAAACGGCGCTGGCCAAGGGTGAAGCCGGAATGAGCGTCTCCGTCGAAACCCTCCAGGGCGCGCTGGGAACGGTCCTGGGGTCTGACACCTCCGCGGTGGTGCCGGCCGATGCCGCCAAGCGGGGCTGTCAGCTGGACGTCTCGATCGCTCCCGCTCAGGCGCCGGCCACCGCCGAGTGCCTCGCCGCCCACGGATTTGGGATCGACACCGTCACCGGCGTCGACTGGCTGGAGGCGGGCGAGATGGAGGTCGTGTACGACTTCTTTCACTTTCTTTCCCCGGTTCATGTGGTGGTGCGGACGCGCGTCCCGCGGACGGCTCCCGAAGTGCCGACCATCACCCGCGTCTTTCCGGGCGCCAACTGGCACGAGCGGGAAACCCACGACTTTTTCGGCATCCGGTTCGCGGGGCATCCGGACCTTTCGCCGCTCCTGCTCCCGGAGGACGCGACCTACCACCCCTTGAGAAAGGACTTTGCCGGTGTTGCTTGAGAAGACCACGGCAGGCGACCACGCCGAGGCGGGGAAGGAGACGTTCGTCCTGAACCTCGGGCCGCAGCACCCGGCCACGCACGGCGTGCTGCGGGTCAAGCTCACGATGGACGGGGAGTACATCACCCGCGCCGAGCCCGTGCCCGGCTACATCCACCGGATGCATGAGAAAATGGGGGAGAACCGCACCTATGCGCAGTTCCTGCCCAACACCAGCCGCATCGACTATCTCTCGGCGATGCATTACACCCACGCGCTGGTGCTGCTCGTCGAGCGGGCCGCGGGGATCGAGGTGCCGCCCCGCGCCGAGTACCTGCGGGTGATCACCTCGGAATTGAACCGCATTTCCAGTCACCTGGTGTGGTTCGGCGCCTTTCTGCTGGACCTCGGTGGCTTCACACCCCTGCTGTACGCCTTCGACGACCGCGAGAAGATACTCGATCTCCTGGAAGGGATCACCGGGGCGCGCCTGACTTATTGCTACTATCGCTTCGGCGGTCTCTACAACGACGTCGACGAGGCTTTTCTCACCGGGAGCCGTGACTTCGTGGCCTACATGCGGCCCCGGCTGGACATGTATCGCCAGCTGGTGACCGACAACATCATTCTGCGCAAGCGTCTGGAGGGGATCGGCCCCATCGACGCGGAGATGTGCCGGCGCTACGGGGCTTGCGGCCCGGTGATTCGCGGCGCCGGCGTCGCCCATGACGTGCGCCGGGTCGAGCCTTATTCGGTTTATCCCGAACTCGATTTCGAAATCCCGGTCCGTGCCGAGGGTGACTGCATGGCGCGCTACCTGGTGCGCATGGAAGAGATCGAACAGAGTTTGCGGATCATCGAGCAGGCCCTGGCCCGGCTGCCCGACGGTCCCGTGAAAGGGAAGGTGCCCCGGCTGATCAAGCTGCCTCCGGGTGATTACTATCTTGCCGTGGAAGCGGCGCGCGGGCGCTTCGCCATCCGGGTGGTGAGTGACGGCAAGGAAATCCCCTACCGACTCAAGCTGCGGACTCCTTCCTTTGCCAACCTGACGCTGTTCGAGGAAGCCAGCATGGGGATGATGCTGCCCGACGCCCTCGCGTTGATGGGGAGTCTGGACCTGGTGATTCCCGACATCGACCGATGACCATCCAGGAGCCCTATCGACTGCTGCTGTACGTGATGGGCATCATGGCCTTCGTCGGGCTCAATGCCGCGTATCTGGTCTGGGTCGAGCGCAAGGGCGCCGCGCGGTTCCAGCGCCGGCCCGGGCCCACCGAAGTCGGACCCGCGGGCCTGCTCCAGCCGATTGCCGACGCGCTCAAGCTGCTCTCGAAGCAGGTGTTGGTGCCGCCGGACGCCGACCGCACGCTGTTCCGCCTGGCCCCGGTTTTGGTGATGGCGCCGGGCCTGATGTGCCTGGCCGTGATTCCCTTCAGCGAAAATCTCGGTGCCCGTGACCTGAACGTCGGCCTGGTGATGGTGTTCGCATTTGGGTCGATCAACGTCCTGGCCATCATGCTGGGCGGGTGGGCCTCCCGGAACAAATACTCGATCATTTCGGCGGCCCGCATTGTCTCGCAGAACGTCGCCTATGAGATTCCCATGCTGCTGGTGGTGATCACCATGCTCATGGTGACGAACACGATGAACCTGCGGGAGATCGTCGAGCAGCAGGCCGGCGGCTTCTGGCGCTGGAACATCCTGAAGCTCGGAGCGAACCCCCTGATGCCGGTCACCTTTCTGGTGTTCTTCGTCTGCATGCTGGCCGAAACCAACCGGGCTCCTTTCGACATGGCGGAAGCCGAGAGCGAGCTGGTGGCCGGCGCCTTCACCGAGTACGCCGGGATGAGCTTCGGCGTCTTCTTCATGGCGGAATACGCGAACGTGCTGGTGGGGTGTTCCCTGGCCACGGTCCTGTTCTTCGGGGGCTGGCAGAGTCCCTTCGGGATCTTCTCCGGCGTGTGGTGGTTCCTGCTGAAGCTCTACTTCCTGATCTTCGTCGTGGTGTGGGTCCGCTGGACCTTTCCGCGGACGCAGTTCTACCGGCTGCTGAACCTCTCCTGGAAAATTCTGATTCCCTGCTCGCTGGGCATCCTGTTGTTGACAAGTGCGATGCTGAAACTGCTATGAAAAGCGCCCTTCGCGAACTGGTGACTGGTTTCGGCAGCCTGTTGACGGGCATGCGGATCACGATCCAGCAGTTCTTCAAACCGCAGGTCACGGTGCATTACCCGCACGAGGCGCTGAAGATGCCGAAGCGCTACCGCGGCCACGTGATTCTGGTGCGGGATCCGGAGACCGGCAAGTCGCTCTGCATCGCCTGCAAGTCCTGCGAGAAGGCCTGCCCCAGCGACTGCATCGTCGTCGAGGGCGTCAAGCGCGAGGGCGAAAAGAAGAAGTCGGTCACCGACTTCCACCTGGATTTCTCGAAGTGCAGCCTGTGCGGCTCCTGTGTCGAGGTCTGTCCCGCCGACGCCCTCGAGTTCTCGAAGGACTACAACCTGGCAGGCACGGACAAGTCTGCCTTCGTCAAGATTGACCTGGTGGGACCAACCCCGGTCGCCCCGGAGCCGCCTCCGGCCGGAGTGGAGGTCCGGAGCGAATGAACGGCTTTCCGGGAGGCCAGGTCCTGGTGATGGTCGTCTTTGCGGCGGCGGTGCTCGCCACCGTCACGGGAGCGATCATCGCCGTGGTCTCGATCCGGCTGATCCGGAGCGTTTGCGGCCTGGCCCTCTGTTGCTTCGGGCTGGCGCTGCTCTACTACTTTCTGCACAGCCCGTTCCTGGCGCTCATGGAGATTCTGATCTACGTGGGGGCCATCTGCGTTACCATCATCTTTGCCGTCATGCTGGCGGAGCCGGACGAGCCCACCGCCATCGAACCCCGCCGGACGGTTTACCTCTGGGGGGCCGGGGCGCTGGTGGTCAGCGGCGGCGTCTTTTGGGGCATCATGACCCTGGGTCTGAAGCACGAGTGGCGGGCCCCCGCCGCGCTCGTCCGCCAAGGCACGGTCCGGGATCTCGGCATTTCGCTGCTCACGACTTACAGCCTGGCCTTCGAACTCATCTCGCTGGTGCTCCTGGTCGCGATCCTGGGCGCGCTGGTGGTAGCCCGCTACGGGAGGACAAGACCGTGACCAACGAGCTCTGTTGCCACCGCCCGGAGATCTACCTGACGCTGGCCGCTTTTCTCTTTGCCGCCGGGGTGTTTGGCATGATCCGGCGCCGGACCCTGATCGGCATGTTGATCGCGGGCGAACTGATCTTCTCCGCAGCCTCCCTGAACATCATGACGATGAACCGGTTCTACGTGGAAGATCCGGCGGTGGGGCAGATCCTGGTCCTGGTCATCATGGCGCTGGCCGCCGCGGAAGTGTCGATTGCCCTCAGCGTCATCATTGCCGTGTACCGCAACTACCGTTCGATCCAGGCGGGGCAGTTGTCCGAATTGAAGGACTAGCGAGGCGCGCCTCAGACCGATGAACGTCCTGCCCATCCATTCGGCCTCCCTCGGATCGCTCCAGCGGTTCCGCGCGCCTCGCGCGATAGAATCCTCGAAGCGTAGGAAGGTGGCAGGCCTTGAAGCTGCATCGGCAAGACGCGACTCGATCGCAACGGATTTACCCATTCGAGGATTCTAGGCGATGGAAGTGATCTCCGACAGCCGTCTGGCGCTGGCGCTGCTGGCCCCCCTTGCGGGGGCAGGACTCGTCATGGCCACGGGACGGCGACCCAACCTGCGCGAGGGGGTTTCCTTCCTGGCGGCCGTCGCTCTGTTCGCCGTCACCGCGTCTCTCATTCCCGCCGTTCGGGAGGGAAAGACCCTCCACTTCACCCTGTTCCGGTTGCTCCCCGGCCTCAGCATCTCGCTGCGTGCCGATGCCTTGTCCCTGGTGTTTGCCGTGTCGGCCTCGTTCCTCTGGATCCTGACGGTCTTCTACGCGGCCGGCTACATGCGGGGCCTCAAGGAACATGCCCAGACACGTTTCAGCACCTGCTTCGCCCTGGCCCTGTTCGGCGCGATCGGGTGCGCCTTCTCGGACAACCTGCTCACGCTTTATCTTTTCTACGAGATCGTGAGCGTGACCACCTACCCGCTGGTCGCCCACCATCAGGATGCGGAGGGCTACGAGGGAGGTCGGAAGTACCTGGTCTATCTCACGACCACCGCCAAGGGCCTGATCCTGCCGGCCATGGTTGTCATCTATGTACTGACCGGCACGTTGGATTTCGCCGGCGACATCCGGAGCGGCATCCTCCCTCCGGAAGTGCACCGGACGCTGGTGACGGTTCTCTACGTCGCCTGTCTGCTCGGGTTTGCCAAGAACGGCATCATGCCGTTGCACCACTGGTTGCCGGGAGCCATGGTCGCGCCCACGCCGGTCAGCGCGCTGCTGCACGCCGTGGCCGTGGTGAAGGTGGGCGTGTTCTCGACCGTGCGGGTCATGCTCTACGTCTTTGGCGTGGACCGGATGAGCGCGCTCAATCTCGGGCTCCCCACCGCGTACTTTGTCTCCTTTACGATCCTCGTGGCGTCGGTGATTGCGCTGAGCAAGGACAACTTGAAGCTCCGCCTGGCCTATTCCACCGTAAGCCAGCTTTCCTATATCATTCTGGGCGTCGCCCTGCTGACCCCGGCGGGGATCGAAGGCGGCCTGGTGCATATTGCGAATCACGCGTTCTCGAAGATCACGCTCTTCTTCTGCGCCGGGGCGATCTATGTCGCCACCCACAAGAAGAACATCTCGGAGATGGGGGGTCTGGGGCGGGCGATGCCGTTCACGTTTGGCGCCTTCGCGGTCGCTTCGCTGAGCATGATCGGCGCCCCGCCGGTGGCGGGTTTTGTGTCCAAATGGTACCTGCTGGTGGGCGCCATGGATGCGGGCTCGCTGCTCATCCTCGGGGTGCTGGTGACCAGCACCCTGCTCAACGCCGCCTATTTCGCGCCGGTCGTCTACCACGCCTTTTTCGGCAAGGCGCCGGCGGGCGAGTCCCCGGGTCATGGTCACCGCCAGGGCGAAGCTCACCCGGCCATGGTGGTGCCCTTGACCCTTACCGCTGCAATTTCGGTGGCCCTCGGGTTGTACCCGGATCTGTTCATGAATTTCGTGAAGGCGGTGGTGCGATGATCGTGGTGCGTTTGATTGAATTCCTGCGGGGGCGGCTGCCGGCCGTGATCCGGGTCAGCCTGCTGGGTCTGGCGCTGCTGGTGATCGCGGATGCCCTGCCATTCCTGGTCGACAAGGAGCACGCGCACACGAAGCTCGAGCACTGGCCGGGCTTCTGGTCGGTGTTCGGCTTCGGGGCCTGTGTCCTGATCGTGCTGCTGTCGAAATGGTACGGCCACGCCGGGATCATGAAACGGGAGGACTACTACGATGAGTAGCTTCTGGCTGCATCCCGCGCTCATCATGCTGCTGGGTGCGGTCCTGCTCCCCTTCGTCGGGGAGCGGGGGCGCAAGCCCTGGCTGCTGCTGGTGCCGGTCGCGGCGTTCGTGCGGACTCTGTTCCTGGCGCCGGGCACGTTCGGGGAGGTTTCCTTTCTGTATTGGACCCTGGTCTTCGGGCGTGTGGACCGACTGAGCCTGGTCTTTGGCCACATCATGACGCTCATGGCGGTGCTGGGCACGCTGTATGGGTTGCAGGTGAAGCGCGTGGGCGAACACGTGGCCGCATGGGTGTACGTGGGCGGGTCGCTCGGCGTGATCTACGCGGGCGACTTTCTCACGCTGTTCCTGTTCTGGGAACTGATGGCGTTGTCGTCCGTGTTCCTGATCTGGTATCGGGGCCGGAGTGAGTCGCTGGCGGCCGGTTATCGCTATCTGCTTGTGCACATGGCCGGCGGCGTGGCGTTGCTGGCAGGCATTGTCCTGCATTACCAGGCCACGCGCAGTCTGGCTTTCGGCCCCCTGGACGTGGACCACCCCACGCTCTCGACTTACCTGGTGATGGCCGGCTTCATCCTGAACGCCGCCGTCCCGCCCCTGCACGCGTGGCTGCCCGACGCCTATGGCGAGGCGACGTTCAATGGTTCCGTGTTCCTGTGCGCGTTCACGACCAAGACCGCGGTCTATGCGTTGTGCCGCGGGCTGCCGGGCCTTGATCTCCTGGTGCCGCTGGGGGTGATCATGGCGCTTTACGGCGTGGTTTACGCCGTGCTCGAGAACGATTCGCGGCGCCTGCTGGCCTATCATATCATCAGCCAGGTGGGATACATGGTGGCCGGGGTGGGTCTGGCGGACCGCGGCACGGCCGTCGGCGAACTGGCCTTGAATGGCGCCTGTGCCCATGCCTTTGCTCACATCCTGTACAAGGGCCTCCTCTTCATGGGTTGCGGCACCGTGCTTCATATGACCGGCGAAAGCCGTTTCACCCGCCTGGGCGGACTTTACTCCCGGATGCCCTGGACGTTCGTCTTTACCCTGATCGGAGGTCTCTCGATCTCCGCGTTCCCTCTGTTCAGCGGATTCGTGAGCAAGTCCATGATCGTGGCGGCCGGCTTTGAGAGTCACAAGCTTTGGGTCGGTTTCCTCCTGATGCTCGCCTCGGCGGGGACCTTCCTGCACACGGGATTGAAAGTGCCGTACTTCATCTGGTTCGGGAAGAACCACTGCGCGAAGGAAACCTGGGACCGGGCGGCGGACCCGGGCTGGAACATGACCGCGGCGATGGCGATCACCTCGGTGCTTTGCGTGTTCATCGGGTGCTACACTCCCTACCTCTACTCCATGCTGCCCTATCCGGTGGCGTACCACCCGTACACTTCCTATCATGTGTCCGAGACGCTCCAGGTGCTGCTGTTCACGGCCCTGGGCTTTTTCCTCTTGTTGAAGAAGCTCGAGCCGGAAGCCACGATCAGCCTGGACCTCGACTGGTTCTACCGCATGGGCGGCCGGGCCTTTGCGTGGGTGGCCCGAAACCCGGTGCAGTTCATCGACAATTGCCTGGGGGAGGTCTACCGGGTAAGCGGGCTCCAGAGCCTCATGAAGGCCTCCGGCCTCGTGGGTGTGTTCGACAACCGCGTGATCGACGGCCTGGTCGACGGCCTGGCCGTCACGGTGCGCCATGTGGGCGGCCGGCTGCGCCGACTGCAGCGGGGATCGGTCCAGGAAAGCCTGACGCTCGCGCTCACGGCGATGATGATCCTGTTCCTGCTCTTCCTTTACGTGTTCTGAGGCTTGATGAATCCCGCCGACCCTTCCGCGACCCTGCCCTGGCTGAGCGTGCTGATTTTCGGCCCGCTGGCCGCGGCATTGGTGGCCGCGTTGCTCCGGGGCGATCGTGCGCTCCGCTGGTGGACCCTGGGGAGCACGGCGGTGATGGCGGCCCTGTCGCTGCCGTTGTACGACCGGTTCGACCCCGCCACCGCCGCGTTCCAGTTTCGTGAACAGGCTGCGTGGATCCCGTGGCTCAGGGTCAACTATGCCCTGGGTGTTGACGGCTTGAGCCTCCTGCTCGTCCTGCTCACCACGCTGATCATGCCGCTCTGCGTGCTCGCCTCCTGGCGTTACATCACGACGCGCGTCAAGGAGTTCATGATTTGCCTGCTGGTGATGGAAGGGGCCATGGTGGGCGTGTTTGCCGCCCTCGATTTCATCCTCTTTTTCGTGTTCTGGGAGGCGATGCTGATCCCCATGGCGTTGATGATCGGCGTGTGGGGCGGCCCCCGGCGCGTCTACGCGGCCCTGAAGTTCTTCATCTATACCATGGCGGGCTCGGTGTTGCTCCTGGTGGCAATCATCGCCCTGTACCTCCAGGCGGGCACCTTTCATATCCCCGACCTGATGGGGCGCGATTTGAGTCCCGCGTTTCAACGCTGGGTGTTCCTGGCCTTTGCGATCTCCTTCGCGATCAAGGTGCCCATGTTTCCTTTCCACACCTGGCTCCCGGCGGCGCACGTCGAGGCTCCCACGGCCGGGAGCGTGGTGCTGGCCAGCGTGCTCCTGAAGATGGGCACGTACGGTTTCCTGCGCTTTTGTCTGCCGATCACGCCGGAAGCGACCCGGTTCTTCATGCCCTGGATGCTGGCCTTGTCCGTGGTGGCGATCCTGTATGGGGGGTTCGCCGCCCTGGCCCAGCGCGATCTCAAGAAACTGGTGGCGTATTCCAGCGTCGGACACATGGGATTCGCCACGTTGGGGATTTTCGTGCTGAACCAATCCGGCATTGAGGGTTCGCTGCTGGTCATGATCAACCATGGCGTGACCACCGGCGCCCTGTTCATCGCCGTGGGAATCGTCTACGAGCGGCTTCACACGCGCGAGCTGGACGCGGCCGCGGGTTTGGGGAAGCAAATGCCTCGGTTCGCGACCTACTTCGGGGTTTTCGCGCTCTCTTCGCTGGCCTTTCCAGGCACGAACAGCTTCATCGGGGAGTTCCTGGTCCTCGCGGGCGGATTCGAGTGGGCGCGTGACGCCGCCGGTTCCTGGCCGGTACGCCTGATGATCTTCGTGATCCCCGGCGTGGTGCTGGCTGCGGCCTACAATCTCCGCATGCTCCAGCGCGTGGCTTACGGCGGCCCGCAGAACCCCGACCACTCGAAGGTGCCCGACCTGGGGGCGCGTGAAATCCTGACGCTGGCGCCGCTGCTGGCTTTTGTCCTTTGGATCGGGCTGAACCCCGAACCCTTCACGCGCGTGATGCACACCAGCGTCCGCCATCTGTTGGGTCAACTGGAACAGGTGCCGTCCCTGGCGGGAGTTGCCGCACCCTGAACCCGGACATCGCTGTCGAAGCCATGGCATTTTTACCTGAACTGGTCCTGTTTGCCGGGGCGCTGGTCCTCTTCTTCATCAGTCTCGGCGAAGGGCGCGAGCGTCAGGCCCGGACGGCGATCCTGGCGACGGCCCTCGCGGCGCTGGTGGCCAGTGGCCTTGCGCTGACCCAAAACGCGGCGCTCTTCGACGGTGCGTACCGCGTCGATGCCTTTTCGCAGTGGCTCAAGTTGACCTTCGCCGCGGCCTTGGTGGCGGTGGTGTTGCTCGGGGGCGGGCTGCCGGACATCCGGCCGGACGTCAAACCCGAGTATCACCTGCTGCTGACGCTGAGCGTGCTGGGATTTGTGATGTTAGTGAGCTGCATCGACCTGGTCGCGCTGCTGATCGCCCTGCAGCTGTCCTCCTTCCCGCTCTACTTCCTGGTGGCGATGCGACGCGAACGGGATGGACAGCGGGTTCAGATGGAATCGGCCGTGAAGTACATCATGTATGGCATCACGGCCACCGGCATCATGTTGTTCGGAATGAGCTACCTGTTCGGCCTGACGGGGACCACGTCCCTGCCGACCATGATGGTGCGGCTGGAACCGCTCCGGGACTCGACGGTGGCGATTGGCGGTCTGGCCCTCATGCTCGGCGGCCTGTTGTACAAACTGGCGGTTTTCCCCTTCCATTTCTGGACTCCGGACGTTTACCAGGGGGCGTCGAACGAATCCACGAGCGTCGTTGCCTCGCTGCCCAAGCTGGGCGCCGTGGCGGTGCTGATCCGCTTTGTGTCGTTGGCGAGTCCCGGCAATCCTACCCTGGCGCTGCTGCTCACGCTCCTCGCCGTGGCGTCCATGTTTTACGGGAACCTGATCGCGCTGGGGCAGACCGACGTGAAGCGCTTGCTGGGCTTCTCCGGAATTGCCCATGCGGGTTACGTGCTGATTGGGTTGGTGGCGTTGGACGAAGCGGGATATACCGCCGCACTCTACTACGGGATCGCGTATCTCTTCATGGTGTTGACCTGCTTCGTGGTGATCTGCCGGTTGGGCCGCGAGGGGAGCAACGTGACCGTTGCCGACCTCGCGGGACTGCATCGGCGGTCGCCGCTGCTCGCGGTCACGTTGTTGGTGGGCGTGTTTGGCCTCGCCGGCCTGCCGCCGCTGCCGGGTTTCATGGGCAAGCTGGCGCTGCTCAAAGCGGCCCTCGCCAAGGGACACCTCGCGCTCGTCATCCTGGCAGTGCTGAACACCGCCATCGCCATCTACTATTATCTCGGGCTGGTCCGCGAGGCGTGCTTCCGCGATCCCGAGGGACGGCCGGAGCTGCGCCTGGACGTGATGACCCGCGCGGTGTGTGTGATCCTGATCGTCGGGGTGGTCCTGTTCGGATTGGCCCCGGCGAAGCCCCTCGCAGGGTTGTCCTCGGCCGTGGCGTCCCTCTCCGTCCCGGCGAAGAATCCCGTCCCGGTGGCGGCGGCAGCGGCCGTGCGCTGATTAGCGGGATTCGGAACCGGCAGGCGGCGCTTCGACGATCTCCAGCAGGGTCCGGGCTTTGACATCCCGGACCACGTTGGTGCCGCCGCCGATCCAACGCACCTCGATCTTGTCCACCCGTTCGTGGCGGCCGAGGCCGAAGTGCAGCCGGGTGCCGAAGTGACTCTGATAACTTCGCCCGCTGTGCACTTCGTCAACCAGGGCCAGGTTGCCTGCCTCGACGCGGACGCGTGCGCCCACTCCGTCCCGGTTGCTCCGAGTTCCCCGCAGGCGGACCTGGAGCCAGCTGTTCCGGGCGGGGGTTTCGTTGCGCAGAAGTGTCGGTGCCTGGCGGGCGTTCAGGATCACCACGTCCAGATCGCCGTCGTTGTCCAGATCATCGAAGGCGGCACCCCGGCTGCTGAGCCGCACCTTCATTCCAGGTCCGGACGCCTCCGTGGCATCCAGGAAGCGGCCGTCGCCCCGGTTCCGCAGCAGGCGGTTCTGTTGGAAGTAGCTCGTGGACGTGTCGTACCGCTCGACGTTGTCCTGGAGATGGCCGGCGGCGACGAACAGGTCGCGGCTCCCGTCGTTGTCGAGGTCCACGATCCCGCAACCCCAGGTGACCAGGGCCACCATGCGCGACGCCGCGCCGGTGACAGCGGTGGCGTCCTCGAAGCGCGCGTCACCGCGGTTGCGAAACAGGACCGGCTGCTCGCGTTGGAAGGAAGTGGCGTACACGTCCAGCCAGCCGTCGTTGTCCACATCGCCGCATTCCACCCCCATCGTGCCGTGGGCCCGGCCATTCCCGTCGTACGCCACACCGCGGAGCAGGCCGGCCTCTTCGAACCTACCGTGGCCGTCGTTCAGGAACAGGTGGTTGCCGGTTTCGTCGTTGCCCACAAACAGGTCGGTGTCCCCGTCCGCATCGAAGTCCGCGGACACCACACCCATGGCGGCACCCCGGTGCGCCGCGATGCCGGACTCCACGCTGGCATCGGCGAACGTGCCGTCACCCTGGTTCTGGTACAGCCGGCTGATGGTGGTGGGATAGCTGAAGGGTCCGACGTAGGCCGGGTGACCATTGAACCGGACGATCTGATGGCGCGCGTAGCTGAAATCGACGTAGTGGCCCACGTACAGGTCCAGGTCCCCGTCGGCGTCCACGTCCAGGAAGGTCGCCCCGGCGCCCACATGCTCGGGGCCGTCGTCCACCCCCGCGCGCTTCGCGACTTCCTCGAACGTGCCGTTGCCCCGGTTGCGGAACAGCTGATTCGTTCCGAAGTTGTTCAGGAAGATGTCCGGGTCACCGTCGTTGTCGTAGTCGGCCACGGCGACACCCAGCGCATACGCGGGTAGGTCCAGCCCCGCGGGTTGGGTGACGTCGGTGAAACGCCAGTGACCCGTGTTGCGGTAGAGCCGGCAAGGGGCAGCAGGGCTGGATTTCGCGGCGTCTCCCAGCGGGGTTCCGTTCAGAAAGAGAATGTCGATCCAGCCATCCCCGTCGTAGTCGAACGTGGCCACCCCGGCGCTCACCGTCTCCACGATGTAGCGTTGACCCGAACTGCCGTCGGTATGGACGAACTCGATGCCGGTCGACGAGCTCACCTCGGCGAGCACGATCGCGTTGGAGTTGCCTTCACGCTCGTGCTCCTGGGGCGGAGACGGCGCCCCCGCCACGGCGCCGAGCATTGAGGCCACACCGAAGGAGGCCGCGATACCCAGTCGCTCGACCCAGACCTGGAACCCGGCGCGGCGTTCGGGGCGCTCCGGGCCGGGCTTTCGTTGCTGCCACGAACCGCCGGTCATCGGTCACCTCCCGACGGGACAGCTCGCACGGCCTCCTGGCTTTCGAGGCCGCGTCGCCACGACTGGTACCGGCCATCGCCCGGATCGAGTTCGGCGGCACGCGTTGCCGCGACGAGGGCGGCCGGACGGTCGCCCGTTGCGGCGAGCGTCCGGCTGAGAACGTAAAGGTGCGGCGCAACGGGGGCCAGTTCCGCGGCCCGCCGGGCCAGTTGAACGGCGGCGACCAGGTTGGTCTGGTTCTTCAGGTAGTACTGCGCGAGGGCGAAGCAGGTCTCGGCGCGTTGCGGGGCGAGTTCGTGCGCCCGGTGAAATGCGAGTCCGGCGAGATCGCTGGCGCCGAGGCGTCCGTGGACGTTGCCGAGGCTGAGCTGGTGAAAGGCATTCGTGGGTTCAATACGGATCATCTCCTCGCAGAGCCGGAGTGCCTCCAGGTTGCGGCCTGACTTCTGCATGAGCATCAGGAGGTGGAAACGGCTGGCCGTGTCCCCCGCATCGAGTTCCGCGGCGCGCCGCCAGAGATTTTCCGCTCCCGTCGTGTCGCCATCGGCCGCATAGACCCACGCTGCGGCCGTGTGCGTAAGCGCCACGCTTTGACGCGTCACCTGCACCGGACTGAAGCCCTGGCGCAGGCTGCGGCCTCGCTGCTGCTCGCTGGCCTTGAGGGCGGCGAATCGCTGACGCGCCGATGCCACCGCCGCGGTGTCACCGAGGCGAGCGCAGACCGTCAGCACGCCGTACCAGGCTTGGGCGTTTTCCGGGTCCAGGCGGAGAACCGTCTCGAAGAAACCGCGCGCGTCGGCATCGCGACGCAGTCGCTGGCAAGCCTGCCCACGCAAGATCAGGCTGGCTGCCGAACTCGCGGACCCTCCTTGGAGAAGCGCCAGGCAGGCTTCTGGACGGTTCTGGGCGAGCAATAGACCAGCCAGGCTGAGGCGGGTGGCTTCGCGGCGAGGGTTCACCCGCAGCGACTCCCGGAGCGCCTCTTCGGCTTCGACTTCGTTGTCGAGGTGGCGCAACGCCTCGCCGAGGTTCGCCAGCACATTGGCCCGGTCGTGCAGGGGGGACTGGGACGGCGGCAACTCCAGACCGGTCTTCCACGCCTTGATGGCCTCGACCAGCCGCCCCTGCTCATTGTGAACCGCGCCGAGGATGAACCACGCTTCGTCGCCCGGATGCCGCGCCAGCAGGTCCGTGGCGACCTTGAGTTGCTCGACGCAAAGGGCGTGCTGTTCGGCATCGAGCCCGGACTCGACCGATCGCGCCACGGGGGCGGGAGGGTCCTCGGGGCGGGCGGCTTGCGCGTCGGCTTGCGGCACGGGTGGCGCTGCGACGGCGGCGAGCGCCACGCGTCCAACGAGCATCCTGGCGAGCCAGAGCGACCGTTGGGCTGGAATGAGGCGGGTCGTCCCGCTCGCCTCGGCATCGACACGGGCGCGACCGCCCGGTTCATCGAGGCCTTCGCGTGAGCGAGGTTGGGGCTGGAGCACGCCCCCGAGGCTGTGGAGAGGGAAGGGGGCATGTCAACCCGGTTTCGCCATAAAGAGTGGACAAGGACCGGTCAGGTCGAAGCGAGGCGGAGGATCCGGTCAAGAGGGCGCCGGCAAGAAAAAGGGCCGGGTTGAACCCGGCCCGTGAATCGAAGGAAGGCTTTCCCGCTCCCGCGTTCTTCGCGGGGCGACAGCCGCCTTACTGCTTCATGCGGTAGAAGGCGTTGGCGCTACCCAGCGGGACGGTGAGCTTCTTCATCCCGCCTTCGTCGGCGGCGCCCGAGGTGTTCACGGTGGTCCACGCCGCTCCCGCACCAATCGCCGGTGTCACTTCGAGGGTGAACCCGGAGGCGGAGGTTGGCCAGCTGATCACCACGTTGCTGCCGGAGCGCACGATGCCGAGCGTCGGCGGTGTGGAGGGCTCCGGTACCTGGTTGGGACCGGCCGTGTAGTTGGCGGCAACCTGCTCGGCGGAGAGCGCGCCTTCCCAGATGCGGAACTCGTTGTACGAGCCCAGGAACATGCCGTCGTTCCACTGGGAGCGGCCGAGCCAGTTGTTCACGTCGTTGATGAGGTTCAACGGTACGGCCGCCGGTCCGGTCGCGACCTGGACGGCATTGCTGTAGAGCACGGCGCGGTTGCCCGTGTAGTCATACGAGGCCGCCACGTAGATCTCCGTCCCTGTCGGCAAGGGCGCCGATGCGGTCAGTTGCGTCGGTTCGGCGCCCGTGCGCGGGTCGCGCACGGCGAAGCGCAGATTTGCCGCACCGGCCGGGGAGAGGAAGAAATAGGCGCCGTTCCCGTTGACGACATCTTCGCCACCGGCCGAGGTGCCAAGGTCGAAGATGCGCTGCCACGCGCCCGAGCCGCCGCCCCAGGTGATCCACGCCTCGAAGGAGACGTTCACCAGGGAGCTGATAATGCCGTTCGGGAGGTCGACATAGCCGGAGACGGGATCGTCCGCGGAGCCGCCGCCGCCCGGCAACACGAGTTGGCCGGTCCCATCGAAGGCCGCGCCCACGCCCTTGAGGACGCCATCGGCGTCGCCGCGGGAATCCTCGGCGGTGGTGGCGTTGGGGGCTTCGTTGAAGCTGTACCGGTGCTTGAGCGCGAGCGCCGGCGCTTCGGCGACGGTGATCACCTGTTCCGCGAGGCGGCCGTTGTACGTCGCCCGGAGGGTGGCCGTCCCCGCCTTGAGGGCCGTGTAAGCTCCCGCCGCCGTGACGGTGAGGACCGCGGTGTCACTGGACTCCAGCGTGCTGAACCCCGTGACGTCCACGTCCTTGAGGTTGGCATAATCCGCCACCACGGTGGCCTGGCCCGTGGCGCGCGCGCCGTAAAGCGTGGTTGCCGAAACGTCGACGGTCACGGTCTGCAGTTCACCCGGCGGGGTCAACGTCGGCCCATACAAGAAGTTACCGGCCACGTCCGCGTCAGTGAGCTTGCCGGTGTGGACGCGCACCAGGGCGAGGTAACCCGACAGCGACTGGCCGAAGTCGGGGTCCGTGCCGCTCGTATTGGATTGCGCCGCGATCCGGATCGGCAGGTCGGGATGCGTATTCAAGCCGGCGGTGATGAGTTCGGTGGTCCTCACGATGCCATTGGCATAGACCTTGGCCGTGTTGACGCCGTCGTAGGTGTAAACAAGGTAATGCCACTGGGCGGCCGGCGGATTGCCGGACCAACCCATGTCGGGACTGTCCCAATGGCCGACCGCGCCGTAGGTGGCGTTGGCGCCGTAGTTGAAGGACATGTTGCTGCCCGCGGGGCCGCCGCGCCGCCCCCAGGCGACGAGGGTTTCCTCGTCGTCGAGCGCCGGGTTGTAGACCCAGACCTCGATTGAGCGATCGCTCCCGCCATGCAGTTCTTCGGTGGTGAATGGACCCGAGTAGCTGTCCCCGTTGGCCCGGCTGAACTGCACGCCGGCAATGCCGGTGCCATCGACGTTCGCGGTGTAGACCGGAGCGCCGGTCGCGTAGAAGTCATCGTCGGCCCCGGGGGTGGCGCGGTTCTCCCACGTATTCACGTCGTCGCTGACGTCCGCGGCGCGGAGATCAACCACGAGCGTTCCGGCGACGGCGATGCCCGTCTGGCGCGCGTTGACGTTGATCGTCTCGACATCGGTCTTGCCCTGGTAGGTCAGGGTCAACCGGGCGGTCCCGGCCTTGACGGCGGTGACCAGGCCCGTGGCGGGATCCACCGTCAGCACGGCGGTGTTGTCCGACGCGAGGGTGGCGCTGGGGACTCCCATCAAGGTCACCCCGGCGGCATTGGCGAAGTCCGCGCTCGCCGTCGCCGTCATGGTGTCGGACTCCGTCAACAGGGTTTTGGGGACGCCCAGGGTGACGGACTGAACCGCCCCGAGCTTGGCGGGGTCGGTGCTGGGGGTGGCCATGCCGGAGACATAGCTGGCGGCGACCTGAACGGGGTCCAGCGCGGTGTTGTAGATGCGGAACTCGTCGTAGCTGCCCTGAAACATGCCGTCGTCCCACTGGGAGCGGCCCAGCCAGTTGTTGACGTCGTTGATGTCCTTCAGCGCGATGGGGGCCGGACCGGTGGCCAGGAGGACGGCGTTGCTGTAGAGCCGGGCGGTGTTGGCCGCCGGATCATACGTCGCCGTCACGCAGATGAGTTCGTTGAGCGTGAGCGGGGCTCCGGCGGTGAGCTGGGTGAACTCGGAGCCCGTGACCGGGTCGCGGACGGCGAAGCGGAGGTTTGCGTTGCCCGCCGGCGACAGGAAGAGGTACGCGCCGTTGCCGTTGACGACGTCCTCGCCGCCGGCCGAGGTGCCGATGTCAAAGATGCGTTGCCAGGCGCCGCTGCTGCCTTCCCAGACGACCCAGCTTTCGAAGCTGACGCTGTTGAGGCCGTTGACCATGTGGTTGGGCAGGTCGACGTACCCGGCGATCGCTTCGGGGGCGGCGGCGGAACCGGTGCCGCCCGGAAGGGTAAGCCGGCCGGCGCCATCGAAGTAGGCGCCGTTGCCCTTGAGCGTGCCATCGGCGTTGCCGACGGAGTCGTTCACCGTCGTCCCCTCGGTTTCGCTGAAGCTATAGCGGTGGATGAGGTCAGCCTGGAGGAGCGGGGCCGCCGCGGCCGCTGCCAGACACGCCAAGCCGACGCGTCGCAGACGTGGTTTTTTCATAGGTTGAGTTGAGGTTTTGGTCGCAATGCAGCCGTGTTCTCGGTGCATTAAATTAAGCTTGTTAAGGAATTGGTAGGGTATGGCTGTTGACCTGTCAAGCGGCACCTGCGGCCGGGGAAGAACCGCTGCCGCGGGAACGTCGAGGAACGGCCTGGTCCCGGATTCCGGCCGAGTCAGGTTTGGGGATTTTGATTTGGGACACGCGTGGGAATGATCAACGAAAGGCGCCGGTAAACCGGACGCACTCCAGACGCTTCGCGTGGTTCCTGGTTCGCGTGCGAAGTCGCGCGGCGGGGGCGGCGGGCAGCGGAGTGCCCGCCCTACCTGGTGGCGCGCGCTGGCGGCGGGCAGCGGCGTGCGAAATCCTCAATACATTTTATCCGATCACACTTGCCTCGAATCGGGGCTTCTTATTGAGTCATCCCATGCGTCTTGGCCAGGGTAGGTCTGCCGGGGACCAGAGCGTCGTGGCGGCGACACCAGATCGCGGAGGAGGCAAGCCAAAGGGGTTCAGGCTGATTCTCGCGGTCTTCATGCCGCTCCTGCTGCGCGCCGCCGACCTCGGAGCCCAGGGGACAGGTCCATGGGATCCGGCCGAGCTGCAGCAGGTCCCGGAGATCGAATGGGGTCGGGAATCGGGAGGAATCCGGGAGGTGTACTACCGCAGCCTGCCCTTCAAGGGCGCTGCCACCCGGGTCTTCGCTTACTTCGCGGCGCCCGAAGGTCCCGGTCCTCATCCTGCCGTGGCCTTGGTGCACGGCGGCGGGATGAGCGCGGAGCCCGGTTGGGTGTCCTACTGGGCGGCGCGGGGGTACGCCGCCCTGGCGATGGATCTGAATGGAGTCGGACCTGACGGGCTGCGCCTCCCCGAGGGCGGGCCGGATACCTCGGAGGCTACCTGGTGCGAGTTCAGCGAGGCCACGGCCCGGGAGATGTGGCCCTACCACGCCGTGGCCGCCGTGTGTCGCGGCATTTCGGTCCTGCGGACGCTTCCCGAAGTCGACCCCGTCCGGATCGGGATTCACGGGTTGAGCTGGGGCGGCTACGTCAGTTGCCTGGTGGCGGCGCTTGACGACCGGGTCGCGTGCGCAGCCACGGTGTTTGGCGCCGGCTTTCTGTACGAGGACAGCTGGTATCTCCCCCGCTTCGCGGAGCTCTCGGACGAAGCGCGAGGGCTGTGGATCCGTTGGTTTGATCCCTCGAGCTACCTGGCGATGGTCCGCTGTCCGATCCTGTTTGCGAATGGGGCGACGGACGAGTTCTTCCCTCCGAACAGCTACGCGCACTCGTACGCTCTGGTGCGCTCCGAGAAACACCTGGCGATGCCCGTGGCGCGAGACCATGGCCGCATCTGGCGCATTCAAGGCGGCAGCGTGGACGTCGAGCGTTTCGTGGACCACAAGCTCAAGTCCGGGCCGCCACTTCCGACGCTGGACCCGCTGCCCAGAAACGGGAATGTGGTGTCAGCCGCCTACAGTTCCCCGATGCCTTTGGGATCGGCGAGCCTGTGGTACACGACCGACCTGGGCCCATGGAAGGACCGGCGGTGGACCCAGCAAGCCTCATCGTTCCGGGGCGGGCGCATCTTCAACGAGCTACCCGCGTCGCGTCCCCTGGCTTACTTCCAGGAGGTCCGGGATCAGGAGTGGGGGACCGCCACCACGCCGCCCGTGTTGGCCGCTGATTTGCCGGAGAGTCCCGTTTCGTTGGTTGGCGCGGAGGCCGTGTACGAGGCGGGGACCCCATCGGGGTTGGGGCAGTACCAGGTGACCGGGCTGGTGGCGGGCCAACGCTATCGCTGGACCAGGATCAGTTCCCTGAGGTTGGAACTCCCGGATGGGCGCGCACTCACCTCGAGCGGGGTCTTTACTTCACCCGGTTCCTCGGTGGTGCTCGCCCGACTTGGCCAGGACGGAGGGACGGTTGCGGACCTTCTCGATCCCGCGACTGCGGCATGGCCCGAGGCCGCCAGGACGCGCCGTTTCGCCGACGGCACGGAGCTGACGTTTCAACGGAACACGATTGCGCCGGGCGAAGTCGGCAGCGAGGAATGGCATCCGAGTGCCGGCACGGCGTGCGAGTGCCGGCCGACGCCGCGCGGGGAATGGCTGTTGAATGACGGCCTCGTCGAGGCGGACCTGCTCGCCCGTGAGACTCTCGTGATCGCGCCGCCGGGCTCCACGACCTTGAACGTGCGTCTCATCGTGCGACGGAAGGAGGGCGACGCGGCCGCCGCAGGGAGCCTCGTGCTGACGGACTTCAACGGCACCCTCGAGCTGGAGGCCCGCCAGTTCACGCTGGACGCGGCCACGCCGCGCACGGTGGTGACCCTCGAGGCGCCGGTCCGGGAACATTACGGGTATCGGGTTTGGATCCGGGCGGCCGAGGCGACGCGTTTTGCCGGGACGCACCGTTTCATCGTCGAGCACATCCAGGTACGCGCGGATGGGTCGGGTGTGTTTGGCTCGAATTATGTCCGGATCGGGCTGACCCGGCCGATGTGGTCGGTGCGGCAGGGCACGAGTGATGGGCTGCTGCTGCGGCAACGGCTGTATGACCAGGATCCGCTCTCGGGCTTGAAGCTCCGCACCAATGGCAGGCAGCTTGCGGTCGAGTACCGAAGCGATGTGCTGCCGTACTCGCCCCAGGTGGCGGCGCCGGCCGTGGTGAGCTTCGAAGGCGGCGCGAAGCGGACCTGGTTGGTTCGTCCCCCGGACGTGGTACCGCGGATTTGGGAGGTCGATCTCGGGGAACCCCGGGAGCGCACGCTGCACCTCGTGGGAGGAGGGCAACTTGGGTCGGGTCTGAAAGCGTACGGGACGCTGCTGCGCGCGGTGTGGGTCCCGGAGAATGCCTGGCGGGAGATCAGCGCCAAGACCGACCTGGTGGTGTTGAGCGACAGTGTTTCCGCGGGCTACGGCGCGGATCCACCGGGGCTCTTCTCGACCTGGGCTCTGCTGCGTCAGGAAACCGGGCTGGATGTGACGCTGCACGGCTGGGGCAACCTCTCGCTCTACGACCTGTCCGGTGACCTGCCGGGGCTGGCGAGAACGCTCCTGGCCGCGGGCAACCGCAATGTGTGGCTCGCCTTGGGGATAACCGATCGCGCCGATTGGGACGCGGCGCGGTTTGAAGCTGCCTATGGCGAATTGTGCGACCGGTTGATCGCCTTGCAGCCGGCGGTGAGAGTCTACTGCCAGACGCCCACGCCAACCATCGTCGAGAGTCAACTGCCGCCCTACCGTGCCGCGATCGCCCGGGTGGTGGCGGCTCGCGCCTCGAAGTGCGTGCTGGTGGACGGGGCGGCCTTGTTCCCGGTCGCCGAGTTGAGCGAGGACGGGTTTCACCCTTCGATGGCGGGTCATGGTACGATGTACCGGAACGTCCTGGGTTTGTTGAGGTCGAGCGGGCTGGTGCCGTAGCGGGGCCGCGGGACGTGTAGGTGGACCGCGACCGCTCCGCGGTCGCAGCGGGGACGAACTCGACGTGGCCTCGAGCGCTGGAAGGATGAACGCCCGAGGCGCTCGTACGCGCTGCGGCCGGAGACCGGCCGCGGTCCCGACAACCGGAGGATGCCCGGGCCGCCGAGGCGCGTTCGAGAACAGGTTTGTCAGCCGGCCGCCCGTCGCGGAGGATCCAGGCATGAACCACACCGCTTCGGTTGTCCTCGGGACTTCCTTGACGATTGCATCGGGTCTGCCTGCGGTGGCCGGAGCCCCCGAGGTGCTCCTCACCAACGCCCAGCTCCGCGTGCGGCTTTATCTGCCGGATGCGGCGACGGGATTCTATCGCGGCACGCGGTTCGACTGGTCGGGCGTGATTGGCAGCCTTGAGTACGCGGGGCACGAGTTTTACCCGCTTTGGTTCCAGCGCACCGATCCGGCCGTTCACGATTTCATTTATGACGGGACGGATATTGTCGCCGGTCCTTGCACGGCGATCACGGGTCCGGCGGAGGAGTTCACCGCGAACGGACAGCCGCTGGGATTCGAGGAGGCGAAGCCGGGCGGGACGTTCGTGAAGATTGGCGTGGGAGTGCTGCGACGTCCCGACGCACGCGGCTACGATCCCTACCGGCTGTATCCGGTGGTGGACGGAGGCCGGTGGTCGGTCAAGAGCCGGGCGGATGCGGTGGAGTTCAGTCAGGCGGTGAGCGACGCCGGGACGGGTTACGGCTACGAGTATCGCAAGATCGTTTCGCTCGAGGGCAACGAAGCGCGTTTGCGGATCGACCACGTGCTGCGCAACACCGGGCGTCGTGTGATCGATACCAGCGTCTACAACCACAACTTCCTTTACCTCGACCGGCGCGCGCCGGGACCGGGGCTGGTCCTGACCGTGCCGTTCCCGATGCGGGCCGAGCCGGCCCTGGACCCGGCAACGGCTGAGATTCGCGGCCGGCAGTTGTTTCTGAAGAAGACCCTGGCCGGAGAGGAGCGCGTGTACACGGTGATCACGGGATTCGGCGCCGAGGCGGCGGACTATGATTTTCGGGTGGAGGACCAGGAAGCGGGGGTCGGCGTTCGGATCACCGGGGACCGGCCTTTGGCGCGCGTGGCGTTGTGGGCGATCCGCGCGCCGCATTCGATCGAGCCGTTTGTCCACATGCGGATCGAGCCCGGGGCGGAGTTCACGTGGGCGTTGCGGTACGAGTATCAGCAGGTACCGGGGAAACAACCTGCTCCTCCTGGACCCGCTCGGTGACGGTGAACCTTGTAGGGCAGGCTTTCGAGCCTGCCGGTGCACCGGACTGTCGAGTCCGGCGAGGCGGTGGGCGACTGGGAAGTCGCCCCCACCGGCAGACAGGAATGTCTGTCCTACGCCGCCATACGGCGGGCAGCGGAGTGCCCGCCCTACCGGGTGACGGTTCATGGCCCGGGGGGGGGTTGGTCCGAGGCCCCCGGTGAACTCTGGAAGGGCTGTAAGCCGAATTCTGTCTGCCCCGCCGGAGGCGGGGGAGAGGCTCATTTATCTGAGCGGCCTTACCCGGGGTCTGTCCCGCTTGCGCAGGACGCGGCGCGGGCCGCGCTCTGGACCCCCTATTTGGCCTTGCACCCGATGGGGTTTTCCGTGCCTCCACGCTTGCGCGGGGAGCGGTGGGCTCTTACCCCACCTTTTCACCCTTACCCGTTCTCCGAGGAGGGCGGGCGGTATGTTTTCTGTGGCACTGTCCGTCGGTGGGCCTCGCGGCCCGGCCTCCCGCGTGTATCCGCGGCCCGGGGGCAGCGGTTACGCGGCATCGTGCCCTGAGGTGTTCGGACTTTCCTCTCCCGTTGACCGGGAGCGAACCTCCGCCCTCCCAGAGTTCGCGGGCAAGCTAGCGCACCGGGAGGGGTGACGACAATGTGAAATGAGGCTTTACACCCCGGTGACAGCTCACTAGGTTGTGGCTCTTGTTTGGAATTCGCAGTCGAACGGTATGGAAGCAAAGAGCAAGACCATCGTTGATTTTCGCATCCACGAGAAGGACACCGGGTCTGCCGATGTGCAAGTGGCGCTGTTGACGCAGCGTATCAACCTGCTCACCGAGCACCTGCAGAAGCACATGAAGGACCACAGTTCTCGTCGTGGCCTGCTGATGATGGTGGGCCAGCGTCGGCGTTTGCTGGATTATCTCCAGTCGACCGACAACGAGCGTTACCAGTCCATCACGCGCAAGCTCAAGCTCCGCCGGTAAGCGGCATGGTCGCCGCCGGCTCGAGGCCGGTCGCGACCGGATTCCCCAGTTGCCTCTCCGCCGGGCTGGAGGCGGACCGGAGCGATCGCGGCGCGCGTCGGTTCCGGAATTACAACAAACCGCGCCAGGAAAGCGAGCCCGTTGGCTTCGGGAAATTTCATTCAGTCCCCCCGCTCGGGAGGGGATTGAATGAAGTTCCTCAAGGCCGACGGGTCTCGATGTATGAGACCTATGCCAGAATCAGTAGTGATCCAAGTCGGTACGAAGGAGATTCAGATTGAAACCGGGCACCTCGCCAAACAGGCCGATGGTGCCGTCACTGTCCGCACGGGCGAAACCCTCGTGGTGGTGGCCGCCGTGGCCGCCGCTTCCGCCAAGGAAGGACAGGAGTTCTTCCCGCTGACGGTGGACTATCGGGAGAAAGCGGCCGCGGTGGGCCGTTTTCCGGGCGGCTACTTCAAACGCGAAGGGCGCCCCACGGAGAAGGAAATCCTCACCTGCCGGATGATTGACCGGCCGATCCGGCCCTTGTTTCCCAAGGGCTGGTTCAACGAGGTCCAGGTGCAGAGCATCCTGCTCAGCGCTGACGGCGAAAACGACCCGGACGTCCTGAGCATCATCGGGGCGTCAGCGGCGTTGATGGTGAGTGACATTCCCTGGGCGGGCCCGCTCGGGGCCGTGCGCGTGGGCCGCGTGGGCGGCCAGTTCGTCGCCAACCCCACGCACAACCAGCTCGCCGACAGCGACCTCGACCTGGTCTACGTCGGGAGCGAGAGCGAATTGGTCATGTTCGAAGGGGCGGCCAAGGAAATCAGTGAAGCCGACTTTGCGGCCGCGCTGCAGTTTGCCCATGCCTGTTGTCAGCCGGTCATCACCGCGCAGAAGGAACTCGCCGCCAAGGTGGGCAAGCCCAAGCGCGAGATCAAGGTGACCGTCGTTCCCGAGGAAATCCTGAGCGAGGCGAAGGCCCTCGCGGGAGATCGCACCGTTCCCGCGCTGTTGACGCCGGGCAAGATGGCCCGCGAAAGCGCCTGGAGACAGGTGACCGAGGACGTGGGTTCCAAGCTGGTCGAGAAGTTCGGCGCGGAGAAGGTGACTACCTTCGTCCGCAAGGACGCGTTCTATTACCTGCAGAAAGAGGCCGTGCGGGAGCTGATCCTCCGCCAGGGCAAGCGCTTGGATGGCCGCGGCATGGAGGATGTGCGTCCGATCAGCTGCCAGGCGGGTTTCCTGCCTCGCGCTCACGGATCGAGCCTGTTCTCGCGTGGAGAAACCCAGGCCATCTGCCTGGCCACCCTCGGCACCACGGAAGATTCGCAGGAACTGGATGCCTACACGGGCGGCGACAGCGAGAAGCAGTTCATCCTGCACTACAACTTCCCGAACTTCTCCGTGGGCGAAACGGGCCGCATTTCCGGTCCGGGTCGGCGCGAGATCGGGCATGGCGCGCTGGCGGAGCGATCCATCGAGCCGATGGTGCCGATCAAGACGTTCCCGTACGCCATCCGCATCACCAGCGAGATCATGGAATCCAACGGTTCCACCTCGATGGCCACCGTGTGTGCCGGGAGCCTGGCGTTGATGGACGCCGGCGTGCCTTTGATCCGCCCCGTGGCCGGCATCAGCATCGGCCTCTGCACCGAGTTCACTCCCCAGGGGAGCATCGCCCGCCATCAACTCCTCACCGATATCATCGGGTGGGAGGACGCGTTCTGCGACATGGACTGCAAGATCGCGGGGACCGAGAAGGGCATCACCGGCTTCCAGCTCGATTTGAAGCTCAAGGGCCTGCCGCATCACATCATGGGTGAGGCGATCGAGCGTGCCCGGGTCGCCCGGCTCAAGATCCTCAAGATCATGGGCGAGACCCTGGCCGCGCCGCGGGCCGAGCTCAGCAAGTACGCACCGCGAATCCTCTCGCTCAAGATCAACCCCGAGAAGATCGGCGCGCTCATCGGTCCGGGTGGCAAGAACATCAAGCGCATCTGCGACGAGTCCGGCTGCGAGATCAACATCGAGGATGACGGGACGGTCCAGATCTACTCCCGGACGCCCGAGGGCATGGAGCTCGCCAAACGCGAGGTCGAGGCGCTCAGCGCCGAGATCGAGGTGGGCAAGATCTACCGGGGCAAAGTGGTCACGATCAAGGAATTCGGCTGCTTCGTCGAAGTGCTGCCGGGGAAGGACGGCCTGGTCCACGTCAGTGAGCTGGCCAACTTCCGCGTCAAGCAGGTGGAAGACATCGTCAAGCTCGGAGACGAGATCTGGGTCAAATGCCTCGGCGTTGACGAGAAAGGCCGCGTGCGCCTGTCCCGTCGAGCCGCCATGGAAGAGCGCGACCGGCAGGAGCGTGAGAAGAACGGAGAACCGCCGGCACCCGCTCCCGAAGGCCGCGAGGACTCGGACGAACCGCGCGGCGAACGCCCCGAGGGTGAACGCCGTTACGAAGGCGAGCGTCGTGAAGGTGGGGAACGCCGGGAGGGCGACCGGGGCGAACGGCGCGAGGGCGAACGGCGCCCGGAAGGTGAGCGGCGTGAGGGTGACCGGCGCGAAGGTGAACGTCGTTACGAAGGTGAACGCCGCCCTGAAGGTGAACGCCGCCCTGAAGGTGAGCGTCGCCCCGAAGGTGAGCGTCGCCCCGAAGGTGAGCGCCGTCCCGAAGGTGAGCGCCGTCCCGAAGGTGAGCGTCGCCCCGAAGGTGAGCGTCGTCCCGAAGGTGAGCGTCGCGAAGGCGACCGTGGGGGACGTCGTGGCGGCGGATTCCGTCGGGATCGCCGTTAATCGGGCAATCGAGCAGCCTCGGGGTGAGCTTGAGGCCTGCAGGTGAGTTTTTCAGAACAGGGCCGCGCCGGAGCGCGGCCTTTTGTTTTGGGGTGCGTCGAGGCGACTTGTCACCGCGTCTCTGGTAGGGCGCGCAGTCCCCTGCGCGCCGGATTTGGCGGGCAGCTGAGTGCCCACCCTACCTACAACGATGAGGAGGCGAGGGCTCGTTCACCCGCCCACTTGTGAACGGTAGGCTTTTACCGCTTCGACAATCGCATCCGCCGTCCGCGCCCGGAAATTGGCGTCCATGATCCGTTTCAGCTCGCTGCGGGTGCTCATGAAACCGCCTTCGACGAGAATGGCCGGCATGTTGGCGTCGCGGAGGACAACGAATCGGGCGTGTTTGACCCCCCGGTCGACCATGCCCAGCTTGCGGACCAGGGCCTTCTGGACCTGGTAGGCCAGCAGGACACTCTCCGCCGTGGTCTTGTGACCGGCGAGCTTGCTGGAGCTGGCGGTGCGGGCGGAGTCGTGCGTGGAGGCGGCGGCGACCGGCGTGAGGCAGTAGGTTTCGATGCCTTGCGCGGCCGCGGCCCGTGACGCGATGGAATTGAAATGAAGGCTGATGAAGAGGTCGGCTTTGGCACGGTTGGCGAGGGAGGCGCGCTCGGACACGTCCAGGAAGACATCCCGGGTGCGCGTCATCACCACGGCGAAGCCGGCCGACTGGAGTTTGGCGCGGAGTTGCTGGGCCAGCAGCAGGGTATAGCGCTTTTCCTGCTCGCCGCCATCCTCGTTCCCGGGGTCTCTTCCCCCGTGGCCCGGATCGAGCATGATCGTCTTGAGCTTGCGCGGCGGGGAGGGGCGCTGCGGGCGAAGGATGGGTCGGAGCACCGAATCGACATCGAGCGCCGAGATGTAAAGGGAGTTCCCGCGCGGGGTGACCGGGAGCGAAAGCCAGACTTTCACCCCGTTGATCACGGCTTGAGGCGAGTCCACGCTGAAGTCGAGGCGCGTGGTGCTGTTCGTGAGCCGGGCGAGTCGCGCCGGACGATTCCAGGAAAACCCGAGGGCGTTGACCTTGCCCCAGCCGGAGAGTTCGTACCAGTCGCGTCCGGCGAACTGAACCCGGTAGGCGGGTGAACCTGCGGCGTTGCCGAGGAGGGAGGCCCCGGCAAAAGCCACGCAGCAAAGAATCAGTTCGAACAGGCGCTTCAACGGGAAAAACGCTGCCGGGGTGCGCAGATGCGATCAAGCAAAAGCGGCCCGTGATTGAAGTTCAGGTCGGGTTGCCTGACGCCTCGCCCGCCCGGGCTCCGGCAACGCGAGAAGGGACTTGATCTTGCGGGCAATCCCGGCGAACAGACGCGCCGCCCGCGATGATGCCATGTCTGCCCTGATTCTCTACGAGGACGAGCACCTGCTGGTCGTGAACAAGCCGGCGCGCTGGAACACGCACGCCCCGGGACCTTACGCCGGCGAAGGCGTGTACGACTGGTTGCGCCACCGGGAGCCCCGCTGGGCTTCGCTCGCCATCCTGCACCGCCTCGACAAGGACACTTCCGGGCTGCTGGTGTTCGGCAAGACGCCGCTGGCAAACCGTTCCTTGACGGACCAGTTCACCCGGCGCCAGGTCATGAAGGAGTACCGGCTCGCAACGCGCTCCGTGATCGGGTTCGAGCAACGGACGGTGCGCTCGGGCCTTCGCCGGCGTGGCGAGCGCTATGAGGCCACGGAACTGCGGTCCGGATCCGAGATCGCGGAAACGCGCTTTGAAGTCGTGTCCACGAAGGAGGCGGTTACGGAGTTGCGGGCGCTTCCGATCACCGGCCGGACGCACCAGATCCGCGTCCATGCGGCGTGGCGCGGCTTTCCGGTGCTTGGCGACAACCTGTATGGCGGAGCGCCGGCAGGCCGGTTGTGGTTGCACGCCGAGAGGCTTCGGTTCCGGCACCCTGAAACGGGCGTCGAGGTGGAGTTCCGGGTCCCGGCGAACTTCGCGGCCGATCACCGTCAGGAGTTGCGCGAGGCGGTGATCGATCCGGCTCGAACCGATGCGTACCGCGTCGCCCACGGGGCGGAAGAGTTGCCGCTCGGATTCGGAACGCAGGCGGAAGCACCTGGCCCTTACCTCGATCGTCTGGGTGACTACTTGTTGCTCAGCGGGGCCAGGCTGCCCAGGGCCGTTGAAGAGGGCATGGCGGAGCCTCCTGCTGACGTCGGCGGCCAAAGGGCCGCGAGCGGTTCCTGGAAAGGCGCGAGGAGCAAGGGGCCACCGCGCCCGGTCTCGCTGAATCAAGCCTCCCAAGGAGGCCGCGCGGTCTCCGGGGCGTTGGATTCGGCGGGCCGCGGAGTGGCTGCGCAATGTTGGCGGGAGCGGTTGGCCCCGTGGCTTGGTCCGGCAATTCGCGGCGTCTATCATCGGGAGTTGCGTCTGGACGCGCGCGGTCGTACCGCCGACCTCGCCTCGCCGTCCCTGCTGTTCGGCGAGCCGGCCCCGGAGGCCTTTCCGGTCCGGGAGAACGGCGTGCAATTCGAGATCCGATTCGGGGAAGGCTGCTCGGTCGGGCTGTTCCTGGATCAGCGCGACAACCGCCGGCGACTCCTTGCCAACCATGTCGCCGCGGGTTTTCCGGTGTTTGCCGGCGGAGCGGCCACGGCTTCGGTGTTGAACGTGTTTGCGTACACGTGCGGTTTTTCGGTCTGCGCTGCCCTTGCCGGTGCTTCAACGACCAGCCTGGACCTCTCCCGCAAGTACCTCGATTGGGGACGACGGAATTTCGCGCTGAACGGGCTGGATCCGGCGGCGCATGACTTCATCTACGGGGACGCGTTTGACTGGATGCGCCGATTGGCGAAGCAGGGACGGAGCTTTGACGCGGTGTTGCTGGACCCGCCCACCTTTTCGACCTCGAAGCAGCACGGGGTCTTTCGCGCCGATGCGGACTATGCGGAGCTGGTGCGCTCGGCCGCGCCGCTGCTCAAGCCGGGGGGCGTGCTGTTTTGCTCGACGAATGTGGCGGCGTGGACCCCGGGGAGTTTTCTCGAGGTGGTGCACGAGGCGGTTGCGGCTCGCGGGCGTGGGGTGATCCAGGAACACTACGCGCCGCAGCCGCCGGATTTCCCGGTGTCACGGGCTGAACCGGCGTACCTGAAGACGGTGTGGCTGCGCCTTGGGGTCAAACCTTGACATTCGACATTTCACGGCCGCGACCTCCGGGTCCGGCCTTCACCGCGCCGGGGGAGTTCGGGAATTGTCGAATGTCAAGGTTTGACCCCAAGCTGCAGCTGCTGGTAGAGCGCTTCGTACTTGCGGACGCTGCGTTCCCAGGAGAAGTCGGCGGCCATGCCGTTGTCGCGGTAATGCGCGTACCACCCGGGTTCGCGCCAGAGCGCGATGGCCTTGCGCACGGCCTTGGCGAGGGCGCTCACCGTGGCGTCCTGGAACTTGATGCCGTCCGCCCGGCTTCGGTCTTCGCGGATGTCGACCACCGAATCCTGCAGTCCGCCCGTCGCCCGGACCAGCGGGACGGCGCCGTAACGCAGGCTGTACATCTGGTTCAGCCCGCAAGGTTCAAAACGCGACGGCATCAGGTAGAAGTCGCACGCGGCCTCGATGCGGTGGGCCAGGTCGGGTTGGTAGCCGATCACGGTTGCCACCTTGGTGGGATAACGCTCCGCCAGGCTGGCGAACCCGGACTCGAAGTCGGGGCGACCGCTGCCCAGCAGGACGTACTGCATGTCGCCGGCGAGCATTTCCTCGAGCGCACCCAGGATGAGATCCACGCCCTTCTGGGGGTCAAGTCGAGTCACCGTGCCGAAAAGTGGCAGGTCATCGCGGACCGGGAGACCGAGTTCCGCCTGGAGCGCGGCCTTGCAGCGGCGTTTGCCCTCGGGCGAACTCCGCGTGAAGGGGTGGGGCAGGGCGGGGTTGAGATCGGTGCGCCAGGTTTCGTAGTCAACGCCGTTGAGAATGCCCGTCAGGGAATGACTGCGGTGCCGCAGCAGACCATCCAGTCCTTCGCCGTAGGCGGGCGTGGTGATTTCACGCGCATACGTGGGGCTGACGGTGGTGAGGGCGTCCGCGAACACCAGTCCGGCCTTCAACGGGTTGAGATCGCCCCAGTACTCGACGGCATCCGCATTGAAATAGTAGGGGGGCAGGTTGGTCAGGGCGTACTTGCCAGCGGCGCAGCGTCCCTGGGGAGCCAGATTGTGGACCGTGAGGATGGTCTTGGGCGCGTTCAGCCAGCCGTCATGCCAGGCCTGGTGACGTACGAACAGCGGGACGAGTCCGGTGTGCCAGTCATGCAAGTGGACGATCTCCGGCTGCCAGGGAAGATAGCGGGCCAGGTTGGCGACGGCCTTGGAGAAGAAGATGTAGCGATCGGGATTGTCCCAGTAATCGGATTTCGAACTGGGATCCAGGTAAAGCCCGTCGCGATCGTAGAACTGCGGCGCGTCGACGAAGTAGAGGGTCAGGTTGGGCTCGGGTTGGGCGATCCGCACGGTCCCGTGGTGGGTCACCGTTCCGAGCGGCAGGCTGAGCGACCAATCGAACGGCCGGAGGTGCCGGGCGACCTCGCGATCGAGCAGGGCCTCCCGGCGGAGCGGATCGCCGCGCCGGCGCCGGTCCGCTTCCCGGGCGGCGAGTTCCTCGCTGAGGCGGCGGCGAATCGCCGGCAGCACGCAGCGATGCAGCGGCGTGACAATGCCGACCTGGTGCCCGGCGCGAGCGAGGTACTTTCCCAGCGCGGCCGTCATATCGGCCAACCCTCCCGTTTTCGAGTAGGGTTCGACTTCGCTGCTTGCCAGCAGGATTCGCATGGAACGGAAGCCGCCGCCCGGTGGAGGAGACGCGGTCCCGGCCTGGAGGTTGCGGCCGCGGGGAGGGGCCTTCGTGGGCGCGCTCATCATCGAGTCCCGGCGCGGATCATGTCCGTCCGCAGATACGACTGGAGCGGGGCCGGCACGCTGACGGAGCCGTCGGCCTGTTGGCAGGTCTCGAGGAGCGCGACGAAAAGGCGGGCCAGCGCGGTCCCGCTGCCGTTGAGGAGGTGGGGCAGGACGTTGTGGCCATCGGATTCGCGTTTGAAGCGGAGGTTCATCCGCCGGGCCTGGAAGTCCTCGCAATTCGAGACGCTCGAGACTTCGAGGTAGCTCCCCTGGCCCGGCGCCCAAACCTCGATGTCGTAGGTCTTGGCACTGGCGAAGCCCATGTCGCCCGTGCAGAGCAGCACGACGCGGTAGTGCAGGCCGAGCCGCTGCAGGACGGTCTCGGCGTGGGAGAGCATACGCTCATGCTCGGTGTAACCGTCCTCGGGCTTGACGATCTTGATGAGTTCGACCTTGTCGAACTGGTGCACGCGGATCATGCCGCGCGTGCCCACCCCGGCGGCGCCGGCCTCGGCGCGGAAGCACGGGCTGTAAGCGCAGTAGTGAATCGGGAGGTCGGATTCCTTGAGGATCTCTTCGCGATGGATGTTCGCCACGGGTGCTTCGGCGGTGGGCAGCAGGAAGAGTTTGCCCATCGTGGACGCGTCCATTCCTTCCTGCACGGCGTAAGCCTGGTCGGCGAACTTGGGGAACTGCCCGACGCCGGTCATGACGTCCCGGCTGACAATGAACGGGGGCGACACCTCGGTGTAGCCGTGCTCGTGAACGTGCAGGTCGAGCAGGAATTGGATCAGCGCGCGTTCCAGCCGCGCTCCCCAGCCGGTGTACAGCAGGAAACCGCTGCCCGAGAGCTTGGCGCCGCGTTCGAAGTCCACGAGCTTGAGCGCCTGGCAGAGTTCGACGTGCGGGCGGGGGGTGAAGGCGAACGAGGGCCGCTGTCCCCATTCGCGAACGACCGGGTTGTCGGCCGAACTTGTCCCCCGCGGGACGCTGGCGTGGGGAAGATTGGGCAGCCGCAGCAGGATTTCCAGGCGGCGCGTCTCGAGGGCGGCGATCTCCCTGTCCAGCTCCGGGATCCGCTCACCGAGCTGGCGAGATTCAGCTTTCTTCGCCTCGGCTTCGGCGAGCTTTCGCTGGCCCATCAGGGCGCCGATCTCCTTGGCCACACGGTTTCGTGCCGCCTTCTGAGCCTCGACCTCACCCAGCAGCCGGCGCCGCTCCTCGTCCAGGCGGAGAAGTTCATCCACCTGCGCGGCCTCGTCGCCGCCACGCGATGCCAGCCTTTCCCGCACCAGGTCAGGCTGCTCGCGGACCAGTTTCACGTCCAACATCCGGGCAGTATGCGGAGCAGCGGCGCGGAGCGGCAAGGCGGAAGGCGCGTGTGCCAGGGTCAACAGGATTCGGGAGTTGACCCTGCGGCTTCCGGAGGAACCCAGGTCGATCGAGGGGCCGGTCTGGCGGCGAGCGCTCCGAAGCCAGCCAAGCCCGGCCGTGGTCCCCGGTTCCCCGGTTCCGGGCGGCTTTCAGAACGCTTGACACGGGTTGGGCGGCCGTAATTAATGCAATTAGCTTTTGCGGAGCGGGGGTCGCGCGGCGGCAGGGAGCGCGGAGTCGAGAGTTCGAAAACGACGGGGAACCAGAGCCCATTCCGGAACCATGTATATGCTCACGTTGCAGCACCTACGGACGAGGCTGGCGGGCGGCTGCCTGGCCTGCGGCTTGTTGGCCCCTGGCGCCGACGCGGGCGGCTTCGCGACCGGCACGTTCGACTTCACCGCCCTGGTCGCGGCGGGCCCGTTTGCGGGCACGACCGCCGTCGGCACCTGCACGTATCCTGAGGATGCCGTCTTCGGCACGGGAGAGTCGCGTCTGACCCCGGTCGAGGGACTTGAGATTGCGCTGACGTTTTTGGGGCAGGAGTTCCGGGAGCTGGACGACGCCGATTATGACCTATACCCGGAGCTTTGGTTCCAGGATGGCGCGCTGGCCCGCCTCAATTTCTACGTCTCCGAACAAGGCGACGCCCAGAATCCGCGGGAGATAGACGCCCCGGGGATCTCCAATTTCTGGATCCGGGGCACGCTCGAGCCTGAGGTGACAGGGAGTCCCGGACCGATCGGTGCTGGCGATCCTGCAGCTGCGGCATACCGGGTCCCGCTCTTCATCAACGTCCCGGAGCCATCCGGGTGGGGATTTGCGCTGGCGTCAGGGCTCGGATTGGGAGGTTTCGTGCTTTATCGGCGCCGCCGCTGACCCTTGGCGGGGCGCGGTGGTGAGACTCCCACGCCAGCTTCGGGCGCTGCGGGCGCCGGGCCAGGCTCTGACCGGGCTCGAAAGCCCGGGGCACCGGCAGGCTGGACAGCATGCCCTACGATGGATCCAGGGGACAGGGAAGGCGAAACCTGGCGACACACCCCCGGGTCTGGGCACGGTTCTCCAGCATGAGCGAGCCCCCGTGGGCCTCGGCAATCTGACGGCACAGCACGAGTCCGATGCCCGACCCTCGGGGCTTGGTGGTAAAAAACGGCACGAACAGGTTCGCGGTGCTGGCGAGGCCGCCACCGCAATCCTGGATGGTGATCTCAAGGATTTGCCCGCTTCGGGCCCAGCCGACCGTCACGCCTGGATCGGGAGGTGAGGTGCCGGCGCCGCTCTCCAGCACCGCATCGGCCCCATTCCGGATGAGGTTGATGAGGGCCTGCTCGAGCTGATCCGGGTCTGCCAGAACGGTGCAAGCCGGTCCTGGCGCCAGTTGCACGGGAACCCGGGTCTCCATGCTTGCGGCGCGGCTGAGGAGGGCAGGCACGGCGACCGGGAGGCGGCGGGGTTTGGGGAGGCGCGCGAGCTGGGCATAGGCACCGACAAAGCGATTGAGGGATTCGGCCCGGCTGGCAATCACGCCGAGGCCTTCCCGCATGTCCTCCCGCCAGTCGGCCGGCAATGGATCGCGTTGCACCAGGTTGTCGAGGCTGCCCGCGATGGACTTCACCGGGGCGAGGGAGTTGTTCAACTCGTGACCCATCACCCGCACGAGCCGCTGCCATGCGAGTTTCTCCTCCTCGCGCAACTCCCGGCTCAGATCGGACAGCACCACCAGCGTGTGCGGAAGCCCTCCTTGCCTGAACTGGCGCCGTTGCAGCCCCCAGCGTCCCGTGCCGCCAGGAAAGGTCCGTTGAAGCGTCCGGGGGGTCTCGCCCTCCAGGCAATCCTCGACGCCGAGATCGGCGGCGTACCGCCCCAGGAGACGCTCGCGGGGTTGGGCCAGCAAGCGTTCCCCGGCGCGGTTCACCAGGCGAAGGCACTCGACGCCGTCAAAAGCAAAGACGGCCACGTCGATCTCCGCGGTGACGGTCCGCAGCAACGCCGTCGCCTCGAGCGCTCCGAGTCGTTGCTGGCGCATGGTGTCGACCAGGGTGTTGACTTCGGCCAGCAACTCACGGAAGGCGTCTTTGCCCCCGTCGCTTCGGGCCCGGAACGAATAGTCGCCTTCCCGCAAGCCGGACAGGATGTTCGCGGCGGTCTGGAGCGGGCGCACCAGGCGCTCCCGGACGACGAGCAGAAGGCCTCCGGAGCCCAGCACCACGATCAGCGTGAGGGTCAGCCGGGTCTGCGTGGAGAGCGTGGTCGCGTCGAATGCGGATGGGAACCACAGGAGGACCATGAACCCGGCCAGGGGGGGGAGCGTGGCCAGCCACGCGAGCCACCCGAGCCGGGCGATGAGTCCCATCCGCCGGGAACCGCGCTGCTGTCGTGCGGGGGCGTTCATGACGCTGAGCGGCCCCGCGGCTGCCCGACCGCCAGCCTGCCATGGTGCCGTGCGCCGATGCCGGGCCGTTTAGAGGCCATATTTCTGCAAGCGGCGATAAAACGCACTCCGGCTCAGGCCGAGAGTTTCGGCCGCCTTGTTGGCGTTCCCCTCGAACCGGGCCAGCGTCTTCTTGATCAGCCACCGTTCGACTTCCTCGATGCTGAGGTCTTCGATGCGCGGCTCCGCCTCGCGCGGGGTGCGCAGGCCGAGGTCCGCGACCGTCACGTGCGAGCCCGTCGCCATGAGGGCGGCGCGTTCGATGACGTGGCTCAGTTCGCGGACGTTGCCCGGCCAGGCATGATCCCTGAGCGCCTGCAGGGCCGCGGGCTCGAATCCTTCGACGCGCTTTCCGTAGTGCCGGGTGTGGCGGCCCAGGAAATGAACCGCGAGCAGGTTGATGTCCTCGAGCCGTTCGCGCAAAGGGGGCAGGTGAATCTCAATCGTGTTCAGCCGGAACAGCAGGTCCTGGCGGAACTTCCCTGCCGCCACGGCCGCACCGAGGTCCGCGTTGGTGGCCGAGATCAGGCGCACATCGGCGCGAAGGGTGCGCGAGGAACCCACCCGTTCGTATTCGCCCGTCTCGAGGACGCGCAGCAACCTGGCCTGTTGGGGCAGGGAAAGGTTGGCGATCTCGTCCAGGAAGAGCGTGCCGCCTTCGGCGAGTTCGAACCGGCCCACACGATCGGTCTTCGCGTCCGTGAACGCTCCTTTCACGTGGCCAAACAGCTCGCTTTCGAAGACGCCCTCGGACAAGCCGCCCATGTTCACGGTCACCGAGGGCGCCTGGGCGCGGCGGGACACGGCGTGAAGGGCCTGGGCCACGACGCCCTTGCCCGTGCCATTTTCGCCCAGGATCAGCACGTTCGCATCGGAGGGGCCGACCCGCTGGATGATGTCCAGGACCGGGCGCATGGCTGGGGACGCCGCGATCAAGTCCGGGTTGGTGCCGCGCAGGAGCTGGTTTTCAGCTTCGAGCCGCACGCCGCGCCGGAGCGCCCGTGCGAGTTCCGCCTGGTTTCTGAGAATGGTCAGCAGGCGCGCGTTCTCCCAAGGCTTTTGCACGAAGTCGCGGGCACCGCGCCGCATCGCCTCGACCGCGAGATCGACGCTGCCCCAGGCCGTCATGACGACGACCGGCAGGGTGGGATCCATCGCCAGCAGGCGGGCGAGCAGCTCCAGTCCTTCCTGTCCCGAGGTGGTGTCGCGGGTGTAATTCAGGTCGATGAGCGCGACGTCGAAGGTCCTTTCCCGGGCCGCGGCCTCGGCATGGGCGGGGGAGGCGACGGTCTCGAGGCGGAACCCCTCTCCCTTGAGCAACAGCCGCAGGGCGGCCAGGACGTCCGCCTGGTCGTCCGCCACGAGGACAAGCGGGTTCGATTCAGACTTCATGCAACAGGGAGTGGGCGCAGTTCCCCGGGACCGTACGAGACGGGGAACGGCGTGCCAACTCGAATGGCTTGCCCAGCTTGCCCATGGCGTTCAGCTCGAAGCCCGGGCGAGCCGGTCCCGGATGGCAGCCCAGGCGGGCGTGGAGGGCACTTCCTCGACCAGAATCCAGCGCGCGCCCTCCTCGTCGCAGTGATGCAGTTCCGCGTAAAGGGCACGGGCGAAGGCCTCGGGGTCGTGGGGAATCACGCTCACCCGGGCCAACCCGGCGGGGGAGGGGAGGTGGGTGTGCGCGATGACGGCCACGGTCTCGGGGGCCAGCGATGCCTGTAGCAAGCGGGCGCGGATATCCTCACCGCGGTTCCAGGTCCACACCCGCAAGGTGGCCTTTGGCGCGTAGTGTCGAGTCAGCTGGCCCGGGCTGCGAAGCGGTCCGGGCTCCGGAGCGCCGGGTGAGGGCGCCAGGGGGCCGAGGACGGCTTCCAACGCGGCCGCCGTGACCATGCCGGGGCGCAGGATGCGTGCGGGGGACGTGGTCAGGTCGACCACCGTGGACTCGAGTCCCACCTGGCACGCTCCCCCGTCCACGATGAGCGGCACGGCCTCGCCGAGCGAACGACGCACGTGCTCCGCCGTGGTCGGCGACACCTGGTTGGACCGGTTGGCGCTGGGCGCGGCGAGCGGGAAGTGGCACGTGCGAATGAGGGCCTGGACAAACGGGTGGCTGGGCCAGCGGATGCCCACGGTGTTACCGCCGGCGGTGACGTTTGCGGGGATCAGGGCGGATTTTGGCAGCACCAGGGTGAGTGGTCCCGGCCAGAAGGCCGCGGCCAGTCGGTCAGCGGCTGCCGGCCAGCCGCTCACACAGGCCTTCGCCATGTCGATTCCGGCGATGTGAACAATGATCGGGTTGTGCGCCGGCCTTCCCTTCACCTGGAAGATCCGTGCGACCGCCGCCGCTTCACGGGCGTTGGCGGCGAGGCCGTACACGGTCTCGGTGGGGATGACCACCACGTCACCGGCCCGCAGGAGGTTGGCCGCACGCTGGACGGCGGCGGCGAACAACTCCGGGGAATGGGTGCGGATCACCTCCGCGCCGGAGGCGTCGGCAGGCGTGGGAAAGGCGGCTTGCCCCATAACAGACGCGGCTGAACTGTAGGTCGCGGTCCCGGCGAGTGGCAAGCGGTGCGCTGCTTGACTTGAGGGGTTTTTGTGTCGAAATAGCTGTCTGCGTATGCTGTGCATGATCTGCCAGAAGAAGGAAGCCAGGGTTCATCTTACCGACGTCAAGGAAGGCAAGATCAAGAAAGTGGATCTGTGCGAAGAGTGCGCGAAGGCCAAGAACATTGAGGACCCGGCGGGCTTCGCTTTGGCCGACCTGCTTCTGGGGCTCGGCGCTTCGGAGGATCTGGCCGGTCCCACGGCTCAAGGGGCCGAGGTGGCCTGCCCGAGTTGCGGCTTTACGCAGGCTGATTTCAAGAAGACCGGCCGCCTGGGGTGTCCGGCCTGCTACGACACGTTCAAGGACGGACTCGGCGGCATTCTGAAGACGATGCACAAGGGCACACGCCATACCGGCAAGATCCCGCGGGCTCTTGCCTTGGGCCGGGAGATCCAGGATCGCATCAAGGCGCTCCAGCGGAATCTGGATGAAGCGGTGGCGGTCGAGGACTACGAACAGGCGGCGCGGCTCCGGGACCAGATCCGCGCGCTCAAGGACGACCCGGGGGCCGCGGTCACTCGCTGATCCCATGCACCTGCGCGAATTTCTCAGCACTCCTCATGAATCGGCCCAGCGTACCGGGCCGGGCGCCAAGATTGTGATGTCCAGCCGCGTCCGGTTGGCGCGGAACATCTCGGGATTCGCGTTCCCCGGCTGGGCCAAGAAACCCGACCGGCAGCGCGCTTGCGATGTCCTGGTGCAGGCGGTGGGGAAGCAACCCGAGATGCAGGGCGGGTTTTCCGCGGCGCTGGAATCGCTCGCGGCCCTGGACAAGCAGTTGCTCGTCGAGCGCCATCTGATCAGCCGGGAGCATGCCGCCAAGGGCGCGGGAAGCGCGATGGTCCTGAGCCGGGACGAGTCGTTGTGCGTCATGATCAACGAGGAGGATCACCTCCGGATGCAGTCGTTGCTTCCCGGGTTTCAGCTGCAGGAAACCTGGCAGGCGGTGGACCATCTGGACACCGCGCTCGAGCAAGTCCTCGATTACGTGTTCTCGCGTGACCTGGGGTATTTGACGGCTTGCCCCACGAACTTGGGGACCGGCATCCGGGTCAGCGCCATGGTGCACCTGCCGGCCCTGGTTTTGGACGAACAGGTCACGCAGATCATCCAGGCCGTGAACAAGCTGGGCCTGGCGGTCCGCGGTCTGTACGGGGAAGGCACCGAGGCGCTCGGGAACGTCTTCCAGATTTCGAACCAGATGACCCTGGGCGAGCCGGAGGCCGAGATCGTGGAGCGACTCTCCAAAGTGGTGGCCCAGGTCATCGAGCATGAGGAGAACGCCCGCGCCCGGATGCTGGAAGGGAAGTCCAAAGTCGTGTACAACCACGTCGGCCGGGCGTACGGGATTCTCGCGAACGCGCACAGCCTTTCCTCGAAGGAAGCCATCAACCTGCTCTCGCTGCTCCGGTTGGGGATCGACTTGGATTGCCTGCCCGGGGTGCCGCGGGCGTTGGTGGACGAACTGGCGATGATTACCCAGCCCGCCCACCTTCAGTCGCGCCACAGCGAGAAACTGAGCGCCGAGGAACGGGATGTGCTGCGTGCGGATATGTTGCGAGAGGCCTTGCGGGACGTGCGGCGGCCCGTGATGCCGCCTCCGGCCAAGCCATTGGACAACCCGCCTGCCGCGTAACAATTTCAACCGCACTGTCAGAATTATGAGCGACGAGTCCATGAACAACCTCACTCCGCGAGCGCAGCAAGTGCTGGCACTCGCACGGAAGGAGGCCGACCGCTTCAACCACAATTTCGTGGGCACGGAGCATTTGCTCCTCGGCCTGATCAAGCTCGGCCAGGGCGTGGCCGTGAACGTGCTCCAAAAACTGGGTCTGGACCTGGAAACCGTCCGACTGGAGGTCGAGAAGCAGGTCGGCACGGGTCCGGACCAGAAGGTCATGGGCAGCATTCCTTACACGCCGCGCGTGAAGAAGGTGCTCTCGCTGGCCGCCAAAGAGGCCAAGGCCTTGAACCACACCTACGTGGGCACCGAACACCTCCTGCTCGGACTGCTCCGCGAAGGCGATGGCGTGGCCGCCCGGGTGCTCAAGAACCTGGATGTCGACATCGAGCAGACCCGCCAGGAAATCCTCAAGGAACTCGATCCCAACTTCCAGGGAGGCGAGGAGGAGCCGGGTGAAGCCGGGGAAAAGCCGCCCGCCAAGGGACAGGTGAAGACCCCGGCGCTCAAGGCGTTTGGTCGTGACCTCACGGAGATCGCCCGCAAGGGCGAGATGGACCCGGTCATCGGGCGCCAGAACGAGATCGAGCGCGTCATCCAGATTCTCTGCCGCCGCACCAAGAACAATCCCGTGCTGCTCGGGGAAGCCGGCGTCGGCAAGACGGCAATCGTCGAGGGCCTGGCCCAGGAAATCGCCCGGGGAAATGTCCCCGACCTGCTGCGTGACAAGCGGGTGATTACCCTCGATCTGGCCCTGATGGTCGCCGGCACGAAGTACCGCGGCCAGTTCGAGGAGCGCATCAAGGCGGTGATGGACGAGATCCGGCGTTCGAAGAACATCATCCTCTTCATCGACGAGCTGCATACGATCGTGGGCGCCGGCTCCGCCGAGGGCACGATGGATGCCTCGAACATCATCAAACCGGCTCTCAGCCGCGGCGAGTTGCAGTGCATCGGGGCCACCACGCTCACCGAGTACCGCAAGTACATCGAGAAGGACGCCGCCCTCGAACGGCGCTTCCAGACCGTCAAGGTCGAGCCTCCGTCCGTGGACGAGGCGGTCCAGATCCTCCAGGGCCTCAAGTCGAAGTACGAGGATCACCACAAGATCAAGCTCACCGACGACGCCCTGAGCGCCGCCGTGAAGCTCTCCGACCGCTATATCACCGGCCGGTTCCTGCCGGACAAGGCCATCGATGTCATGGACGAGGCGGGTTCCCGCGCCCGCATTGGAGCCATGACGCGTCCGCCGGACGTCAAGCATATCGAAGGCGAGATCGAGGACATTCGCCGCCGAAAGGAGCGCGCCATCAAGGAGCAGGACTTCGAGGGAGCCGCCTCCATGCGCGACAAGGAAAAGCAGGCGAAGGAGAAGCTCGACACCGTTCTCGCGGAATGGAAGGCCAGCCGCGAGGAGAAGCGCATCACCGTGGATGAACCCGACATTCTCCACGTGGTCGCCAAGTGGACTGGCATCCCGCTCGAGCGCATGGGACAGGACCAGGCGAGGAAGCTCCTGGCCATGGAAGCGGACTTGAACAAGATCGTCGTGGGGCAGAAGGAAGCCGTGATCGCGTTGTGCAAGGCGTTGCGCCGGTCGCGCGCCGATCTCAAGGATCCCAAGCGGCCCATCGGCACCTTCGCCCTGCTCGGACCGACGGGCGTCGGCAAGACCCTCCTGGCGAAAACGCTCGCCGAACACATGTTCGGGGACGCCAAGTCGCTCGTGCAACTCGACATGAGCGAGTACATGGAGAAGTTCAACGTCAGCCGCCTCATCGGCTCGCCGCCCGGCTACGTGGGCTATGAGGAAGGCGGGCAGTTGACCGAGGCGGTGCGGCGGAAGCCCTACTGTGTGATCCTCTTCGATGAAATCGAAAAGGCGCACCCGGACGTGATGAACATGCTCCTCCAGATCCTGGAGGAGGGAAAGCTGACCGATAGCTTCGGCCGCCACGTCGACTTCCGGAACACGATCATTCTGCTCACGTCCAACGTGGGCTCCGAGAGCCTGCGCAAGCAGTCGACGATCGGCTTTACGCCCGCGACCGAAAAGCACAACTACGACCAGATGCGGGACAAGATTCTCGAGGAGGCCAAGAAGGTCTTCCGCCCGGAGTTTCTGAACCGCCTCGATGACGTCATCGTCTTCCGTTCGCTCACGAAGGAGGACCTCGTCCAGATCCTCGAGCTGGAGGTGGAGAAGGTCATGACGCGGCTCCGTCACAAGAACGTTGTGATCGAGCTGGACGCCAAGGCGAAGGACTTCCTCACCGATCGCGGTTTTGATCCGATGTATGGAGCGCGTCCGATGCGCCGGGCCGTGGAACGTTACCTCGAGGATCCTCTCGCGGAGGAGATCATCCGGGGCAACCTCCACGAGAACGACCCGATCAAGGTCACCGTCGAGGGTGACAAACTGACGTTCCACCAGGATCGTCCCTCGCAGGCGCCGGTGACCACCTGAGGCTCACCCGATTCTGATCAGCGGGACCGGCCCGTGGAATCCCCGCGGTCCGGTTCCCTGAACCTGCCCCGGAGCGCGGACTTCAGTCCGCAGGAAGCCGCGACAGTCAGGGACGTCCCTGCGGGCTCGGTGCGTGGCGACTGAGCGCGTCGATTCCGGATTTCCGCCTACTCGGAAGGTCGCGCTTCCGCCCAAATGCCCGTTCCACTCTCCTTCGCGCGGCGTTCCGCAAGCACCAGCGCGAGTTGGTCGGTGAGTGGAAGGGCTCGAATCTGGTCCTTCCGAAGTGCCGCCAGTCCTTCCTCCAGGACCCGCTCGTTCAGGTTGTTGGTCCCCGCCCAAACGATGCCCAGCCCGGTCTTGGTCGCGGGATTCTCCAGCGTTACCTGAATCCGCACCGGCGCGCCGTGAACCCAGGCGGTCAGGTTCGTGGCGACCTGGGCCGACCGCCGACGCTCGACAGCATTGGCTGGTCCTTCGGGATTTCCGGCCGCGATTCCCGCGAGCCCGAAGTTGTAAGACTGGCCAGCGGCATCGCGCACCTGGAAGCTGCTCCCCCCGTACGATCGCGTGACCGTGCCGGTGAATTCGCGGACGGGAAATTCAGCTTTGCGATCCTGGTGCCAGGCGAGCGTGGCGAGGTCGACCGCGGGCTGAATCCGCGCGCGTTGCGTGTAAAGCCAGAAGGCCACGGCGGCCCAGAAGCACCAATAGCCCACGACCAGGAACCGATGCAGGACCTTGAACATGTCAGCGCTCCCCTCGAGAGGCGTGCCTTGGCAGGGCGGCCACGGCCTCATTGACCGCGTCTCGCGGATGCGGGGCCGGCCTGCGACCGTGTCGTCGCAAGACCTCGTAAGCCCGCACGCAGTTCTCGACGTTGGTGAACCGATAGACCTCCTTCGCGAAGGCCAACTCGAGCCACGACCCCGGTTTGGCGTTCCGCAGGCCGATCACGAACGGACCCGGTCGCCACGGATGCCGGACGCCCTCGACGAAACAGAGCCATCGAACCAGCCGCCGGGAGCCGCGGGCGTCCTGCCGGCGAATCAGAGCCATCAGTCGCCCGGGCGGGTCCACCATGCGCGCCTCGGTGGTGCTGGTGCCTGGTGGCTCGAGGATCCGATCGGCCAGAGCCGGAGCCCAGAGCACCGCGGCCACCAGTCCAAGCACGAGACAGCAAGCCAGCCAGAAGGCGGCATCCAGGTCCCCGGCGCGCGAGCCATCCGCGCTCTGCGAGACCTGGTACAGGCCGAAGAACAGGGCGGCCAGGCTTCCGAGGCGCAGGAGCAGCATCATGCGCCTCCTTCTGAAGCCGCGGATGCACGACCCGCGCGACCTGAGGGGTGAGGTCGTGCGAGGCTGGAGCGGAGGACGCGAGGGCGCATGGCTTCGAACGGCCTACCGGATGAACCCCTGTTCCTTCAGCCAGAAGGCGCAATCGGCGGCCCATGGGTGCGGCCTGGCAAACGGCGGTTTGTCCGCCAATCCGATTCCGTGGCGTCCTTTCTGGTAGACATGCAGGTCAAAAGGCACGCCCGCCCGCTGCAGCGCCTCGGCAAACTGGAGGCTGTTCTCGACCGGAACCGCCTTGTCCTCCCACGTGTGCCACACGAAGCAGGGCGGCGTCTCCGTCGTGACCTGGCGTTCGTTGGAAAGCAACTCCACCAGGCTTTCCCCCGGGTCGGATCCCAGCAGGTTTTGCTTCGACCCCTGATGCGTGAACTTTCCCATCGTGATCACCGCGTAGCATAGAATCGCGAGGTCGGGCCGCGAACTGACCCGTTCGATCGGGTCGGCCGCGTCGGGCTGCCCGGCGTCGAAATGCGTGGCGGCCGTCGAGGCGAGGTGTCCTCCGGCCGACGATCCCATGATCCCGATCCGCTTCGGGTCGATTTTCCATGGGGCGGCTTTCGCTCGCACCGTTCGGATGGCGCGATTGGCGTCGTTCAACATGGCGGGGTGCCGGTAGCCGTGCGATCCGAGGCGGTACTTCAGGACGAAGGCCGCCACGCCCTGCTGGTTGAGCCACAACGCGTAGTCGTGCCCCTCGTGAGGGGCGAGGCCGCCGTAGCCGCCGCCGGGACAAACCACGACGGCGGCGCCCGAGGCCGTGCCGGGATCGGGCAGGTACGGCGTCAGGGTGGGCTTGTCGGTGTCGTTGGTGCCCCGGGCACCGGGGGCACCTTCGGGCCAGAGCAACTCCGCGGGAAGAGGTTCCGAGGCGCGGAGCATCGTGCCGAGGAGAATCAGGAGACCGGGTAGCGAAGGATTCATGTGAGTTCGCGCGTCACCATCCGGCAGACAACGGGATCCTGCAAGCCCGGCCGCCTGGCCTTCAGGCTCCGTCCCGGAAGCGTGCGTCGGCAGGAGTCTCGGCCTCGTTGACTTCCGGAACGGCGTCATCCTCCGGTTCGTCCTCGCCGGTTTCGTATTTGGGATAAACCTCCGCGGGAAGTTCTCCGCGCCGGATGAGTTCCTGGAGGTCCCGAATGATGGTCCGGCGTGCCACGCGAAACTGACGGGCGAGGGCCGAAATGTTCGGCCGCTCACTGGCCGCCGCGAGTTGCTTGCGGATGTCGGTCTGCCGTCGCAGGCGGTCGGTCGACCGGCTCAGCAGGTCTTCGATGTCCACCCGTTTCGAACGTTCCAGGGCCTCGAATTGACGCACGATCTCCACTTCGCCGCACTGTTCGAGCGCCGTGGCGACGGTCCGCTTGAGTTCGTTCAGATCGACCGGCTTGGTCAGGCAGTAATGCGCCCGGCGGGGCCCGGTCAACGCCCCGATCTGTTGATGCGCTTCCAGGGCGCCGGAGACCACCACGATGGGTACATACGGCAGCAGGTCCTTGAACTCGGGAAGATACGCCAGCCCCTTCTCGCGTCGCGCCAGCACGTGGTCGAGCACGATGAGATCCGGCCGCTCCTTCGGCAGCCGCGCCAGCGCCGAGGAGGCGGTGGTCGACCGGCTTAGCTCATAGTCTGAGAGGGCTTCCTGGTAGAGCTCAAAGTGGAGATCGTCATCTTCGACGATCAGGATGCGCTTTTTGGCCATGATTCCTCCCCGACTGAACCTGACGCTTCTTGTTCCGCCGCCGACCCGCTCCGGCCTTCGCAACCCGCTCAGCCTCGCCGGAATAACCGCAGCGCGCCGCGCAGCAGCGCGACCACGGCTCCGAAGATCCCGAGCACCCGGGATCGTTTCGAGACCCGCCGGTAGCCCACCAGCGCCGCGGCGGTCATCAGCGCCGGCCGGATATAGCCGCCGACGCGGGACAGGGACTCCATCCAATGGAACTTCCCCGCCACCACTGCGCCTTGCAGGCGCACCTGGGCCCGGAGCGGTTCCGATTCCGCCATCAACAGGCGCTTGCGCTGGGCAAGTGCCTTCAGCTCTTGGTCCCAAAGCATTCGGCGTCCCTCCGCAGTTCCTCGATCGTGCCCGAGAACGGTCGCGCCGCCTCGCGCAGGCGTCGCTTCAGACTGAAAGCGAGATACCCGGCCGTGCCTCCGTAAAGCAAGGTCACGGTGAGGAGGACAATCACCGGGTGCGAGTCCCAGAACGCCACGACCAGCGTTGCGGTGGCGGTCAACAGCGCCATCCAACCCATCACCAGGATGACCGCCGCCCGAAAGACGAGGTCCAGCAGCCGGGCCTTCTCCTCCTGCGCCTCAATCGTCAGCAACTCCACGCGTCGCTGGGCAAGGCTCATCAACGACGCGCCCATGCCGCGGATGGCTTCGAACAGTCCGACGGGCGGCGCGGGCTCGGGAGTCATGCGCGTGAGCGAGGAGCCGGAACTCATGTTCCTAGCGGCGATTGATCAGGACGCCGAGCAGGACCCCCACGCCAAAGGAGATGCCGATGGACTCATAGGGATGACTGCGAATGACCCGGTCGGCAGCCTTGGCGCTTTCAATCGCGTGGCCTTCCAGCCGCCGGCAACTCTCCTTGGCTTTGTCCAAAGAAGTTTGCAGCCGGGCGCGGAGTGCCGCGGCCTTCTCCCCAGCCTCCTCCGCCCCGACCTTCAGCAACTCCTCGGCATCATGCACGAGCGCCTTGATGTCGTCCGCGAGCTTCTCCCGGGTGAGGTCGCCGCTCGAGGGTGTCATGTTGTGGTAGTGCTCTTCCATGTTAACGTGCTCTCACCGTGCCCCAGGATGCGCGGCCTGTCAAAAGCAGCCTTATATCCGGTCCACCATCGGGAAGAGCCATGCAGCCACCCGGGTGACCACCAGACCGGCGATGCTATTGACCGTGGCAATGACCGTCCAGGTCTTGAGCGTTTCCTTCTCCGTGAACCCACTGAGGCGGCCCACCACCCAGAAACCGCTGTCGTTCATCCAGGAGCAGATCATTGCGCCGAACCCGATCGCCAGAAAGATGTAGATCGGATGGCACGGCGCCCCCGACTGGAGCAGCGGCAGGATCATTGCGGATGTGGTGAGCATGGCGACCGTTGCCGAACCTTGTGCCAGGCGGATGACCGCTGCCACCGCCCAGGCCAGCAGGATCATATCCACCGCCCGGCCCTCGGCGGCCGTCTTGATCGCTTCGCCAACGCCCGCGTTCTTGAGCATCAAACCGAAGGCACCGCCCGCACTGGTGATGAGGATGATCACGCCGGCCGTCTCGAGCGGTGGCCCGATCATCTCGCAGATCCGGGCGACGCTCAATCCGCGCTGTCGCATCAGGATTCCCATGGCAATGACGGTTCCGATCAGCAGCGCGACGTTGCGGTTGCCGATGAACTCGATCCAGACCGCCGCCACTTGAAAACCCTCGGCGCCTCCAAACAGGCCGATCAATCCCGGGAACGTCCCCGGCTGTTTTCGCGCCGCGTCCACCAGGGACGCGAGCGAGATGAGGAAGATGGGGAGAAGGATCGGGGCGACGGAAATGGCGAAACCCGGCAGCTCGCGTTCGTCCTTGCGGATGATCTCGTGCAATTCCCCCACGGACATGCCCGGCGATTCACGCAGCGGGATGGCCAGCCGCCGGTTCAACCACTGGGACACGTACCAGCCTGCCGTGGCGGGCAGGATCCCGAGGCAGACGCCGAGCACGATGGACAGCCCCAGATCCACCTGAAGTGCTTCGGCCATGGCGAGCGGACCCGGATGCGGCGCACAGAGGGAGTGGGTCACGATGCCTGAGGTGCAAATCGCCATCACGTAAAGGACGTAGTCGCGCCCGGTTCGCAGGGCCAACGCCCGGGCGAGCGGGAGCAGGAGCATGAACAGGGTGTCGAAGAAGATCGGGATCGAGATGATGTAGCTGCTCAGGAAGAACGCGGTTCCGGCCCGGCGCTCCCCGAACAGGGCCAGAAACCGGCGTACGATCTTGTCGGCGGCCCCGCTCTCCATCATGCAAAGCCCGATCACCGCGGCCAGGGCGATGACCACTGCAATTTTCCCGGCCGTGACGCCGAACTCGAGGGTTGTGAGTTCGACCGCCCGCACCCAGTGGCTCTGCCCGGCCGGACCCGGGAGACGGGAGGCGAGCAAACCGGCGCTGATCCCGGCGAGGATCAGGGCCAGGAACGCATGCAGCCGAACCACCGTGATCAGGACCACAATCAGGGCCACCGAGACGAGCAGCACGACGAAAGGCCACCACCAGGGGGCTGCTTCGGCGCTGGCAAGAAGGGCTGTCATGGCACGCATGAGCAGACCGGTTCCGGCGCCCCGGCGTCAAGCGCTTCGACGGCCTCCGGGGTTCGGCTGGTCGGTGGGGCGCCGGGGAGGCGGCGTCGAGCCGGATGGTTGGAGTGGGAGGCCTCGCCCGCCGGCCTCGGTGCCTACTCGTGCGCTTCGAGCCAGTTGGCGCCGACGCCAATTTCGACTTCCAGGGGAACCTCGAGCGTCAACGCCGAGCGCATCTGCTCGGTCACGAGCGCGCGAACCGCCGCTTCCTCCGGGCGGTAAAGATCGAACACGAGCTCGTCGTGAACCTGCAGGAGCATGCGCGACTTCATGCCGCCGGCGGACAGCTGCTCGTGGATCCTCGCCATGGCGATCTTGATCAGGTCCGCCGCGGTGCCCTGGATGGGCGCGTTAATCGCGTTGCGCTCGGCGGCGGCGCGCACGGTGGCATTGGCCGATCGCACGTCCAGCAGGTAGCGTCGGCGCCCGGTCAGCGTTTCCACGAAACCGCGTTCGCGTGCCGACGCGATGGTGTCGTCCATGTAGCGCCGGATCCCCGGGTAACTGGCGAAATAGTGCTCGATGATCTCGGCGGCCTCTTTGCGTGGGATGCCCAGCCGCTGGGCGAGCCCGAAGCCGGAGATGCCGTAGGCGATGCCGTAGTTGACCATCTTGGCGCGCCGACGTTGTTCGGACGTGACGAGACCGGGCATGACGCCATAGACGCGGGCCGCCGTGTCGGTATGAATGTCCTCCCCGCGAACAAACGCCTCGCGCATCGCGGTTTCGCCGCTCATCGAAGCCAGAATGCGCAGCTCGATCTGGGAGTAGTCCGCCGAGAGCAGGCACCAATCCGAGCCGGGCCTGGAAACAAACGCCCGGCGGATCTCCTGCCCCAGCTCGGTTCGGATCGGAATGTTCTGGAGGTTGGGATCTTGAGAACTGAGACGGCCGGTGGCGGTCGCCGCCTGGTGGTACGTCGTGTGAATGCGGCCGGTTTGGGGGGAGATGGCCTCGGGGAGGGTGTCGGCGTACGTGGATTTCAGTTTGCTGACCGTGCGATACTCGAGCAGGTGCCTCACGATTTCATGGTTGGGAGCGAGCGCCTGCAGGGTCTGTTCGTCGGTGGCGTACTGGCCGGTGGCCGTTTTCTTGGCGCGTTCGACGAGTTTGAGCTGATCGAAAAGCACCTCACCGAGCTGGCGGTTGGAGTTCACGTTGAACACGCGCCCGGCCAGCCGGTGAACGGCCGCCTCATGGGCCGCCATGGCGTGGGCGAGTTGGACGCTGAACTCTTTCAGGACACCGGCCTCCACCCGGATTCCCTCGCATTCCATGGCGACGAGCGTGGGGAGGACCGGCATTTCCACCTGGTAGAACACGCGCTCCTGGGCCCGGGCCTGCAGCAACGGCGCGAGCTTCTCGCGCAATTGCAGCGCCAGGTCGGCGGACTCCATCGCGCGAACGGCGGTGTCCTCGACGGGTGCGGGAGCCAAAGTCCCTTTGTCCGGGCTGGCGACTTGGGCACGATTTCGCGACGGCGTCGAAGCCAGCGGGGTATAGCCGAGGTAGACTCCCGAGCCATAGGCCAGGCCATGCCGTTGCTCGGGCTCGATCAACGCATGGGCGATCATGGTATCGAAAAACGGCCCCCGGACCTCGATCCCCTCCCGCTTCAAGGCCAGAAGCCCCGGCTTCAGGTCGTGCCCGACTTTGGTGAGCTGCGGGTTTGTCAGGAACGGCAGCAACTCTCGGAGCAGGGGAGGGCACGTTGGTGCGGCGGCGCTCTGCCTCACTCCCGCGGCCTCCGGGCGTGCTTCGAATTCCAGGGGTACAAACCAGCCGCGGCTTGCTTCGCAACTTACGGCGATCCCGGAGACGTGCTTCCCGCCGGGGTTGGTTCCGGTCCATGCGATGGCCAGGCCGAAGGCGGTGGCCGCGCCAAGTTGCCGGACCAGGGCGGACAGTTGAGCCGTCGAACCGACCACTTCGTACTCGTGCGGAGAGTCGGCCAGCGACCGCAACGCCGCGCCGGTCTGGCTCGGGTTCGCCGTCAGGGGTTCCCGCGGCGTGGACCCTGCGAAAGCTGAGCTATCCATGAACCGCCCGGTGAGGGCACCGGGCCCGCAACCTGTAGGCCGGGTCCCCCGACCCGGCGAGAGTGGTTCATGGCCATCGCGCATGGCGGTGACTCCCGGGCCGGAGGCGACGGCCTGGCCAAACAGATCGAGTTCGGCCGGCTCCGGACGCGGCGCGTCAACGGGCGCGCTCTCCACCCGGGTGGAACTGAAGCCGCGGCCCGCCTTGAAGCCGTCGCCGAACAACCGGCGGCCCAGCGCGTTGAACTCGAACTCGACGCAGAGCGACTGCAGGGCGGTCTCGTTGCGATCGCGGATTGCCATGGCCTCGAGGTCCAGGTTGAGGGGGACGTCGGTGAGGATCGTCGCCAGCTGTTTGCTCAGGCGTGCCTGGGCGGCGTGCTCGCGCACGGACTGGGCGAGTTTGCCCTTCAATTCATCCGCGTGTTCCAGCACGCCTTCGAGGGACCCATACTGGGCGATCAGTTTGGCCGCGGTCTTTTCGCCGACACCGGGGACGCCGGGGATGTTGTCGGTCGCGTCGCCCATGAGCCCCAGGAGGTCGATGACTTGCTCGACCCGGGCGATCCCCCAGCGGGCGCAGACTTCTGCCGGGCCGAGAATCTCGATGTCGCTCCCCTGCCGGCCGGGCTTCCAGAGGCGGGTGCGCTCGGTCACCAGCTGCCCAAAGTCCTTGTCAGGGGTCACCATGAAGGACTCGAAGCCCTGGGGTTCGGCGCGGCGCACCAGCGTGCCGATGATGTCGTCGGCCTCGAAACCATCGAGGGACAGGCAGCAGAGGTTAAAGGCCTCGATAAAGCGTCGCACGCTGGGGAGGGCGGCGCTCAACTCCTCGGGCATCACCTGGCGCTGTGCCTTGTACTCCGGGAACGCCTCGTGGCGCGGCGTGGGCGCGTCGGTGTCGAAGGCGACCGCCAGGTGCGTCGGGGCCCCGTTCGCCATGATGTCCAGCAGGGTTTGGACGAACCCGTACAGGGCTGAGGTGTTCAAGCCCTGGGCGGTCCGGATCGGGCGCGCGATGAAGGCAAAGTGCGCCCGGTATACCAAGGCCATGCCGTCCAGGAGAAACAACCGCTTCGACGCGCTCATGTGGGGGCAAGATTGGACGCAATCCGCGCCCCTTCAAAGCCGCAATCCGCAGGGGAGCCGGCCGTCGAGTCAGTCAGGTAGGGCGGGCACTCCGTTGCCCGCCTGGGGCGGCGCGCAAGGGATCGCGCGCCCTACCTTGGAAGGACCGGTTCACGATCACGGCGCGTGGCCGCCCGGCCAAGGGGACTACCCGTGAACTGACTACGAAAAGCGGGGATGAATCCCCGCACTCCAGGCGCTTCGCGGCCCCGGACGTGCCTTGGAGCGGCGCGAAGCGTTTGGAGTGCGTCCGCTTTAGCGGCGCTTTTTGGTTCATGGCCACGGAGCAGGTCCAAAAGGAACAGGTCGCTTTCCATGAACCTGCCCTTCGGTAGGGCGGGCACTCCGCGGCCCGCCGCTCCGGCTAATTCGTGATGGCGCGGTAGAACAGCGGCGGGATCTTGCCGCCGTCGGTATCGCGGAACGTGGCCTTGCCTGTGGCGTCCATGACCACGATGCCGACGGGCAGCCACCCTTGCAGCAGCAGGTTGGAAGTGCGCTGGATGGTGTAGTTCGTCATGGGTGTTCCCGTGAGGTCCAGTTCCGTGTTGCCTTCCGGCAGCAGGCGGTAGCCGGTGAAGCGTGCCGGCGCGCCGCCGCCCCCGCCCCCCGTGCCGGTCTTCACCGTGAACTCCGTGGATTTCGAGAGCGCCCCGAAGCCGGCCATGCTGGGGACGGCATTGGTGGCGAAGTAGAAGGTCCGCATGAAAGTGAGGGAGGCGTGATAGGTCTTGTCCATCTGCAGCGTGCCGGCCGGGAGGACGACGGAGGTGGCGGTGACGGGCAGGTCGCGAGGGACGCAAAGATCGGGCGCCTCAAACACGACGCCGCTTTGGGCATCCGAAATGACCAGCGAGAGGTGATCATCCGCGCCCGCGCCGGTGAACGGATTCCACTGCAGGGTGAAATCCAGGTGGGCGTTCACGGCCTGGGCGTCGGCGAAGTTGATGATCTTCGGAGTGGGGACGCTCGCGGCGGGCATGGTCATCGCGATGACCCGCTCGGGCTGGCCCGTCTGGGTGAAGTGAAACGCGTAGTTGCCGGCGGGGTATGCGGCATCGATGGCCGCCTCGGTGGCGGCGCTCTCAGAGAAGAAGTAGGCCGTGCCGAAGCCTTGGAGCGGGCGGTTGCCGCCGGTGGGGGGAGCCAGGAATCCCCCGGTCACCGCCGGGCCGGCTTGGGGCCCCATCACGCCGACGTAGAGGGCGAACGGGTCCTCGGGCAGGGGAACCGGATCCGCCGCAGAGGTCTGGCCGTAGCTGCCGCTCTTCGAAAGGGAATAGGTGCCCCAGTCGTCGCTCACGCCGTCCGGATCGCAATCCCCGCCGCCGCCCTGGCCGGCCGCCGTCGTGAAGCTCCCTGAGTAGGTGTCCGTCGCCAGCGGCTCGCCTTCGTCGCTCTGGAGCTGAAGCGCCGCCCCCGAGGGATTGAGAACCCATGAAATCGCCGTGTTTCCAGGCAGATCGCCGGAATAATCGCAGGTGACCGTCTTTCCGTCCTCGCTCCAGGCATAGCTGAACTTGGTTGCGGTCACGCCCGTCCCGGTCCACGCGATCGCACCCGGCACGAGGGGCGGGAAGCCGCCCAGGGCCGGGTTCTTCTGCATGGCCCGATCAAAGACGAAGACGACCGAAGCCGTGACGGGAACGGCCGTGGCGCCCGGGGCGGGGTTGGCGGAGACCAGGGTCGGTCCGGTTTCGCCGCCGCCGCCGCCGCCTTCGCCCGTCGTGAAGCTCCCCGTCGTGGTGGCCAGTTCGGTGCCGTCCTTGCTCGTGATGGGGAAGAACGAACCGGCCGGGTTCAGTTTCCAGGTGATCGTCGTGTCGGCGGGAAGATCTTCCGTGGGCGTGCAGGTGAGGGTGCGTTCGTCCTCCTCCCAGACGCAGTCCATGGGGGCGACCTTCCCGGAGGGACCAAATTCCAGGTTGCCGGTCAGGAACGGCGGCACGCTGGGAATGATGGGCACATCGACATCCATCAGTTGATCGAACACGAAGACCAGCGGGCTGGTAAGCGACACGCCGGTGGCGCCCGTCGCCGGGGTCACACTGGCCACCTTGGGGGCCGCGGCTTGAGCCGAAAGGAGCAGGAGTCCAGCCCCAAAGGCCAGAATGCCGGCAAGTCCGCGAAGACCGTTCCCGCGCTGAAGACCACCGATGCCGTTACTTTCCGGGTGAGGGTAGGTTGCCATAGACGTACTTTCTTTGTCGGCGCGGACGCTACCAGCCCCCCGGGCGGGACGGCGAGCAGAACGTGCGGCCCCCCGGGGTGCTCCCGGCGCCGCGGCATCGCGGCATCGCGGCAGCCCGGCTTTTGGGTTTGACCCGTATTGGTGGCGGCGTCTAGCTTGCCCGTTCATTTGATCTGCTATGATTGGGACAATTCGTAAACACCAGACCTGGCTGTGGGCGCTCATCATCGCCGCGGTGATCGTGAGCTTCGTGATTTACTTTACGCCCAGCGTCTATCAGGACCGCGGGGGCACCGGGGTTCGTGGTCAGTGGGGATCGATCCACGGCCGGGCCATCACCCGCAAGGAGTACGCCCAGGCCTACACCGAATCCCAGTTGCAGCAATTCCTCCGCACCGGTCGCTGGCCCGATTCGAGCGATGCCCGTCGTGCCGGCCTGGACCTGGATCGCATGGCCCGCGAGCGCATCGTGCTCGCCGACCGGATGGAAGCCCTGGGCGTCGAGGTCAGTGACGCCCGCGTGGCCGCGTGGGTCGCCGACAATTTCGGCAATGATGGCCAGCCCGACTCGGCCCGCGCCATGTACGACGCCATTCTGAGGGAGATGGGGCGCATGGGGCTCAACGAAGCCGACCTCGCCCGGTATATCCGCCACGAGATCGGCATATCGCATCTCGTTTCCCTGGCCGGTGTCGCCGGCGCCCTGGTCACCCCCCGCGAAGCCGAAATGCAGTACCGCCGCCAGAATGAGCGGCTCGAGGCGGAAGCCGTGGTCTTTTCCTCCTCCAACTATCTCGCCGCGGTCCAGTTGGACCCGGAGCGACTGGCCGCGTTCTACACGAACCGGCAGGCGATGTACCGCGTGCTTGAGAAGGTTCAGGTCCAGTACGTGCGGTTCGACTTCACGAACTTCAACGCCCAGGCCGAGGCGGCCCTCGCCAAACGGACCAACCTCACCGCCGAACTCGACGCGCTTTACATGCAGGCCGGTGCCAACCGCTTCATGGACACCAACGGGCAGGTCATGACCCCCGACGCCGCCAAGGTCAAGATTCGCGAGGACATGCTCAAAGCCGAAGCGCGCCTGGCCGCCCGGCGCGCGGCCGCCGCCTTCGGCAACGAATTGGAGAAGCTCCAACCGGTTCAGGCGGGGAATCTCGCCACCCTCGCCGCTCAGAAGGAGCTCCCGATCAACACCACCGCCCCGTTCTCGGAAGCCGAGGGCCCTCGCGAGCTGGCGGTCCGGCAGACGTTCAGTCGCGCGGCTTTCGGCCTGTCCGCCACCCAGCCGATTTCGGCGGCGGTCGTCGGCGATGACGCCGTCTTCATCCTCGCCTTGCAGAACCGGATTCCCAGTGAAATCCCCGGCCTGGACGCGATCCGGGATCGCGTGACGGAGGATTTCCGACGGGAACAGGCGCGGTTGCTCGCCCGCGAATCCGGGACGAATTTCGTGACCTCGCTCACGAACCTGGTTGCCCAAGGCAAGACGTTCGCCGACGCGGCGGCCGCGGCCAATGTCACGCCGATCGCCCTCCCGGAGTTCTCGGCGGCATCGCGCAACCTGCCCAACTGGGACCGCCGCGTGAACCTGGAACAGGCGAAGATGCTTGCCGCCAATCTCCAGCCCGGCAAGTTCAGTGACCTGGTTACGACCGCCGACGGCGCCATGGTGCTCCATTTGAAGAGGCGCGACCCGGTCACCGACGCCGAACTCAAAGACGCCCTGCCTGGCTACCTGACGGAGCTGCGCCGGGAACGGCAGTTTGAGGGCTTCAGCGACTGGTTCCAGCACCAGATCGAAACGACGGCCATCAGCATGCCGACGGCGGACGACCAGGGTGGTTGACGCCGGCCCAAGGCCGAGCTGCCCGTGATTCCTCCGCTCAAGCTATCGCACCGCCCCACGCGGCAGTTCTGGGAAATCCCCGTCCTGCACGAGGACGACCATGTGCTCGCGCTGGAGAAGCCGGCCGACCTGCCGGCCAGCCCGCTCCTGGAAGACCCGGAGTATCCCGCGCTGATTTCGCTCTTGCATGAGGCGATCCGGGCCGGGGCGGCATGGGCCGTGACCCGCGGCCTGGAGCTGGTTTCCACGGTGCAGCGGGTTGACCCCGAGACCACCGGGGTCCTGCTCCTGGCCAAGGGGGCGGCGGCCCAGAGTCATCTGTCCAACCAGTTCGGTTCCGAATCGCCGCATGTGGTCTGCCTGGCCCTGGTCGAGGGAAGTCCTGTCGAAGACACGTTCACGGTCGAGCTCCGCCTTTCCCCGGACCGCGGCCGGCCCGGTTACGTCCGGGCGGATCCGCACTCCGGGAGACGGGCGATCACGCAGTTCACGCTGACTGAGCGCTTCACCCACCACGCGCTGTTGCGTTGCGAGCCGCGCACGCAACGGCCCCACCAGATGCGGGTGCATCTGCGCAGCCGGGGCCTGCCGGTTTGTGGCGATGCGGCTTATGGGGGGCGGCCGCTTTTGCTCTCCAGCTTGAAGCCCGACTATCGGTTCAAGCAGGACCGCGACGAACTGCCGCTCATCGGCCGCGCTGCCCTCCACCTCGAGGAACTCACGGTGAAACACCCGGCCACGGGCGAACCGTTGACGCTGCGTTCGGCCCTGCCGAAGGATTTTGCCGTCGCCCTGAAGTACCTGCGGCGTTACGCCCCCGTCCCATGAGAAGTCTGTTGACGAGCCTTGTCGCCGGTCTGGCGGCGGCCTCGTTCACCCCCGTCGTGTCCGCCGCCGAGCCGGACGCCGATGCGTCCGAGTTGCCCCACCTGCCGCCGGTCGAGGTCGCCGACGCCCTCACCACGTTCAAAGTCAGACCCGGGTTCCGGATCGAACTTGTCGCGGCCGAACCGATGGTTCGCGACCCGATCGAGGTCGCCTTCGATGCCGACGGCCGCATGTATGTGGTGGAGATGATCGATTACTCCGAGCGCCGTAACGAGTCGCCGCACTTGGGGCGGATCCGGCGCCTCGAGGACACCGACAACGACGGACGGTTCGATCGGGCGACCGTCTTCGTCGACGATTTGCCCTGGCCCACCGGCCTGGCCTGCTGGCGCGATGGCATCTTTGTCACCGCCACGCCCGACTTGTTCTATTGCCGCGACGCCGACGGTGACGGTCGTGCCGAGTCGCGCGAGCAGGTGTTCACCGGGTTCGGGATTGATTTCGCGCCCTTCGAGGTCACGCGCCTGAACATGCAGGCCATGGTTAACAGCCTTCGTTGGGGAATTGACAACCGGTTCCATGGGCTGACGGGACCCAACGGAGGCGAGCTCCGTGCCCCGGCCCACACCGACTGGCCCCCGGTCAACGTGCGTGGGCGCGACTTCGCCTTCGATCCGCGCTCGTTCCGTTTCGAGGCGGAGGCGGGAGGCGGGCAGTACGGCTTGTGCTTCGACGATCGCGGGCGGCGTTTCACGTGCAACAACAGTGATCACATCCGCGTTTTCATGTACGACGCGCGGTACGCCGATCGCAATCCCGCGTTCACCCCGCCGCCTTCGCTCCAAAGCATCGCCGCGGACGGGCCGGCGGCTCCGGTCTATCGCACCAGCCCCGAGGAACCCTGGCGCGTCCTGCGAACCAAGTGGCGGGTCGCCGGGCTGGTGCCCGGTCCGATCGAGGGCGGCGGCCGTTCCAGCGGCTACTTCACCAGCGCCACGGGGCTTACGGTCTATCGTGGCGACGCCTGGCCCGAGGATTACGTGGGAGATGTCTTCATCGCCGATTGCGGCAGCAACCTGGTTCATCGCAAGCGCCTGCGGTCCGAAGGCGTGGCGTTGATCGCGGAACGCCCGGCCGACGAACAGCGCACGGAGTTCCTCACGTGCTCCGACACCTGGTTCCGGCCGGTTCAGTTTGCGAACGCGCCCGATGGCACGCTGTACGTCATCGACATGTACCGCGAGATCATCGAGCACCCGTGGTCGCTCCCGCCCGGCATCAAGCGCCACCTTGATCTCAACAGCGGCAATGACCGCGGCCGCATTTACCGCATCGTGCCCGACGATTTCCGGCAACGACCGGCGCCTCGTCTTTCCGGGGCCGCGACGCCGGTGCTGGTGGAGACGCTGGCTCATCGCAACGCCTGGCACCGTGAAACCGCCGCCCGCCTGTTGTTAGAACGCCAGGACCCTGCCGCCGTGCCGATGCTCGAGGTCTTGCTGCGTGCTTCCTCCTCCGCGTTCGGCCGACTCCACGCCCTGGGCGCCATCGACGGCCGGGGCGCGCTCAAAGTCGGCCACGTCGTTCGTGGCCTCACCGACCCTTCGGATATCGTGCGCGAACACGCCGTCCAGCTCAGTGAACGGTTCCTCTCGAACGAGGCGGCGCGGACCGCCCTGGCTGAACCTCTCCTGGCCCTCACGGGGGATCCGAGCGCCCGAGTTCGGTACCAGTTGGCGTTTACCCTGGGTGAATTGGACCATCCCCGCCGCCTGGAAGCCCTCGAGTCCATCGCGCGTCGCGATGCCGCGGATCCTTGGGTTCGCGCGGCGGTGCTGACGTCCCTCGCCACGGGCGCGCCGGAGATGTTCGGGCGGGTGAAGACGTGGTTTGCCGGAGACCATGCCGACGCGAGTCCGGGCGAGTACGAGTTCCTGCGCCAGTTGGTCCAGGTCATCGGCGCGCGCAATCGGCCCGAGGAAATCGCCGGGGTGCTCGAGTTCGTGACTACGGCCCGCCCCGCCGTGGCCTTTGCCCTGGTTCATGCCTTGGGCGAAGGCGTGCAGCGCGCGCGCGGCAGCCTGGACACGGCCCGGGTCGCGCCCGTTTTCGAGCGGGCCGCGACGCTGGTGGGGGACGTTGCCGTGCCAGAAGCGACGCGCGTCCAGGCCATCGAGTTGCTGGCGCTGACGACCTTCGAACGGTCCGGTGAACGGCTGCTGGCGTTGATGGACCAGTCGCAGCCACAAAGTGTGCAACTGGCCGCCATCCGCGCCCTGAACCGATTCAGCGACCCCCGCGTGGGCCGCGTTCTGGCCGAGCGCTGGTCGGGCCTGACGCCCCAGTTGCGGCAGAATGTGCTTCCGGTCCTGCTCGCGCGACCCGATCGGGTCCAGGAGTTGTTCCGCGAGGTTGAAGCCGGCCGGGTACGACGCGCCGATCTGGACTCCACCCAGCTGGATTTCCTGATGAACCATCGCGATGCCGCCATTCGCCGGCGCGCGATTGAACTGCTTGCAGGTTTGGTGGTCGGGGACCGCCAACAGGTTGTCGAGGGGTTGATGCCAGCCCTGGCGCTTGCCGGGAACGCCGCCAACGGACGTCCGTTGTTCGCCGAGCGGTGCGCTTCCTGCCATCGACTGGGCGGCGAAGGATTCGTGCTCGGTCCGGATCTCGTCAGCGTGCGCAATTCCGGGAAGGAAAAGACGCTCGTGAGTATTGTCGATCCGAGCCGCGAAGTCCTGCCGCAGTACCTGGCCTACGAGATCGAAACCAAGGATGACGAGAGCCTCCTGGGCGTGCTGGCCAGCGAAACGGCGGCGAGCGTGACCTTGCGGCAGGCGTACGGTCGCGACACGGTGATTCCCCGGGCCAACATCACATCCATCCAGAGCCGCGGGAAGTCCGTGATGCCCGACAACCTGGAGGAAGGGCTCACGGCGCAGCAGGTGGCTGACCTCCTCGAGTTCGTCGGCACCGCGCCGTAATCGGTGGGGGTGCGTCGCAATGCCGAGTCGGTAGCTGGTAGGACGGGCCCCACCTCGGCGCGCTGTGTCGGCGGGCAGCGGAGTGCCCGCCCTACCGCGCTCAGGTTCATCGAGAGTTCCCTTCGCCTGGCGGCCATACTCAGTGACCATGAACCGAAAAGCGCCGGTAAACCGGACGCACTCCAAACGCTTCGCGCCGCTCCCAGGCGCGTCCGAAGTCGCGAAGCGCCTGGAGTGCGGGGATTCATCCCCGCTTTTCGGAGCGGGTTCATGAAGAGCAGCGACGCCGGGAGGACCGGCGCGCATGGGGACCAGGAACCGGTGAGGAGCGCGGGCTTCAGCCCGCAGGGACGTCCCTTGGCTGGCGTGGGTTCCTGCGGACTGAAGTCCGCGCTCCGGGGACGGTTCATGGAAGAAGGTGCACGACGGCTCGCGAGGACGCTCGCGTGGGGTGGGTCAAGGCAGGGCCGCGCCGTTGTCGGGATGACTCTCGCGGAGGCACCAAGACACGGAGGGGACTCCTGCTGAGTCTCGGCTTGAAAGGAGGTAGGGCGGGCACTCCGCTGCGCGTGGTTGTCCTTGGCACCGCCGCCTGCCAGCATCCGGCTCATGCGCAGACTCACCCCGCTCCTGATGGTATGGCTGCTTTTCGCCCAGGCCGCCCCGGCCGGCGAAGTCACGGACTGGCATGGCTTCCAGCGGTTGAACTTCACCGTTCTGGACCGGGCGTGCTTCGTAACCCAGCCCGCGATCCCCGCGCCCGGCAAGCCGTGGGTCTGGCGCACTTCCTTTCCTGACTTTCACGCGGAGGTTGACCTGGAGTTGCTGCGGCAGGGCTGGGCGATTGGCTACATCGAGTGCCTGGAGATGCTCGGTTGCGATGCTGCGCTCGACCTCATGCAGGCCTTCCATACCGCGATGGTGCGCGAGCGGGGGTTTGCGTCCCGCCCGGCCTTGGAGGCGGTGAGCCGTGGCGGGTTGCACGCGTATCGGTACGCGGCCCGGCATCCCGATCACGTCGCCTGCATCTATGCGGACACGCCGGTGATGGACTTGAAGAGCTGGCCCCTGGGCTGGAAGGGTGCCGACAAGGAAGTCGCGGATGCGCTCCGCTACTACGGTTTCCGGGACGAAACCGAGCTGCGCGCCTATGACAGGAATCCCGTGGACCCGGTCGTGCTGGAGCCGATCGCCCGGGCGAAGATCCCGCTGCGTCACGTCGTCAGTCTCAACGATCGAGTGGTGCCGCCGGACCGGAATACGCTCGAGGCGCGCCGACGTCTCAAGGCTTTGGGTCACGAAATGGAGCTGGTGTCGGTCGCCGAGGGCACGCCGGAAAGCAGCGGCCATCACTTCCCGCTCCCGGAGGTGTTCGCATCGAGCCGGTTCATGATGCGTCACTCCTGGGTGCTTCCGCAGGGCACGGAGTATTTCGAGTTGCGCGACGGGTTGTCCAACAGCCGGACGAAGTTCGAAGCGGGTGCGACCAGCCGGGTGGCCTTCCTGGGCGGTTCGATCACGTACAATCCCGGTTGGCGGGACGCGGTGATGCGCTACTTGCAGGCCCGCTTTCCTGCGACCCGCTTCGACTTCATCGCGGCGGGCGTGCCGTCGCTGGGGTCGGTGCCTCACGCTTTTCGTCTCGAACGGGACGTGCTTTCGCGTGGGCCGGTCGATCTGCTGTTTGTGGAAGCGGCGGTCAACGACCACAACTACGACGGCCAGACGAATGCGGCCGCGCTGGCCTTGCGCGGCATGGAGGGCGTGGTACGCCAGGTGCGCCGGGTCGACCCCCACGCGGACGTCGTGCTGCTTCACTTCGTCCATGATCAACACCTGAAGCTCTGGAAGGCGGGGCAGGTGCCCTACACGGTTGCGGCGCATGAACGTGTCGCCGGGCACTACGGCTGTCCGTCCTTGAGTCTTTCCCGGGAAGTTCACGATCGGATTGCGGCGAACGAATTCACCTGGCAGGGCGACTTTCGGGATCTGCATCCTTCTCCGTACGGACAGTTGCTCTACGCCGACAGCCTGACCCGCATGCTGGATGCAGCCTGGCTCGGGGAAGGGCCGACGCCCCGAACCCACGCCCTGCCACCGGCGCCGCTGGATCCCGCGAGCTACGATCACGGCCACTTCGTCGACCCGGCCTCGGTGCGGATCCTCGACGGATTCAGGCTCGATCCACGGTGGCAGCCTACGGATGGCAAGCCGACCCGCGAAGGGTACGTCCAGGTGCCCGCGCTCGTGGCCACCACACCGGGCGCGGCTTTCGAGCTCTCATTCGTGGGCCGGGGAGTGGGTCTGATGATCACCAGTGGTCCCGACGCGAGGACGCTTGTTTTTCGCGTGGACGAAGGCCCGGAGCGCGAGGTCAACACCGCGACTCCGTGGAGCCAGAGCCTTCATCTGCCCTGGGCATTGATGCTGGACGACACCCTCGAGACGGGGCCGCACCGCTTGCAGGTGCGGGTTCCGGACGGCGCGCTGCGCGTATTCCAGGTGCTGGTGAACGGGGAGTAAGTCTCGGGGGGCCGGGAGGGTGCCCCGGGCGTGCGACCCACCCGCGGAGCGGGGCGGCCTGGCCAGGCCCGGAGAGGTTCAGCAACATTCCTTATCCAAATCCAATGAATTAAAGACTTGTCAACGCTTTGGTTCTGCAGTGTCTTATCCGCCGCACAACCAAACGTGAACTCTGAATTTGACGGGCGAAAGGGAAGCAGGGGAGCCCACCCGGAGCCTCCCTCCGATTTTTTGGGCGCGGCACCCTGCCGCGGGCCGAGGCACTTCCCGGGCCGGGCGGCTCCGATCAACTCGCGGGACCGGGGCGGTGGCGGACGGTGGCTTGGCTGGGCGCAGCGGGCCACCCTGGCCGGACTGTTGACCCTCGCCGGCCCGATCCACGCGCAGGAGGCGCCGGTGGCCGGAGTGCTCAAGCAGCGAATCGACCTGCGTCGTGGCTGGAACGCCATCCACCTGGAGCTGGATCCGCTTGATCCCACCCCTGCGGCCATCTTCGACAAGGCCGGGGTGGAGAAGGTCGCGACCTACTTCCCGCGCCGAACGCCGGTCGAGTTCATTCAGGATCCGGGCAGCGCCAGCTGGAAGGAGGAAGGGTGGCGGGTCTGGTTCGCACCTTCCCAGGCCGAAGCACCGTTGAGTGATCTGTACGCGATACCCGGCGGGCAGGGATACCTCGTGTATGCCAACGCCGAGGTCACCTGGGAAGTGGAGGGGCGGGCCGTTTTTCGTGCGATCCGGTGGCAGGCTGATTCCTACAACTTCGTCGGGTTCCCGGTGAACCCGGTTTCCCCGCCGACGTTCGCCCAGTGGTTCGCGGGTTCCACGGCGCATCGATCCACAACGCGGCCGGTGGTCTACCGACTGGACGGCGAGGGACACTGGGTCCCGGTCGAGCGGATGGAGGGCACGCTGATCGAGCCCGGGGTCGCCTATTGGGTATTCTGCCAGGGCGGCTCGACCTATCAGGGGCCGCTGGAGGTCTCGGTGCCCCGGGGGGTGCCCGGGCTCGGGCTGGAGTACGGAAGCGAAACGGAGACGCTGACGATGGAGTTTCGGAACCGAACCCGGCTGCCGCTTGGGTTTGCGATCGAAATGACGCCGGCGGCGGCGGCGCCGCTGAGCTATGAAAGGCGGGTGCCCAACTCGACCGACCGCGTGCGTGAGCCGCTGGATGGTGCCGTTGCGTTCGGACCGCTGGACGGGGGCGGGGATCTCACCCTTCGCGTCACGCTGGACCGGGCGGCCATGGCGGGAGAGGTGAACGCATTACTGACGGTGCGAGACGAGGTGGGAGGCCGGGTGTTGATCCCGGTGGGTGGGAGGTTGCCATGAGTTTGATGATGAGAGAACCGGATTTCCCGCGCGCCAGGGAGGCAGGGGAACAAGGGGGAGGCCGGCTACGAGCAGGGGCGATCCTGTTGCTGGGGTTGCTCCTGCTCGGGTTGCCCGGGTCACTGCGGGCGGAGCGGGTGCTCGAATTCAAGGGTGCCGGGGCCATGGCGCTGCCGTTGATCGGTGCGTTCCGATTTGCCGAGTCCAACGACTTCGCGCTCGAACTTTGGGTGAAGCCCGCGACGAACCTCACGGCGCGGGCGGCGGTGTTCACCGGAGATGAGTACGGCGCGCTGACGTCGGATGGCTCGAACGGCGGGTGGGGCTTGTACTGGGAGAGCGGTGGTTTTCGCGTGGCCCGCAAGCCTTCGGATTCCCCCGCGACCGGGCAACCGTCAAGCCCGTCTCACCTCGGAGGCTCCGCGGGCGAGATCTTTCGCGCCACCGCGGGGGTTTGGCACCACGTGGTGGTGAACTTCAACCGGGACGTCGCGCTGACGTTCTTCATCGACGGGGTGCAGGTCGAGAAGGACGAGAGCCTCCCGAGCCGCGCCTATTTTCGGCGCACGTTCGACAGCGGAAAACCGTACCGTTTGGGTTCGGATCCCGGGGGTGGGAACCCGTTCAGCGGGGCGGTGGACGAGGTGCGGTTCTGGAACCGGGTTCGGACGCCGCAGGAGATCGACAATGCGTTCCGTCAGAAATCGAGCCTGAGCGGGACCGAAGCGGGGCTCCTGGCGTATTACCGCCTGAATGAACCCGGCGGTGGTGCCGTCAGCCAGGGCAGTCTGGGTGGCCAGGCGACGGCCTCGTTGACCGGGGCGACGCGGGTCGAAGATGGCGCGCTGGCGCTGGGACCAGCGCCACCGGCCGCCACCGACTACCTGTTCGCGTTCAACGGGACGAACCAGTCGATCGAAACCGATCTGCCCGGGTCCGCCATCGCCGGGGACGAGTTCACCATCGAATACTGGTTCAAGGGCCAACGCCTGGAATCCGCCGTCCGGCTGCAGTTGAACGACCGCTGGGTGGTGTCGGGCTGGGGGCAGCCGCCCCGGAACATGGTCAATGTCGACGGGACGAACAAGGAACTGGGCCTCTCGGTGACGTCCCCGGGCGTGCAGGACGGCTTGTGGCACCACGTGGCCCTGACCTGGAAGCGGAACACCGTCCGGGGGTTCAAGTCCTACTACGACGGGAACGGTGGCGGCAATGACGAGAAGACCCCGGACGTTCCGTTTCCCGTGATTGACGCCAGAGTCTTCCTGGGGAGCTACCTCGGCAACTCGGAATTCCTGCAGGGCATGCTGGATGAGGTGGCCATCTGGAACCGGGCGCTCTCCGCGGAGGAGATCAAAGCCCACTACGAGAAGCCGGCGCGCCTGTTCGGGTTCGAGCCGGGACTGGTGGCGTACTACTCCTTCAACGATTTCGACAGCGTCGGCCCGCGCAACCTGGTGAGTGGGAAGAACGCGACCTTCCTCAACATGAGCCGGGCTGACCAGCAGGTGCAGGACACACTCAACCTCACGGATCCGCAGCCGATTCGGAAGCCCAACCCGGCGGGCGCGGGTCTTTGGCTGGGCGAGGTCTCGTTGCATCGCGTGAGCGAGGTGGGGAGCGGTTCGACCAATGTCACCGAGGCAGGAGGCGGGTTCGACTTCAACCTGCTGCTGCACGCCGATGCCACGGGCGCGGTGCGGTTGCTCAAGGACGTCACGATCATGCAGAAGCGGAATTCGGTGACCAACCTGAGCGAGATCGTGTTGCTGACCGACGATACGTTGATCCCGCAGTACGACGGCGTCATCAAACGCGGCGGGAAACTGGTCGGGCAAAGGTACTCATCCGCCTTTTTCAACTTTGCCGAAGCTGCCATTCCCCTGGCGGGTGGGCTCGGTTTTGCTCACGTCGTCACCGGCACGAACACGATGGCGGTGGCGTTGGGATCGCATCCGTTTCGCCACGCGTATCATCCCGTGCACAAGGATCCGCGGGATTTGCAGGGAGAACCGTACGAACTTCAACGCGTCGTCGAGATCTTCTTCCGCGATCAAAAGACCATGCCGGGCGAGGGGCGGGATCGGTTGCGCGGGAGTTACCGGGAGACCATTTACGGCCTGCACAAGGCGCCCTTGGTGACGGCCGGTGACATCAGCCTCGAACGAATCAGCCTCGTGACCAAGCTCAACGACCGCTGACCACGATGAGCACGTATTCTCCGATGAACTGCCTCAGGAGCGCGGACGCCACTCCGCAGGAAGCCGCGTCGGCGTCGGGACAACCCTGCGGGCTCAAGCATGTGTTCCTCATCGGTTCCTGGCCACGGCGCCGGTCGGAAAGAAACCAGACTCTCTCCACGCTTTCTTCCCCCATGAGTATTCGGATCCAACCGTGCGAGGCTTCCGGGCGCCATCGCGCCGCAGTGCGTCTCCCTCAGTTGGCGGCGACCTGTCGCCGCTTGCCGCTCTGGCTGACGGCGCTTGCCACCGCCGCGGTCCTGCTGACCTCGACCCCCGGACGCGCCGCCAACGTCTACCTGCAGGCGCTGTCCAACGGCTCTCCGGCTGGGGTCGTTCATTCCGACACGGCGGTTGGTACGGATGGCTCGGTCTATGTGGTCGGCGACTATTGGAATCTCAATCACAACGCCACCGGGCAGCTGAAGCTCGGCAGCACCACGCTGGTCCAGAGCTACGGGGGCACCTCCGGCAGCTACCTGGCCAAGCTGGGCCCTGACGGCGGCTGGAAATGGGCGACCCGCCTTTACAGCCCCTCGGACTCGGGAGCCTTCGCGAGAGCGGTGACGGTGTCGGGGAACAACATCTACATCACCGGGGCCGCCAAAGGGAGTGTCATCATCGAAGACGCGCTGGATCCCAGCGTCATGACAACCGTGACGGCGGGTGGGTCGAGCACGAACCGCGCGCCGTACGTGATCAAGTTGACCCTGGACGGGCATGTCGTCTGGGGCCGGATGGTCAAGGCGTACGGGATGGATCCGAGGTTTGACGGCTCGGTGAACGACGTGGTGGTCGACGGCCTCGGCAATGCCATCATTTGCGGCCGGTTGCCCTTTCAGAACCTCCCGGACGCGGCCGGCAAACGTCCCTATCCCTCCTTGCCCGAACAGGGCTGGGTCTTCGCGGGAGTCAGGACCCCTCCCGTGGCTCAACAGGGCGCGTACCTGGCGAAGCTCGACGGTTCGGGCACCTGGCAATGGGCGTTGGGCTATTCGAGCGGCAACTTCGCCAACGAATTCTACGGGCTGGCGGTGGACGCGTTGGACCGCGTTTATGTGACCGGTTGGGTGAATGGCGATTCGTCCGACATCATCTTCCGAAGGGACGGGACGTCCTTTACCAGTGGCTATGCAGTGATCGGTGATCGCAGCGCGATGGTGGCGCGCATCAAGCCGGACGGCACCTGGGGTACGCCCCAGGACAAGCAGATCCGGTTTTTCGAGTCGCCCGGCGGCGCCTTCACCTCGCGCGGTTGCTCGCTGTTGTTCGCCAAGGGGAAGCTGTATCTGGCGTTGGAATACAATGCCGAGTGCCGGTGCTCCGGCGACAACGCGCTCGCCGCCACCAAGCAGGGCACCGCCGGGGTGGGGAACGATCTCGCGATCTTCGAGTTCAGAGCCGATCTGGGTGCCGTCGAAGGGTTGACGACCATCAAGGGGCCCGGCAACGAGGTCGCGGGGTCCAACCTCGCCAGCGATGCCGCCGGGAATCTCTACTTCTCCGGCATCTTCGACCAGCCGCAGGCCAACTTCGGCACCGAGGTTTTTCTGTCGGCCCCGGAAGGCGCGGCCACGGGCCCCGACGTTACCAGCCCGAAAGCCAACCTCTTCGTGGGCAAACTGAACGCCAACCTCGCCTGGGAGTGGGTGCAGCGGGCCGAGGGAATTCCCCCCGATTATTGGGGAGGGGCGGAGCCGGTGCCTCCGAAGTTGGTGATCGACCAGGTCACGGGACGTGCTTACCTCTTCGGGTCGTTCTATTCCGGCACGCTTCGCCTGGGCTCGGATGCCACAGCCAGCGAGTTGAGCGACCCCGGCAACTACGTTTCCTTCCTCACGGCGATCGACTCGTCGGGCAGCTTCCTGCAGAAAGTGGAGCTGAACGTGATCAGCGATTTTGGCGGCGCCGCCGTTCGTCCTCCCGTCGGCAGGCAGATCTACCTGCGTGGTGAAGCGATCGCGGCTTCCGTCCCCTCGCTCATCTACGAGGACGGGCTGGGCAACCATATCGATCCGTCGGACACGGAAGGCATCCGCAACCGCGCGGTCGTGCGCCGGACCTGCACGGGCTACGAAGTGCTGGGGACCTCCTTTGCGGGGGATGCCTCGAGCTACGGCTTCAACATCTCCGAGGACACGGAGTTGCGATTCAACTGGAAGACCGAGTACGCGCTCACGATCAGCAACAATTTGTCCGGCAGCAACGGCGGGCTCAGCTCGACCGCGGCTGGCAATCCCGACCCCGTGGTGCAAAAACATTGGGTCGAGGAAAGCACCATCAGCACCGCGTTCATCGATGGCGTGATCCCGTCGCCGAACGCGAACGAGTTTGGCACGCGCTACCGGAACACCGGCTACACGGCCAACGGCGCCGCCGGTCCTCCGGGCCAGGCCCTCGGTTTCACCGGGACGCCACTCGACCTCGGAGCTCGCGCCGAATATCAGCCTGGCGACAGCCCCTGGACGGTGGAGTTCTGGGTGCGGCCCGACGCCGTGGACATCTACTCGCGGCGGATCCTCAGTTGGTCGCCGCTCTTGTATTTCAGCCTGGAAGGCGGGACCGCGGCCACCAACTTCGTGTTCAATTCCCAGAACTCCTTCTCCGGAACCGTGGTGCTGAGCAGCGTGCCGGTCCGGCAGGGCGAATGGCACCATTTCGCGTTCGTCCGAGCGCAGGCGGGCTGGACCGTCTATTACGACGGCGATGTGGTGGCAACCCAGGCGACGACGGCGCCGGTGGGCACCACGACCAGTCCCCTCCTGCTCGGCCAGTTCTTCGACGGCGCCCTGGACGAGTTCAGGATCTGGAAAGTCGCCCGCTCGCAGTCCGAGATTCGCAGCTACATGCAGCGGTCACTGCCGAACGCGGCCGATTCCCGGTTGCTCGCTTATTGGAACTACGACTCCGCCGGGGGTGGCAGCGTGCTCGACCTGCGGAACCCGGGCATTACCGCCGCCCTGGGTGGTGATCTGGTCGCCACGGCCGGCATTGTGCCGGACCGCAGCGGGTTGTTCGTGCCCTGGACCAGCGTGCAATCGCGGCAGCAGGTGCCGCAGTTCGTGATGAACGCCCCGGCGGTGATCGAGTACCATTGGGCGAAGGAGAACCGCATCCAGGTCGGTGCGGCGCCCTCCGACCTCGCCAACGTTCCTGTGACGGTCGGCGGCGGCGTGACCAATGTCGGGACCGGGGAGGTCTGGTTCCCTGATGGCGCCACGGTCCGGATGAGCGCCCCCGAGAAGCCGGCCAATCCGGTCGGTTACCAGCTCAAGGGCTTCATCGGCGGTTCCGGCGATGTGACCAGCGTCACCGGCGATGGCCAGGGGGTGAGGACCGGGACCCGACATTACGAGATCCTGAACCTGCGCCGCGGCAGTTCGATCACGTGGGACTACACCGACCGGGTGTACAAAGGGAAAGTCACCATCGGCCAGGCCATCGATTTCGGCGCCAAGGGCACGTTCACCGGCAACGAGGAAATCCCGGCCGGCGAAGCCCTCGATGTCAACCGCGCGCCCCAGGCCACGACCATCGTTTCGGACGCCCCGGCGGGCAGTTCGATCGAGGACATGCGGGTTTGGGACGACGTTGACAACAAGCTGTACCCGCTGCGGCCCGGGGTGATCCTGCTCGAATGGGCCCGCGTGGCGGGGACCGCGAACGAGCGGCCGGTCATGACCGAGATCACCGTCACGTACCCGGCCGCCTCCGACTACCTTCACGTCGCCAACACGCCGCCCGTGCTGCTCGATCCGAGTTCGACCGACGCGGTCGCCTTTGTCGGTCTCAAGTATTCGGAGCCCAACGCCGTCATCACCGACACCAGCGAGTTCAGTTCCGAACAGACGGGGCGGAGCGTGCTGCTCTTTTCCACGCGTCCAGACGGTTCGCCGGCCAACGGCGATTTGACCCGGGAAACGCTGCGGGTGCGCACGGTGGAGACGCGCCGATGGGACGTGGGGCTCGAAGTGGCGAAGACGCGGATTGGCACGCCGGTCGCGAGCGTGCATCACGACTCGAACGTGCCCCACAACGGTTACGTGTACTTCGAGCAGGCGCGCTACAATCCCCAGATCTACGACCGGAAGACGCTCCTGGGACCGATCATCCCCGTCAACCGGTACCCCACGGCGCGCACCGAGGAGAGCCTCGTCGTGGTCTGGTACCGCTTGCAGGAAGGCCTGGCTTGGCCGCATCAGGCCGTGAAGTACGACCCCGAGTGGCCCCGCGACACCGGCGAGCGAATCGTCATCGCCAGCCGGGTCGGCTCCGAGGGCTACAACAGCTCGAGCCAGCCGCAGCTGGTGTTCGACCCGACCCGGTACGAGCAGGTGACCGTGTACAATCAGCCCGATCCCGGCCGTCCGGGCTACAATCCCAATGAGGAACACGCCCTGCTGGCGCCTTCGTTGCTGCATGCCGCTGCGGCCAACCCGCCGCCGGCCGTGTATGCCCTGCGCAACAACCTGAACGACACCAGCGAGAGCTTGAGCTACACCTCGGACCCGTTCGCCCTGGTCCAGTATTACGACAACGTCCTCACGAACTGGGGCATGAAGGTGTACGCCGTCCTGACCGAGGACACGAACCTTCCCTTCAACCGTCGCGCCGTGTCACTCGACCAGCCGAGCGTGCTGACCGTGCAAATCGGCGATGAAGGCGCGGTCGAGTTCCGCGCGGACGCCCACCCGTTCTCGGTCACGGGGTTCAAGACGAACGAAGTGGTCGACCTCGAACCCAACGGAAACCTCGTGGGCCTGGGGGCCGGCCGTTATCGCATCGCGTTGGCGCAATTCGGTCCGCCCGCCGTCTTTCATCTCGAGCCGGTGAACGGGGGTGACCTGGTCACGGCCTCGGCCGTGGTGACCAATGATCTGCCGGAAGTCGTGTTGACGCGCGCGTTCCCCTACACGTTCGAATACCTGATGCGTGCCGGGGAACCGGTGCTGGCGCCCTATCCGCTTCAGCAAGTGATCGGCGCGACGCCGTGCGAGGCGACCCACGGCGAGAACCTCGACCCGGGTCGGCTCGTGTATTGGGAAGATCACAAGTCGCAACCGTGGGCCGTTTCGGGCACGGCCGATGCCGCGGGCGGCTTGCGTGCGCGCTTTTATTATCCCCTGCAGCCCCAATTCTGGGACCGGTCGGCGCGGCCGGGGGATTGCTTCGCGTTCGTCGGCAAGGACGCACCGGTTTGGGTCACCAACCACGTCGCCTGGCCGCCCTCGGTTCCGACGTTGAAAGCCGGTGAGACGCTCACCTACGCCGGAGGCGAGATCCAGCGCGACGACGCCAACCGACCCGGCCTTCCCGGCGTGCTGGGATGGGCGGCCGGCAAGATCGTCTTTGATGACAGCAATCCCGCGATGGATCTCACCAAGACGACCGCAGCGTTCCTGGCCCGCATGGCGGCGCCGCTCCTGCCGCTTGAAGTCCCGCTTCCGCTTGCGGAGGTTCCGTCCGAACTGCAGCCGGCGGCGGGCAACGTGACCGTCGAGGGCACACGCTGGTTCTTCAAGCAGCTCGATGCCTCGCTCCTGCCGCGAATCTACTACGACCAGGGCCGCCAGGTGCTGGCCGTGCGCGGCTTCATCGATGGGAAGACCATCGGCGACCCTGACCTCACGGCGTCGCCTTCGTCGATCCCCGTGCTGCAGCCCAACATCCTCACCGTCGCGGACAGCGAGGCGTTGATGGGCCTGGCGGCCTCGCCGGTGCCGGCCTGGACCGACGCCGTGAATGAGCTCGTGCGGCTGAGTCGTGATCCGGCCGGCGCGACCACCAACGGCTACGGCGTGGGGCTCGATCCGGTCGAGGGCAAGCCCGGACAGGCCCGGCCCGCGGTTCAGTTCGGCCCGGGGCTGGCGCTGCTTCCGAACCAGGGATTGCTCGATCCGAGCGCGGCACTGGCGGACGGCTACGTCACCCTGGCCGAGAACGACGACGCGTCGATGGGAGACGCTCCCGTGGCCCTTCATATCGTGCGGGTGAGCAAGAAACCGCTGTTCCGCGGTGCCATCAAAACCATCGCCCCTACCAACCCGTTCGACGAGAAGGTCACGCTGCGTCACAGCGGCGATTTCGGCGCCAACGCGGGCGACCTCGAATTCGAATGGTACTACCGTCCCGACGACGGCGCGGTGGTCGGCCCGCCCGATACGGAGCCAACCTCGACATGGTCGGTGTTTGCTGATCCCAGCGGGCGGAAAGGGCTCGGCTTCCAGGAACTCAGCCTGACCGGCGCGGGGGAGGTGACCCTGACGGACAATCGGTTCTTCGTCCGCTGGCGGCATTCGAAGGGAGGCGCGTGGTCCGAATGGGCCGGCGCCGCCAACAGTCGTCCCCCGGGACCGGGTGAGTCGGCGAAGAGCACGTACGTCTCGCAGCTCGCCGAGGGTTGGGTAAAGCGCGTGATTGCCGGGGTGAACCCGTTCGACGCCCGCATCCAGGACTTCCGGAACAACGACTCGCCGGCGACCTATTCCAGCATGGTCCAGCAGGCCGGTGCGCCGTATCGGGGCGCGGTGGCGTTGAACAACGATCCGGACGTCATCGAGAACACGGGCCTCGTCGAGTTGTACACGACCGTGTTGGAGCGGGCGAAGGACTTGAGCATCGACCTGCTCACACCCATCTCGACGCCGGCCGTGAACAACACCCTCCTCCTGGCAGCCTCCCGCATTGCGGACCTGCAATTGCTGCTCGGACACGAGGCGTTCGGGGACGCCCAGGATCCGACAATCGGCTTCGGGAGCGACAGCGTCGAGTACGGCGTCCTCGCCCCCACGATCCACACCTTCCAGAACCAGGTCGGTTCCTTGCTCGAGGAGGAGCTGGCGCTGCTGCGGGGACGCAGCGAGGAAGGGGCTTACCCGGCCTACAACCGGCTGCTGTGGAACTTCACCCGCGCCGAAGGGGAGGCGGCCTACGCCCTGTCGTACAACATCAAGGACGAAAACCATGACGGCTTCATCAACGAGGCCGACGGGCGCGCCCTTTACCCCCAAGGTCACGGCGATGCCTGGGGCCACTATCTGAGCGCCCTGAAGACGTATTACGACCTGCTTCGCCACCCCAACTTCGTCTGGCAGAGCCGGTCCGAGAACCTCCAGCTCGAAGGCGTGGTTCTCGCCGTCGATTACCTGGATGAGCGGAAGTTCGCCCAGGCGGCCGCCGCCAAGGCAAAGGCCGGGGCCGAGATCGTCAACCTGACTTACCGCAGCCGCTACGTCGAAGACCCGGACGGCCAATGGCAGGGTTACCAGGACACCGACACCTCGCGGGCTTGGGGGGTGACGGACTGGGCCCGCCGGGCCGGCACGGGAGCCTTGCTGGACTGGGTGACCGCCAATGCCATCCTGCCGGCAGGCGACACCGCTCATACAGGCATCCAGCAAGTCGATCGCACCACCGTCAAGGACCTCGCCCAAATCTCCGCCGAGGCCCTCGCCATCCGGAAGCACCTCGATGACGCCAACATCGGGCTTAACCCGATCGGCCTTGCCAGCGACGTCGTGCCGTTCGACATCGATCCGACCGGGTTCGGCCCGGACGCCTCCGCCCCGGCGACTCACTTTGAACAAGTGTACACCCGGGCCTTGAAAGCCCTGCAGAACGCCCTCGACCTGTTCAACCATGCGAACCAGCTCGGCAACATGCTCCGCCAGGTGGCACAGACGACCGACCAGTTCGCCGCCGACGCCCGGGCTCAGGATCTCGACTTCCGCAACCGCCTGATCGAGATCTTCGGCACCCCGTACGAAGGCACCATCGGCCCGGGCAACGCCTACCCGCCGGGTTATCAAGGTCCCGACCTTTACCTCTACATGTACGTGGACGTCACCGGCATTCAGGACGTGCCGCCGCCCAGCGAGGATTTCACCGCCTATTGGAAGCCCTTCCCGGGCGGACTCGTTCATTCCGGCGCGCCCGGCGGCGGAGGCGACACCCTGGCCACGGCCTTCCATCATTACTTCCCCAATGACGACCTCAGTCTCGAGTCGGCGGTAAACACCGACTTCAGCGAGGTGCTCGAGTTGAAGATGCCCATGACGGCCAAGGGCTATTCGTTCCAGGCTCCGGCCGCGTGGGGGACGCGCCAGGCGCCCGGCGAAATCCAGCAGGTACTCTCCGAACTGGTGCAGGCCGAGGCCGATCTCCAGCTCGCGCTCCACGCCTATGACGGGGCGGTGGGCGATGTGAAGGACATGGCCGACCTCGTGAGGGCCCAGTCCGGTTTGCAGGCGGAGACCATCCAGATCCAGGAGCGCAGCCTCAAACGCACCACCACCTTGCAGGCCGTGATCATGGCCATGGATGGCGTGGCCGCCACGGCGAACTTTGCGGGCGAGCTGGCCGAAGAGACGGCGGAGGCCACCGCCGAGACCATGCCGACCAGCGTTGGGTTGGCGACGGACGTGACCGCGCCGGCCCGCGGGGCGTTGAAACTGGTGGGCACGCTTGCGGACAACGCCCTCAAGAGCGTGGCCTACGCGGCCGAGCGCACCGCGCTGGCGCTCGAAGGCGTCAAGGAACTGAAGCAACTCGAAGACGACTTCGAGATCGTCAAGGCCGACATGACCTACGCCATGCAGGAACAGCTCAAAGAGCTCGAGGGGTTGCTCGGCGAGGAAGCCCGCGCCCGCCTCGAGGTCTTCCGCGCCCAGGAAGCCATGCGCCTGGTCTCGGACAAGTATCGCGCGCTGCTCGCCCGGGGAACGCGCTTGATCGAGGAACGGGCCGACGCCAACCGCAAGACCGCCGGGGCGACGCAGCAGAACCGCTACCAGGACTACACCTTCCGCGTCTTCCGCAACGAGGCCCTGTCCAAGTACCGCGCCGCGTTCGACCTCGCGGCCCGCTACGCTTACCTCGCCGCCAAGGCGTACGACTACGAGACCAACCTCGATCCGAACGATCCGGCCTCCGCCCAGCCGTTGCTGACCCGGATCGTCCGCGCCCGGACCCTGGGCGCCATCGAGAACGGCGAGCCGCGCCTTGGCTCGGGCGGCATCGCGGATGCCCTGGCCACGTTGAAGGTCAACTTCGACGTGCTCAAGACGCAGATGGGCTTCAACAACCCGCAAGGCGAGTCCGGCCAGTTCTCCTTCCGTCACGAACTGTTCCGGATGAAGAGCGCGGACGGGGCGGCCTGGCGGCAGGAATTGGAGAAGTACCGCGTGGCCGATCTGTGGCAGGTGCCGGAGTTTCGGCGGTTCTGTCGCCCCTTCGCGCCGCAAAGCGCCGGAGCTCAGCCCGGGCTTGTGGTTCCCTTCTCCACCCGGGTCGTCTTCGGCAAGAACCTGTTTGGCTGGCCGCTGGGCCCGGGTGACAGTGCCTACGATCCCACGCTGTTCGCCACCAAGGTGCGCTCGGTCGGCGTCTGGTTCGACGATTACGCCGGGGAAGGCTTGAGCACCACGCCTCGGGTGTACCTCGTCCCCGCCGGCCTGGACGTCATGTACGTGCCTGACAGCGTCGAATTCGCCACGCGGGAATGGAACGTGGTGGATCAGAAGATCCCCGTGCCGCTGCCGGTGGGTGAATCCGGCCTGCGGGATCCGTCGTGGATACCGCTCAAGGACTCGCTCAACGGGACGCTCGCCGAGATCCGGCGCTACTCCTCGTTCCGGGCCTTTCACAACGCCGGGTTTTCACCGGAGGAGATGAGCTTTGACAGCCGGCTCGTCGGAAGATCCGTGTGGAACACGCGCTGGCTGCTGATCATCCCCGGGGGGACCTTCCTGGCGGATCAGACGGAAGGTCTCGACACCTTCATCTACGGCCTCAAAGCCCCCAATGGCCCGGCGACCGACAGCCAGGGGAACAAACGCGACGGGCACGGTATCAGCGACATCAAGCTTTCCTTCCAGACCTATGCGATCTCCGGGAACTGACCGCCCTGTGCCTGCCATGCTTGCCCGATTCATGCCGAACCGATCCCCGATCAACCCGGGGTGTCTCCTGCTCTCCTTCCTGGCGCTGGGAATCTGGATCGCACCGCTCGGGCGCGCCTCCGGAATCCCCGAGCCCGACACCATTCTCTACGGGAAGGTCTTTCACCGAAATCACATCTACGAACTTGTCGTCACCGAAGGCCAGCTCGAGTGGACCATCCGCCTGGATGAGGAAGGCACCCGCACCCTCACGTTGCACACCGAGCTCCAGCCGTTGGCGAACGGGGCCTATTCCTACCGACTCAAGGTCCCGCATGAGGCGTTTGTCGCCGGGTTTTCCCCCTCCGATCTCAGCCCGGACGCGGTCCCGCTGGAGGCCACCGACACCCGCTACCGCCATCACGAGGTCCGCATCAACGGGACGCCCGCCCGCATCCTCCCGCCCGGTCGCGATTTCTTCGACGCTTCCCAAGGTCAGCGGCTCTCGACCTATCGTCTGGACCTTGCCGCGGTGCTTGAGATCCCCGATTCCGATGGCGATGGCATGCCGGACTGGTGGGAGCAGAGGTTCGGTTTCGACAACTTCGCCAAGGACGGCACGGGCGATTTGGATGGTGACCAACTCAGCAACCTGAGCGAGTTCCGGCTCGGCTCGGATCCCACGGTGGCGGACAACGCCCCCCGCATCGCCTGGGAAAACACCACTCTGGACGAAGGCACCACCGAGATTGTGACCTTCCAGGTGGTGGACGCGGACACGCCCGCGGAGGCGCTCGTCTATACCTTGACCGAGGAACCGGTCGGCGCGCGGTTCCTGCTCCTGTTCGGCGCGGATGCTCCCGGACCCGACGGCAAGTTCGGCCACCGACCGCTGCAGACCGGCGACACCTTCACCCAGGCGCAGGTGGATGCGGGCGAACTTGCCCTGCAGCACGAGGATCCGGCCCAGACCCTCATCCACTTCCGGGTGCGGCTCAGCGACGGAGACCCGGCCCACGCCCCTCATGAAGCGGCACTCACGGTTCATGTCCACCCGCCCTCGGCGGAGGATGGCACCGGCGCGACCCTCTGGTACGATGCTCCGTACGAGGCGCTCCAGACCGCCACGAACTCGTTAACCCGGGTGACCGACCGCTCCGGTCCCAAGCCCTGGCTCGACGGGACGAGCCGGCCGTACGACGCGCACTCCGGATTCCATCCGGTCACGCTGACCCGGGAAGGGCCTCTCGGTCAGCCCGTGCTCGGCTTCAACATTCCCGGAGTGCCGCTCCCGCCGGTGCCCCAGGGACAGCCGTCCGGTCAGTTCCTGGCGCCGCCGTCGGCGGAGCAGGCCCGTGTCTTCTCGGAAGGGGAACGCACCATCTTCGCGATCGTGAAGACGGTGGCGGACGGCACGCATCGCGGCCAGATCGTGAATGGGCCGCATTTCCAGGTGGCCTTCACGGGTGCGGAGAACCACGGACGTGACAACCAGATTCGGTTCGCCACCGACAACATCGGCGCGGTTTACGGCAACCACGAGATCCGCGAACGCTGGACGCTCGTGACCGCCTGGGAAGAGGCTGGCTTGATGACGCTCCAGCTTGACGGCGGCTGGGCTGGCGGGCCTCATGCCCAGCGTGAATTGACCGACTTCGGCTCGGGTCCGCTCCTGGGCGGACGGCAGATGGTCAGCTTCGATCCGGTCCTGGGTCGCCAGGTGGTCACCATCGAAGAGCCGTTCGAAGGCTTGCTCGGGGAGGTGCTGGTGTTTAACCGCAGTCTCGACGACGTCGAACGGGAGCGGATCAACTTCCAGTTGCTCAGCAAGTGGTTTGGCTGGGTGTTGCTGGACGGCAGTGAGGAGTTCCGGGACTTGAACTGGCGCGTCGCCAGCAGTCCGCTCACCCTGGAACAATACCGCAACAGCTTCGTCCCGAAGCACGGACCGGATCATAACTACATCCTCCTCGGGGGCGCCGGCGCCGATGTCCTCCAGGGGGGTCACAACGCGGATATCCTCGTCGGCGAACAGGGTGTCGACCGGCTTACTGGTCACGGCGGGCGCGACCGGTTCGTCTTCAATCACGCCGACCGCGATCACGGCCAGGACATCATCACCGATTACCGCCCGCACCAGGATCATGACGCCCTCGATCTCGTCGACTTGTTGCGCGGGGAGAGCCGGGCGTTGCGGGATTACCTGCGCCTGCGCACCGACGGACAGCATTCCTACCTCGATGTGGACTTCCGTGGCGAGGCGGTCTACGACGATCATACCATCGTGCTGCAGAACATTGTCCTGCGCGACGAGGACCTCTACGACCTCTGGGCACGCACGAATCTCATTACCGGCGACAAACGGTTCCCGTTGCCGGTCACCATCGCCGCGGCGAATCCGGTTGCGACCGAGATTACGGCCGAGCCCGCGGTTTTCACCCTGCACTTCGGCGGCCAAAGCGTGCCGGACGGACTCGAGATTCCCTTCGAGCTGAGTGGCACGGCCGTGCGCGATCAGGACTATCGCCTCAGCGTGCGGAGCTACCATGAAGAAACCGGTGAGTACGCCTGGGATCCAGTCGTCGGCCACGAACTGTTCGTGAAGGAGAAAGTGGGCGACCTTGACTTCGCCATCCGCGTTGAGCCCATTCAAGACGGCCGGGCCGAGGGCGCCGAGACCGTCCGGCTGCATCTGACCGCGGTTCCGGAGATGTTCGATCTCACCACGGCGGAGGCCGAAGTCACCCTGGTGGATGGTCCGCAGCGCGTGGCGGTCGCGGCGACCCAACCCGCCGCCGCCGAGGCGGGCGTTGAGGGCGTGTTCACCCTGCGTCGTGACGGCAGCCTGGACGTGCCTCTCGATGTGCGGGTGCGGATGACCGGGCCGGCGGCCAACGGCGTGGACTACGCGTTCGTCGGAACCACCGCCCACTTCGAACCGGGACAGCAGCAGATCACCTTGGTCCTCCGTCCGCATCCGGACGATGTGCGCGAACTCGCCGAGGCCGCCGAGCTGGTCCTCGAGGACGGACCCGGTTACGTCGTGGATGCGGCGGCTGCGGCGGCCATCGTGGTCATCGACGATGCCGGTGCCGCGGTTGCCCTCGAGGTGCTGGAACCGCTGGCGGCCATCGAGGAACTGGTGCCCGGCGCCTTCATGCTCCGGCGCCGCGGCGTGCTGGGCGAGAGCCTGACCGTGCGTTTTGACCTGGCCGGGAGCGCGACGGCGGGAGTGGATTACCGACGCCTCAACCGGTTCGTGACTTTCCTGCCTGGGGCTTCCACCGTGGTGGTTCCGGTCGAGCCGCTCGCCTCCGCGTCGATCCCCACCGGGGCGGAGAACGTGATCCTGACGTTGCAGGTGGATCCCACCTACGTCGTGGAGGGTTCCGGGAGCGCCGAGATCAGACTGGTCCCGGCCACGCGGACGTTCGCGGCCTGGAAGGCGTCCGTCTTCCCGGGCGACACAACGCCTCCCGCGGTCTTTGCGGAGCAGGACGCGGATGGCGACGGGCGATCCAACGTCATTGAATATGCGCTCGGCCTCAACGCGCGCGTCGCGGAGAGCAAGGACTCGGCGCCCCTCCGATTCGGACTCGCGGAAGGCCGGCTCTCGCTGCGCTATCTCCGGCCCGTGGCGGTGGCCGACACGGAGTTCGTCCTCGAATCCTCGACTGACCTCGTCCAGTGGCAGGACGCGGCGGCGGCGTTTGAGCAGACGCGTGGTGCCCTGCAGGAGGGCGGTCTTGAACCGGTGACGCTGACCGAGCGCGCACCGGCGACGCTGCAGCGCCATTTCATCCGGCTGCGTGTTCGCCTCAAGTAAGGTCCGTCCGGTGGGGCGACGCTGCGCGGAGCCGGTCCCGTGATCCCTTTACCATGCCCCGAACGGCTCGGCGCAGCCTCGCCCCACCACCTGCCCTTGGTGCGGCGCGGAGCCTCCGCTTGCACCATGAGGGTCCGTGGCTAAGCTGCGGGCGATGAATCTCGAGGACCATCTTGGGGACGTTCTGGCCAAGGCGCGTCTGCATACCGCGGTGACCGCGGGGGCGGCGGCGAAAGCCGCGGGGTTGAGCGATGCGGCATTTGCGGAGCTCGAATCGACCGGTGGACCCGCGGCGAAGGTCGATTACGAGGCGCTCGGCAAGTTGCTGGCACTGTCGCCGGGCAAGCTCGCCGGGCTGGCGGCGGGTTGGAAGCCGGCCCCCGTCGAGTTGGAGCGCTGGCGTGAGCTCCGCCCGATCACGACGCAAGGCGAGGCCTACAGCGTTAATTGCTACCTCGTCTGGGACGAGGTCACCCGCGACGCGGCGCTGTTTGACACCGGTTTTGCAGCTGCCCCGATCTTCGCGCTGATCGAGCAGGAAGGGCTCAGTCTGCGCCATGTCTTCATCACGCACGGTCACAGCGACCACATCGCCGCTCTGGGCGACGTCCGCTCGCGGTTCCCCAAGGCCAGGCTGCACTCTTCCGCGAAGGATGCGCCCGTGGACCAACGCAACCGGCCGAACGACTTCATTCACCTGGGCAGCCTGCGCATCACCCATCGTGACACTCCCGGGCACGCCGCGGATGGTGTCACCTATGTCATCGGCAACTGGCCTGAAGACGCCCCGCACGTGGCGATCGTCGGCGACACGCTGTTCGCCGGGTCCATGGGCCGGGTTCCCGGCGATGCCGCGGCGGCGCGCGAGGTGATCCGATCCCAGGTGCTCTCGCTTCCGGATGGCACGCTGCTTTGCCCCGGACACGGTCCGCTGACCACCGTGGCCGAGGAGAAGGCGCACAACCCGTTTTTCTGATCCGAACCCAGGGCGAGGCATGGCGATGGGTGCTTGCCGGCGGCAGCTCTCATCTGGCGGCGCGAACTCCATGAAGGTAAGGCGACCACTTCCTTGGCTGCTGTCGCTTTGGCTGGAGCCGTGCGGCGCCCTCGGAGCGGTCGGCCTACCGACCTGTCCACAAGCGACTGCAGCCTTTCCCGCTCGTCTTCTTGACGCTTCGCCGATGCACGCCCATCTTTCAGCGACAGAAACCGCCCTGCAGGATCATGCCTGGCCCTTCCGCTCAGCTCCTGTACTCGCGCACCGATGAAGGTGTGGTGTTTCGTCTGGTGGGCAAGCCCTCCCTGGACGTGTCGCACCATCTGCGCTCCGCGGCCGACCGCTTCCTCGAGGGAGGCCGTCGGCAGTTTGCCGTGGAATTGGGAGCCTGTCCGTCGGTGGACAGCACCTTCATCGGCGTCCTGCTGTATCTTTCGAACGCGGTGCGCAAGACCTCAGGAGGAGGTGGGGTGAGTCTGTTGAACTTGAATGACCAGGTGCGCCGGCAGATTGACGCCTTGGGTGTTTTGGAGCGATTTCAGCTTGCCAACACCCGCGCCGACGGGGTGCAGTTCGAGAGCGTGAATGTCGCCCCGGCGGACCGGGCTGCGGCCACCCGCGTTTGTCTCGAGGCGCATCGGAATCTGGTGGAGGCCAGCAGCGGGAACGCGGAGCGCTTTCGTGACGTGATTCGGTTTCTCGAGGAAGACTTGGGCAAACAACCATGAGCAAGACCATCTTCGAGCGCATTTGCGCGCGGGAGATCCCGGCGTCCATCGTGTATGAGGACGAACAGGTGGTGGCATTCCGCGACATCAATCCGCAGGCGCCCACCCACGTGCTCCTGGTACCCCGGCGGGTCATTCGGCGGATCGGGGAAGCCGGGCCTGATGATCAGTCCCTCCTGGGTCACCTGTTGCTCAAGGCCGTGGAAGTGGCCGGCAAGCTGGGCCTCGCCAACGGCTACCGCCTCGTGATCAACAACGGTCCCGATGGGGGCGAGTCGGTACCCCACCTGCATTGCCACCTCCTGGGTGGACGCGCGCTGTCCTGGCCGCCGGGTTGATCCCTGGCTTGGCTTCCACCGGACCCTGCCCCTCAACGCGTCCGGAGGCTGCGCGCGATGCCTTCCCGGAACGTCTCGTGGCGGAGGTGGAACAAGGTGTCCGCGGGCTCGGGGTCACCCACGTTATCCTCCTCGAGCATCAGGATCTGGTCGCGGTTCAGCGGCGGGGCCTGGCCGAGCAGGGAGGGAAACACCGCCTCGAACACGGCTGCCTGCGCGCGTGCCAGCCACAAAGGCACGTGCAGCTTGAACCGGCGCCGGCCGCAGGCCGCGAGGATGGTGTCGAGGATCTCGGGGAAGGTCAGGCGCTCCGGACCCCCCAAGTCATAGGTGCGTTCCCGCGACCGGGGTTCGTGGAGAGCCCGGCAAAAAGCCTCGGCAACCACCTCCACCGCCACGGGCTGCAACTGGGCGCGGCCCCGGCCGAGGACTGGCACGAACGGCGACCACTGTGCCAGGCGGGTGACCATGGTGATGACGTGGTCGTCACGCCCGTAGATGAGCGAGGGGCGGAAGATCGTCCAGTCGAGGCCGCTTTGCCGCACGGCCTGTTCCGCGGCCCATTTGGTCTGGTGATAGCGGGAGCGAGCCTGGGGCCGGGTGCCGAGGGCGCTCATCTGGAGAAAGCGCGTGGCGCCGTTCTCGCGGGCGGCGTGGAGGGCGTGGTGGGTGGCCCGCGTGTGCGCGTTTTCGAACGTGTTGGGCCCGACTTCGCTGATGATGCCCACCAGGTGGATGATCGCGTCGATGCCGCGGGCGGCCTGCACCAGGCTGGCTGCGTCGAGCACATCCCCCGTCACGATGCTGATGGCCGGTGACGAGGCCAGCGTTCGGGCGGCGGGTGCATCCGGTCGCCGGGCGAGCAACCGGACTTCATGACCGGCTGATACCAGGTGGGGAAGCATGGCTCGTCCCACGAAGCCGGTGCCGCCGGTGAGCAGGACCTTCATGGGCGGCTAGTCTAGAACCAGGCATGGAGGGCGCAACCCCGGGACCGGATCGACGGCTTCACCCCGTGTATGCTGAGGCAGCTTGTCGGGACCGCGGCCGGTCGCCGGCCGCAGCGGGAGTGGACGTTCCTGGTGGACTGCAGGCTGCCGGCGGAGCGTAGGGTTTGGATTGAGAGCCGGCACCTTCGTCGAGGGTTGAGGGGAAGCCGTGCTGAGTCGCTTCCGGCAACTTGCCCGAATGGCAGGATGGACAGGATGGACAGGATGGACAGGATGACAGGATGACAGGATGGACAGGATGGACAGGATGGACAGGATGACAGGATGGACAGGATGGCAGGATGGACAGGATGGCAGGATGGACAGGATGGCAGGATGGACAGGATGACAGGATGGACAGGATGACAGGATGACAGGATGACAGGATGACAGGATGAGCAGGATCTCAGGCAGGACGGATGCCGGTCCATCCGCTGGATCCTGAAATCCTGTCAGCACTTCGTGCCACCGCCATCGCGATGCCCGTTCGCCCTGTTCGTCTGGCCCGCTCTGCTTCAAGGGTGCTGAGGCTCGTGACGGCTTCGCGGCGTCAGCGCCTGGCTCGAACCCGGCTCCCTCGGGTGAGCCGACGGTTGCGGAGCGCCCTGTGAGCTTGAGTTCACGTCCGATTTGGGGATTACTTCTGCACGGATGAAAGCCCTCTCTCGCTGCCCACGTGGTCCGGGCGTGCCCTGGCTCGCGCGTCTCCTGCTCGCCGGTTTCCTGGTTTCCGCGGCGAGAGCGGCGGATACTCCCGCTGAGTCCGGCCCGTCGTCCTCTGGCGCAGAACGCCAGGCCGCGGTGGTCCGCTTCCAAAAGGCCTGTGCGGATGCCGGCCAACCGGCGAAGGAGTTCCTCGTCGGCGTGGCCAGTTCGATGGAGAAGATCCTGCCGCGCGACACGCCTTTCGAACTGCAACCGGCGCGCGCGATCGAGCTCAGCCTCGCCCGCAACGAAAGAGAGAGCTTCCAGGTCGCCGTGCTGCCGGTGGCGGCCGGCCTGAAGCACGTTGCGGTGGGCGTCAGCGAGCTGAAGTCCGCGACCGGCGCGGCTTTCTCCCGCGATCACATCCAGTGCGAGGTCGTGGGGTATGTCCAGACCAAGGCCCGTCCGCCGTATGGGACTTCGCACCTCGGCTGGTGGCCGGATCCGATCCTGAACTTCCTCGGCCCGGTGGATGTTGCGGCCGGTGATCTGCAGACCTTCTGGGTCCGCGTCCGGGCTCCGAAGGATCAGGCGCCGGGGGTCTATCGCGGCACGCTCACCGTGTCGGCGGGAGGTGTGGCTTCGCAGAACTTCCCACTGACGGTTCGGGTGCGCTCGTTCGTCCTGCCCACCCACAGTCCGCTCCCCGTGGCCATCACGTTCGCGCCGCACGATTACCCGGCGGACGAGAAGCAACCCCTGACGGGCGAGTGGCGCCACGCGTCCGAATACCCCGTCAAGGCGTGGAGGAAACACAAGCTCGCCTGGGCGGAAATGCTGGCGGATTACCACATCAACTACGACAGCCTCTATCGACATGGCCCGCCGGATTTCGAGGTGATCAAGCACCTGCACGACCGCGGTCAGTTGGTGGCGTTCAACCTCGGCAACTTCGACGGCGTGTCGCGCGATGCCGCCGCCGCCCGCAAGGCCCTCGAGGACTTGCGCGAAGCCTACCAGGAAGCCGCGAAGCTCGGCGTCCTGGACCACGCCTACATCTATGGGTTCGACGAGTGCAAACCGGAGATGTTCCCCCAGCTCGAGCAGCTCGCGCAGACGTTGCGACGCGAGTTCCCGGCGGCACTGTTGATGACGACGAGTTACGACGACAGCTACGGCTTGGAGACGGTCGTCAAGACGATGGACGCCTGGTGCCCGCTCACGCCGAAGTTCAATCCGACACAGGCGGCCAAGGCGCGCGCTGCCGGACGCTCGGTGTGGTGGTACATCTGCTGCGCCCCGCACCATCCGCACGCCAACATGTTCATCGAGTATCCGGCGATCGAGGGCCGGCTGCTCATGGGCGCGATGACCACGAAGCAGCGTCCAGACGGCTTTCTTTACTACCAGATCAGCATCTGGAACTCGCGCCTGCCGATCACCACCGGCCCCTTCACCGATTGGGATCCGCGCAGCTGGACGACCTACCACGGCGACGGTTCCTGGACTTGCGTTGGGCCGGATGGCACGCCGTTGCCGACAATCCGCCTCGAGAACTTCCGCGACGGGCTCGAGGATTACGCCTACGCGGTGATCCTCGAAGATCGGATCCGGCGTCGCGAGGCGCGGGCCGCCACCCTCGCGACCACCGAGCAGGCATGGCTCGAGGAAGCGAGGCAGGCGCTGTGGGTACCTGAAGCCCTCGTGAAGAGCATGACGGAGTACTCGCGTGCCCCGGCGCAACTCTATGCCTGGCGCGATCGCATGGGCGATCTGATCGAGCGCGCCGGCGGGCCCGAGGTGAATCCGTGGGGAAGCAGCTTCGGGGTGCGCGGACTTTCGGCTCAGGCAGCCGCCGTCCGGATCGAGGCCCAGGGCGCGGACGGTGAGTTCCCCGGCTGGAAGTCCTACCACGAGCATCCGGGCACCAGGACTTCTGACGTCTGGAAGCTCCAGCCCGACGGCGTGTTGGTCTGCAAGGGGACTCCGCGCGGCTACCTGTACACCGAGCAGGAATACCAGGACTTCACGCTCAGCTTCGAGTGGCGCTACCCGCCGACCGCGACCAACAGCAATGGAGGCGTGCTGGTGCGGATGACGGGCGAACACGGCATCTGGCCCCGGAGCCTCGAGTTTCAGCTCAACCAGAACCAGGCCGGCGATTTCTGGGCCATCCGCGGCTATGAGTTCACCGGTCCAACCGAACAACTGCGGGTGATGACGAACGCGTCGTTGGGTGTTCTCCGCCATCGTAAGCACCAGGCAGGTGCGGAAAAGACCGCGGGCGAGTGGAACCGGTTCGAGGGGATTGCGGAAGGCGGGACCGTGCTTCAGAAGGTCAACGGCATGGTGGTCAATCAGGCCACCGGCTGTGAGGTGGTTCCGGGCCGGGTCCTGCTGACGGCGGAGGGACAGGAGATTCAGTTCCGCAACTTGCGCCTCGTGCCGAAGGGCTTGTAGGCGCCGACCCACGGGCGGGACATCCGCCTCCAACCGTTTGTAGGCGCCGACGTAAGGAGGCGGGTCCTCCAGTTCTGGCAAGTCGGCTTGACGGAGTCTCGCCCCACCGGTGCCACTCTTGCTCCGGCGCGAAGCTCACGGATCGAGCTTGCCGTCCGCGACCGCGTTGAGATTCCACGAGATTTCGAAGTGGGGCTGGTTGTCGTTGTTCCAGCGGCGGCGCCACACGTCGCTCTTGGGATCGATGATCTGGCGACGGTACGCCGCCTGGGCGTGGCCGTCGGCGAACATGAGGTTGGTTTTGAAGTTGTGGCGGTTCGAGGGCCGGTCCGGCTCGTTGACGGGGTCCATATTGGCATCCCAGCTCGCGTCCGCCTTGCTGTCGCCGAGCATGATCATGTCCGCCGGGGAGACGACCATGGCCTCGGTAACGACGCCCTTGTACCAGGAGCCGTTGATGTCGCCGCCGAGGCCCAGTTGTGGGGCATGGGAGAGATCGAGCCCCCAATCGTTCATGGCGAGGGAAAACCGCGAGGTCTCGCGCACGCCGAACGGGTCGAATTTGCCGTCCGGCGTGGTCGCGCCCAAGGTCTTGTTCACATTGGTGTCCCAGGCGCTCTCGCGTTTGGCGGAGGGGCAGTAAAACACCTGCCGGTTGGTGCCCATCTGGCTGAAGAGCCGGGCCGGCCAGATCGCGTACACGGAGGGGACGACCGAGTAACACCCCGGATAGCCTTTCGTGTCGCCGACGTACATGACCGTCGCAATGCCGAGCTGGCGCAGGTTGTTCAAGCAGGCGGTCTGTTGGGCCTTGCCCTTGGCCTTGGCGAGGGCGGGCAGGAGCATGCCGGCGAGGATCGCGATGATCGCAATGACGACCAGCAATTCGATCAGGGTGAATGCTGTTGGGTGGATCCCCTGCCGAGCGCGGCCAGGGGCCCAGGGCGACCGGTGGAGGTGGAAAGCGCGCCAGCGGGGGGCGGTCCTCGGGGGCGAGACGGGGTTCGTCTTCATCGTCGAAGAGTTTTGCACACGGACTCTGGAACGGGTGATGTGATGAACCTGAACCTTCGGTGAGGAAAGCGAAGGGTCAAGGCAGATTGTCCAAGGTCGTCCCGCGATCCCGCGAGGCGGCTTCCCTGAATGTTGGGACCGCGGCCGGTCCCCGGCCGCAGCATGGACCAGCGGTCCGGGGCGTCCCTCAGGACCGGAACGCGACCGGGAGTTCGTTGCCGCTGCGACCGCGGAGCGGTCGCGGTCCTCTAAAGGGAAAAGGGCCGGGTGACACGCACCCGGCCCCGATCGCGGAGTTCGGTCGATGCTCGCGGATACCAGCGAGTTACTGCTTCGCCCGGTAGAGCTTCAAGGCGCCCGCAGGCGTGATGGCCATCGGGCTGGTTCCGGCCACATCCGTCCAGGGGCCGGTGACGGCATCGGCGGCCTGCAGGGTCCCCTCGAACGTGATGCTCAATCCGGTGGCGGTACGAGACACGCTCAGGTTCGGTGCGGCGGCCTGCTTGGTCCACTGGTAGAAGGCGCCCACGGCGTCGGGTTTGACGGCGTCATTGATCAACGTGCGCGTTCCGTCCGGGTTCAGGATGAACCATTCGAGGTTCGCACTGCCGGCGGACTGGTAGTACATGAGCCGGAAGGGGTAGATCCCCGGCGTCGAGACGTAGAACTGGAAGGGGGCATTCGCCATCCCTCGCTCGGGTCCGGCGGGAGCGAGCGCATCGAAGAAGCCGAGCACGACACTCGAGGCCGGATCCAGCGGGTCGCGGCCGGCGCGGACCTGGTAGCCGTCGGTGGCGTTGGGGAATCCGGTCCAGTCGGTGTTGACCGCCATGTTGTACATGCCGGCCTGCTTGAATTGCAGGGCGACGAGGTATTCCTGGGCGAAGTTCTCGACGGTACCGAGCAAGCCGGGGATGCCCGGGAAGGGCATGGTCACGTAATCGGGGTCGTTGAAGTAGCCGTTGCCGGACGGGATAATGGTGTCGAAGTTGATGACGTCCGTCCAGGTGAAGAAGCCATTGGCGTCCACGCCGCCGGCGTCTTCCAGCCAGGCGACATTCTCGCCGAGCTCGCCCGCGAGAAGCGACTCGTTATACGCGATCGTGCCGTCTTGCGAGCCGCTCTCGATCTGGTAGGTGCGGATCTTGAAGCCTTTCTTGGTGAGGTCCACGGCGCTCGTGGGCAGCGCGGCCGAGGCCGGCAAGGTTCCGTAGGTGGCGACCACGAAGCTGGCGTTGCCGCTGTACAGGACGCCGCGTTTGTCCTTGATGGCGAGAGTCGAGGTGTGGGTCGACCCGGAGGGCAGGGGCGGGTTGGGGATGTCGTAACTGACCGTGGTGGTGGCACCGCGCTTGGTGACACTCGTGGGAGTGACCGGCGCGCCGTCGAAAGTGAGGGCGATGGTGGCGGGATCCGCAATCGCGCCGCCCACCTCGGTGACGCCGACGCTGAAGTTGAACGGGGTGACACTCGGACGGCCGATCACCAGCGCCGCGTCGCCGGCGGGCGGGACCTTCTGATAATCGAGTTGTTCGGGGGCGAGAATGCCGCTCGTGATCCTCAGGCGGTCCACGGAACCCACGTACTGCAAGGCCCCGTTCCACTCGGCGCCGATGCTGAAGAGCTTCTGGGTGCGCGTGAAATTCACGCCGTTGGTGTAGGGGACGGTGTCGCCCAGGACACCGTCCACGTAGAACCTCAGTTCCACGCCGCTTTGATGGACGACGGCGATGTGGTGCCAGGCCTCGTCGTCGGGGATGGCCGCCGCCGAGCGCACGTCCGCAATGCCGAGCGTCGTCACGAACACGGTGCGGTCGTTGTTCACGGAGAACGAGATCGCCCCGCCGGGTCCGTTGCTGTAGAAAAAGACCATGCGGCCGGCCGGGTTGCCGGAGAACTTCACCCAGGCCTGGAGCGTGAAGTCGGGTTGGGTCTTGCTGAGCTGCACCCGGGTGTCGGGGTCGTCGACCACGAAGTACTGGCCCCTCTCGAAGTGGACCGCCGTGTCCCCGTCCTGACCGGAAGGGGCGGCGGTTTCGAACGTGGGCGGATTGGCGGGGTTGCCCGGGTTGCCCACGAGGCTGTTGATGCTGTCGTTGATCTGGGTGCCGGTGCCTTCGTCAAACTGGAACTCCACGAGCCGGGTCGGCGGGACCGACTTGAAGTCGAGTTGCTCGGGCGTGAGCATGCCGCTGGACACCTTCAGGCGGTCAACCGCACCCACGTACTGCAAGGCTCCGTTCCACTCGGCACCAATGCTGAACAGCCTCTGGGTGCGGGTGAAATTCACGCCGCTGGTGTAGGGCACGGTGTCACCCAGCACGCCGTCCACGTAAAAGCGCAGTTCGAGTCCGGCCTCGTGGACGACCGCGATGTGATGCCACGCCTCGTCGTCGGGAATGGCGGCCGCCGAGCGAACATCGGCAATCCCCAGCGTGGTCACGAACACGGTGCGGTCGTTGTTCACGGAGAAGGAGACCGCCCCGCCCGGGCCGTTGCTGTAGAAGAAGACCATCCGGCCCGCGGGGTTGCCCGAGAACTTCACCCACGCCTGCAGGGTGAAATCCGGCTTGGCGGGATCGAATTTGACACGCGTGTCCGGGTCATCCACGACGAAGTACTGGCCGGCCGCGAACTCCGCGGCGGAATCTCCGGTGCTCCCGGACGGGGATCCGACGATGAAGGTCGGGGGATTCGCGGGATTGCCCGGACCGCCGGAAAGGCTGTTGATGCTGTCGGTCACCCGGGTGCCGCTTCCTTCATCAAAGGGAAAGTCGACGAGCGCCGTGGCTGCCGAAAGGCCGGCCGTGAGGGACACGAGTCCCGTGGCCAGGCCGAGGTACCGGGCGAGGCGCGTTCGGTTGGTTTTCATGGGTAAGGAGTGGGGTTGGTTTATTTTCGGAGTTCCCGTGGGTTTCCGTCGTATGGGTTGTTCCACGCGAATTCAGAGTGAGCAAGAAGGGCGACGGTTTCAAGGTGAAAGGCTGGCTAAGGACACGACCGGCGTGCCTGGGTTGACGGTGAGCCTGCGGAGCAGGACCGCGACCGCTCCGCAGTCGCTCAGACTGTAGGCGCCGACGCGAGGAGGCGATGCAGACTGTAGGCGCCGACGTAAGGAGGCGATGCGCTCAGGCTGTCGGCGGTCGCCGCAGCCGCGGTTCGCCGCGCGTCAGGCGCCCGAAAACCGCCCGGCTCGCTCGCCTCTGCGGCGGTGGGGCGCGGCCCGGCCGTATCTCGTCCCGGGTGTTCGTTTTCTGACAGCCTGGCCATCTTCGGTCACCAGGGTCTGCTTGAATGACGCCACGGGGAGGCTGACCGGTTCGGCGGGATTCCATCCGGGACCGCGTGCCGGCTGCAGCCTGGCGGGGCTTTCCGAGGCAAGTGGAGCGCCTCGATCGGGGGTGTCCTCGCCCTGGCATTGTTCCTGCATTGGCGGCCGATGCAGCATGACCGTGCGACCCGCGATCAACGTCAAGGTGTGTGAAGGCTACGCCAGCGAAGGTCTCTTCGATGAACTCATCGCGGAGGACGGTCAACCCCGACCCGCGGCCCGGACCCTGATCCGCGACCTGCAGTCCCTGCCGCCCCACGAACTCCAGATCCGCCAGCAGGGGGCCGAGCGAGCCTTGGTGGCGTCGGGCATCACCTTCAACGTCTACAGCGACAACCGCGGTGTCGAGAAGACCCTGCCGTTCGACCTGATCCCGCGCATCATCGCCTCCGCGGAATGGGACCGCCTCGAGCGGGGCCTCAAGCAGCGCATCTTCGCGCTGAACGCGTTCATTCACGACCTTTACCACGACCAGAAGACAATCGCGGACGGCGTCGTCCCGCGGGACCTGGTGGCCACCTCGAAGGGGTTCCGGCAGCAGTGCGTCGGCTTCAATCCGCCGCGCGGCGTGTGGTGTCACATCACCGGAACGGACCTGGTACGGCACGGGGACGGGGTGATCTACGTGCTGGAAGACAACCTCCGGTGTCCCTCCGGGGTGTCCTATGTCCTGGAAAACCGCCGCCTGATGAAGAGCCTGTTTCCGGAGGCCTTCGCGGCGTCGCGGGTGCGCCCGGTTTCGAACTACCCGATCCAGCTTCGGGACATGCTCGAATACGTGGCGCCCGAAGGCGTGACGCAGCCGCATTGTGTGCTGCTGACGCCGGGCCCATTCAACTCCGCCTATTTTGAGCATTCGTTTCTGGCCCAGCAGATGGGCATCGAACTGGTCGAGGGCCGGGATCTGGTGGTTCACGACGGGTATGTGTGGATGCGGACCACGAAGGGATTTGAGCGGGTGGACGTGATTTACCGGCGCATCGATGATGATTACCTCGACCCGGAGGCGTTCCGACCCGATTCGATGCTGGGAGTGCCCGGGCTGATGAGCGTCTTCAAGGCGGGCCGGGTCTCGCTGGTGAACGCCCCGGGCTCGGGCGTGGCGGACGACAAGGTGGTCTACGCCTACATGCCGCGGGTGATCAAGTACTTCACGGGCCAGGACCCGATCATTCCCAACGTGCCCACCTATATCTGCTCCGACGAGAAGGACCTCGCGTATGTGCTGGAGCGCATGCCCGAACTGGTGGTGAAGGCGGCCAACGAAGCCGGCGGCTACGGCATGCTGGTGGGGCCGGCGTCCACCCGGGAGCAGGTGGCGGACTTCCGCGAGCGCGTGAAGGCCAATCCGCGCAATTACATCGCGCAGCCCACGCTGTCGCTTTCGCGCGTGCCCACCATTTGTGGCGAAGCCATCGAAGGCCGGCACGTCGATCTGCGCCCCTACATCCTTTACGGACGCGAGATCTTCGTGCTGCCGGGCGGTTTGACTCGCGTGGCGCTGCGCAAGGGATCCCTCGTGGTGAATTCGTCACAGGGCGGCGGAACCAAGGACACCTGGGTGCTGTCCGGGGATGAGCCCGCGACAGGAACCGGGGCCGGGCCGTCCATGAGTCAGTCCGGGGCGCCGGCCCGGATGAAGCCGTGATCACCCGGTTGGCTGGGGGGCAAACATGCTGAGCCGCGTTGCTGATTCGGTGCATTGGATGAGCCGCTACGTCGAGCGGGCGGAGAACCTCGCCCGGTTCATCCAGGTGAATCTGAACCTGGTGCTCGATGCGCCGCCGGGCGTGCCTCCGCAATGGGAGCCGCTGGTCCAGACCACGGGGGACGATGAGGCCTTCGCGCAGCGATACAACCAGGCCTCCGAGGCCGACGTGATCCAGTTTCTCACGTTCGACGAGGAAAACCCGAACTCGATCCTCTCCTGCCTCCGCACCGCGCGCGAGAACGCCCGTTCGGTCCGGGAGATCATCTCCTCGGAGATGTGGGAGCAGTTGAACACGGCGTACCTGTTCGTCTGCGAGGCCGCCGCGGATCGCCGGGCGCGCCGCAAGCCGCAGGAATTCTACACGCGGGTGAAGGAGGCCGGGCATCTCTTCTGCGGGATTACCGACGCCACCATGACGCACAACGAGGCGTGGCATTTCATTCACCTGGGGCGCATGCTCGAACGCGCGGACAAGACCTCGCGGAATCTCGACGTGAAGTACTTTCTGCTGCTGCGGTCGGCCGCCGACGTGGGCACGCCTTTCGACGAGGTGCAGTGGGCGGCGGTCCTCCGTTCGGCCAGCGCCTTCGAGATGTATCGCAAGCGGCACGGGCGCATCTCCCCGTCGGGCATCGTGGAGTTCCTGCTCCTGGACGGCGAGTTTCCGCGCGCGATCCGGCACTGTCTGAACCAGGCTCGCGTCTCGCTCCAGTGCATCTCCGAAACGCCCGTGGGCAGTCCCGGCAACGCGGGCGAGCGGTTGCTGGGCAGGCTTTGCTCCGACCTGACCTACACGACGGTCGAGGAAGTCATCCGGGCGGGGCTCCACCAGTATCTGGACGATTTGCAGACGCGGCTCAACCGGATCGGCGCCGCGGTTCACAACACCTTCTTCGCCCTCCGCGTTCCCGAGTCGGCCGCTTCCTCCCGCAACGGCAGGCCGGCCTGACGCCCGTTATGTCCATTCATGTCGCCCTTCACCACCGGACCCACTACACCTACGACCGTTCCGTTGCCCATGCTCCCCATGTGATCCGCTTGCGGCCGGCACCGCATTGCCGGACCCGCGTGTTGAGCTACGCCCTCCGCGTTGAGCCGGCGGAGCACTTTCTCAACTGGCAGCAGGACCCCTTCGGGAACTACCTCGCCCGGGTGGTCTTCCCCGGCACCGCTTCGACCCTGAGCATCGAGGTCGATCTCGTGGCCGAAATGGCGGTGCTCAACCCGTTTGATTTCTTCCTCGAACCCGCCGCGGAGCAATTTCCGTTCGACTATGAAGCCGCCGTGCGCCGTCAGCTCGAGCCGTTCCTCGAGCGAACGACGACCGGTCCGCGTTTCCAGCAGTACCTGGCGACGATCGACCGCGGGCCGACACGTACCGTGGACTTCCTGGTGGCGTTGAACCGCCGCCTCTGGAGTGATCTCAAGTACCTGATCCGCCTTGAACCGGGTGTGCAAACGCCCGACCAGACCCTCGAACTGGCTTCGGGCTCCTGTCGGGACTCGGCCTGGTTGCTCGTCCAGCTCCTGCGGCATCTCGGGCTGGCGGCGCGCTTCGTCTCCGGTTACCTCATCCAGCTCAAACCGGATGTGAAGTCGCTGGACGGACCAAGCGGTACCGACCACGACTTCACCGATCTCCATGCCTGGTGCGAGGCGTATCTGCCCGGCGCCGGCTGGGTGGGGTTGGATCCCACGTCGGGATTGCTCGCCGGCGAAGGCCACCTGCCGCTCGCGTGCAGTCCGGATCCGGCGGACGCGGCCCCCGTGACGGGCGCTGTGGACCCGTGCGAATCCCAGCTGGATCACACGATGCGGTTGACGCGGATCCGTGAATCGGCCCGTGTTACCAAGCCGTACACGGAGGAACAGTGGGCCGAGATCGAAACGCTGGGGACGCGGCTGGACGAGGAACTCCGCGCGCAGGACGTGCGGCTCACGATGGGGGGAGAGCCCACGTTCATCTCCATCGACAACATGGACGGGGAGGAATGGAACTTCACCGCCGTGGGTCCGGAAAAGCGGCGGCTCTCGGGCGTTCTCATCCGCCGCTTGAAGCGACGCTTTGCGCCGGGTGGCCTGCTTCATTTCGGCCAGGGGAAATGGTATCCGGGCGAGTCCCTTCCGCGCTGGGCGCTTTCCTGCGTGTGGCGGAAGGATGGGGAGGAGATCTGGCACGACGACACCCTGTTCGCCGACGAGGCGGCGGATTACGGCCACGACGCGGAGGCGGCCGGGCGTTTCATCCGGCTGCTGGCCCGGGTCCTCGACGTGGACGGGCGGCATGTGATGCCCGCGTTCGAGGATGCCTGGTATTACCTGTGGCGCGAGCGGCGCCTCCCGGTCAACGTGGACCCGCTGGCTTCACGCCTGGAGGACGAGGAGGAGCGCCGCCGGCTTTCGCGCATCTTCGAGCAGGGGCTGAATCGCGTCACGGGCTATGCGATGCCGCTGCGCCGTTCAGCGGGTGGTTCGCGGGCGGGGTGGGAATCAGGCCCCTGGTTCCTGCGTCGGGAACACTGTTACCTGATCCCGGGAGACTCGCCGATGGGCCTGCGGCTGCCGCTGGATTCGCTTCCCTGGGTCAGCCAGGCCGATTATCCGTACGTGGTTCCCGCCGATCCCTCCGTGCTCCAGCCCCCGCTGAGCCGTGAGCCCCGTTTCAACCTGACGCGGCCAAGTCTTGCCCCCCAGGAACGGCTCTGGGCGGATCCGGGTCCGGCCCGGGTGACGTCGGGCCACGCGGCTTCCGGTTTGCCCGCGCGTCAGTCGCTGGACGCCGGGCCTCGGCCGGGGCAGGATCTGGTGGGAGTTCCCGGCCGGGGCGAGTCGGCGCTCCAGATCGTTCGGACGGCGGTGTGCGTGGAACCGCGGGAAGGGCGCCTGCACGTCTTCATGCCGCCGGTGGCCAGCACGGAGGATTACCTTGAGCTGGTGGCTGCGATTGAGGAAACCGCGGCCGAACTGCGGTTGCCCGTGGTGATGGAAGGCGAACCTCCGCCGCACGATGCGCGGTTGCATCGGATCCAGGTCACGCCCGATCCCGGCGTGATCGAGGTCAACATCCACCCGGCGCAGGACTGGGCCGAGATGGTGACGCACACGGAGGCCCTGTACGAAGAGGCGCGGCTGTCGCGGTTGGGCACGGAGAAGTTCATGATCGACGGCCGGCACGTCGGCACGGGAGGTGGCAATCACGTGGTGATCGGTGGCCCCACGGCCGCGGACAGTCCGCTGCTGCGGCGCCCGGACCTGCTGCGCAGCCTGGTGACGTTCTGGCAGAACCACCCGTCGCTTTCGTTCCTCTTTTCGAGCCTGTTCATCGGGCCGACCAGCCAGCATCCACGCGTGGACGAGGCCCGGAACGACTCGTTGCGCGAGCTCGAGATCGCCTTTGCGCAGGTGCCCGAGCGGGCGGAGGTGCCGCCCTGGTTGGTGGACCGGCTCTTCCGGAATCTGCTCATCGACGCGACCGGCAACACGCATCGCGCCGAGTTCTGCATCGACAAGCTGTATCCTCCCGAGAGCGCGGCGCGCCGCCTGGGCCTCCTGGAATTGCGGGCCTTCGAAATGCCGCCCCACGCCCGGATGAGTCTGACCCAGGCCTTGTTGCTCCGAACGCTGATCGCGCGCTTCTGGAAGGAGCCTTGCCGACGGCCCCTGGTGCGATGGGGGACCGAGTTGCACGATCGGTTCATGTTGCCGCATTTCGTGGCGCAGGACCTCGAGGACGTAATCACCGAGGCGAACTCGGCGGGGTATCCCCTGCAGCGGGAATGGTTCCATCCGCACCTCGAGTTCCGTTTCCCGGCCTACGGGGAGGTGAATTACCGGGGGGTGAACCTCGAGATCCGGCAGGCGCTCGAGCCCTGGCATGTGCTTGGCGAGCAAGGCGTGGCAGGCGGGGCGGTGCGTTACGTCGATTCCTCCCTGGACCGGTTGCAGGTCAAAGTGGAGGGGTTGGTGGACGCGAGACACGTCGTTTGCTGCAATGGTCGGACGCTGCCCCTGCATCCGACCGGCGTGGCCGGGGAGTATGTCGCCGGCGTGCGCTTTCGAGCCTGGCAACCTCCTGAATGTCTCCACCCGACGGTCGGCGTCCATGCCCCGCTCACGTTCGATGTTGTGGACACCTGGACCGGGCGGAGTCTCGGCGGCTGCACCTACCATGTGGCGCACCCCGGCGGACGGAACTACACCACCCTGCCCGTCAACGCCTACGAGGCCGAAAGCCGTCGGCGCGCCCGCTTCTTTCCTTTCGGACATACTCCCGGGCCCCTGTCGCCGGCGCCGGTCCGGCGGCACCCCGAGCTTCCCTTGACGCTCGATTTGCGCGAGGCCTGATTGCCTGGGCGGCTCCTGCTCGATACGTTCGCGGCGCTCAATGAGTCACTTGGGGGCCAGCCAGGCCATCGCGCCGGCCGAAGCGCTGCCGGTCATTCCGTCGGCGCCGGTGGGGACCTTCGACGAGGTCTACCGGCCCGACGGAACGGTTCGCCCGGCCTGGACGGCGTTGCTGGCCGCGGGAACCGCCCTCGGTCAGGGAGGGTTATCCCTGCGCGCCGCCGATGCTCGTCGGGTGCTGCGGGAACACGGGGTGACGTGCTTCGTGTCCGATGGTGGCCCGGGCCAGGATCAACCCTGGGAACTTGACCCGTTGCCCTTCCTGATCACGGCCGAGGAATGGCGCGGCCTCAAGGCCGGACTCGCACAGCGGGCGACGTTGTTGAACCTGCTGCTTCGCGACCTGTATGGCATGCAGCGGCTGCTGCGCAACGGCCTGGTGCCCGCCCCGTTGGTCTTCGCGAATCCTGGCTACCTGCGCGCCTGCCAGGGTGTCCGTCCCCCGTTGGACCGGCATCTCCTGTCGTATGCGGCGGACCTCGCACGGTCACCGGATGGCACCTGGTGGGTGCTGGCCGACCGCACCCAGGTGCCTGGGGGAATCGGGTTCGCCCTCGAGAACCGCACGGTCATCAGCCGGGTGTTTCCCGAGGCGGTGGAGGCGCTGAAACCGCAACCGCTCACGGGGACGTTGCGGCGCCGCCGTGACGCCTTGCAGCGGCTCGCGCCTCAGAACCAGGACAATCCCGCCATCGTCTTGCTCAGTCCGGGGCCCCGGAACGAGGCCTATTACGAGCACAGCTACCTGGCCCGGCTGCAAGGCTACACGCTCGTCGAGGGGGGCGATCTGACCGTGCGCAACCGGCGGGTTTACTTGAAGACGCTCGAAGGGCTGCGTGACGTGGACGTGATCCTGCGGCGTGTCGCGGACCACTTTTGCGATCCGCTGGAACTGCGGGGCGACTCGCTGCTGGGAGTGCCGGGCTTGGTCGAGGCCACCCGTGCCGGCCAGGTCTCGGTGGCCAACACCCTGGGAAGCGGTTTGCTCGAGAGCCCGGCCTTTCTGGCGTTCCTTCCGGCGCTGTGCCGGCATCTCCTGGGCGAGGAACTGCGGCTGCCATCCGTGGCCACGTGGTGGTGCGGCCAGGGCTACGAACTCAATTATGTCCGGGAGAACTTCGAGCGTCTGGTCGTCGCTCCGGCGTTCTCACTGACCACCCGTCCGGGGCATGGGGCCGAGCTCGATCCGGCGACGGCCCGGCGCTTTCAAGCGGAGTTGCACACGAGTCCCCACGAGTGGGTGGGGCAGGAGGAGGTGGTCCTGTCGCAGGCGCCCGTCCTGGCGGGAGACGGATGGATTTCGGGGCCGGCGGTGCTGCGCGCCTTCGTGGTGTTTGATGGCGAAGAGTATCGCGCGATGCCCGGCGGCCTGGTGCGTCTTCTGCAGCGCGAGCGCCTGGGCACGGCACGCCTGAGCCTTGCCGGTCCGACGAAGGACGTGTGGGTGTTGCCCTCCGAGGGGCTCGCGGATCTGCCGGTCACGGTCCGTACGCGGACGGCCCTGCGGCAGCCGGCCTCCTCCGACCTGCCCAGCCGCACCGCGGACGCGCTGTACTGGTTGGGACGCTATGCCGAACGGCTGGAACAACTCGTCCGCGCCACGCGCGGCGTGTTGCGGTCCCTGGAAGACGCGGCGGGTGCGGCCGGCGAGCGACGCTTGCGCGCCTTGGGCGGGTTGATGGAAGACCTGGGCATTCTCTCGGTTGCCGCCGAGGAAACACCGATCCACGACGCCTTGCTGCGCGAGGCCCTGCGAGTCATTCACCAACCCGAACGCAAGCCCGGGGTGGCGGAGCTGCTCGGCCGCATCCAGCAGGTGGCCTTTTCCGCGCGGGACCGTTTCTCGGCCGACACCTGGCGGCTGTTGAACCGCATCGGCACGGACTCGATCGAGGCGCCCGAGCACCTGCCTTTGTTCCGGGCAAGCAGCGGTCTGAACCGGCTCGTCCTGGACCTGGCGGCGCTGAGCGGCATGGAGAACGAGAACATGACCCGCGGGCATGGCTGGCGCTTCCTGGGGTTGGGTCGCCGGCTCGAGCGGGGGATCAGTATCGCGCGGCTCCTTGGGGCCACGCTGCAGAATCCGGAGGCCGTGCCGCTGCTCCTCGAACCGCTCCTGGAGATTGCCGACAGCGCCATGACCTACCGGCGCCAGTACTTCATCGAGCCCACCCTGCCGGGCGTCCTGCGCCTGTTGCTCCTTGACCGCTCGAACCCGCGATCGCTTGCCTTTCAGCTCGAGGCCTTGGAGGCGCTCACCGCGGCGATCCCCTCGGGCGCGAACCCCGAAGGCGTCGCGCAGATCCGCGACAAGGCCCGGGGGCTCGTTCGGACCGTCCAGAGCCCATGGCCGGGGGCGACGCCGGGGACCGCCCCCGAGCGGGCGGTCGAGGCGCTCCGGCAGTTGGGGGGCGACTTGGGGGGCTTTTCCGACCTGGTGACGCGGGTGTACTTCAGTCACGTCGAACCTCGCGTGGATTAACATGAGGGCCCAGCTCTTCCACGTCACCCATGCGACCACGTACGAGTACGATACGGACGTCACGGTGGGACATCACCTCCTGCGGCTCACTCCCCGGGCGCTCCCGCGCCAGTTCCGGCTTCAACACGAGCTCACGTTGGATCCCGCTCCCGCCGTGACCTGCCGGCACACGGACTATTTCGAGAACGAGGTGACCTACGTGACGCTCGAGGGCGCCCACCGCCGGCTGGTGGTCACCGCGCGAAGCCAGGTGGCCGTCGGGCCGGCTTTCGTGCCGGATCCGGCGGAAACGCCGGGCTGGGAAACCGTGCGGTCGCGCTGTCGCACCGATCGTTCGGCCAGCATGCTCGAGGCACTCGAGTTCACGTTCGCCTCGCCCTTGGTGCCGTTGGACCCACGGCTCGCGGCCTACGCCCTCGATTGCTTCACCCCCGGCGAGCCGCTCCTGGCGGCGGTGCTGGCCCTGACCGCGCGGATCCATCGGGAGTTCCAGTTCGATCCCAAGGCGACGAATGTCTCCACGCCGCTGGCTCAGGTGTTCGAGCAACGCCGGGGGGTTTGCCAGGACTTTGCACACCTGCAGCTTGCCTGCTTGCGTTCGCTTGGCCTGCCGGCGCGGTATGTCAGCGGCTACCTGGAAACCGTGCCGCCCCCGGGGCAACCGCGCCTGACGGGGGCCGATGCTTCCCACGCCTGGGTGGCCTTCTTCTGCCCGGGTCTCGGCTGGATCGACGTGGATCCGACCAACAACCTGCTGCCCTCGATGCGGCACATTACGTTGGGTTGGGGACGGGATTACCAGGATGTCGCCCCCATCCACGGGGTGCTGGTGGGCGGCGACGACCACGGGCTCCGGGTGGCGGTCGATGTCGATCCACAAGGTCCCGTGGACATCCCCGCCTAACCTCTCGGCCGGAAAGGGAATCGCCCGCCGGGGCACAATCCCGTCGGGCGATTCGATTACCAAGCAGCCGGCCCTGCGGCAGAGCCGGAAATGCCGGGCCTACTTCTTCAGGTACCGACGACCGAAGCCGATGAGACCTGCGAGGGCCGCAAACACCACGGCGGTTTGGCCGGGTTCGGGAACCGCTGTCAGGGCGTGAATCACGACGTCGCCGCCCGCCGGGGCATCCACGCGCATGACGATGGTGTCCACGTCCGACAGGTCAATGGCGCCGCCGAAGCTGGCCCAAGGGAAGCTCACGTCGCCGGAGAAACCGGCCGGCACAGCCATGACCGAGGAAACCCCATCCACCGTCAGGGTCAGACTGGCGGCGAGGTCAACCCGCACGTCGTCGAGAAGCAACCCGTCGGGGCAGCTGGTGAGATCGACGCTCAGACCGGCCCCGTTCGCATCCCAGGTTACGTCGCTCCAACCGTCGATCGCGACGGAGGACAGGTACTGGTAGTTGTCGGGGGCAACGGTGCTGTTCGCCTCGGCCCGGATGACGCCGCCCGCGGCGAGATCGCCTCCGGTCACCTCGACGTAGACCGTGCGCCAGCCACCCAAGGCCAGGGCCGCGACGCTGGTGTCACTGGCAGAACTCCCCACGATCCCGGGCGGGATGTTGACTTGAGCACTCTGCCCTGGAGGGGGCGAGTCGAAGTGGTCGATCAGGATACTCGCTTGCATGCCAGCGGCAGCCGCTGACACGGCCAGCGCTGATGTCAGTTTTATCATAGTTAGGCGCTTTCGTATGTTGGATTTTTGCACGGTGCATAACCACCGAGTTGCCTGGCAGCGCGGTGGCCCATACTGGGTACCACAAGGGGCGTGGGAATCAACAAATATTTTTAACGTAATCATCAATGAAACAAATGGTAGGCCCGAGGGGCACGCGCGGCCCGGCTTTCCGGGTGAAAGCCGGGCCGCGCGGTTCCCCGGAAGGACCTCCAGGACAGGGGCATGCCTCTTCGTGCAGGCCTACGCCGACGCGTCCGGCGGCTCCGAAACCCGGCCCAGGACCTCGCCCACCAGTTCGTCCTGGCGGGTACGCACGGCGAGGTCGCCGAGGCTGACGATGCCCACCAGCCGTCCCTGGTCGTTGAGCACCGGCAGCCGGCGGATCTGCTTGTCCTCCATCAGGCGCGCGGCGACTTCCACGTCATCGTCCTCGGAGCAACAGATCACCCCGGGGCTCATCACCTGGCGGACCGTCGTGGTGTGCGGGTCCAGGCCATCGGCCACGCCGCGGATCGCGATGTCGCGGTCGGTGATGGTCCCGGCGAGGCGGTCGTCGTCGCAGACGGGCAGAAGGCCGACGTCGAGCGTTCGCATTTTGCGGGCGGCGTCACAGATGGAGGCGTCGGGCCCGATGCATTGCGGGTCGCGTGTGGTGATGTTCCTGACTTTCATGGCAGTACCGGCAGTTTCCCGTGCGCGGATTGACCGGTCTGGGACCACAGCTTCGGTCATGCCATCGCACGACACCTTGGGCGAGGCGGGTTTGGGGGAAGGTCTCGGTATTTCGGGCGGTTCGCGTTGGCCCGCCGGTGCATCCTGCAAACGGGACCTGGCAGGCTGCCGGGCCCGGCGTGGATCCAAACGTCGGGGGGAAACGGCAAGGCATGGGCGGCTTAGCGTCAACCCGGGGCGACAGCGCCTCCGCAAAGCCCCATGCGCTTGCGCTTGCGATAGAGCGTCGCCTGGTCGATGCCCAAAGCCGCCGACGCCTCCGCGAAGTTCGGAATCCGCTCGAGCACTTTGCGGATGTGCAGTTCCTCGAGGGCATCGAGCGTCAGCAAAGCGCCCGCCGCGGCGGGGGGATGCTCCGCCGCGAGAGTTTCCAGGCGCATTTCGGCGGGAAGATCCGCCGAGGTGATCTGTTCGTGGTTGGAGAGGATCACGGCACGCTCGACGGTGTTGCGCAGCTCCCGGAGGTTGCCCGGCCAGCCGTAGTGTCGGAAGGCACTGAGGGCATCCTCGGCAAAGCCGGTCACCTTCCGGCCGCACTGGCGGGCGAAGTGTCGTACGTAGTGTTCGGCAAAGCGGATCACGTCCTCCGGCAGCGACCGCAGGGGCGGCATATGGACCGTGATGACGTTGAGCCGGAAATACAGGTCTTCGCGGAAGGTGCCGCCGGCGACGCGCTGCTTCAGGTCGCGGTTGGTCGCGGCGATGACCCGGACATCCGCTTTCCGGGTGATGTTTTCGCCCAGACGCTCGTACTCGCGTTCCTGGAGCAGGCGGAGGAGCTTGGGCTGGATTTCCATCGGCAGGTCACCGATTTCATCCAAAAACAGGGTGCCGCCTTCGGCCGTCTTGACCTTGCCCCAGTGGTCGCGAATGGCGCCCGTGAAGGAGCCCTTCACGTGGCCGAAGAGATCGCTCTCGAGCAGTTCCTTCGAGAGGCTGGGACAGCTCACCGTGACAAAGGGCTTGTCCGCGACATGGCTGTTCTGGTGTACGGCGCGCGCGGCCACGCCCTTGCCGGTGCCGCTCTCGCCGAGGATCAGCACCGAGGCCGGAGTGGGCGCGGCCCGGAGGAGCATGTCCATCACCTCCTTCATGAGGGGGGTGGTGAAGTCGAGAATGGGCTCGGGCTGCTGGGAGCGGGTCTCGCTCACCTCGCGTTCGAGGCGTTCGATCTGCTCTCCGAGTTTGCGTACATGCTGGAGCCGGGCGAGGACGGTTTGCAGGTGCTCGCGCTGGAAGGGCTTCTCGAGGAAATCCGCCGCGCCGCGCCGCATGGCCTCGACGGCGGCCTTGACGTTGCCCATCGCGGACAGGATCACGACGGGAAGATGGGGCCGGACCTTGGCGATGTTCGAGAGCACCTCCAGGCCGTCTTCTGCTCCCAGGCGGAGGTCGAGCAGGACCGCGTCGAACTTCTCCTCGCGGATCGTGGCGACGGCCTGGGCGCCCGACGAGACGCTTTCGGCATAATGCCCGGCGTCCTCGATCAGGGCGCAAACCACATCCCGAAAAGCCGTATCATCGTCAACAACGAGGAATTCCATGGTCGTTAGTCGGCAGGGACAACACGTGGCAGTTCCACCGAGAAGGTCGAACCTTCGCCGGGTGCGGAGTCACAACGCACCTCGCCGCCCATGCTTTCGATGAGTTTCTTCACAATGCTGAGGCCCAGGCCGATCGAAGGCTCGCCACCCGTGGGCCGGGGCGAGAGGCGTCCAAACCGGTGGAAGAGTCGCTTCTTGTCCGCCTCGGTGAGACCCGGGCCCTGGTCGCGCACGCGGCACAGAACGTCTTCGTCGGTGACCACCACGCCGACGGTGATCGCCCGGACGGGCGGCGAGAACTTGACCGCGTTGGAGACCAGATTATCGATGACCTGTTCGAGCGCCCGGCCGTCGGTCAGCACGGCCGCAGCCGTGTCGGGGAGCTCCACGCGGAGCTCGAGTTGCTTTCGCCGGGCAGCCACCTCGTAATTGCGGAGAACCCGCTTCACGATGTCGCGAACGTCCACCCGCTCGGATTCGAGCTGGAGGCGATGCTCGGCCATTGCGTTGGCCAGGAGCGAATTGACGAACGAGAGGAGTTGCGCGCAACCCTCGACGAGGTTTTCGCACAACCGGGACATTTTAGGGTCCTCGGGGTTCTCCAGCCGATCGCGGAGGAAACCCGCCGTCATCTGGATGCTCCCGAGCGAGTTCTTCAGGTCGTGCGCAATGATGCCCAGCAATTCGTCCTTGTCCTCGGCGAGTTGGCGCAGCCGATCGCGGGCGGCCTTGAGTTCCAGGTGCGTTCGGACGCGGGAAAGGAGCTCCGCTTGATTGAACGGCTTGGTGACGTAGTCCATGCCGCCGGCCTGGAGGGCGCGCACGATCACCTCCTTGTCGTCGGCCGCGGAAAGGAAGATGATGGGAATGTCCTGCCAGACCGGGTTTTCCCGGATGCGCCGACAGACCTCGACGCCGTCCATGCCGGGCATGAGGACGTCCAGCAAGACGAGGTCGGGCAGGCGGAGGGCGAGCCGCTTCAACGCGGTCGGGCCGTCCGAGGCCGGGACGATCTCATGGCCTTCCCGCCCCAGCGTGCTTCCGAGCACCTGCACGTTGGCGGGTTGATCGTCCACGACCAGGATCCGGGCGGGGGTATCGAGGGCCGCCGGTGGCGCTGGTGGCGCTGGTGGCGTGGTCATGCGGGGGTCCCTTCCATCCGCCGCGCGTCGACGCACGCCTGCACGGTCGCAATCAGGGAAGGGAACTGCTTGAGCTGCCTTTCGAGCTCAACCACCGCATAGGCGTCGGCAAAGTGGCGTACCGCTTCGCCATAGGTGACCAGCGGCTCGCATTCGAACCGGTGGCCCAGCGCCTCGATCCTGCCGGCGAACGCGCGGCTTTCGTTGATGGCCAGGCTCTCGCTCACCACGCGAAAGTCGGCAGCCTCGATCCGGCGCAGCTCGACCGCGGCTTCTTCCCACAGGGCCCGCGTTTGGTCCGTGCAGGCGGGCACGGTCCGCCCGGGCGGGGTGGCGGGCGGGGTGAATTCCACCGTGGGCAGGAGCTGCGAAAGCTCGTGCAGCAATTCCCGCCGACTGAAGGGCTTTCTCAGGTAGCCATCGAAGGAGTAGGGGCAGGCCTCCGACCCGGCATGAGGGCTGGAGGCGGTCATGGCCACGACGGGAAGCAGCTCCAAACCGGGCGTGGTGCGGACAGCCGTGAGGACCTGGTGGCCGTCCATGTGAGGCATCCGGATGTCCAGCAGGATGAGATCGGGGTGAAAGGTGCGGGCCTTCGCCACGGCTTCGCGCCCGTCATCGCCAAACAGCAGTTCGTGGTGGCTGCCATCGAACATGCCCGCCACGAGGCGGCAGTTCGCGGCGTTATCATCGACCACGAGAATCGTCGACGGCTTCAGAATGTTGAAGTCGGTGAGGTGCGACGGAATCTCGGCAGTGGCCTGGGCAAGGCGCACTGAGATGGGCACGCCGGGGAACTGCAGGCGGAAAGTGGTCCCCCGGTTTACGACACTGGTCAAGGTGATCTCACCTCCCATCAGCTGGACCAGTCGCTTGACGATCGTGAGCCCCAGCCCGGTGCCGCCCTCTTCCTTGGTCCGGTCTGCCCCCGATTGGACAAACGGTTCGAACACGGCTTCAAGCCGGTCGGCCGGGATGCCTACACCGGTGTCCTCGACCGCGACCAGCAATGTGACCTGGCTTCCGGTTTCCCGCTGACAGGCGATTTCGATTTGGACGCCGCCGGTGTCGGTGAACTTGACAGCATTGCCGACCAGGTTGACGAGGACCTGCCGGAGACGGCTTCGGTCCAGCAGGAGGGCCTTGGGAAGATCCTCGGCCACTTTGCAGGTCAGCTTGAGGCCTTTGCGGGCGGCGGGGCCGCTGAACAACGTCAGGAGGAAATCGCAGATCTCCCGTGGGTCCGCGGGCTCAGGGCGCAGTTCCAGGACGCCGGCCTCGACCTTGGACATGTCCAGGATGTCGTTGATGAGCTGCAAAAGGGACGAGGCACTGGTGCGGATCGAGTTCAGGTACTCGCGCTGCTTCGGTCCCTTGACATCACTGGCGAGCAGCTCGCTGAAGCCCAGGATCGCGTTCATGGGCGTACGAATCTCGTGGCTCATGTTCGCGAGGAAGCTGCTTTTCTCACGGCTGTCGTGCTCCGCCTGCACCTTGGCCTCCAGCAGTTCCCGTTCACGGCGCTGGTGCCGGGCAGCCAGCGAGGCGAAGTGGAATGCAAAAAAGCCCGCACCCATCCCGAGGATGCCCATGCTCAAGCTCGTCAGCTCGGCGCGCTGCAACTGGCGGTGGGAAGCGCTGACGTGAGAACTCGAGGCTTCGAGGCGCGCGCCCCGCAGCTTCTCCACGCACAGTCGCACCCCATTCATCAGGGCCTCCCCTTCGCCGGTTTCGATCAATTCCTCCGCCGCCCTTTCGCCCCCGCCGCGCCGGACCTCGATGATCCGGTGATGCCGGGCGGTCATCACCTCAACGCGACCCCTCAATTCGAGGATGAGCGAGACGAGGTTGGTATCCGGGCCGGCGAGTTCCACCAGCCGCTGAAAGTAGTCGGGCAGCCTGGTTTCGGCGCGCTGGAAGGGCAGGACGAAGATTTCCAAACCGCTCAGCGTGAACCCACGTTCGCCGTTCTGCGCCTCCAGGAGGGACTGGTAGACCGTGTCGACCAAGTCCCGCAGGGCCGCCGCATCGGCCGAAGTTCTCAGCCTCTCACGCAGCTGTGTCCACGTGACCGCCGAGAGGATGACGCTGGCGACGGACAGCGAAATCCACACGAGGACAATGGTGCGATAGGCACGATTGGTGAAACTTCCCAGCATCTGCTTCCGGCACAACGAGAGCCCCCCAAAGTAGGCCCTGATCGCCATTTGTCCAGCGACTGGGAACGATGTGGCGAAGTAATCCATGGGGCGCGGCCCGGTTTGGACCGGGGCCGGCGCACCCCGGCGGGTCAGTCGGAACGGGCGCAGAGGTAGCCGACGAGCACCCCGACCGCCAGCGTGACCGCCGCGGTCGTCCACGGATGCGCATGAACGGTATCGTCGACGGCGTGAGCGCCGCGCGCCGTGCCTTCTCCCAGCCGCTCCCAGCTTTCCTTGCCCTGCTCCAGGACATCGTTCAGCCGCTGGCGCGCGGCGGACACGGTTTCATCCGCGGACTCGGCGGTGGCGCGCAGCAGGGAGCGCACATCGTCGGCGAGCATGCGAGCCCCCTCCCGGAGCCCGGTTCGTTCGTCTTGAGTGTCGTTCATAAAAACCCTCCATGAGTTGTGGTCGCAACGGCCGCGCCGGGTCAGGGTGCCCTCCCGCGAACCAGTCGCAGGATGATGGCGATGACGGCGATCACGAGCAGGATGTGGATGAAGCCTCCCAAGGTGTAGCTGGACACCCAACCCACCAGCCACAGGATCACCAGGACGATGGCAATTGTTTCGAGCATAGGAACATTGGTTTGACCTACTCACCCCAGCCATTGCGACCGACGTTTCTGCTTTCCTTGCGGCGCTCCGCCACCTTGGTGAGCGCATCGGTCGGCAGGAAGCCAGCGGAGGTCGTGCCGGGTTCGAGCGGGGCGCGTATGTCGCGTGCCGTGCAGGGCTTAGGGCTTTCGGGCTGCCGGACGGGTCCCGGTTCTCATGGCAGAATGCACGAAAGTTGTTCGGGCCGGGTCGCTCGTTGCACGGTGCCGAGCGGGGCGCGCTCGCCCAGTCCCGGCGGGAACCTGCAGCGGGCAAACTGCAAGGGAGAGTCGACGCCGGCTGCACCGTGCACGCGGGCGGCCACGCGTCCTGCCGGCGCAAGTTCCTGCCACTCAGTCCCAACCCGGAGAGACGGTGCTTCGGAACAGCTCTTGCGCATCGGAGGGCGACGCGGCGGACGGCTCGATGAGACGTCCAACTCGGCCGCAAAGAACGACCGTGGGCCAAACGAAACCACGCATGAACACGCTGACGATGAGGGGGAACTGGAACATCATTAAAGGCAAACTCAAGCAGCGTTGGGCCGGTCTCACCGATTCGGACCTGCCATGGGTCGAGGGCCGCGAGGAGGAGCTGCTGGGACGGATCCAGCGGCGCAGCGGGGAAACGCGGGAGGTCGTCGAGCGGGCCTTGGACGAGGCGTGTGAGACTTGTCGGGTACGATGACACGGGAGGTCCACGCGGACACAAAACCCGGAGAGGTTGATTATGAAAACGAGACTTTGGTCATGGGGAATGGCGCTTTCGACTCTGGTTCTGATCGCCCTGTTGGGGACAGGCTGCAAGAACACGGCGCATGGCGCCGGCAGGGACATTGAGAACATGGGCGAGAAGCTCCAGGAGAAGACCGACTAGAATCCTCGAATTGGTAAGTTCGTTGCGATCGAGTTGAGCTGCTGATCGCTCGGAAAGCAGGGGGACGCCGAGGGGGCGCCGCGGAAGCGGCGCCTTGGCTATGAATCGGCCGTTGAGCGCCGGACCAAGGCTGGTTAGAGTCGCGGTCGCCTTCGGGCGCTCAGGTGTTTTGGACAGCCTTCATTCTCGGAATCGCGGGTAGTGCCCACTGTGCCGGCATGTGTGGGCCGCTGATGCTGGCCCTGCCGGCACCGCGGGGTGGAGGGCTTTGGAGGACGGTCGCCCGGCGCCTGGCGTACCACGCGGGCAGGGTGGGGGCTTACGGGGCGTTGGGTCTCGTGTTTGGGCTTTTGGGTGCCGGGTTGGCCGTGGCGGGAGTGCAACGGGGGGTGTCGGTGACGATGGGAGCGGTGATGCTCGCGGGGGTCTTGTTGCGGCGAGTCGACCTCTTCCGCCTGCCGGTCCCGGCGGCCGGAACGTGGATCAAGACCACGATGGGCCGCTTGCTGAGGAGTCACGGTTGGGGGGCGACCACCTTTCTCGGTTTCCTCAACGGGCTGTTGCCGTGCGGACTGGTTTACGTGGCCGGCCTGGCCGCGGCCACGACCGGCGGCGTGCAGGGGGCGATTGGTTACATGCTGCTCTTCGGTTTGGGGACTGTCCCGGTGATGTTCGGAATTGGGATGATGACCGCCGCGGTCCAACCCCGGCTCCGGCTCAAGCTGCAGAAGGCGGCGCCGGTGTGCGTCGCGCTCGTGGGGTTGCTCCTCATCGTCAGGGGTCTGGGGCTTGGCATTCCGTACTTGAGCCCCGATCTTTCCGCGGGTGCGGCGGCCAGTTGCCACTGAGGCTGAGCCAGACGGTCGGCCAGTTCGCCCCTCAAAAGGGAATTGTCCCGAGGTGATTGGTCCACTACGTTTCCGCCGCATGAAGTCACACCTGGTTGCGTCCTCCGTCGGTCCATTCGTGGTGCTTGCGGGTCTGGCATGGACGTCGGCGATGCATGGACAAAGCACCAACCTGATCAACGACGGGACCACCATCGACCGCCTGGTGTTGCTGCAGAACCAGGCGGGGCTGGGCACGCCCCCGGCTGGCCTGTCCGCGGTGGCACAGGACGGGCAGATCCAGGCAAGCCAGTCGGCGGACTACTCCGATTTCCCCGTGAACGGCACCTGGTACGACAGCCGGTCCCAAGCGACCGGAGACCGGCTTCAGATCCAGGCGGACGTCCGGCCCGCGGGTCCCTATCCTGAGTACGTTCTGGGCGTGATGGGGTGGCTGGACGTCGGCGCGGGTCACGGGATCGTATCGCGACTGGTTCCAGGGTCGCCCGCGCGGCTGCAGCTGGGGACCATCGATTTCGCCGCCTCGACCTGGGAAGACAACGATTCGCTGCTGGCGTTGCACAACCTGGACGGCACACCGGCGAGCGCCACTCTCGGTTCGGCCTGGGCCGAGTTGACCGCCTACGACCCGAGCTTGCCCGCCACCATCCGCCTCGAATTCGCCCCGCCGGCGCCCGCCGAGTTGGTCGCGCTGACGAACGCCACCGCGCACGTCAGGGCCCACATCCAGCAGGGAGGGGTTGAGCTGGCATCCCCCGTGGAGTTGCTGACCACCTTGCCCCGTCCGGCGCCACATCGCTTCGGCTATCATGCCTCGTGGGGGACGTCGTTGTTCCCGGGGGAACTCATCGGCTATCTCGACAACCTCGTGGTGGTGGGCGATCTGGAAATCGAGAGCGAACCGCCGATTCTCGGAAATGCCCAGGCGGCGCCCAGCAACCTCGACTTCCAGGAGTTCAGGTTCCGCGCGACTGGAATGTCGGGGGGGAAGTACCGGATCGATACGTCGGTCGATCTGCTCACGTGGCAGCCGGCCCAAACCGGGGTGGTGACGAGCCCGATCATGGACTTTACCTTGCCCCGCGCCTCGACCGGGAATGCGTGGTACTTCCGCGTCGCCGCGGGAGTGCCGTGAGCGGCTGGCCCACGCATGGCAGCCCCCCTCGGCAGCGACGCGAGCGAAGCCTGGCTTGAGCAGGCGGACGGAGTACGGGTGCCGATTCGAGGGAACTTGTCCCTGGGCCGGACGGCGGCCAACAACGTGGTCCTCGTCGACGGGCGGGTTTCACGCCGCCATGCGATCGTCCATGCGCAGGGTCAGGAGGAATTCTGGCTGGTGGATCATGGCAGTCGGAATGGCACGTACGTCAACGAACGCCGGGTGCTGCAGCCCTTCCGGCTCCGGGACGGCGATCGCGTCCGGATCGGTCCGTTTCTATTGCTTTTCCGCCAGCCGAGCGCCGACGGGGTGACGCAGGCCTCGGAGCGGACCACGATGCGGACCCTGGTGGATCTGCACTCGGCACGATGCTGGCTCCTGGTGGCGGATGTGGTGGGCTCGACGCGCCTGAGTCAGTCTCTCAGCCAGGAGCAGGTGGCGATGCTGTTTGGCGGGTGGTTCAAGCACTGCCAGGAGATCGTCGAGGCGCACGGAGGCACGATGAACAAGTACCTCGGCGACGGCTTCCTCGCGTTCTGGAAGTCAGGGGCGACGCCCCCGGCGAACGTGGCCCGCGTGCTCGAGGAGTTGCACCGCTTGCAGGCGGCGGACCGGCCCCCTTTTCGGATCGTGCTTCATGAGGGGGACGTGTTGCTGGGCGGTGGTGGCGCGATGGGAGAGGACAGCCTCTCGGGGACGGCTGTGAACTTCGTCTTCCGGATGGAGAAGCTCGCGGGCGGTCTCCAGCAAGGCTGCATTCTCAGCGAACCCGCAGGCCAGTCACTTCAGGAAACGGTGAGCCTGAAGCCGCTGGGGGAGCACCCGGTGCCGAGCTTCCAAGGCCAGCACCGGTTCTTCGGCCTGGAGTTGGGTACGGCCGGTCCCTGAGCCGCGCTATTCCTTGGGCGCTCCGAGCGCCTTGGCGACCTCTTCCTTGAGGGCTTCCCCGCGGAGATTTCGGGCAATGATCTTGCCGTCCTTGTCGAGGAGGTAAGTGGCCGGAATGGAATTGATCCCATACTCCTGAGCCAGCTTGTTCTGCCATCCCTTCCCGTCGAAGTACTGCTTCCAGGGCATTTCCTTCTGCTTGATGAAACTCGTCAGCTTCTGCTTGTCGCTGTCGAGGCTGATCCCGACGATCTCGAAGCCCTTGTCATGGTACTTCTTGTACGCCTCGAGGACGTGGGGAAGCTCTGCGACGCATGGGCCGCACCACGTCGCCCAGAAATCGACGAGCACCACCTTGCCCTTGTACTTGGCGAGCGACAGGTCTTCGCCTTCGAGGTCCTTCTCGGCGAAATCCGGAAACGGCTTGCCCACGGCCATGGCCGCCTGCTTCTCGATCGACGAGATCATCCGGCCGGCCTGTTTGGCGGCCTCGGTTTCCGGGAATTCGGTCTTGAGCTTCTGCAGCAGTTCGACCGCCTTTTTCTCGTTGTCCAGGAGTTCCTGGAAGAGCAGGGCTTTCATGAAGAGGACCTGGGCCACCTCGTCGGTCTTCTCGCCCTGATGCTGCGCGAGGATGTCGTCGAACTGCTTCAGTTCCGGCGCCAGGAGTTCCTCGGAGGGCTTTCCCTGGGAAAGCTTGGACCGGACCTTGCCCACCACCTCGTCGAGTTGAGCTTTGGCGTCCGGCTTTTCGTCGGCGGCAAAGGCGCCGGGGACAGGAGCCAGGGCGAGGGCTGCGACCAGGCTAAGCAGGGGTATAAGTTTCATGGAGCGGTGTTGTCGGTGTCGTCGTGACCTGCGGGAAAGTAATGTCCGCGCACGCCGAGGCAAACGAAATCGCGGTGGAGCTGAGACTTGGTCGGTCTGGCTGCGGCTCGGCGCAGCCTCGCCCCACCATGACGCAGCCCCACCGGGGGGAGGATGGCTCGACGGAGTCTCGCCCCACCGTTGATGAGGTTCTTGAACCGGCGCTCGAGCCCGGCCTACGATGGCGGCGTTGTTCCATGCAAAGCTACGAGAAACTTGGCGTCTTTTATCTCGGCCGCCGCTACGACCTGGCCCAGCGGAAGCGACTCCCGGAGATGCTGCTGCTCGAGTCCAAAGAACTCACCACGCACGGGCTCGTCGTGGGCATGACGGGCAGCGGGAAGACGGGCCTGTGTTTTGACCTGATCGAGGAGGCCGCCATCGACGGGATTCCTGCGATCGTCATCGATCCCAAAGGCGACCTGGGCAACCTCCTGCTCACCTTCCCCGAACTGCGTCCGGAGGACTTTGCCCCCTGGATCAACCCGGATGACGCCCGTCGCCGGGGCCTCACGGAGGCTGAGCATGCGGCCGCACAGGCACAGACCTGGCGGCAGGGCCTGGCAGACTGGGATCAAGACGGTGAGCGAATCCGACGCTTGCGTGCGGCCGCCGAGTTCGCGCTTTACACCCCGGGGACCCTGACCGGACGCCCGGTATCGGTGCTCGCTTCGTTCGCCGCGCCAGCCGCGGAGGTGTTGGACGATCCGGAACTCCTCCAGGAACGGCTGGATTCGACGGTCACCAGTCTGTTGGGACTGGTGGGGATTTCCGCCGATCCCATGAAGAGCCGGGAAGCGATCCTGCTTTCAAATCTGTTCCAGCGGGCATGGCTTTCGGGACGGCCGCTCGACCTTCCGGCGCTGATCCAGGAAGTGCAGAACCCTCCGGTGCGCCAGGTGGGGGTGATCGACGTGGACTCGTTCTTTCCGGCGAAGGACCGGTTTGAACTCGCCATGCAGTTGAACCACCTCGTGGCTTCTCCGGGCTTCAGCGCCTGGCTGCAGGGCGAACCGCTCAAGGTGAACCGTCTGCTGTTTGGGGAAAATGGAAAGCCCCGCGTGGCGATTTTCTCGATCTCGCACCTGGGCGACGCGGAGCGGATGTTCTTCGTCACCCTCCTTCTCAACCAGGTGCTCGGGTGGACGCGTTCCCAGTCCGGGACAAACAGCCTGCGCGCGCTGGTCTACATGGACGAGATCGCCGGCTACTTTCCGCCGGTGGCGAGTCCTCCTTCAAAGCGACCGCTGCTGGCGATGCTCAAGCAGGCGCGGGCGTTCGGTGTGGGTGTCGTGCTGGCGACTCAGAACCCGGGAGACCTGGATTATCGCGGGCTGGCGAACATTGGGACCTGGTTTGTCGGGCGTCTCCAGACGGATCGGGACAAGGCGCGGGTGCTGGAGGGGTTGGAAGGGGCCGCCGCGGGTCGGGGCGTGCGCTTCGATCGCGGCGCGGCCGAGGAGATCCTGGCGGGCCTGGGCGACCGGGTGTTCCTCCTCCACAGCGTCTATGAGGACGCGTTCACCCTGTTCGAGTCGCGCTGGGCGATGTCGTACCTGCGAGGACCGCTGTCGAGGTCACAAATCAAGGCGCTGGCCGCACCCTTTGCCGTGGACGCAAAGTCCCTCGGCGGGCCGGGGCCGGGCCGGGTTCAGGCGGCCCGTCCAGGAGGACGAGGCTCGCCGGCAGGTCCCGCCCCCGCCACTTCCGGGAGGCCGGTGTTGCCGCCGGAGGTGCCGCAGTTCTTTGCGCGCGTACGGGTGCCCCTGGACCCGGGCGCGACGCTGCTTTACCAACCGCGCCTGCTCGGGGTTGCCCAGGTTCGGTTTGTGGACGCGAAGCTCAAGGTCGACCTGCTCGAGGACGTGCTCGTGATGACGGAAATCACGGAGGCCGCCGTGCCCGTGGATTGGGCGGCCGCCGAGGATCTGGCCATCACCGTCAACGATCTGGTCCGCGAACCCGCCCACGCCGAGTACGCCCCGTGTGCCCCGGCGGCGAGTCACGTGAAGAACTACGCGGCGTGGAGCCGGGACCTGAAGAACTGGATCGCCGCCGAGCGCAAGCTGCTGCTGTTCCACTCGCCTTCGCTGAAGCAGACTTCGTTGCCGGGCGAGGAGGAGCGCGATTTTCGGATCCGCCTGCAACAGGCGGCTCGGGAACGACGGGACGCGGCGGCCGAACGACTGCGCGAGAGCTATGCCCCGAAGCTCGCGGCCCTTGAGGAACGCCTGCGTCGGGCCGAGGCCGCGCGGGAGCGGGAGGCTTCGCAGGCCAGCCGCGCCCAGCTTGATACCTTGGTCTCGCTCGGGTCCACGTTGCTGGGCGCGTTCCTGGGCCGCAAGGCGCTCACTTCGACCACGGTGGGGCGGGCTGCCAGCACCGTGCGCAGCGCCGGCCGGGCCGCGGATCAGGGAAGCGACGTGGGACGTGCCCAGGAAACGGTGGCGGCCGTGAGCCAGCAACTCCGGGAACTGGAGGCGCGGTTCCGGGCGGAGGTCGAGGCGGTGATGAAGGACGGAGACCTGGACATGGAGGTCATGGACACCCTCGAGCTTCGGGCGAGCCGCCCGCGAATCCAGGTGCGGTTGGTGGCGCTCGTCTGGCTGCCGTTCCGACGGGATGCCGGTGGCACTCTCAGCGCCGCCTATTGATCAGCGCTGTCCGACGGGTGTGTTCGCCGGGTCGCGGGCGGGATCTCACGTGTGAGCCTACCATGTCTCCGGGTGAGGCTGGTTATCAATGTTCCACCGGCTTCTTTGGTCGGTGGTGGGTTCCTGCCAGCGAGCTTGCTTTTGCGATTCAACATGACCATCCCCGAGCAACGCGTTGCCGGTGCCATGATGAACCGCTCCGGTCCAGTTCGTGGAACCGCCTCCCATGCTGAAGGTCCCCATCAGTTCGATGCCGGTGCCATGGACCGCAATCTGGGGCAACGGTCGGTCCGGTTCCGTCAGGACGATCATGTCCGAGGGCGCCGCGATCTGACTCTCGATCACATCGTGAGTCGTGAAGTTGCCTCCGCCGATCTCAACCCAGGCCAGACCCAGGCGCGAGCGTGGGAGGCGGCGAGCGGTGCCTTGAGTATTGTAGTCGTACGCCACCCCCGACCAGAGCACGCCTTGGGAAGGGGACGACCCGACCGGTATCGTGGGGAATTCAACGGGGCGGGCCGGACAGAAGAGGCGGTTGCCCGTGCCGGACAGGACCGGCAGCAACGCCGTCGTCCAGCTCCCTGACCGGGCACCCGAATGCGGCATGATTCCCTCCCGTGGGTAACGGTCCCGACTGTCGTGGAGATAGAGGCTCAATCCCAAGCCGAGATGATGGAGGTTGCTCTTGCAGGAAGCCGACCGCGCTAAACCCTTCGCCAGGCCTAGCGCGGGGAGCAGCAAGGCCGTCAGAATCGCCAGAATCGCAACCACGACCAGCAACTCCACCAGAGTGAAGCCGCGTGAACCCTGAATCCTGCCTGCGCTCATAGAAACGAACGCCAGGGAATCTGTGTCAGCAGTGGATTCACACGACGAGAATACCCCTCGCGATGAAAGGCTCAACCGGAAGCTTCGCGCTTTGGAGCCATCGAGGACACACCGCCGGTCGCGATGGCCATTGACCCGCGCGTTCTGACTTGTACGCTTCGGGCATTCCCTAACGTCGTGACGGTCACCGGAGTCAACCTGCAGCGCCTCGCCATGAACCAGACGAAGTTCAACATCGCCATCGTGGGCCTCGGATTCGGGGCCGAGTTCATTCCCATCTACCAACGCCACCCGCAGGCGCACATGTACGCCATCTGCCAGCGGACGCGCGCGAAGCTCGACGCGGTCGGCGATGCCTTCGGCGTGGAACGTCGCTACACGAGCTACGAGGAACTGCTAAAGGACCCCGACGTGCACGCCGTCCACATCAACACGCCGATCCCGGACCACGCGGCCATGTCGATCGCGGCCCTCCAGGCAGGCAAGCACGTGGCGTGCACCGTGCCGATGGCGACCTCGATCGCCGATTGCCGTCGCATCGTCGAACTGCAGCGGCGCACGGGGTTGAAGTACATGATGATGGAGACCGTGGTCTACTCGCGCGAGTACCTCTACATCAAACAGCTCGCGGACGAGGGAACGCTCGGGAAGATCCAGTTCCTCCAGGCCAGCCATCAACAGGACATGGACGGCTGGCCGAACTACTGGCCGGGCCTGCCGCCCATGTGGTACGCGACGCATTGCGTCGGACCGGTGTGCGCCCTCACGAACGCCACGGCGGAATACGTCTCCTGCTTCGGTTCCGGCACGATCCGCGACGAACTGGCGGGGAAGTACAACTCGCCGTTCGCCGTGGAAACCACGCACCTCAAGTTCAAGGACTCGGATCTGGCGGCGCGGATTTACCGCTCGCTTTTCGACGTGGCGCGCCAGTACCGCGAGAGCTTCGATGTGTACGGCTCGAAGGCCTCCGTCGAATGGCCCCTGATCGAACACGAACCCCTGATTCTGCATCGCGCCAAGCTGCCGGAAGCGAAGATACCCAAGCCCGTCAAGGCGCCCGATTTCGCGAAGCGGTTGCCCGGGCCGATCCGGCGGTTTACGACGAAGGGAGTTTACGATCTGGCCCGCAAGACGCACCTGAGCTTCACGCAAGGTGCCGGCCACGGCGGGTCCCATCCGCACCTCGCGCACGAGTTCCTGATGAGCCTCGTGGAGGATCGGGAGCCGTTCCCGAACGCGCGGCAGTCGGCCAACTGGACCTGTGTCGGTCTCTGCGCGCACACGTCCGCCCTGAAAGGCGGCGCGTTGGTGAAGTTGCCGGGATTTACGCTGGACTAGCGCCGGTTCGTGCTTCCTCAGCCGGGAAGCAATCTGAGCCTTGAACCCGCGTAGCGCGCTCCGTTCAAGAGACTACATTTGGCGACAGCAGACCTTGTTCACGGCACCTGCGTGGTCCGATACACCGCGCCGGGATGGTCGAACGTGTCGGTGTCGAGGAACAGATGTGGACTCGCCGGCAGGGCTAGCTCGGTGAGCTCGATCCAGTTGGTCCACGCACCCCCACTCCACGCGTACTCGATCCGATGCCGCGTTCCGATGGCGTCCTCGTACCACCAACCGGACACGTGAGCAGTCGCGCTGAACCGCGCTTCCCCCACTTCCGCCCGTAGACGGTAACAGCGGACGGCATCCACCAGGTTCGTCTCGATGTAGTAGCCCGCCGTCGCGCCCGCCGGAAATCCTCCGAACTCATACCAGGGACCGAACGGTGACGGGGCCATCTGCGCCCGGACCGTTCCTGCGCCCATACCTACTCCCTCCCATCGCCAGGCGGGGAACCGCTGCGGATCCACGTTACTGACGATCGCGACAATCGGCGCGCTGGTTGCCTGTCCCAACGCGTTGCTCGCCACCAGCAGGTAGCGTCCTTCCAGCGCGCGGGTAACCGCCGGAAGTGTCAGCGTCGCATTCGTGCCGTCCGGCACGGCCGAGTCGTTGAAGAACCACTGGCATCGAGGCTGCGGATGCCCCGACAAGCGGACGATGATCCGGCCTTCGGCGCCCTCCATGAAGACAGACCGCAGGGGCTGCCGGATGATTTCCGGCGGTCCGCCCATGCCGCGCCCCGTGTTCTGCGCGTTCTGGTGGAACTTCGGCCATGACGTCTCCGCCAGGCCGCTGGTGCCTTGCAGCGCGCAGAGAGTCCTGTTGCCGGCGGCGACATACACCGTGCCATCCGGTCCGATGGCCAGTGGGGCGTCGAGCAGCGCCCCCGTCTCGAAACGCCAGTGTTCGGCGCCGGTTGCCGAGTCCAATGCGTACACAGTGCCCGTCCCGCAGGCCACGTACACGGAACCATCGGCCGCAATGGCGGGCGTCGCGGACACCCCGTCCGGCGTGGAGAACCGCCACTTCGTTGCGCCCGTTAACGCGCTGAACGCGTGCACGCGGTCACCACCCGGAATCAACAGCGTGTCTTCGAACCCAATCACCGGCCCCGCCGGGCTGGAGTCGACCAACGGCGGCTTCCATCCCGATTGCGGCGCACCGGTCAGTCCGTCCAGGGCATACAGCAAACCCTCCCACGACTTCGCATACACCGTGCCGTCGTTGCCGAGAGCGGGATCGGCCGCCATCCCGCCCGGCGCGGTAAAGGTCCACAGCCGGGTCCCTGACGCGCCGTCGATGGCGAACAGGTTCGTGCCCGCCCGCGCATAGACCGTCCCTTCGGCCCCGAGGGCGAGCGAAGCGCTGCCCTGGCTGCCGGTGGCATGCTCCCATTTTGGGGTTCCCAGAGCTCCATCGAGCGCCGTGATCGTCGCCTGCCGTACCAGGTTCGAGCATCCGAAATAGACAGTGCCGTCCACCCCGACCACCGGAGCCGACTCGACGGTGTTGCCCGTCTGGTAGGTCCACTTCAAGGCGCCCGTCGCCCCCTCCAAGGCATAGACCTTGCCATCCCAGGAGCCCACCAACACGGTTCCCCCGGCACCCACGGTCGGCGGCGCCGAGATGTAGCCCCCGGTCCGGAACCTCCAGACCTCGGTTCCCGTGGCGGGTTCGAGCGCACAGAGATGCGAGATGTCGCAGGCCACATACAACGTCCCGTCCGCGCCGAGGGCGGGTGTCGAGGGCTCGGAGGCCCCGCTGGCGTACTGCCAGCGCAGATCACCGGGCCGCAGCGAGAACCGGGCGACGACCTGACGTGGCCCCTCGACCGCGAAGGTGAGTGGATTGGCAACGCCGGACGCGTCCCCACCCCAGCCCAGGAAGGTACGCCCCGCGCCTGGCACCGCTGTCAGCTCGACACTCTCGCCGGGGGCGAAGGCGTTGAAAGCGGGCTGTGCCTCGATCCGGCCCACGCCGTTCGTGGCGAGGTTCAGCGGATAGCCTACGACGACCCTCGCCTTTTCTGAGGTCGCGCCCCCGACGAAGTTAGTGACCGTGACATGGTAGTCTCCGGCATCGGTGAGTTGGGCTTTCGCCACGTTCACGACACTCCCGTTTTCACCGAAGATCGGCTGGCCGTTCCGATACCATTGGTAAGCATCAGGGGCTGCGTTGGCAGCGGACACGCTGAGCGAGAAGGCCGTGTCCACCGCTACGCGCACCCCGGATGGCTGACGCGTGATATCGGGAGGCTCAGGAACCGGAGGAAACCCCCATCCGCAGGTCCGAGCCAGGCCGACCATGTCCGGAGGTACCGCGGGTGCCACGGTGACGGTGAGCAACACATCATTCGATTTCCCGAAACTCCCACCGTTGGTCTGGGCCTCCTCGTAGCTGTCGCCGAACGCAGCCTCCCACGCTCTCATCTGCACCGTGACGGCCGTCCCGGCCGGAAACGGTGTCGTGACAACGGTGGACACGATGTAACCCGCGTTGGCGCCGGTGCGGAAGTGCACCGGTTGACCCACGGCACGGTAACTGGACTCGGGCTCATTCGCCCGCTTGACGTAAGCCTGGGCCCAGTACGCGGTGCCCGCCAAGCCGGTCACGCAGTCCCAGTAGCACATCTTGGCATCAATCGGCGGGCTGGCGATGAGGTTCTTGTTGCCGAAAGTGAACTGCCCCCCGCCCTGTGCGCCCCACGCCGTGAACGCTGCCTTCGCATCTGGAGCGATGCGGTTGCCCGCCAGATCGGTCACGTGGTTGACGGTCACCGTGTACACGGTTTGCGGCGCCTGCGCGCTGGTGCTCAGGATCACCGTGGCATTGTCCGTTCCCATCGTCGCGCCGCGCACCTGCAAGCCGCCCGTGAACACGTAGTTCGCCAGGTTCGTTGCGGTGACCACGGCCACGGCCTCCGAGAACCGCAGCGTCAGGTTTGTGAGGGTGGCGTCTCCCGAAACCTCGACCACGGTGGGTGGGGTCAGGTCTGGCGCGCCCGCTCCCGCCCGACCGCTGTTTTGCGCGTCGTGTCGGAACTTTGGCCAGGGGCTGTCAGCCAGAGGACTCGTTCCTCGCAGGGCGTAGAGGTTCCCATCATGCGAGCCGAAGTACACCGTCCCGTCGGCCCCGATCGCAGGCGAGGAAATCACCCCGCCGTCGGTTTTGAACTCCCAACGCTTCGCGCCCGTCGCCGCGTCCAGCGCATAGAAAACACCGTCCTTCGAGCCCACGTACAGCGTGCCATCCGCCGCGATCGCTGGCGAGGACGTCACTCCTCCCCCGCTCTTGAAATCCCACCGCCGTTGGCCCGTTTCCCCCACCAAGCCATACAGTCTCCCGTCCTCGGACCCCACATATACGGTCCCGTCCGGACCGATCGCCGGCGACGACGCGACCCCGTTGCCGGTCTGGAAAGTCCAGCGCGGCTGGCCCGCGGCCCCGGTCAGGGCGTACAGCTTCGCGTCGAGCGATCCCACGTACACCGTCCCGTCGGTCCCGACGGCCGGGGAGGAATACACGCCGAGGCTGGACCGGAATTCCCACCGCGTTCCGCCCGTCGCCCCGTCCAAGGCCCAGACCCGGCCTTCGCTCGTTCCCACATACAACGTCCCGTCGGAACCGATCGCCGGTGAAGAGGCAAGGCAGCCTCCCGCCGCGAACTGCCAGCGTTGGTGTCCCGTCGCCCCGTTCAAGGCACGGACCTTCCCGTCGCACGAGCCCACGTACACCGTGCCGTCCGCGCCGATGGCCACGGAGGACGATGTTCCCTCGGCGCCCACGGGAAACTCCCACCGCGGTTTCCCGGTCGCCGCGTCCAGGGCATGTACCCGGTCGTAGGCTACGAAATACAGCCCTCCGTCGGCACCCAACGCGGGGCTGGAGGCGTCCTTGGCGGCGACAGGGAACGTCCAGCGGGGTGCCCCGGTGGCTCCTTCCAGCGCATAGACCCTGCCCCCTGCCTTGCCCCCATACAAACCCACATACACCGTGCCATCGGTTCCGATCGCCGGACAGGAGACGATCTGGCCGCCCGTCTGGAAGCTCCAACGCAAACGGTCCGGGGCCGTGCCTGGCTCGAACTCGATGACGTAGCCCAGTGCGGGCGCGGCGAAGTTGTCTGGCGCATCGTTCCACTGCTTGCCGTCGCTGTTGAACGGTTGGTAGAAGAGGAGACGGTCCTCACCCGGCGGTGGCGGCCAGTCATTCGGCTCGCCGGGAGCCCAATTCGTGAACGCGAGTTCCTCGCCGGTGATCCACACCCATCCTCCCGCCGGCTCACTCGCTCCCGCCACTTGATAGCCCCCCATCCAATGTCGTTCCAGCCGGTCGGCGCCACCGGCCCCGAGGCTGGCGTGCTCGGTGAGAAACCGATTCTCCTCGGCCGAGGTGACCGTAACCAGGTGGCCCCGCATCCCCGCGTGGATCGCTGCCTCCGCCGCCACGCGGGCGGCGGTCCAGGTGATTCCGGCGGCGTCCACGCGCTGGTAGGCATGGCCGTTGACCGGCCAGACGATCACCTCCGCCGCGCGCGCAACGGACATTGCCGTCACGGCCACCGCGGCGAACCGCACCAACATTCGACTGGGTTTCATGACAGACTCCTCGTGGTCTTGGCCGGTGCAAGGCCTTGCGTTCGCTGGGTTTGCTTGCGGCCCACATCCTGCCAGTCGCCCGGCACCAGCGCGTCGCTCGATTGCAGCACCGCCGGCGGCGTCCATTCGGGGCGCGCCTGGTCCGGCTCCCCTGAGGTACTCAGCCGGCAGGGTTCCCGTGAGAACCACGCCTGCACCTGCTTCGACCGATCCATCGTGAGCGTTGCCGGGTTGGCGGAGACCGATAGATGCTTGGCATCCCCCGGCGGCGTGAAGATGAGGCACTTGTTGCCGAAGATGAACCGTCCTTGGGCGGGCACCCCGCAGGCCACGGAGCCCATGGCGACCGCGAGTAAAAAGGCCTTCATGTTGTGCCTTCGCGCGAGGCAGCCCGTGCGCGAGGACGCTTTCTCCCTTTGAGCGGGAATCCAGCGGCGCTGAAACTCCCCTCCTCCACGCGCGTCTGCTGAGTCACTGGGACCCTAATCCGCCTCAACCAGAAGTCAACGACCGCGAATGGAACACGCAGCCGCCGAGGTAAGATTAGGCGTCCGATGATTCAAGAACCCGGCAACCACGGCGCCGGGCGACCCGGAGGGTTGCGAGCCCGCAGCCGGGGTGGCGGGCCAGTGCACCCCCGGGACCAAGAAGCGGCGTGAGAGCGCCACTCCGGCGGGGTGGCAGAGCTCGTAGCTGCGGACGTCAGTACGCGCCGCCGTTCCGCTCCTTGGGCGCGCAGCGGTGCCGACTCACGGTAGCGGCGACGGGCCTCGGCTCGGCGGGAGCCTCGCCCCACCGGGCTCATGGCCCTGGAGCATGGGCGCGAAGCCACGGGACCCTTCCTCTGTTCCTCGAACGCCGTGGGGCTCAGGCCAACGTCAGGCGGTCGCACCCAGCCCGGACTCCCCGAGTCCGTCGGCGAAGTCCCGCAACGCCTGGATCACCCCGCCGCCGTCGGACAGCCAGCGCTGACGCAAGGTGGCGACCTTCGCCGGGTCCAGGCCGTAGTCGTAGCTGTGACGGAAGACGTGGCGGAACCCGCGCAACTCGTCCAGGAACGGTTTCAGGGCGGCCGGCAACACGGCTGGACGGAGCGGCGAGATGTCGAGGAACATCTTCGCCAGCAGTTCCTGATGCCAGCGGGAAAGGTCCTTCACGTGGTTTTCGAAGGTCCGCGAGATCTGGTCGAAACTGTTCTCGATCGCGTTGTAGATGTTGTGCAGGTAGTAGGCTGCGGAGATCGCCCTCACGTCAGGCGAGGTGGTCTCGGGCAGCGCCGCCAGCGCGGTGCTCCACTTCCCGACGACCTCCAAGTCGGCGCGGATCACCGCCCGGAGCGCCAGGGCGGAGGCCGTGTCAATCTTCATGGGGAAGGAGAATCCAGTGCTTCCGAATCACGTCGAGCAGCCGGGGCGAGGCCGTTTCGACTTCGACCAGGTCCACCGGACATTCCAGCAGTTGATCGAGTTCTGATACCATCCGGTAGAACAGCTCTCCGGGGAGCCCTTCGACCGCCAGGTCAATGTCGGACCGCGCATCCTGCCGGCGGCCCAACGCCACCGAACCGAACAGCCAGACCTGCCGCGCCCCGTGACGATACAAATGCGCCGCCCCCCGCTCCGCCAGACGGCGTCGGGCGTCAAGGGTGATGCTGGCTGCTGCCGAGGTCATGCCGAATCCCGCGGTGCTCATTTCCAGGCACCATCTCTCGCCGTTCGACGCCTGCCTGACAAGTCCAGATGTCGTTCGTGGCTTAAGGCCCTGGGCGCCGGGGCCGCGGTCCGGGAGAAGGCGAGGTGAACGCGTGCCACGGGCTGCCCCTTGCCTCCTCAAACGGTTTCGGAAGTCCCGACCGGTGTGCGCGCCCGGGCTCTCACGGTCCGCCGCAGCACGCTCAGCGTTCGCCGGTACGGCGAGGTATCCGTCCCCGAGGAGGGTAGGGGCGGCAGACCAGGAGCAACCGGATGGCGAAGGAAGTGGATGTCTGGGATTCCAGGCATCAAGTCCCCGCCGTGACTGCGCCGGTTCGATTGTGCCGGAGGTTCGTCATGCGCCCACGGCCGGGGCAGCGCAGAAAAAGGAGCGCCGCTTTTCGTCTAAGCCTGAAAAGAGGATCATCATGAAGAATCGAGTGTGTTGTCGCCCATCCCGCAGTACACCGTGCCATCCGCGCCGATGGCAGGGCGGAGGCTCCTCCGCCTTCGTTCGACTCCCAATCTGCCTGGCGTCAGAAGGGGCCAGCGCATACAGCCCCCAGTCTCCGGCGTAGATCGTGCCGTCCGCGGCGATCGTGGGCGAGGAATTGTACTTACCCTCTACGCGGAACCACGGGCTCATCTGCCCCGACGACAGGTCAATGACATAGACAACACCGGGCAACTGCATGTCTCCCGTGGAACCCAAATACGCCTTCCCATCCGCGCTAATCACCGGTGTCGAGGCCGCGGAATCGTGCTCCCGCCTCGCAGACCAGAGCACTTGTCCCGACGCTCCGTCGAGGGCGTACACCATGAGCACCGCATGGGAGAATTGAAATGGGGGGGACCGTATTCAAGGTGTGTCGCCGAGCAGTAGAGTGTCCCGTCCGATCCGACCACCGGCGACTCGACCGAGCCCTCGGTCTGGAACTCCCACAGCCTTGTTCCGGTGGCCCCTTCGAAGGCGTACATTGCCCCGGTAACCGTCCATTGCCCGCGCGATCCAACGTACACGGTGCCCCCCGCTCCAATCGCCGGCGACGAGACGCCGCGGCCCGTCCTGGACTTCCAACGCTGCTGCCCCGTCAGCGGGTCCAGCGCATAAACCCGGTCCGGTTGGGCTCCGACAAAGACCGTCCCGTCGGCCCCGATAGCCGGGCACGAAGATACCACCCCGCCCGTCTGGAACTCCTTCCTCCACGCGCGTCTGCTGAGCTGATTCGCACCCTAATTGTCTTATGCGAGAAGTCGACCGTTCCGAATCGAACGTGTGGAGCCTGACCCTCCCGGGTTCGTGGCTCTTGGGTCCGGGTGCGAGGCCACCGGACACTCCCGCGACGGCTGGGGGCCTGAGGTCAACTTCAGGCTGTCGCACCCGACCCGGACTCTTCGAGCCTGTCGCCGAAGTCCCGCAACGGCTGGAGCGCCCCGCCGGCTTCGGCCAGCCAGCAATCATGCAGCGCGGCGACTTCCGCCGGGTCCAACCCGTCGGCGTGGCTTTGGCGGAACGCGTGGCGGACGCCTCAGCGCTCGTCCAGGAAAGGCCTCAGACCGGACGCCAGCACGGCCGGGCGGAGCCGCGAGAAGTGGAGGAACTTTTTCTCCCCGTGTCCAAGCGCCTGGAGCTCGAGGAACAAATGCGGGCTTTCAGGCGACGTCAACCCGGTCAACTCCACCCCATTACCCCACCCGCTCCCGCTCCACATGGATTCGATCCGATGTTGGCTCCCGACGCCCCAGTGGTACCACCAACCCGAGACCATCCCGCTGACGGTCAAGCGCGGCGTGGCGTTGCCAGCGGCGGTCCGCTGACGGTCGGGGGGACTGCTGAGCCTGGGCTCCCGCGAGAACCCGCCGGCGTGGAACGGTGTTACGGCGGGTCAGAGCGTGGCCACCGGTCCTTGGTCCAACGCCCGTTTGGCGGCCTCGACACCCATGCCCATGATTTGCGACATCGCCACCGGGCTGAACTGCAAGGAATCGATGGGGAGCACTTCGTTCGGCCGGATGACGTGAAGGTTGAGCAGCCGCTTGCCCGCAAACGGGTTCGGGTTGGCGGCGTCCTCGAACAGCGCCTTCAGCTGCTTCTTGGTCAGGAGCTTCTCGGCCTTGGCCCGGAGTCGGGTCTGGTGGCGGATGGCCTGGTTGTAGAGCAGGGCGGTGGCGATGTCGTTGGCCACGATTTCCTGGGTGAACAGGTCGATCGAGCGCAGGAGGGTCTTCACGATGAAGACGTACTTGTCCCGGGTGGGTTCATGGTCCTCGGGCGACAGGAGGATGGCGTAGATGTCCGTCGCCCCTTCGTCGATGGCGATCTTGAGCGGGGCAATTTCGCGGACGCCGCCGTCGACGTGCTGCTGGCCGCCTTCGAGAACCTGGATGGGCGGCATGAGGACCGGCATGCTGGCGGAGGCCATCATGGCGCGTTGGAAGCTGCGCAGGTCCATGGGCGAGCGGTCCGGGCCGCCGTGATGCTGGCTCCAGTGTTCGATGCCGCCGGTCTGCAGGTTGACGGTGGCGAGGAACACCTCGGTCTTCGAGGCGAGGATCTTGTCGTAGCGGTCCCGGTTGACGAAGGAGTTGATGAGGCTCCAGAGCGGGTTGGTGTCGTAGATGGCGTCGTGCGTCAGGATGCTGACCACGTCGCGGGGGATGATGATGTCCTCGTTACGGACGCTGGTGTAGATGAACCGCAGGAGTTGAACATCGTCGGTCGCCACGAGCGGTGCGATCAGGGCGCCAGTGCTGGTGCCGGACACAAGGTCGAAGGTGATGTTCTGGGAGCGGAGGTGCTCGATGGCGCCGACTGCGAACGCGCCTTTGGCACCGCCTCCGCTGATGACGAGGGCTGTTTTCATGAGGGTGAACGGGGGTGTGGGGCGTGCTTTCCAGTCTGCCGGTTCGCCGGGCGGTCGAGCCCGGGGAACGCGGGGGCGGCTCGAAAGTCGCCTGGACTGGCAGACAGGAATGTCTGCCCTACGACAGGGTGGTGTTCGAGCAGGAGGGGCAATGGACCGGGGATAATGAAGGGGTGTGGTTACCGGGCAGGCGTGGGCGGGAAGAAGCCGTAGTACGCCTCGATCAGTCCTTGTTTGACCGCACCCGCCTCGAGGCCGGGATCGGCGTCGGCGGGTCGCTGGGAAGCCAGGGCAGCCCGAGAGGCTTTGACCGCATCGGCAACGCCCGTCAATTGCTCGGACCGGAGGAGTGTTTCGATTTCGGCGGGGGTGGCCAGGGGTTCGAGTCTTGGCCAGAGTTGGTTCTTGATGCGCTTCAGGTTCGCCGAGGTGGTCTCGAGGGGTTGAATGGCCACCACCCGGCTGAACACCCCGTTCGCCAGCATGAGGTAGTACGGATTCGACTCGCGGAGTTTGCGGGCGAGCGGATGCTCCTTCGGGTTCTCGGGAAAGTGCGTGCTTCGGCAGCCGGTGCTGCCGACCGTGGTCAGGAGGAGCCACAGCAGCAGGAGGATGGGGAGGCTCGATGACCCGCGGACGGTCAGGCACGGTGACCATGAACCTGACCTCCCTGGCAGGGCGCGCAGTCCCTTGCGCGCCGGGTTCGGCGGGCAGCGGAGTGCCTGCCCTGCCTGCTGGCGGTGGATGGAGAGGGGTGTGGGCGTTGGTCGCGCGTGGCCGGGCGGCGGGTGCTGGGGTGACGAACGCGATGGGGCTTGCATGGCTTTGGGTCTGTTAACATGCCCAATATGGGCGCAGAGTAGCGAAGTGCAAGGGGCCCCGGTCCGATGGGGCAAGCCAATCGCGAAGCGTGTGGGGTGCGGGGGTTCACCGTTGCTTTTCGCAGCTCGGCTCGGCGCCGCCTCACCCCGGCGGCTATTTCATCAGGGAGGGACGGTGACGAACGGCGTCGATGTACCGGACGCACTCCCCGGGCTTCGCGGGGTTGCCTTCCCTCAGCGCAGCCGGGTGTAGGGTTCCTCTTCCCAGTTGTTGGCGGGCCAGAGGAAGCTGTTGACCGCACCGTCGTAGCGGAGGCAAAGGTCCTTGATATTGGTCTTTTTGGAGAAGCTCTTTTCCGGATCGTAGGTGTTGCCGGTCCAGCCGCTGAAGAGATGCCGGTGCCAGGGGCAGGCGGCCACGATGAAGCGCGTGTTCCAGCGTCCGAGCTGGTCTTCAACCCATTTCTTCCCCTCCGCGGTGCTCTGCTGCCAGGGACCGAGATGGTACGCGTAGCTCGTGGTGAAGTCGCCGAAGTACTCCCAGCCCAGATCAATGGTGATCTTCCCGCGCGTCCGGTCCGAGGCGCAGATGAACGAGTTGGTGTTCTCGACGTAGCCCTTCTCGAGGTAAGGCTGGTTGCCGCCCGGAAAGCCGTAGGTCTTGTTGGTGGGATTGACGAGGTAGAGTGGGGGCCGGCTTTTGTGGTCCTCGTCGCGATACATCATGATCCCCAGCCCGATCTGGCGCTGGTTGTTGGTGCAGTAAATGCGACGTGCGTTCTCCTTCGATCTCCCGAGCAGTGGCAGGAGCATTCCCGCGAGGATGGCGATGATGGCAATCACCACCAGCAGTTCGATCAGGGTGAAGGCGGCTGTCGTTGCGCGGTTGCCAGGGCCGGAGTCGCCGCGGGAAGGGTTGAAGGGCGACGTTGGCCGAGGGCGGGAGACGGCGGGCAACGGAGTGCCCGCCCTACCGGGAGAGGTGGTGACCGCCGGCAGCGGAGTGGCCGCCCGACCTTCGGCGGAGGCCCTGACTTGCGTGCAAGCGTCCATCGGAGTCCGAAATCAGGACAGCTCGGGCGGCGACGCGGGATCGCCGCCCGGGCCGCGACGGTGTGAGTTATTTCAGGAGCCGGAAGAACTGGGTTCCGGTTCCGACGGGCAGGATCGTCACGTTCTGGTCACCCACGACTTCGATGGTGGCATTGATGACGCCCCATTGTGGATTGCCGACGTCGGTTGTGCCTTGCACCTGGAAGCCGTCTTCACTCGCCGGCCAACTCAGCCGGACGTTGTTCCCGTCGCGCGCGATGGTCAGGGTCACGTCGCTGGCAGGCTTGCATTCTTCCAGCAGGTTGACGCCGGCCATGGGCCCGCAGGGCCGGATCACGGCGTACCGGACGCGGGTGACGGCGATCTTCGCCTGCACCTCGCCGGCGTCCTGGGTGCTGAAGCGGGCCGCCGCCTGAGGGCCCTGATTCACGCCGTTGAACTTCACGTTCTCGATTTCCCAGTAGGCGGTCCGCCATTGGTCGGTGCCTTCCAGGGCGACGAAGTAACTGTCGGGGGTGAAGCCGAACGTCTCGACGCCGTTCGCTTCGGTGATGAAGACCTCGGGCTTGATCCGGGTCCCGACCAGGTTGGGATCGTCGTAGTAGGTGATGCAGACGGCCAGGCGTGCGGCGGGTTGGGAACTGGGTCCGAGCGCTTCATCGAGGATGGCAAAATTCAAGTATTGGTGAGCCGCACCCGCGGTGCCGTCGTCGTGAGCCGGGCGTACGGCGAGGCGGCGGTCGCTGGCGGGACCGGCTTCCTCGACGACCATGTTTTGGTCGCCGCCGCTCGAGCCCACGTCCAGGCCGTCGCGCAGGTCCTGACCCAGGTCCAGTTCAACAAAGCTGCCGTACGCGTCCGTGCAGACGTTGGGATCCTGGACGCAGTCCGCCAGGGGGTCCTGGCCGGCGAGGGGATGATCGCCGGTTCGCAGGACGGCGATCTGGTACCGCGAAACGAACACCTGGCCATTCTCGGAGACAAAGCGCGGGCCGGCGGTCAACGCGCCGGCATTGACGCCTCGCAGGTTGACGTCCGGCAGCACCCAGGAGCGCCGGATCCAGGTGCCCGTGCCGGCGAGGGCGTGTCGCTTGGCGGCCGGATAGAACCCGACCCCGCTCTGCGGGTCGGTCGCGTAAGCCTCGGGACCGAACACCACGTTCAAACCGGCGAACGCCGGATCGTCATAGAATTCGACGCAGACCTTGACCGCCCGGGGATCGTTGCAGGGCTTGCCGAGGTAGTTGTCGGTGATGCCGAAGTTCAGGTAGAGGCCATCCGGGCTGACCGCTCGTCGCTTGTCGTTGGCGGGGCCGACGCCATCCTGGAAGGTGACGGTCTGGTCGCCGTCGTTGATGACCTGGGCATGGTTGGCGGTGTTCGCGGCGATGTCGATGCCGGCCAGATTCGTGTTGGGTTCCGGATCGCAGGTCTCGGGCGGCAGGAACTTGTTGATATCCTCCGGCGTGCCGAAGGCGCCTTCCTCCCCGAACGCCACAACGCGTACAATCAGGTTGGGCACCCCTTCCAAGCGGATGGTGCCGCCGTTGACACCGCCGTTCGCCGTCGCCCCTTGGGCATTGGCCGGGATGGACCCGACCAGGTGCGTCCCATCCGAAGCTCGCACCCCGTTGGGGATCCGGAAAAGGACCCAGTTCCATCGCCCGTTCTTGCCTTCGACGGGAATCTGGCCGCCGTTCGGGGCGGCGAGTTCGGGAAGGGTCCCCGTCAGGAAGTTGAAATTGCGCGGGGCGCCTTGCGCGTTGAGGACGGCGGCGTTGCCGTAGACCTGGACGAGGATGTCGATGAAATCCGAGTTGGCCCAGGCCGCGAATTCCGGGTCACCGATGTTGAGGTAGTTCCCGTTGACGATCTTGCCGGTGTGCCCGCCGATGTTGGCATCGGCGGTGACCTGGTCCCCGCCGGAGAGGATCTGCAACCCTTCGGACCAGGAACCGCCCGGGGAGTCGAGGCCGCCGTCGGTGACGACGTAGTGAACGACCTTGTTTGCGTCAAGAGTGTTTGGCCAGGCCTCAGGACTGAAGGGTCCGGTTTGGGCCAGTGCCCACGGCGACGTCCCGACGAGGAGAAGCGATAGGGAGAAAAGCGCGCGTGCGTTCATAGGATTGAGTATGCAACGGGTAATACGCCCCGGATCAGAGTGTTGTCAAAGGAAATGGCTGACGGCCCGCGGGCCTGTCGCCATCATCTGGCGGTATGCATGCCGCGCCGTTCCGTAACCGTGGGTCCCGGACCTTGGGCGTGTCTGTCCGCCGCGCCCTCGTGATGGTTGCGACGGGGTTCCTGTCCCTGGCCGGCGCGCCACGCGCGGGCGCGCAACCCTTCAACCCGCCCCTCGGTCCCTACGTCAATCCCAGACCGGAGGATTTCGCCGGGGCTTCGTCCTACACGGCCCAGGACCGGGTGGTGCTGACGTCCTATTTCTACTGGTACGACGTCTACAGCGGGGCGCACCTGACTAACAGCGACGGCAGCGACGCGTTGACGGATCATCCTCCGACGCTCACGGGGTTCTCGTACAAGTCCACCGCCTGGCACCGGCAGCAGTTGCTCGACATGATGGCGGCGGGGATTGACGTGTTGCTGCCGGTCTATTGGGGTGAACCTTCGCAGCGCCTTGCGGGACGTCCGGTGTCCGAACAGCCGTGGAGCTTCGCCGGGATTCCGCCTCTGGTGGCGGCCCGGTCCGAACTGCTGGCCCAGGGAAAATCGCCACCGCGCCTCGGCATGTTTTACGATACCTCGACGCTCCAATGGAACGCGGCCAACCGCCAGATCGACCTCACCACCGACCACGGCCGCGCCTGGTTTTACGAGAGCATCCGGGATTTCTTCTCGCTGGTTCCACCGCGCGACTGGGCGATGATCGACGGGAAGCCTGTCGTGTTCCTTTACGCCGCCGGCTTCGCCGCCGCGCACGACCAGAGCTGCATCGACTTTGTGAAGCAGGCGTTCGCCCGCGATTTCGCCGGCCGCGAGCCGTACATCGTCCGGGAGATCTCGTGGAACGTGAAGGCGGACAATACCTACGCCTGGGGCGGTGCGGTCTCGCTAAAGAACGCCGGGGTGGCGGCCCTGGGTCCCGGCTATGATCACTCGGCGGTGCCCGGGCGTGAACCCCTGGTCGTGCCGCGCGAAGGGGGGGCCTTCTTCGAGCGCAACTGGGTGCGGTTCCTGCGCAACCCGACCAAGCTCGTTCACGTCGAGACCTGGAACGAGTACCACGAAGGGACCGACATCGCGGCGTCGCGCGAGTACGGGGACGCTTACCTCAAGTTGAACCGGCGGTTCGTGGACATGTTCAAGGCGGGGATCAAACCGCCGCGCCCGCGCGGGCCCTTTTCGGACGCGAAGTCCGTCTTCACCACCCTGGCCGGGACGAACGGCGCTCATGGCTTGTTCCAGTTTGACAGCGCCGATGGAGCGACTGCGGTGGTGGAGGCGGGAGGTTCGGAGTGCCGGCAGACGGTCCCGACTTCGAACGCCGGCAAGTACGTGTACTTCCGGCTGGATGACTCGTTCAAGTGGGCGGACCAGATGCTCGTGGACGTCGAGGTCGAGTATTTCGACTCGGGCGACGGCAGCTTCAACCTCGAGTATGACGGCCCGGACCCCAACGCGCCGTTCAACGGAGCCTACACGTCCAGCAAGCTGCTCGTCCGGCTCCAAGACTCCGGAGCATGGAAGACTGCCAGGTTTCGCCTGCTCGAAGCGCGGTTCCTCAATTCGCAGAACGGCGGCGCGGACTTCCGGATTGCAGTCCCGTCTGGGGTCCTTTGCGTGCGCCGGGTTGCGGTCACACGCCTGGGGGTGCCGGCCGAATCCGGACAAACGCGGCGCGGGTGGCAACAGGACTTTGGCAACCCGGTCGGTTCGGAATGGGCGTGGATCGGGGACCGGGAACGGATTGAGCAGGAGGCGGGGCTGATCCGACTTCGGTCCGGCGCCGGCCAACCGGCCCGCTTGGTGTTGCGCCAACCTGACGTGGGGGCACGGGAGATCGAGGTGTTGGCCCGATTGCGGCTGACCCGCAGTCCGGAAGGGACAGGCGACGACCTGGGTGGGCTGGTGGTGGGCGTGGACGCCGCGGGGCTCTCGGGGCTGACTTCGGAGTTTCGCTCGGAAGCCGCGGCGGGGAATCTCGTGGTGTTGAAAGGAGCAGGCGGTGGCGACGGAACGGTGGCGACATTCGCCTGGCGTCCGAATGCCTGGTATTGGATGCGCCTGCGCCACGAGCCGCAGGCAATCACGGCCTACCCGGACTTGCGGGTGCGTGTCTGGCCGGCGGACGGCGAAACGCCCGAGCCGGATTCCTGGCTCGCGTGGTGGGATTACTACCCGGCGGGAGCGGCGTTGCAGGGGTTTGTCGGACTGGTGGCGGGTACCGCCGCGGATCCGGCACTGGAGTGCGACTATCTGCTCGTGACGAACAGCACGGCCCCGCTGGTCGCGGTATCGTTGCCGGCGATGAAGCCGGAGCGGCCGGTGCTGGAGCCTGTCGGCTGGCTCCCGGGGGAGGGGATGACGCTGGACGTGCATGGGGCGCCAGAGACGTCGTATCTCGTCGAGTCTTCCGCCGATCTGACGGTCTGGGACGAGACTTTGGTGGTCACGGATGCGACCGGTCGTTCGGGTTTCGCCGACCGCACGACGGCAGCTGCCACGCAGCGCTTCTATCGGGCGCGAACGCTTCAGTGATGGACGCTTTGAACTGCCACATCTCCACTCCAGCGGCGATTTCACCTGGGAGAGTCGACACTCCGGCGGGACGGGCGTGCATTGGGGTGATGAACCTGAAAGCGCCGGTAAACCGGACGCAATCCAGACGTGTTGCGCAGGGCGGACAGGCTTCCGAGGTCGCGAAGCGCCTGGAGTGCGGGGGTTCACCCCCGCTTTTCGGGGCTACGAAGCTGGCAGGGCAGGCTTTGGAGCCTGTCCATGCGCCGGCGGCGGCGGGCAGCGGAGTGCCCGCCCTACCTGGTGGGAGTTATAGGAGTGGGTTGACGCCACACGGTAGGAGGCGTCCGGGGACACCGCGCGGTTCACGGTTGGTCGCATGTTTGCTCTGTCTCCTGGTGATTCCATGGGCACTCTTCGCAGGCGAACCTGTCTGGCAAGAGTCCGAGGGGCACCGCTGGACGCCACTCGAGTTCGGCGCCGGAAGCAGGGCCGGCTTCACGCGAGTTCTCCCGGCGGAGACGGGGTTGAGCTTCACCAACCGGCTCAGCAACGAACGCAGCATCACCAACCGCAACTTGCTCAGCGGCTCCGGCGTTGCGGCCGGCGATGTGGACGGGGACGGCCTTTGCGACCTGTTCTTTTGTGCGTTGGACGGTCCGAACGTCCTCTACCGCAATCTGGGCAACTGGCGGTTCAAGGACGTCACGGCCGGCACGGACCTCGCCTGCGCCGGGCTGGATTGCATGGCGGCGGTCTTCGGCGACCTGGACGGGGACCGGGATCTCGACCTGGTGGTGAACACGCTGGGCGACGGGCCGCTGGTGTTCACGAACGACGGCCAGGGTGGCTTCAGGGACGTGACGGATCGCGCCGGGTTGCGGGCGCGCACGGGGGGCATGTCCCTGGCCTTGGGCGACGTGGACGGGGACGACGATCTCGACCTGTACGTGGTGAACTATCGTGCGACCACCGTCATGGACCAGCCGAAAACCACGTTCCGGATCTCGATGGTGAATGGCGAACCAGTGGTCTCGCAAGTCAATGGCGAACCGGCCATGGCCTCGTACCTCACGAACCGGTTCGTCCTTGCCCCCAGCGGCGAAGTGGTGGAACTGGGTGAGCCCGACGTGCTCTATCTGAATGATGGCGCAGGCCGTTTCTCGGCGGTCTCGTGGACTGGCGGCACCTTCCGGGATGAAGACGGCCAGGTGTTGAGCGATCTGCCCCGCGATTGGGGGCTTTCCGTCCAGATGCACGACATCAACGACGATGGGGCCCCCGAAATCTACGTCTGTAACGATCTGCACAGCCCGGACCGGTTCTGGATCAACGACGGTCGCGGACGTTTCCGGGCCATCGACCGGCTCGCCTTGCGCACCACTTCCACGTTTTCGATGGGCATCGATTTCGGCGACCTCGACCGCGATGGCGACACGGACTTCCTCGTCGTGGACATGCTGGCCACCGGACACAAAGACCGCCACACGCAGGTGAGCACGCAAAAGCCGGTGCCCTGGCCGATGGGGATGATCGATAACCGCCCGCAGGTTTGGCGCAACACGCTCCAGGTGAACCGGGGTGACGGCACGTTCGCGGAAGTGGCCTTTTACGCCGGTATCGAGGCTTCCAACTGGTCCTGGATGCCGCTCTTCCTTGACGTGGACCTGGATGGCTTCGAGGACGTGCTGATTCCCAACGGCCAGATGCGCGACTTCCAGAATGTCGACATGCAAAACCGGATTGATGCCCGGCGTGCCGCCCGACAGCTCACCCAGGCGGACATCGTGGCCATGGTGGGAATGTTCCCCGACTTCAGCACGCCGAGCCTGATCTTTCGAAATCGTGGCAATCTCACCTTCGAGGAAATGAGCGGTGCCTGGGGCTTCGCAGACCGGGGGGTTTCCCAAGGGACCGCCGTGGCCGATCTGGACAACGATGGTGATCTCGACGTGGTGGTGAATCGCCTCAACGACGCCGCCGGTCTGTACCGGAATGAAAGCGGCGCTCCCCGCCTGGCGGTGCGGCTGCGCGGTTCCCGGGGAAATTTCCAGGGCGTGGGGGCGCGGATCCGCGTCGAGGGAGGACCGGTGCGGCAGAGCCAGGAGGTGATTGCCGGCGGCCATTACTTGTCAGGATCCGAGCCGTTGCGTGTCTTCGCGACGGGTTCCGCGACGAACGCCCTCCGCATCGAGGTTCGGTGGCGCGACGGTCGGACGAGCGAGATTGCCGAGGCGAGGCCAAACCGGCTTTACGAGATCCAGGCAACGGATGCCCGGCCCGCCGGGCCGCCCGCCACCGTGGCCGCGCCGCCGCCGCTCTTTGAGGACGTGAGCGCACTCCTGAACCACCAGCATCACGAGGACCCGTTTAATGACTTCGAAAGGCAGCCGCTGCTGCCCAACCGGCTCAGCCAGCTCGGTCCCGGCGTAGGGTGGCATGACTTCGATGGGGACGGCTGGGAAGACCTGGTCATCGCCTGCGGCCGCGGCGGCATGCCGGCGTTCTTCAGGAACGTCGGCGGAACTAATTTCGTGCGGCTGGCCGAACCCGCGTTCCTGCGCCCGGCAGGACGCGACCTCACGTCGGTGTTGGGGGTTGGGAACACAATGTTCTTCGGCTCCGCGAACCACGAGGACGGGCGAACGAACGGTGGGTGCGTACGGCTGTACGACCTGCAACGGCGAACCAGCGGCGAAATCGTCCTGGGGCCGCGGGCCAGCACCGGACCCATGGCGTTCGGAGATGTCGAGGGCGACGGCGCGCTCGAGTTGTTCATCGGTGGACGCACGGTGGCGGGGCGCTACCCCGAACCGGCGGATTCGCTGCTGCTGCGGCTCGAGGGGGGTCGGTTTGAGATCGTCCACCGGTTCGAGAAGTTCGGCATGGTCAGCGGAGCGGTGTTTTCGGATCTGGACGGCGACGGCCGTCCGGAGCTCGTGCTGGCCTGTGATTGGGGGCCGCTTCGGATCCTGCGGTTTGAGCCGGGGCGGTGGGCGGACTGGCAGGCACCGGTCGCCGGGCTTGGCCCGCAGTTCGGTTCACTGGACCGGCTCCGTGGTTGGTGGAACGGCGTGACCACCGGTGACCTGGATGGCGACGGGCGACTGGACCTCATCGCCTCGAATTGGGGCTTGAATCACCGCTGGCGGGACGCCGCGCCGGACTCGCCGCGGCTTCTGTACTTTGGCGATCTGGACGAGAGCGGTGACGTGGACCTGGTGGAGGCGTACCTGGACCGCGCTTCGGGAAAGGTCCTGCCCTCGCGTGGCTTGATCGAGGTGCGGACGGCCATGCCTTTTGTCCAGGAACGCGTGACCAGCTTCGAGGCGTATGGTTCGTCCACGGTGGAGCAGATCTACGGAGAGCGGTTGGAGGGGGCGGGCCGCCTGGAGGTCAGCCTGCCGGCCAGCCTCGCGCTCCTGAACCGGGGCGATCATTTCGAGGCCCGCCTCCTGCCGGCCGAGGCGCAGTGGGTTCCGGCATTTGGCGTGTGCGTGGCGGACGTGAACGGCGATGCTCACGAGGACGTCTTGCTGGCCCAGAACTTCTTCGCCGTGGCTCCGGATCTGACCCGCCAGGATGCAGGCCGCGGCCTGGTGCTGCTTGGGGACGGAACCGGGGCCCTGAGCGCCATGCCGGGCCAGGCGAGTGGCATCACGGTCTACGGCGAGCAACGGGGCAAAGCCGTGGCCGACTTCGACCAGGACGGCCGCGTGGACCTGGTGGTTTCCCAGAACGGCGCGGCGACGCGCTTGTTCCGGAACACCGGTGCGCGCCCGGGGCTGCGGGTGCGTTTGATCGGTCCGCCCGGCAACCCCGTGGGCTTTGGCGCGGTCGCGCGGCTGCATGGAGTCCAAGGCGCCGGTCCGGCCCGGGAAGTCCACGGAGGTTCAGGCTATTGGTCGCTGGACGGCGCGGTGCAGGTGTTGACCTGCCCCGGGACGCCCCGGTACGTGGAAGTGCGCTGGCCTGGCGGGGGCATTCAGAGACGCGAGGTTCCCGAGGCCGCGCGCGAACTTCTGGTGGACTGGAAATCGCGTTGACGCGGTTTCGGACGGGACCCTAAATTCCTGTGCTTCGGGTGGTGGCTGTAGCTCAGCCTGGTTAGAGCTCCAGATTGTGGATCTGGCTGTCGCGGGTTCAAATCCCGTCAGCCACCCCACCCTTGGCCAACGGGCCGAATCAAGGAGTCCCCCAACCACATGAAGAAGCTCGTCGTTGTGCTGTGGGCGACGCTCTCGATGGGCGCCGCCGCCGGGGCGGATCGGTTCGTCCATCGGGGCGAGGTGACCCGCTTGGAGGCGCTGTCCGGCAAGGGCATCACCACCGTGCTCTGGGACGGTGGGAACCTGCTGGTGCGGATGGAAGGTGTGGAAGGCGACCAGGCGTGCTTCACTCCGGACGGGGTCACGATTTTCTCCGGATACACCAAGGCACCCGGCGCGACCGCGTGGATGGTCATGCGGCCGATCCTGATCACGGGCAGGTCCATTCTGGCCACCACGGCTTCTCCGGTGATTCCGGGGCACATGGGTGGCTTCCCGATGATCGCAGATCGACTCTACGCCACCGAATCGTTCGTCCTCGAGGAGATCCGGCCTCTCCCTCCGGAAAGATCGACCCGGGCGGCTCGGCTCCATGGCTATCGCTTGACCGAGTCGGGCCAGGTGGAAGTGGAGGTTCGCGGGGCCGTGGGTGAAGTCTTCACGATCTGGCGGGCCCCCCGAATCCAGAATGTCGGCTCTCACTCGTATTTTCCCTGGTTGCCGATCGGGCAGGTACAGATCGAGGCCTCGGGCAGGGCAACGTTCGTGGACACGAGCCTCGGGCCCGAGATGCGCGTGGCCTTTTACGGCGCGCACTCGGACGGCGTCGGGTGGCCTTGAACCCCGGCCGTTGCGGCTATCCCGCGGCCAGCGCCCGCGCTGCCAGGACGCGTCGCGTGGGGACGTAGGTTGCCGCGAAGGTCTTCCGGTACTCGGCGAAGGTACCGGCTTCGATCGCCTCGCGAACTTCGCGCATCACCTGCAGGTAGAAATGCGTGTTGTGCAGGCTGACGAGGCGGAGGCCCAGGATTTCGTTCACGTTAAGGAGATGCCGGATGTACGCCCGCGTGAAGTGGCGGCAGGCAAAGCAGGTACAGCCTTCCTCGATGGGTCTCAGGTCGGCCTTCACCGCGCCGCCCTTGATGGCGAAGGTGCCGCGCCGGGTGAACGCCGTGCCGTTGCGGGCCACGCGTGTCGGCAGCACGCAATCAAACATGTCCACGCCGCGCGCGACCAGCTCCACCATCTGGGCGGGGGTGCCCAGTCCCATGGCGTAGCGGGGCTTCGGCGATGGCAGAAAGGGCTCCGTTATCTCGACCGCGCGCATCATCTCCGGCTCGGGTTCGCCGACGCTGACGCCTCCGATCGCATAACCGTCGAACTGCAGTTCCACCAACGCCTCGGCGCAGCGCCCCCGCAGTTGCGGATCCACGCCGCCCTGCACAATGCCGAACACGAGCTGGCCCGGGGCGCGGGGCTGTTCGCGACACTCGCGCGCCCAGCGGATGGTCCGTTCCACGGCCAGGTGTCGTTCGTGGGCGTCGCAATCGTGCGGCGGGCACTCGTCGAAGACCATGGCGATGTCCGAGCCAAGCGTGCGCTGGATCTCCATGGCTTCCTTCGGACCCAGAAACAACGGCGAGCCGTCCAGGTGCGATTTGAACTCGACGCCGTGCGCCTTGACCTTGCGGATCGGCGAGAGGCTGAAGACCTGGAAGCCGCCGCTGTCGGTGAGGATCGGATGCGGCCAGGCCATGAACCGATGCAGGCCCCCGGCGAGCCGGATGATGTCCAGCCCGGGGCGGATGTTGAGGTGATACGTGTTGCCCAGCACGACCTGCGTTCCCATCTCCACCAGTTCACGAGGGTCCAGCGCTTTGACCGTTGCCTGCGTCCCCACAGGCATGTAGACCGGCGTCTCGATCACGCCGCGCGGGGTCGTCAGCCGGCCCACGCGCGCCTTGGAGGAAGCGTCGGTCTTGAGCAACTCGAACATCGGCAGCGGTTAAAGCAGGAAAACGCCCGGTTCACAAGCGCTCGCACCGCCGCCGCTGCCTCTGGTGTTCCTTGACCAGACTGGTCAGTTTCGGCGGCTCCCGCGGGTTGCGCGCGCGGCTGGCGGCCGTGATTCCGCCTGGACCACCACTCGGCAAGGCTTCTGCTACCACCCCCGGCGAGGCGTTCGGCCATACCCGACGAACGAGCGGCGGGGGTGACCGTGTGGCCTGCTGTCCGTTCGCGGTCGCCGGGGCCTCGTACCATGAAAACAGGCTTTTTGATCGACATGGACGGCGTGATGTACCGCGAGAACCAGCTCGTCCCGGGCGCGATGGATTTCGTGGAGGCCTTGGTGGCCACCGGCACCCCGTTCCTCTTTCTCACGAACAACTCCGCACCCACCCCCGAGGACCTCGCCGTCCGGTTGCGGCATCTCGGCATCCCCGGTCTTTCCGCGAGGCACTTCTATACCTCGGCCCTGAACACGGCCGACTTCCTGAGCGAGACGCACCCGGGCTGCACCGTGTTTGTCATCGGGGAAGGCGGTCTCCTGGCGGCATTGCACGAGCAAAAGATCGCGAACGACGCGCTCGCACCGGCCTATGTCGTCGTCGGGGAGGGCGCAGCGTCCCTCGAGAAGCTTGCCAAGGCGCACGCCTGCATCGAGCGCGGAGCCCGCCTGCTCGCGACCAACCCCGACAACTGGTGTCCGGTCTCCAGCACCGAGACCCGCCCTGGAGCCGGGGCCACCGCGGCTTTCCTCGAGGCGAGCACCGGGCGTCGCGCCTATTACCTGGGCAAGCCCAACGGCTACATGTTCCACCGGGCGCGCCGACGCCTTGCCGACATGTCGGCAGGCGCTCCTGAGCAGATTGTCATGATCGGGGACACCATGGAAACGGACATCCGCGGCGCGGTGGAGTCGGGCTTGTCCGCCTACCTGGTGCTCTCCGGTTCCAGCGGATTGGAGAGTGTGGGCGAGTACGTTTACCAGCCCACGCGGGTCCTGCACAGCATCGCCGATCTGGTCGAGGAAGTCCGTTCGGGTCAGCCTTCCAGCCGCCTGGACAGCCCCATGTTCAATCAAGCGAACGTTCGGCGGACCCGCCTCGGCAGCCGGCATCAAACGGACGGTGAGCATCCGCAGAAACCCCGACCCCGGGCGCCGATGACGCGTTAGCGAGGCGCGACTCTTAGTTGCCCGTGGCTTCCGGCGTCAACGCCTGCACGGTGGCTTCCAGACTGGGAACGTCCGCCACGTTCAGGACCGTGGCCGTCTTGTCGATGCGTTTCATGAAGCCGGTCAGTGCGGTGCCCGGACCGAGTTCGATGAAGCGGCTGAAACCTTGGGAAAGCAGGTAGCGAACGGATTGTTCCCAGAGCACCGAAGAGGTGACCTGTTCGACCAGGCGCTGACGGATGGACTCGGGATCCCCATGGGGGGCGGCCGTCACGTTCGAGATGACCGGGATCCTGGGCGGCGCAATCGAGACCCCGCCGAGGGCCGTGGCGAGTTGGTTCCTGGCCGATTCCATTAGCGGCGAGTGGTAGGCCCCCGCCACGGGGAGGGCAAGCGCCCGCCGGGCGCCACGCGCCTTGGCCAGTTCGCAGGCGCGCTCGACCCGGGAGGCTTCACCCGAGATCACCAACTGACCCGGACAATTCAGGTTCGCCAGGGTGACGCCCGCCTCCGCGCAGACCTCGCGGGTTGGCCCCGCCTCCAGGCCCACGATGGCCGCCATGCTGCCTCGTGTGACGTTGCAGGCTTCCTGCATAAAGCGGCCCCGTTGCCGGACCAGTCGCAGCCCGTCCTCGAAGGAGAATGCTCCCGCGGCCGCCAGGGCGGTGAACTCGCCCAGGGAAAGCCCGGCTGTGGCCTGGGCCTGCAGCGCGGGCACCCGCTCGCGGAGAAGCTCCCAGGCCACCCATCCCACGAGGAAGATGCCCGGCTGCGCGTGTTCGGTTTGGGTGAGCGTGGTCTCGGGGCCCTCGAAGCACACGCGGTCGAGGTCATAGCCGAGCGCGGCGTTGGCGCGTGAAAACCAGGTCGCGGCTGTAGGAAAGCTGATCGCAAAGTCACGGCCCATACCCACGGTTTGGGCTCCCTGGCCGGCGAACAGAATGGCGGTCTTTTGCATCGCGGGCCAGCGTAGACCCGAGGCGGAGGGGGACGGAAGCCGGGAGTTGCCTTGCTCATTAATGCTGTTGACTCCGGCGCCAACATCTGTTCATCCTCGCTCATGCAAATCGAGAGCTTGAAGGTTTACTGCGATCTGACCGAGACGGAGAGCTTCACGAAAGCGGCCCAAATTAACCACATCACGCAGTCTGCCGTCAGCCAGCAGATCAGCTCGCTCGAACGGCAGTTCAAGGCCCTGCTGATTGAGCGTAGCAAGAAGAAGTTCCGCCTCACGCGCGAAGGCGAGCTCTTATACCAGGCGAGCAAGGAGATTGTGCAGACCTATGAACGGCTCCACAGTCAGCTTCAGGAGCTCAAGGACATCATCTCGGGCACGGTGCGGGTGGCCACGATCTACAGCGTCGGCTTGCACGATTTGCCGCCGTACATCAAGCGCTACCTGAAGAACTACCCGACGGTGAACGTGCATGTCGAGTACCGGCGTTCCAACCAGGTGTACGAGGATGTTCTCGGCAACATCGTCGATCTCGGCGTCGTGGCTTACCCGGTCCGGGATCCCAAGCTCGAACTCGTCCAACTGCGCAAGGAACCGCTGGTGCTCATCTGCAATCCGGACCATCCCCTGGCACGGAGCAAGGGACTCAAGATGAGCGCCCTGGCGGGCCAGAAGTTCGTCGCTTTCGAATCAGACATCCCGACCCGCAAGGCCCTCGACAAGCTGTTCCGTGAATACGGCGTCCATGTGGTACCCGTCATGGAGTTCGACAACGTCGAGACCGTCAAGCGCGCCGTCGAGATTGACGCGGGCATCTCGATCGTGCCCCGGATCTGCGTGCAGGAAGAGGTGCAGGACAAGACCCTGGTGGCCATCGAAGTGGATGACGCGGAGCTTTCACGGCCCTTGGCAGTCATTCACAAAAAGAACAAGGTGCTATCGACCGCGATGAAGCAGTTCATCGCCCTGTTGAAGGAGCCGCTCTAAACGGCAGGACAGCCTTTGATTTGCGGCCGCAGGAGAGTCCCGGCCCGGGATGCCTGCGGCCTTTTTGTAGTTCCGACGCGGGGCCCTGGAAGTCCCCTTGGTCCGGTGACCGTGCGCCGTGACCATGAAGCAAAAAGCGCCGGTGAACCGGACGCACTCCAAACGCTGCGCGCCGCTCCAGGCAC
>CAZHUS010000003.1:0-152839 GCA_964535555.1 uncultured Verrucomicrobiota bacterium
CCTCGCGCTTCCAACGCTGACCGCATAGACGGGGTTACTAACACGGATACGTTCGTTCCACTCCCGGCCTCGTTGTCCTTTGCCTCGCGGGTGCGTCGCCGTCGAACTCTGGTCGGTCTGGCAGATCGTCGGCACCCGGCCCAGTTCCCAGAGCGCGCTCTGCAGGCCCCGTCGCAAGCTGGCGAAGCTCTCGCTCCGGCACCAGGCGCCCCATTCCCAGTTGGAGTACGGCAGCACGACGTGGCAGATCAGGTGCTCAAAGCCTTCCCCGCCCACCCTCACGGCCAGCTCCCGGGCATCGAACCAGTCCAGCTGCAGCCGTTCCCCAGGCCGATGCTCCTGGAAGAACACGATCTGTGGTTCCGGCCCGTGCGCCCGCTTCCAGGCGGCCACCCGCCGCTGGAACGAGCGCATCTGCCCGGCTGCGAAACGCTCCGGATACCGCCGGCACAGCTCTTGGAAGGCCCCCTTGGCCGTCAACGCCGGCTCCCCTACGAACCATCTCTCCACCTCCGGCCAGACCTCCTCGAAGGCGTCCTCATGCGTCCGCCACCATCGCTCCGGCGGCACTTCATCCGGTCCGCGTGCTCCCCGCACGTAACGGCGGGCGCTCTTCCGATCGACCCCGGCGGCGGCCGCCGCCCGCGTCAGGTTCGACTCTTCGTGATAACAGTTCATCAGTTTGCGATACTGCTGCGGGCTGATCATGGCTGCCGGAGGCAATGGCCTCGGCCACCGCCTCCCGCAAGCCTCCCCACACAGTGGGGAGTTTTAACTGTCATCACCGGGGAAGTTTAACTGTCGCCTTACACGCTGTGTCATGTGGGTACCGCCCGAGGAAACCGACCCGGTCGTGCTCCACGAACCGACGCGCCGGTCCGTCGCCATGTTTGGCGCGCTCAACCTCCGTCGCGGCCAGATCCATGCGCTCTTCTGCGAGCCTTTCAAGGGCGATACCTTCGCGGTGGTCCTGCGCACCTTGCTGCGTCGGCGCACGCCGGGCCGGAACAAGGTGCTCATCGCGGATAACGCCGCCTACCACAAGTCCCGACCGGTACGCGACTTCCTCGCCGCGCATGGGTCGGCGATCCAAGTCCTCTACTTGCCTCCCTATAGCCCGAACTTGAACCCGATCGAGCGCGTATGGAAACTGACGCGTCGCCTATGCACTCACAACCGCTACTTTCCCGACTTTGACGAGCTCCGGCGGACGGTGACGGCGCAGATCTGTCGGTGGTGGAAACCCAATGCCACATTGCAGAGACTATGCTGCGCTATTTAAGACGCGGCGTATAAACCAGCAAACCTCGTGACTCGACCGGAAGGTATCTCGGGTATCGGCTGGAGGCATCTCAGCGTGGAACCCGCCAGAGGTGAATCGTGCCATCTGAACTCGCAGCCAAACCAACTCGCCCGGTAGAGGACAGGTCGGCACAATCAACACGTCCTTCAAGGCACGTAAAGGCGCCGATCTCGCGGCCATCCGACATATCCCAAACGCGCACTTGGCCAGTCCTTGTGGAGGAGAGAGCTCGGTGTCCTTTGGAGCAAGATGCAAGCTGATGTATTGGGGAATCCTCGCGGCGCAGCGAAAGTTGGAGGCTGGAGGATCGCAGGTCCCAAACCGAGATAGAGCCCTCATTTGCGCCCACGATAGCATGGGACGCATTTCGGGATAGCGCGAGGGCGACCACGAGCGCGCCGGTTTGAAACTGGCCTGATTCGGTCCGGTTGACCAGGTCGTGAATATGAACCATGCCCTTGCCATCGGCCCAAACGGCGAAGCGACCATCACGCGACGCGCACAGGGCGGTCACAGTTGTCGGCGAATCCGTGATCTGCCGCACGATGGCGGCTGATCTGCAACTCCACAAGGTGAGAGCGTGCTCATCAGCGAGCAGGAACTCATCACCTCCCGGCAGTAGTGCTAAAGGCCACTCCGGCTTGGTTGCCAGTGGAATAGCCCACTTAACAGCATCATTCCTTGTGTCCCGAATCGTTAGCAGTTTCACACAATCGGTCTCCAGCACGGTGCGACGGTCAGGGCTGAGGGATACCCTCCGTAGAGGCGGAGTGCCTCCTGTGCGACGACGAAGTTCTTTGCCTGACGCCACGTCCCATCGGCGAACCGAATTATCGGTTCCCAGGGAGAGTACTTCGTTGGCGTCATCAGAAAAGGCCGCCATGGTGACAGGGCCGACGTGACCTTCAAGTCGGTGGATTTCAGTGAAGATCCATGGAGGGTGAAGGAGCCAGGTGGCGAGGTACCATGATAGTGACAAAGCACTGGCAGCGAATAGAATGCACAAGGCGCAGATGACGGTCTTGCGGGAAGGTGGTGTATTCCGCTGCAGAGTGGCGGCGAGAACGGCACGGAGGCTTGCCAGCACGAGGTAGCTAATGACAAATGCGCCACTTGTTATGATGACGACTCGTATGCCATGGGTAGCAACATTTATAGTAAGGGCGCAGACAATAGCGATACACGCGGACATTACCACTAATAAGAGAAACAAAAAATCCGCCCAGGCACTAGTCAATAACAAGATCAGAAGCACTAAGGTGACAATGAAAGGTCCCAAAGTATTCCATGTGGACTCAAATACTCTTTTGAAAGTGCTGAAACCACTACCATCGGGATAAGCTATTCCGGCCAGAGCAGCAACCAATAGCGCTGCCCAGAAACCCCACTTGCGGGCACGTGTGGCGCCTGATGACGCTGCAGTTTCCTGGACAGGTGGCGCAAGGAGTGCCTGGAGCATGGCGTCCTCACCCATCGCGCCTTCAAGCTCCCTGTAATCGTCGTCACCTATTCGGGCCCGGAGGCCGGCGAGCAAGGTGCTTCGCTGGCTCGGGGTCAAGTCTCGGACTGAAGGCATGAGAGCGGCGGGTTCCGTCGTTTGCGATACGGGAACTGGTGGCGCGGCCTGAACTAATTAGTCACGGGTTTTTGGAGCGACTGCCGGCGGCGCGATCCACAAACCCGCGTACTTCCACAGTATTCGGCGTGTAGATGCCAAGCGTGACCATGCTCAGGAGCACGTTTCCGATGGTGAGCTTGGTGGTCACGGACAGTTCCGTGAGCTCCTCGCCGGGGCGGATGTACTTGGCGAGCACGGGCCCGAGGTCCTTGTGCTCTCCGCGGATCACACCACCCAGGAAGTGGTTAGCGGTCCACACCTCTTCGAACGGGGTGAGGTCGGAACTGGATGCTTTGGTTGGAGGGCGGTAGATGACCTCAGTTCGCCATGAGCCTCCAATGACCGCCAAGGCGACCAGCAGGCCGATGAACACTAGCAGTTGCATGATGCAACCATTTTTCAGCGCGTTTTCGTTCATATTGGTGAGCAGTAGCAGGTATCCTAGGTCAAAGGAAGGCTGAGGTAAGGTTGTGACGGTTCGGTCTCTGTTGGTCGTGTGAAGTAGTCCGGGAGCTGCGCTTCGATGAAGAGGGTTTTCTCGGGAGCGACTGGCTGCGCCCAGATTTTCTGGGCAGCCCTGGCAAGCCCGGCCAGGATGTGCAACTGGCGCTCGAGGTCAGCCCGCTCGAACTGGTCTTTGAATCCTCCGGAAAGTGGTTGCTCGATTCTGGAGATGAAAGCGCCGCCGGGGGGACGGTGAAGCACAACCAGTCGTGTCCGACTCTGAGAACGGCTGTGACCGTAGAAGTAGTGGAACAGCGAGCGGGCGTTCACGATACGGAGGCAGTCGTCGAAGCTGAGCTTGCCATGCTGACAAATCGAAGCAGCCAGACGGACGGTTTCACGATCCGCATCATCGCTATTCATGCCAAAAAGCAGGGCAACATCGGCCGCGGCCTCGCGGTGTGACAGGGCGGCCGACGACGAACTACCTTCAGGTTGGACAACGAACACGCGATTGATCAAACGACCGATGGCTGCTACAGCCCGCTCCAGAATTGATGCGAGGGCAGCCGGTTGGCTGGCCTTCAAGACCGGTAACATCTCCGTCGAGCCACAGGATTGTTGCGGTGAGGATGGACGGCTGGGGGCTGGACTGGTCTGCGTTGGCTGCCGCATTCGCAGTGCGAACTGCGCTATACACTGCCAGGCGAGATCGAGCTCCATCTCGACGATGGATTTCCAGGCCAGCAACGTTCCCGTCGAACCGGGTTTCAGGACCGCCCGCGTGAACCATTCAAGCATCAGCGCGCGCCAGTCAGAGAACCGGCAGATCTCCCACAGGACCTGTTCGAGACGACTGAGAGGAATCGCGAGTTCGGGCTGGGTCTCCATCCAGGCTCCAAGCAGGAGGACCAGGACCTCCTCCGTAGCCCGACCGGAGTCGTCGTCTGGAGCCGCCCCGGTGTACCGGTTGTCCAGGAGATCGGTTTGTTTCGCGATGACCTTGCGCATCTCGTAGTTTCGGGCCACGGCCTCGACCAGGGCGACCGCAAGTTGCAGGGGCGAAGACTGCGCAGACTGGGCGTCGCTGGTATCGGTCGTCGCATTCGCCACCGCGTCAGGGGAAGGCGACTGCTCTTGCTCGAATACCTCAGATGCCGCCTGCAGGCTCAGCCACTCAGAAGCGACAGGCGCGCCGGGAGGTTCTGCTGCCGCACAAGAAGGAAATTCGGCGGACGGAGCCGCTGCCTCGCCAGCAGTCAGCGCTGCTTGCTCCTCCGGCGCCATCTGTGCCTCTGGTGCCTTGGTTCCCGGTGCCAGATCCGCGTGGGTATCAGGATGCGCCGGCCTTAACGCAGGGAGGAGCCGTCGTAGTAGGGACAGCTTGGGCTCGACCTGATCCAGGGAAGACGGCTCGAGTGAGGTTGTCGCTTGCACGATCTGCATTACGCCCGAGGAGGCCAGCAATTCATCCGGCGCCATCGGAGCCTCTGGTGCCTTGGTTCCTAGTGCCAGATCCGCGTGGGCATCAGGCTGCGTCGGCTTTAACGCAATGAGGAGGCGTCGTACTAGGGACAACTTGTGGCCTAGGGAGGTCAACAATTCACTCTGTTTAAAGCGGAGGGCTTCTTCTGGGGACAACGTGGGTTTTGGCGATACTTCCTCCAGTGTATCGGCATGCTGCGCGTTAGAATCGAGTAGCTGGTCAGAGGGTCGTGGCATCTCCAACACACCCAGAACCGTCGGGCCCGAGGGCGTTTGCGTCAACCGCGTGCGAGCCTGGGGAGAAGGACACGTTCGGCGAGGGACGCTCATGACGCCAAGCAGTCGGTTGACATCCATGGGCAGGCGTGGGCGGGTGGACGCGTCGTGAACCAGACTGACAATGCGTTCGAGCAAGGTCGTGTTGGCCGTGTCCATGGCCTCCTGGAGCAAGACAACCAAGGCAGGCGTGATACGGCGCCACGATGCACGCGCTCGAGCCAAGGCAACTAGCATGTCGAGCGTCTGACGCGCGCGCCGGGCCACCTCCTGCTCTAACCGACGCGGAGGAGTGGCCCACCCCATTTCCTGCAAGTCGCTCTCGCGAACCCAGCGGACACCAACGGAATTAGCGTCGAGTTCGACAGGTTGCCCTTTGCGTGTGTCCTCCTGGATGAGATGACGAAGCTGCTCGACGGAGAGCCCGATCAGACCGGCAAAGACCCGCTCACGGTCCGGTGTCAAAACCCCGGCGTTGGACACGACTTTGGCGAAATCCTGCAGCTCCTTCTGCTTTGCTGCCGACAGGTTCATGACCGGTGGCGCGAGTGGTACTACCTGGTTTCGATGGCCTACACGGGAGCCTCGTCATACCGGACGTCCGTGGCGCATCGGAACCCTGTTGCCGGATCGTGGTGGTCCACGTCAGCCTCGACCTGGAAACTCACGAGGCCGTAAATGGCACAGGGATCACCCCAACCGCCACCCCGAAGGCCTCTTGCGCCAAACTGTGTTCCCTCCGAGACCCACTCTTTGACGTTGCCGGTCATATCAGCAACTCCGTAGGGAGAACGCCCGTCCTGCGTGCCCGAGATGAACGCGTCAACGGGCGAGGTGTCACGTGACTTGGGTTGCTGGTTGTGATTGCACCGATTGACGTCCCAACTCTCCCCCCACGGATATGGACGCGTATCCTCAGGTCCTCGCGCTGCTTTCTCCCATTCGTGGGGGGTCAGCAGCCGTTTGCCCGCCCACAGCGCGTAGCACAAAGCGTCCTTCCAGCTCACATGGACCACGGGGTGGGTGGGGAAGGCCACTTTGCGGGCGCTGAACCCTTCGGGGTCCGGATAGTTGCAGGCCTGACAGAAGGTGGCAAACTCCGCATTCGTGACCGGGTACTGGTCCACGTCGTAGGCGGGCAGAAAGACAGTCGTCACGGGCTTGGCGAGCTGCTGAACGTTCTGGTCAGTGCCCTGCATCCCCGCCGCCAGAAGGGCCTGGCGTGCTTTGTCCAGTGGGAGGCCGCTGAAGAACGTGCCCGCGGGCACGCGGATCATCCCTGGCCTTGGCTCGCGCGGTTTGCGCTGGTGCATCGCGCTCCGGCAGATCGGACACTCCGGGATCGGGGCCGGAGAGACGTATCCACATGGTGGCGGCCCCGGATTCGCGCAGAAAGCCAATTCGATCCCACCCTTTTCCACCTGATTCGCGAGGGTGGGATCTTTCAGCCGCTGCTGCACCTCCGTGGCGGTGGGGCGGCTCAAAGACTCCATTGCGAGCATGCGGACGAGCAACTCGGAGTAGGCTTTGGGGACATTCAGTTCCGGTTCTCCAAGAGCAGTTCGCAAGGAGGGAGCATCCGGCATCGAGGGTGGTAGCTTGTTGGTAATGCTCTGGTAGAGCACTGTGCCTAGTGCGTAGATGTCGTCCATGCAGTCGTCGAGCGCCGGATTCGTGCGGCGTTGAGGCGAAACATAGTGCTCAGCGAAGGCTGCAAAACCCGGTCCAGCCACGCCGGGCACGCTGCAGAGTCCCCAGTCAATCAGCCGCACGTCATTCTGCCGGTTGATCATGATGTTGCTGGGCTTCAAGTCTCGGTGGCGAACATCGGCGTTGTGTGCGAAAGCCAAGGCTTCCGCCACCTGACGGCCAATGCGCAGAGTCTGAGCCAGTGACAGGCGCCCCTCGTTCTCGAGAAGTTGTCGAAGCGAAATCCCATCCACAAACTCCAGAAACAGGACCGGTCCAAGATCACCGCACTGTTCGATGGCGAAGTAGCCCTGTGCCACATAGGGTGCGCCGCGCAACTTGTTGCACCACACGTTGCACTCACGCATGAATTGAGCGGCCATCGCCGGTCCGCCCCTTCTGAGAAGCTGATCCTGAAGCCTCTTCATCGCGCGCAGCCCCCCGAAGTCACTCTTAATCCTGGCCACTTCAGAGAACCCGCCGTGCATGACGTGCTCGACGATATCACCGGTTGGCAGTCGTGATCCTTGAGCGATAGGCATAGTGACTACTCCTCTCCTGCAACACGCACTAAGCGCAATCGGACACGCCCCTCGAAGCCCAGCGCAAATTCCTGGTTCGCTCGCAGGCGCGCCGGGCGGAATGGGACAAGCCGGCGCAACCCGAGGTACGTGCCGTTGGCGCTATTCAGATCCTCGATGAAGACGCGACCCTGGTGTGCAAAGATGTGCGCATGATCGCGCGAGATGTCGTAGCCTTGGATCGCGAACCGGTTGGGGCCTTCACGCCTGCCGATGCTCACGAGGCGACCTCCGAGCGGGTATCGGCGCCTGGTCACTCCTGCGGCGGCGCCGACCAACTCCACGGCGTAGGTCCGCAGGCTTCGTTCGGCTGCCTCGCAACTCATCGTGTACGTTTCGTCGGCGCAGCGGTTGGGCCGATCCTCCGGAGGGGGTGGATCGTCGGGGCTGCGTACGGCCGCAGGCAATGAGTTCAATGCCCTGCCACCAAATCGCGCGGCAAACAGGTCAATACCCCACAAGGGGACGAGCGTGTTCTGCTGCTCGATGGCCTTCTGAAGGGCTGAATCGAAGGTCGCTCGCCGGCAGGCCAGGCAGTTCGGCTCGATGAGCATCAGGCCTGCGCGGAGTTCGTCGGCGAGCGACGCGGCGTCCAATACGACAGCCTGCCTTGGTGGATCGTCCTGACGCCTGACGGCGACCATCAAGTGACGGGCGTTCGGTTGGGTCGGGTCCTGGAAGAAACACAACACAGGCTGGAGTTCGGCCGCCAAGGCCGCCGACGCGAACAGCAGGGAGAGGTCGCAACAGGTCCCGCCGCGGTCGGCCAAGATGTGCCTCGTGAACCTGACTGCCTGCTCGTAATTGGCGAAATGCTCGCGGTCGACAAGGTATTTTGCACGGAAGAACTTGCGAATCGTAACGAAGAGTCGCTCGGCTCGGGACTTGATGACCGGAATGTCGCCCGCAGGTCGGGGCAGACTCCTCGCAGTACTCACGAGTTGGACGATATCAGGAGAATGCTCGTCCACGAGTGCGGCCAGGGCGGGCCGCGGGTCAACCCAACCGGCCGTGGGCCCGTAAAATCGGTCACGCATGTCCCAGGTGTGGAGTGGCAACAGCTTTACCGGGACGCATAGCGGGGGTTGGTGGTCCCTTGTGACGATCAATTGGCCATCACGCGGCACTCGCAGTAGTGCGAATCGGCAGTAATCGAGCGGTGGAGAGAAAGGACCATAGTGAGGCTGCTGCCCATCCAGCGTCAGTTGACCGGAGAACTCCTCACCTAGGAAGACCTGCAACGGTGCCCCGGCGCACGCCTCGAGAGCGTGGACAATCGGATCGCATCCGGCGAACACAAGCGACGGATTAACGCGGCCACCGTTGCCTAACGTGACGCGGATCATCGCCTATCTCCGCCTAGCAGCATCTCCAGCACACCGCGTTTTCTCCTCATACGTATTACACCACCTGAGTGGCCGAACACCAGGATCCACAGTCCCTGCAACAGAATCAAGGTTCCAGCCACGATTGCCAGCCACTTCCAAGTAGTGGCCAGACCGCTCAGAAGTCGACGCAAAAAATCCTTGGAGGGAGGTGTCACGGTAACACGCGCCTGCTGCTCAAGGGTGACACCGGTGGCGTCGGTGGCAGCTACTGTGAAATCCCAGGCCGGATTGTCCTTTTGCGGAACACCGATGATCTCGCCCGAAGGAGTGACTTCGAGCCCAAAAGGGAATCTCCCCCCAGCCAGCGACCAGCGGTAGGGTGGATTACCTCCTTCTGCAACAAACCGGAAGTTATATGCCCGGCCGCGGATCGCATCGGGAAGGGTCACCAGCGGATGAGTGATCCGGATGGGAGTCTGCTCCATTTGGCCAATGTCGCGCACGGCTAGCGACAGTTGTCGCTGGTCAGCCCGACGCTCACTGTCCAGGAGTTGGACGCTGAACTGGGCAGTCGCCACGTTCGTAGCAATGCCAGAAATCACCCCAGTCTCCGAGTTCAGCGCCAACCCCGGCGGTAGGCTGCCTTCAGAAATCCGCCACGAGTAAGGACTCGTCCCGCCAACGACCGCCAAAGTCAGGCTATAGCGTTGGTGTTGGAGGGCCGCCGGCAAGGCTGTGGTCATGATGCGCGGAGCGACATCCACGCGACCGGCACCAACGAAGGCGCTGATGGTGGAAAGCATCACAGTGATGAACATCATCACGGTAACGATGACCATGAACAAGTCAACGAACCTCATTTCGATCGGAGGATCGAAATGGGGGCGCTTCAGGCCAAAGCCAGCGGCAATCATGAGGCTTCACCTCCTCCGCGTCCACCCGGGCGACCCGCTAGCGGACGGCGCACAATGATCATATCCTGACTTTCGATTGCTCGGATCTGTTCGAGTTGGCTGGCGACGTGGGTAATGCCATTCGCTGCCATGTTCGCCAGACTCATCAAATTCCGGTAACCGGTGGTCTGTTCCCACTCCCCAAGTTTTTGGTTCATTCCGCGCAGTTCGGAAGTCAAGGCTTGGAGTTCGTGAGACATGGAAGGTGTCCCAGGACCGGTGGTAGACATGAGGCTGCCGCCAGCCTTGGCTAACAAGCTGAGGCCAAGGTTGTCAGCATCCGCCAGGACTGTTTCCTCGTGGTGTTGCAGCAGGGACAGAAGCACAAAACAAAGGGCGCTGCACCCGAGGGCAAACAAGGTGATGTCAAAAGCGCTGCCCAGGTGCGGGACCACGCTGCCAACCAGCAGATTGCGCAGATCGTTGTAGCCTTGGGTCTGGCTCAGAGCTTCGCTCATGCCGACGACCGCTCTGGCCATTTCAAAGGCAGTGCCCATGAAACCAAGCGTTGGGAGACACCAGATCAAGGCGCGCAAGGGACCAGCGGAGCTCTGCATCACGCCAGTATCCACTCCGGACTGGCCGGCCACGATTGCGGTTACATGGCTGGCGTTGGCTCCATCGTCCAAGGCCCGCTGAAGCAATCGGACGCGGCTCCGCAGCATGGAGCTCGAGTATCCACTAATCGCGTTCGACAATTGCCCATCAATGTCGGTACCCGGTTCGATAGCCTGCACTTCGGCAAGCGCTTTCGTCGCGGTGCGGCCGATCTTCATCGATGAACGGCTCGCCAGGGTGCGAAAAATTAGGGCGACAAGAACCCATAGGGTAACGGCCAACACAACAACTGCCAGGACGCCTGAGTAGCCAGGCCGTGAGACCAAGTTTTTGACGAAACCGAAGCCCGGTGGGAGGCCAATGCGAGTGACTCCGGCAGCCAAAGCGATCCCCAACAAGCCCGGAAGCCAAAAGAACTTGGAATTACTCATGCCCCCTCGTTTGGTTGCCTAGTTCGTGCGTTGAAAAATTTCCGACGCGCCCTGGCACAACCAACGCGGCTCGCGCTGCGGCCAGACGCTTGCTGCTATCGACAAGGCTTTGGTGATTCATAGTGGTGCGCCGCCACCGGACGCAAGCGAAAACTCCGACAGCGAAAACTCCGGGAGGATGCCGTCGGCAGTGCATCCTGAAGTTGTTGGCGATTCGCACTCGCCCCGGCACCAACAACTTGGGTATGCATCGTACCGGCGGCGGCGTGCCGACCGTGCCACCCCCCCCCCACGAAGCGTCGCCGATGACATGGATTGCCAACGCGTTCAAGCTGCACCACTCCGTTTCCCGATGGCCTTGCGCAAAGGAGCTGAATCCCCTGATTCGATTCGGCGAGGGCCCGCTGCACGGCGGAGGAGCAGGCACGCCCCGAGCACCAGCGGCAGACCCATTCCCAACCCAGCGTCCTCCAACCGCAGCAGGCCTGTAGGGGGCCAGATCGTCCCGAAGAGCCTGCTTGCCAGGATCGTCATCCAGCCCACCGCCTGACCGCGCCAGACGATCTCGAATGCATCCACCCGCCAACTCAGCGGTGGCGCCAGCCCCTTGCGCCTCGCCGGGGCTTGCCGAACTCGCTCCATGAGCGGCGGCACCAAGAACGCTTCGCCCAGCAGCCAGACCCCGGCACACGCAGTCAGGACCACGCCCAACAAGCTTTCCAATGGGCTGAAAATCACCAGGCCGAGGCCGAATGCGCTCAGCACCCGCATCTCTGGCGAGATGAAAGGCGATAGTCCGCCAACCCAGCTCAGCGCCGCGAACAGGACGATACGCAGAAGGAGCACCCCAACCGCGAACAGCAGTTGCCACACAAGCCCAACTCGATCCGCGCGCTGCCACGCTGCGTCACGTGTCGGCGGCTCCATACGCGCCGCCAGCCCGCGCGCCAGTGCCAACCCGGCCGTAGCGGGGTCCGCACTTACTTCCTGAAGGAACGTACGCTTCGCGACCGGATCATTGCGGATCCACCGGGCCACGGCCGCGGCACCAAGCCAGTCCATCACCCGCTCGACTGACGGCTCGGCCTCCATTCGGGTGCGCAGTTCGGATGGAAGCGAAGCCGCGGCTTCCTGGACGAGGATTTCGTGGATAGGACTCGACGAGGCCACGGCGGGCGGCCTGGGCGGGTTCGACCCGTGGTTGCGCTGGGTCAGGGCTTCCGCCCGGTCACCGAGCGACGGAGGATTCGAAGTCGAATTCATAGGACGAAGAGGGAACTTGTTCCTTCGGCAGTTCACCGGCCCGCCACCGGATCGGGCCAGGCCCGCGCTGTCCTTCAGGTACCTGGGCCAGGCGATGGATCATCAACGCGCCGCACATCATCCCCGGAACGACATAGCTTGGATCCGCCGCACAGGTCCCGTGCCGGCGCGGCCGGGCCTCCTCCCGTGCGGCCGCCTCCGACATCGCGCCGCGCATCTGTTCGTCAAGCAACGGGCCGCCTGGAACCTGGGTAAAGCAGTCGGCCGCGAAGACGTCGGTCCCACCTTGGATGACTGGCACTCCCAGCTCGCGGCCGAAGGACTGGAGGACCAGGCGCGTGGCGGCGTTGTCCACTGCCGATAGGAGGACCGTCGGACGAAGGGAGGTCAACCGGGGAAGGAACGCTTCATCCACTCGCACCACGCAGGCGGTAACGTGTGTTCCCGGGAACACACGGCGCAACGCCCGCGCGGCCGCCTCCGCCTTTGCCGCGCGCTGGGCAGCGTCGTCCGAGGTAAACAGGCCCTGGCGGTTGAGATTACTTTCCTCGACGTGATCCAGATCCACCAGCACCAACCGCCAACCCGCTTGCGCTGCGAGTACCGCCGCATAAACCCCGATGCCACCTACGCCAACGAGAACGACGGTGCCGTGTGGCTTGGCTGCCGCGGCCTTCAGTTGGAGAAAACCCGCCCGCGGTTTGCGCCCTGGGAAGAGCGGGCAGACGCCTTCCCGGACTGCTTCGATCAACAGCGCCGCCACCACCATGCCGGTGGCCGGGTGGAGTTCCGGGCCAGGTAGCTTCTTCTCAGCACCGTCAGCGGGGACGGGGCGAGGCTGCATTCGCGCCAGATTGCCATCCACGACAGGGGGGCTCGGCAGCAGTGGTCCCCCACGGGGTTCCGTGCCGACGCGCGGGACCTCTCCGATCATAGCGCCCTCCGCCACCTGCGAACCCACCCAGCCACCTCCCGCAAGAGTCCCGCTGAGAAACGGCAGGCCGTGCTTGCGAGCGTACGTTTCACACCGAACCGCTCCCAACGGATCCTCGCTGCAATCCACGAGAGCGCTGACCCGGCGGTCAGCCAGGATCCAATCCAGTTCGACGCCGTACTCGACGGCGCATGGGTAGTCCACTATCACACAGCCTTGGAACGGGCAGGGATCGGCCAGAAGCCAGTTGGCCAGGCTCTTTGCGAGCGGGTCGGGTCGCCCGATCCAGAGGATCTGCCCCACGCCGAGGGTGGCCAGTCCCCACACCACCCAACACGCGGCGGGCGAACGTCCATGCACCACCACGATGGCGTTCGCGAACTGTTCCTGGCGCCACCCTCGAATCCGGGTCTGTCGATCAAAGCGGTCCATGCGCGTTCAGTTGGGTCCTGCTCGCGAACTCAGACGCAACATTCCACCCAGCGCATCGGATGCGTGTCCGCGTCGGACTTTGGCCCCGCGTCCTCCCCGTTCGCGGGGGCGATCAACGGTAGGAGCGCCGCCTCGGCCGGATCCTCCGTGAGCTCCAGGGAGGAAGGTTGCTGGTCCAGGATCGCGCGTCCGCCGCAATTGTGGACGGCGACACAATCCACGCACTCCTCGCCGCGGAGATTCACGACGAGCGAGTGGAGGAATGCCACTTTGTAGAGCGTCGCATCTTCGCGATGGACGGTGAGCCTTGCCCGCGACGGGACACGGAGCACCAGCGTGGTCTCCTCTCCCTCGAGCACGAGCGATTCCGCTTCGAACCGGGCCTGGTGACGGTGCTGGACCTGGCCGAAGCGCGTGAGGACCTCGGACCAGGTTGAACGCAGACGATCCGGACTCCCCGGGATAGCTTCACCCTCCAGGACGAATACCCACACAAGTCCGTCCGGCGTTGGCAGGACGGCGGTGTCCGCGCCGAGGACGGTCGGCCCCGTGAAGCGCGGCACCGCACGGGCGTAACTCCACGTGGCCATCGCCGGCATCAGCCGTCGGATGGTCTCGTGGTCCGTGCCCGAGTGGAACACCCCAAAGGTCGAGTGGCTGTGCCACAATCCTGCCGGCACCAGACCGTCGGCAGCGAGCCGATCCGCGGCTCGCTTGACCGCGATGGGTTCCGCCGACGCTGAGGCCCCGCTGGCCTGGGCTGGCAATAGCAGCATGGCCGAGACGGCGTCCTCGGCGGGACGCCTTCCCAGCAAACCGACACACTCGCGCCGGCCGGCGGCCCTGGCCGCCTCCTGAATCCTCGACCGCACACTCCGTAGCATGATCAGTTTCTTCATAGGCTATCGTTTCCTGTCTTGATGGGTTGTAGTGGCTCGATTACCATGCGGTTCGGTCGGGGAGCGGACCGGCCTCGGGTGCCGTCGCGGGCGCCTCGCCCGCCACCTTCAATAAGCCTGGCTCGCCGGGCCGCTGGAACTACTCGGCCCAGGACGTCGGACCGGCGAGGGCGCCGGTCCGAACACGCGAGGGCGCGTGTGCTCCCCGTCACGGATGGAATTGTGCGGGCAAGCGTCGGCAGGCTTTCAATCCGACCGCATTTCGTATTCATGGAAGTGGCCGTTCTCCGCGACACGTCCGGTCGCCCAGCGGAGATAGCTCAGCACCCGCAGCCCCGGCTCGAGCTTCGCCGCGTGGGCCGCCGTTGGGGCGTTCGACCCCAGGCAGATCCCGTGCGGCGGGATGAACGGGCTCCAACCCCGCCCTTCCTCGAACGCGAACGCACTCAGCGTTGAGATCTGGGGCGGATTGCTCCAGGGCACGCCGAGGGCGAGATCCCGAAGCGACTGACGTCCCAACGTGTGGCTGAAATGCGCGGGGATTACGTGGGCGAGCCAGGGAGGATTCCCGGCAATGAACAAGACGTCGCCACCTTGCCAGTAACCGAGTCGCTGGAATGTCCGACGCGCCTCGACCAAGGCCGGCTCCGTCGTGACGCCATCATTAGGGCGCTGCTCCTTCACCCGCCGCTCGAGATAACCGCTGACCTGACGCATCCACGCTTCATCCAGGCTGCGGAACAGGACGTACCTGCCCGTGGGGCCGAAGGTGACGCCATCCACGCGCACCGCCATCCGTCCCGGCTCGGGGGATCGCGTGGCCAGAAGCCAGACCCGGCCGAAGATCCAAAGGGCAGGCGCCACGCTCGGCGGCAGGGGCGCCTGGGCCACGATCTCCGCCGTGGGCACCATCGGCGGAGAGGCCGGCTGGGGTGCGAACGGTTCCAGCCGGATGGAATCCCAGAAGGACCCGGAGAACTCGGGGAAAAGGTGGCCAGCGACGTAATCCAAGGCATCATTCGAGTCCGCGAGTCGTTGCCTCCGAATCTCGGTCTCCAGCGTGGCAGCCAGCGCCTCCCGGTTGATCACGGACTGGTGCTCGACCCAGGTGCGCATAGTGCACATCACCCGGAGAGGATGTGAGACGCCCGAGGGCATCACCAGGGTGCCGACCGGGTCCGAGCCCCTCGTGAGCGCGAGAACGCGCTCCCCGAGGAAGACGAGGGGCTGCAGGACCTGCGCCGCACGGCCGCCGTTGATCATGGAGCAACCCCTTCCATGAACCGCAGCCAGGTAGAGCGGGCACTCCGTTGCCCGCCGAGTTCGGCGCGCAGAGGACTGCGCGCCCTACCTGGGATGGCAGGTTCCTGGTCCAGATGCGCGTTAATTCCCAGCGTCTCATCGGCGCCGGCCGGGTGAAGCAGCGACCGGTCCTTGCCCCCGACTCGCGCGTAGCCCTGCACCTCGACGGCCGCGGCCGGCACCACCTCGACACCGCGCGCGGTCTTGATCTCGCGCGGCGTGGCGATTTCGTGGAGCCGCGTCGAGGGGGTGGCGCGTTTGGACTCCCCGTTCCTGGAAGAGGTCAAGAAGTGGTACTCGCCACCCGCGGTTTCCACTTCGAGTTGTTGCAGGACCTCGGCGGTGTCCGGGTCCTTGGCGGGCGTCTGGCGGAGATGTTTGAGGGTCTCGTCCAGGGTGAACCTGCCGGGGAGCAAGGCGGTGAGACCGCGTCTCATGAAGGCGGTCTTCATTCCGACGAGCACCTGGTCACGATCTTCGACTGTGGTCATAGGCATTATGGCTTTGAGGTTCGACTGCGGCCCGGCCGGACGCCGGCGCGGGCTTTACGAAAGTCGTAGTGGCTTGGGGCGGCACGGCAGTTCTCACTTCAACCTTGCTCGACAGTGAAGGCGCGGCGGTCAGTCCCTGACGGCCGCCGAAGGCCCGCCCGGCGGCGGCGCCCGCGGAGCACCGCCCTGCCTGTGGAGGATGCCGGGGGTGCGGTACCTGGCGGCTTGCGTCGGGGGAACCGGTGGGTGTAGGCTCTGCGGCAAGTGATCATCGTTACGAACTAAGTCTTACTATATTTATAGCATGTCGTCAAGCCCGAAAGTGAACCCGCTCGCCGCGCTCGACCCTCCCTCGGCGGGCGAACTCGAGATCCTGGCCGTGCTCTGGGAAGCCGTGGCCCAAGGGGCCCGCGCGTTGCGCCTCTCCGAGGTACGTGAGCTCCTTCTCGCCCGGCTCGGGCGCACCGGGGAGCCCTCGACCATCTCCACCCAGTTGCGGTCCTTGCACGCGAAAGGCTGGATCGTGCAGGTGGGCATCAGTCTCGGCGAACCCGCCATGGCCCGCGTGCGTGGCGTCGTTCGGACGCGGGGGGCGGCACGGACCTCCGCCGGAGTTCCGACACGCTCGCCCTTCACCGCCTATTGCCCGAAGTACCCGGCGGGCGAGGCGCTTCAACCGATGGTGCGGCGACTGGTGGCCGCCTATCCTGAAAGCGAGCGCCATCGTCTCCTCGTAGATGTTGCGCGGGCCCTTGAGTTGCCGTCGGAAACCGTGACCGCGGTCGAAAGGCTGATGGACAAAGGGAGGCAAGCAAATGCCGGGAACGGGTAAAGGCCCTGTTGTTCCCGGATCGACACGCTCCGCGACTACGCATTCGTAACCACGGCATCACGGTATGGCTTCGGCGAACCTCCCTCCCACGAGTTCCGTGCCGATCCCTTGGAACAGCGAGGCCCCGTCCGCGCAGCAGACCCAATTGGTGACGTACCTCCGTCCCGGATGGCCCGCGGTTGAAGCGCTCGTCGAAGAAGCCAAGTCGCTTCTGGAACGTTACACGCGGGATGGTAGCTTCGACGGTTACGTCAGCGGCAAGCGCTCGCGGGTCCACCAGCAGGTACGGGCTGTCTATGAAGCGCTGCGGGCGCGGCAGCCGACCTACCGCGTGGAGCCGTGGGACTCCGTGCGGACGCGCCAGGTGATCCGGACCGCGGAAGCGGTGCTGGCGAAGCTCCATGGCTGTTGCATCGACCTGGTGCTGGTGATGGCCAGCGCCTTGTTGGATGCGGGCCTTTCACCAATCATCCTGGTCGTGCAGGACTGGAACGGCGCCCGGCACGCGGTGTTGGGATTCTGGACCACGGAAAACGGTGGCGTCTATCGCCGCCGGAACCAGCCGGTGCCCGTGCTTGGTTGGCCAGATCTTGAGCGGTATTCCACCAGCGGCCTGCTCAAAGTCGTCGAGTGTACGGACGTGGCCGGCGACGCCTCCCATCCCAAAGGACATCCCTATGGGCAGGCTCTCCTGCGTGGTGGGACCCACTTGCCCCGCGTTCCCTCGAAGGTTTATCCACCAGCGTACAAGCCTGACGACCGGAACCGCCTCTTGTACGCCGTGGACGTGAAGGCTTGCCAGAAGCTCGGGATTGTCCCGCCGCAGCCTCCGCCGCCTTCTCCTCCATCTCCGGCGCCTCCACCCGAGCCGACCAGACGCCGGTTTCCGATCCCCCGCTGGTGGGAGGACCACCAGGCGCTGCACAGGTATCGGCAGCACCTCAAGGAGCAGTTCCGGTTCTTCAGTTTTCTGAGCCGGGCCGATCCACTCGAACTGGACCGCATTTATCTCGAACTGAACGTTCATCGCTTCGTGCCTCCGCAGGAAGCAAGCGATGGCGCGACGCGAAAGCCGAAAGCAGCCGACGAGCGCACCGGCAGCATGCAAGCCGTGGAGGCCTTGCTGCTGCCGCCACCCCGATTTCTGGTGGCGGGAGATCCGGGCAGCGGCAAGACCACGCTCGGACGCCATCTGGTCTTCTGCCTGGCCTCGCGCGCCCCGGCGCTGCGCGAACTGGCTCGGACCTGGGCGCCGAACCGTGTGGCGAAAGGGGTGCGCCGGTTGGGCTGGCGATGGCTGGCGGACTCGTGGACGCGATTTCCGCTCCCTCTCTTCCTGCCTCTCAGCCGCGTCGGAGACAGCCCGGAGGCCGTTCAAGAGCGTTTGGTCCAACTCCTGGAGCCGGGAGGGTTCGCCGACCCACAGGGCTATCTGGAACGCCGGCTCCGGACCGGGGACTGCGCGATCTTCCTCGATGCGCTGGATGAGATCATGGAGGAGACCACGCGAGTGGACGTGGCCAGGGCCGTCAACCGTTTTGCCGAGCAGTTCCCCGGCAATCTGATCGTCGTAACCTGTCGTGTCGCCGGCTTGTCTCGCCGGAGCGACGTCACGCAAGCGCCTGCGGCGGGGAATGCCACGACGCCCGGCCTGGAGACCGAATTCAAGATGTTTCGCCGACTCCAACTTCAAGAGCTCAGCCCGAAACAGGTCGACCCCTTCGTGCGAAACTGGTTCGCCGGCTCAGGCCGTGATCCCGACGCCCTCTTGCAGGCGTTGCGAGAGAACGATCGGTTGAGGCTCCTGACGCCCAACCCCCTGCTCCTGGCATTGATTTGCCTCGTTTACGAACGGGATGTGCGACTTCCCGAGCGCCGGGTGGACCTGTACCAGCGTTCGGCCGAACTGCTCCTGGCCGGCCTGTACGTGGACAAGAAGCTCCCATCGCCGCCATTCGATCTGGCGACGCAGCAGCGGGCCTTGGGCGCCATCGCGGTCGGTCTCCACCAGGCCGGTGTGCGGCAGGCGGGACGCTCGCTCCTGAGCCGACGTTTACGATCGGCGTTTCCCGGCTGGCCGGAGGTCCGGCGTGACGCCCTGCTGGACTGGCTGGTCGGGCGGGGAGAATTGATCCAGCGCGAGTCCCGCGACACCTATGCGTTCGGCCATTTCACGTTCCAGGAGTTCTTCGTAGCGTGGCATTTTCAAGCCAAGCGCAGCCTTCGCACCTTGCTTGCTCGTTCGTCCGATCCTTGGTGGCGGGAAGTCCTGTTGTTGCTCGCGGGGCTGCTCCCGGACGCCACGCGGCTCCTCGAGGAACTTCGGAACGGCGACCGGCCTGAGATTGCCGCAGCCCGCACCAGTGATTCAGCACTCGCCGGGATGCGCCGCTCGCACACCTCCCGCCTTTGCATGGCCGCTGCGGCCCTGGCTGAAGCTCGTGGAGTCGCCAGCGAGTCTTTCGTCCGAGCGGGTCAGGGAATCGTTCGCGACCTGCAGAACATCCATCAGCACGGCGGCGCTCCAGGGCTCCAGGCCGCCGAGGCGCTGGCCCGCGTACCTGGCTGGGGCACCCGGGACTACCTTTTGGCCCAGGCCGAGACTGAGGGGGGGCACCCCGCGCTCACGGCCTTTCTCGTCCTGCTGACAACGCTCGACCCCGAGGATAGGCGGACCCGCTGGCCCAAGCTCGGGCCCCTGCTCCAGCGACTCCATCGCGGACTGGGAATCGGCGGGAGCGAAACGGACCAAGCGATCCTTACCGCCCTGGACCGGCTTGGGTTCCCGTTGGTGCATGTGCCGTCGGGGGAGTTCCTGATGGGTTCGGATGACGGGCCAACAGACGAGCGACCGCGGCACACGCTCCGGCTGACCAACTACTGGATTGGCAAATACCCGGTCACCAATTCCCAGTTCGCGGCCTTCGTTGCGGAGACCCAGCACCGAGGCGAAGGCGACTGGCGTAGGCGGTTCACTGACGGCAAGGATCAGCATCCCGTGGTGGACGTGAGCTGTCAGGATGCGCTTGCATTCTGTCAGTGGGCAGGAGCGAAGCTGCCGAGCGAGGCGGAATGGGAGAAGGCGGCGCGGGGGACGGACGGACGCAAGTACCCTTGGGGTAACGAGTGGGATGCGGTCCGATGCAATACATCCGAGAGTGGTCTGCGGAGCATATCCCCCGTCGGGGACTACCCGAATGGCACGAGTCCCTACGGTTGCCATGACATGGCCGGCAACGTCTGGGAATGGACCCGGAGCGTACTTCGACCGTATCCGTATGATTCCGCCGATGGGCGCGAAACGTTGAAGGCATCCGGGAACCGTGTGTTGCGTGGCGGCTCGTGGTTCGGCGACCGCGAGTTCGCGCGGTGTGCGTGCCGCTTCGGCAGCGACCCGGCCAACCGGTGCGGCAACGACGGTTTTCGGGTGGTGGCGTCCCCATTCTGAGTGTGCTCTGGAATCTGAGGCTCTGGAACTCTGATCTCTTCGCCATCCGTCGGGTGCTTGCTCCGGTTTGTGTCTTGGGGAAGGGGTGCGGGATTGGGGGTGCAGGGGCGCAGCCCCTGCACGAGATTCTTTTCGCACGAAGCGCCATGTGCAGTGACCTTGAATCTGGTCCGCCAGGTCGGGCTGGTTGACTCAGTACTCCTATGCCTGAGCAGGCCGCGTCTCAGCGGGAGTTGCCGTCCCTGACGCCGCTGACCCTCTCTCGCGGGCGAAGATGAAGGTGGCGCGCAGCCGGGTGCGAAGCAGCGGCACCGTGTCTTCCAAGCCCTTCGCTTCGGAGAGGAGGACCCGTTGGAACACGTCAGCGCCCTCGTCCATCAACAGGGCGTTGTGCGCGCCGGCGGCACGCAGGGCTTCGGCGGCTTCGGCGAGCGAGTAACCGGTATCTGCGGCCGGATTACCCTGGGAGGCAAGACAGAGGATCTCGTCGCACGCCTTGTTCAAGCCAATCATGGTCCAACCGTAACAGTTGGGCTTCAGAAACACCTCGACGAGGGCGTCGTCTTCGGAAGCGAAGCGGTACTCACCACGCTTGAGCTCGCGGCGGCCGTCCTCGGGCGGCGTATAGCCTGCCCCGTACATCGCGCCGCGCACCTGGTCCATCGAAGCGCCGAGCCCCTGGTAAAGGCGGCTGAGGAAGACCGGGCCCTGCATGGCCGCGCGTTGAAGATTCACGTCATCCATGAATTGGGCTTCCCCCAGCCAGATGTCGTCGTGCGTCGTTCGCCCGAAATAAAAACGCGGGCGCCCGGTGTCTATCTGCTGCGCGGTGGTCTGCGTGTCCTTCGTCTGGACTTTGACCTCCAAGGATTTCTTGGGGTTGAGGTTCGGCATCTTGAGAAGATGTCGGAAGTCTCCAAACTGGTGCGTAATCCGTCCCAAGTCGGCGACTTTGCCGTCGCGGATGACCTGTTGGTTGGAGACCGCAAACTCGATCCGGTCGCCCGAGTGGATCCACTCGCCACCCTGGAACACCGAGGCCATTTCATTCACTGTCGTGGCGTTCGCCCAGAATCGCATCTCCCGGATCTCGACCCGGGGCGCGTGGCCGGATCCGGGCTTCCATTTCACCAGGCAGTCATAGGTGCGCGTATCGAGGGGTTCCTTGTGGAGGAATATCAGTTTGGGCTCGTTCCGCCTGGCCAGGAGCTCGGAGTTTACGAAGGCGACGTTCCACAAGTTCATCGTCAAGTCACCGCATCCTTGCTGGCCTACCACCTCCTTGGCCGGACCTGTGCCCGTGGCCGCGTAGGAGTGGACGAAGTTCGTGTCGTGTGCCGGCAGCAGCCCTCGATCAGATCGCGGGAGCGTGTTCCCCGGTTCCCGCAGACTGGCATCGCCGTGATCAACTAAGTAGGCGCGCAGCAGTTCGATCGTCTTCAACTCTGCCGGGTCGGAGGTTAGGGTGGCCGCTGCATTCAGGAGATTCCACAGGGTTTCCCTCATGTCGGCGCCATTGCGATCGTTCTCGGCTTGGTTGAGCCTTCGCCACAGACCCAAGACCTTCACGAGGTCAGGCGGAGCTCCGAGCGCGGGGTCGGCGGCGAGTGCATGCAATTGGGTCAAGCTCTCTGCTACGTCGGCGAGACGGCGATCCTGTTCTGCCTTGATCAACTCGGCCCAGCGATATGGCACGCCAGCACCCACCCCGAGCGGCTGTCTGTTGGCGAGCTTGGTCCCCAAGGATTGCAGCCAGGGCTGAATGAAAGAAGCGGGCTCGGGTTCATTCTTCGCCCCCACCCACGGCCAGAGTCGCTCCCAGACGCGCCTGAGGTCTTCCAGCCACAGGCCATCGTGGATCAGCCAGGTCCGAAGTCGCAGACCGTCCGGGTCCGTTGTGGTTTCACCGGGTATGCGGGCCGCCGCGAGATACTGCATGCAAGGTGACCCCCGTCCGGTACGCTCGATCCCAGGCCCATTCTCGGAGCCGTGGTTGTAGCTCAAGTAGATGTCCTCGATGGGGAGCAGGAAGGAGACGATTCTGACCTTGGCTTGACCCGCCGGTCTTGGGGATTGCTCCAGGAGTGGGATGCAGCGCGGCATACGCTTTACGGTTGGTTGTTAGCGCCAGCTTGGCCGGACTACTCAGACTCAGCGAGAAAAAAGAAGCGAGAACGCGGGGGGCGGTAGAAACCGCAGCTACCGCGCGCTCGAGCCTCCGGAGCGGACAGGCTTAGCGCATTGCTACTGTTTGGGGCGCAACCGGCGGTCGGGCTTATGGCAGAGTCCGCTCGGCGGCCAGACGCACGGAGCGGTCCGGATGCCGGAGGCTGAGCTCATCTAACATGGCCAGGATCGAGCGAGCCTCGTCAGATCTGTTCCCTTCATGGTCTTGCGTTGGCGCCGCGGGCGCGGCGCCGCGGCAGCGCACCGCGCTACCCCGCGTTGGGACTGCTTCGTGCCTCGAGGTCCCGACCGGGGGCTGACTGGTCGGTTCGCGCTGCGCCTCCTCTGCGTACGCATTCGCCAACCGACGCAGCGCGAGGACCGCTTTCTCAGCGGGACAGGGATGGGGATCGGTTTGGGCGACATGGGCCAGCGTCTGGCTGGAGTGCGGGTCGCTGAAGGCACCCAAAGACTCGGCCGCTGCCTCGCGTACCCGCCACTCCGAGTCATTGCGAACGAGCCAGTCCGCCGTGGCCAACGCGGTCGGCGCTGGCAGCCCGGAGAGGCCGCTGGCCACCTCGCGACGGACCGACCATGGGGCGACAGCCACTCGTTCGAGCGCAGCCGTTAAGTCCCGGGCGAGGATGCCGGGTTGGGGCGGAGGCGTGCCAGCTCGCGCCGGCCGAAATCCGCCTCTTGTCAGCACCGCCCTTCCGTGGACTGCTGGTTGGCCTGGTGCCCTCGTCTGTGTCGATGAACGCGCCAAGAACTCCAGCAGGTCTTTAGCTTCAGGCGAAAACGAGGATCCATTGGCGTCATCCGGTCGCACGAACAAATCGGTACCCCCTGGTTGGGAAGGTGTCAAGGTTGGCTCAGGTGTCATACCGCGCTCCAGGCTGTATTTCGAAGTCTGGCACGCAGCTCCCCAGTTCCGAAAACGGACGAGCCAGCAGGACCGAGCCCTTCCAGGACGCCCCTTCGGGAACGGTGAGACGCACAAGAGTTCTGGCGAGGGCTCCAAACGCGCAGACTACCGCCGAGTTGGCGAGTCCGAGGTCCTCCGAAGTAACGGTCAGCCGACTGTCGTTCGGGCTTTCGGCTTGCAGAATCGCGCTGAGCCTGAGGTCGGTCAGACGATACTGACGGCGCGTTCCCTTGATTTCGGCGCCCCGTGCGGCCTTCGTCCGCGGACGCGCGGCACCGCGAGTTCTCACCGGACCCCCACGGACTCTCGGAACCGAACGCTCCTCGGCATACAAGACGTAGTGTCCGGGCGGCAGGTGAAAACTGTACTCGCCGCCTCTTGCCTGTTGATTGCTCGGATAGACCAGGGTGTCCCCCTGCATGAGGGCCCATCGAGGCGATGACTGAGAACCATGGGTGCCGATACGAACCTGAAGCACCTCACTGCCGGCCGAGACAAGCTCGCGGTAATCCACCACGAACGACCCCGCGAGTTGCGGGGGCACCTCAATCCGCGAAGAACGTGGTGTCGGTGCCAGGCCGGGAACACTTCCCGGTGTTTCTCGCCCTTCACGAGCCGGGGGGACTTTCGTGATCTGGGAGAGGACTATTCGATCCTCCGGTTCGCGGACGCCGTCCATTGCTTCCGCCTCCAGGAATGGCTGGAGGGCGCGGAGGGTGGCGTCCAATCCCCCGGTTCGCAGCTCGAGGGAGCATTCGGCCACCGCAGGAACGGCCCCAGGAAAATGGGCTTCGCCACGGTGATTGGTGAGGGCCGCGGTGTGGACGACCTCGCCACCCCGGTCGTACGACAAGCTCAGCAGCCAACCTTCGAGCCAGGCTTGCTTCGGGTCTCGGGGACCGAGAATGGCCTGCAGACGGTAGGCCGACTGCCGTGGCTGTCCCATCGGCACCACTTGAACCGACAGCAAGCGGCCAACGGCAAAACCGCCGTCGGCTGCACAGAATCGCAGGGCGCGCAGCAGCTCTCCCAGCTCCTGCTGGAAGGCCTCGACCGTTGCTGGCGTTGTGCCAAGTGATTTCATGAAGGATCAGATCTTCCGGGCGAGGCCTCGGATGCCGAGCCCGGCCTGGGTTTGGTCGCTCCCTGGACTCGCCTGTAGTGGCTCAGGGCGTTGCGGAGGGCGGGCTCGACGTCGAGTCTCCAGGCCTGCCGCAACGCCTCGAGCGTCGCTGGTAGGTCCGAGCACCGACGGTCTTTCACCAAGGCCGAGTGGAGCCATGCGAAGGCCGCCTCGGTCGCTGGTTCTTGCCGTGGCGTTCCCACCGCGTCGGCGAGCAAGGCCTTCGCTTGGCGCATGCTCTTGGCGAGCTTGTCCAAGGCGACCTGCCGCCAGCCCGTCGCCTCCCGAGCGCACTGAGCTAGCGTCGAGCAGACGACGATCAAGTCCAGATGCCACCTCACCCAGGGGGCGTTGCGGAGGGCGGGCTCGACGTCGAGTCTCCAGGCCTGCCGCAACGCCGCGGGCGTCGCTGGGAGGTCCGGGCACCGACGGTCTTTCACCAAAGCCGAGTGGAGCCAGGCGAAGGCCCCCTCGGTCGCTCGTTCTTGCCGTGGTGTTCCCACCGCGTCGGCGAGCAAGGCCTTCGCCTGGCGCATGCTCTTGGCGAGCTTGTCCAAGGCGACCTGCCGCCAGCCCGTCGCGTCCTGAGCACACTGAGCCAGCGTCGAGCAGACGACGATCAAGTCCAGATGCCACCTCACCCAGGTGGCGACAACCAAGCCATGTCCGCGTTCATTCCAAGCCAAGCGCAGCGCAGCAGCGGCTTCGGGAAGGTCAGATGCGCGGTTCCGGATCGCCAACTCAGCGTGCAGGTACCGGTAGTCAGCGTCGGCAGGTTGGCAGGCCGGTCCGCCGGTTGCGGCCGCTGCGAAAAGGAACCGGACAGCCCGGCGACGGATGGAATAGCTCTCGTGCCTCAGGTCGCGGGCCAGAATCCGACACGCGGCCCGGCGATAGCCACGGAACTCGCCGACGACCTTGTCGAGTGCTGCTGCCAGAATCGTTTGCCCCTCCTGCTCCGAGATGCCTGGTTCTTCAGCAAGCGCCAGACCGTTGTCGCCAGCGCTCGTCATGGTCGTCGCGCGCTCGGCGCCTAAGCCGCCCTGGGAGTTGTCGTCGGCTTCGCCCGGTTGTCCCAGCGGGCGCTGGTTGTGTCTTGGCGGAGGCAGCGCCTGGGGCCGAAGCCCCGGGGGCACGTAGAACCGCCAGTAACACAGACGGAAGCCGGATGCCCGCGAATGCACGGTCTCACAGGCCTCCGGCAGGCGCTCGCCTCCCTGGCGCAGACCGGGACATCGGTCGTGCTCGCCGTCGGGCGGGCAGTTGACCACACATCGTCGCGCCAGGAAGAACCGGTCTTCCTCGAAGTGCTCCGAGCATGCCGCACACTTCCATAGCGACAGCTCCTGAAACCACTCCTGCGCCGGCTCGAAATCCCGGGCTCCACACGAGCTGCCTTCCTCTCCGCCGCCGGTGGGCCGCCCTGGGCAGGGTTCGCCGAGCTCATCCGCCGTCAGGATCCCGCCGCACAGGGAGCACTTGCCCAGCTCATGAAGAATGAGCCAATCGGGCCGGCCACGAAAGGGCAACTCGTCGAGCGGCTTGGAACCGAGGGGACAATCGTCGAGATCACATGGACCGCTGAGCGACTGATGGCACCGCGGGCACCAGCGCTGCACCACGTTAGCCTTTGCCAGGAATGGGTCGAGCAGGGAGGCCAGCATGCCGCTGTGAAAGGCGCCGTTTAGGAAGGTGGCTCGCCGCCGGTGCTCTTCGGCCCAGGAAAAGCCCAGCGCGGCTTGGTCGAGGAATTGCCACAGCCTCTGACTCGGCCAAACTTCCCGGTCACGCCAACGCCGCAGCAGGTGATCCCGCCGACACTTTTTTCGCGCGCGACCCCGTTGACCTGGTGTTGCCCGATGAGTGCACCGGCACGTTCTGCCGAGCAGATCCATCAGCATTCGCTTGGCGAGGGTCATCGGTGAGATCTCCGGGAGATGAGCGATCAGCCCGAAATCAATCACCATGCCCTGATGCACGGTTCCCTCATCCACGATTCGGAACCGTCCGGTTCCGTCATCGAATAGCTCGTAGCAGTCGGAGACGCGCAACATGAGGCGCTCCTCGATCGCTCGTTGGGCCAGCGGCCTCCAGAATGAGGAGTACGGGGCGAGGGCTTTGTCATCCGAATCCACCACCAAGCCGTACACGACCAGCTCTGGAATCCGGCTGGTTGAAGCGGACCGGGGCAAGCGCCTTACCAGCGTGGCAACGAAGTCGGGGTGAGGATCAGGGACAGATACGCCCTCAATGGAGTAGTCCTCCCGGAGAACCTCCAGTGTCCGCCTGACTGCCGCTTCCGAATCCGTCGGCAGCCCACTGAGAAACTGGGGCGACCAAAGCGCTGTCTTTCGCGGCTCCAGCGGAGAAACCGTCTTGCGCGCCTCCAGAGGACAAAGGTCGTCCTCTGCTCCCGACGCGTCGCCAGCCGCCGGATCAACCTCGGGCAGGTCTTCCGGGGGTTGGTCACCCGCAGGCTGGTTGCGTTGGCGCCGAGGCATGACGCATCCCTGCCAAGCTCGACGCTGACAGGCAAGGCTTTTCTGCTTCCCCTCACTCGCTCACCGGTCCCCGAACCGCCGCTTTGAAGACGGCGTGCGTCACTGAGTTGGCCCGGAGTCAGATGCTCGGGCCACTACACCAGGAACGTGAGCAGACGGCGTTTGCACGGGTCGTCTGATAACGCCGTCCGCAAAGCTCAGAAAACAAGATCAACACGTCACGCCATGAAAATCGCTCCTCGTCCCCGTCGTTCAATGTTCGTGCTGGCCCTTGCCGCGCTGGGCGTCCTGCTGGCCGCCTCCGTGTCCGCCCAATCGCTCCGTCTCCAGGTCCCCGCCGCGTTGCCCCGGGGTCAACACCTGGGCAGCTACTCCCCCTGGATTGCTGTCAGCTACGCCGACCTCCGGAGCGAGCCCTACACGCTCAAGCTGTGGCTCCTCGAGGAGAACAACTGGCACTGCGCCTCGACGCAGTGGTGCGAGCGTGCCCTTGCCCTTGGAAGCCAGCGCGAAGGCAACGCCGACGGCTCGCTCGAAATGACCACGGTCTTCGACGTGTTCGAGTACGGACCGTCGCTGACCTGGGTCGCCCGGCTGTACGATGGCGCCGGCCAAGAAGTGGCTTCGGCCAAGGCACGATCCAAAACCCTTGCTGCCAGACCTCCCGAGCTGAAGCCGGTGGGCAAGCGCGTCGGGGTCGTGGGGCAACCGCTCCGCTTCACGCTCGAAGCGACGCCGTCCTCCCGCGGCAAGGCCGTGAACTTCCGGATCAACAACGCGCCCCTGGGCAGCAAGTTCGACGCCGCCACGGGATTGTTCGAGTGGACGCCGGATGCCGCGGGACTGCGCCGCATCGTGGTCGAAGCGGTGGCCGCTGACACTCAGCTTGCCGATGCCGAAATTGTGGAGTTGGATATCGCCATAGCCGAAGAAGCTGAGGCGGGGTCTCCCGCCTCGCCGAAAGCGGACTGAAGGGGCCGCTTGGACGAGTCGAACTTTAACCGACATCCCATCTCCTCACATGAACTCAATCCGTTTCGCTCTCCTCCTGCTCGCCGTCTTGGCAGGATTGTCTTCCACGCTCGTAGCCCAGGAACGCCTCGGGGATCCGGGCTTCGAACTCAGCACCCCCAACGGGAGCTTTCCCACCTCCGGATACTGGACGAGCGCCTGGCTGGTTGAAGCCGGCGCGCGCTGTACAACGACGGCCGGGCGCTCCGGAAACGGCTTGTGGGCCTACACCGGCCCGCCGGGGGACTCCTGGTGGTCGGGAACGTATCAGCAATTCTCCGTCGCCGAAGGCCGGGTTTATCAGGCGTCAGCCTGGCTACGCACGCCGTTTGGATATCCCTGGGTGGCCGGGTCGCGCGCGCTCGTGCGATTCCTCTTCCTGACCAGTTCCGGCGCGGTGCTCGCTACCTACGAAACCGCCCCGCTCCTCGATGCGAACAGCGGGTGGACCCCCTTGAGCCTGACGTCGCCCCCGGCGCCGGCAGACGCTGCCTGGGGCCGGATCGTCCTCTACATCGACAAGCCCGCCGGCACCGTCGGCCAGGGCGTGGTGAACTTTGATGATGTCTCGGTTGTCGAAATCGCCCCGCCGCCAACGATCACGTTACCGCCGGTCAGCCAGACCGTGCCCGAGGGGGCGGAGGTCACGTTCCGAGTCGAAGCGGCCGGCGTCGGCCCGTTCACGTACCGGTGGTATTTCGATGGAGCGGAGATTCCTGGGGCGACCGCGGACTCGCTGACCCTGGCCGCGGTGACCACCACCCAGTCCGGTGTCTATGCGGTGGAGGTCCTCAACGCGGGCGGGGCCTCCCCCCGTTCCGAAGCCACCCTGACCGTCGTCCCAGTGACGCACCCGATCCGGTTGAGCGTGAGCCCGCCGCAGAATGCGTTGGCCGCCGGCAGGAACGTGGTCGTCTCGGCAACGTTCGATCAGTCCATGGATCCCAGCTCCGCGGCCGGTCTGGTGGTGCACGCAAGCCGGCAGGGGCGGTTGCTGGCACCCCCAGGCACGGCTCGGGTGGACGGGCCGGTGGTTTCGTTCACCGGGGCGACCGCGTTCTCTCCGGGGGATGTGGTGGAAGCCACCTTGACCCAAGAGTTACGGAGCGCCATGGGCGGCACATTCAACACCCCGTTTGTCTGGCAGATTCGGGTACCATCGGCTCCCGCAGCTGGCCTGTTCGTTGACTCAGGACAACGTTTTGGCAGCGCACCGCTACTCGCGGGGCTGTTCCTGCGCTCGATGGATCTGGGCGACCTGGACGGCGACGGGGATCTGGACCTATTTGGCGTCTTCCTGGATATCGGGTCATTCGCGACCGAATTGCGAGTCTGGTTCAATACCGGCGGCCAATTCCAGGACAGTGGGCAGGTGCTCCAGGCCTTCGCGGGGGGGCACGTGCAACTCGCCGATTTCGACAACGACGGTGACCTGGACGCCTTCGTTTCCCACATGTGGGGCTGCAATCTTTGGCGCAACGATGGCAGCGGGTGGTTCGAAGCCAGCGGCCAGCCTTTGGCGATCGACTTCGCGGCGGGTGCTGCGGTTGGGGATCTGGATGGTGACGGAGACATCGATATCTACCTTCCATGTTCCGGCGGGCAGAGTCCTCGACCCGATCGGGTTTTGTTCAACGACGGTCACGGCGTCTTCACCGACTCGGGTCAACTGCTCGGCTATTCGTACAGCAGCAAGGCCGCCGTATCGGACCTGGACCAGGACGGTGACCTGGATGTCGTGGTGGCCTGTACCGAACCCACCGAACGCGTCTGGATCAATGATGGCACCGGGCATTTCACGGCATCCGGCCAGGCGGTGGGCGGCACGCCTGCCCCAGGCGTTGTCGCTGCGGACTTCAATGGCGATGGGAGAACCGATGTGGCTTTGCTCACGGGTGCGAACGGCTCCGTGATCGAGTTGTGGCTCAACGAAGGCCAGGCCCGGTTCCACTCCACCGGACAAGCACTGGTCTTTGAAACCAGCCTCGCCACCCTGTCCACGGGCGACCTTGACGGTGATGGCCGGTTGGACCTCTTCACCACGGATACCTGGCGCGGGCAAAACCGGGTCTGGCTGGGGCGCGGCGATGGCACGTTCACGACGCGTGCCCAGCGTGTAGGACCGACCGTTGATCTCGGCAGCGGCCCGCGGTCAGCCGCCTTGGGAGACCTGGAAGGCGACGGGGACCTTGACGTCGTCTTGGGTTTCGAGTCGAAGCCGCTGCAGAGCTGGGCCAATACCGGAACCTCGCCCACCCTGAGCCTGACGTTGGTTCCCCCCTTCGGTTCCACCCTGAATCTCACCGGCCGTGTCCAGGGTCTCGTCGACCCCACGGCGTTCCGCATCGCCACCGTGATCTTCATCCCGGGCCTCGGGTACTACTCGAAGCCGTACTGCGATCCCCGGCTCACGCCGATCCTGGCGGACGGGACATTCTCGATTGACATCACTACCGGCGGCGTGGATGCCACCGCCACGCTGGTGATCTGCTGGGTCGTGAGCCCGGACGTTGCACTGCCCTGTCTGACGGGCGCCGACTGCATACCTGGCGAATTCGACGAAGCGAGCTGGGCCCGAGCCACCGCCACGCGAGCCGATCCCGGGCAGCGGGTGATCCGATTTTCGGGTTTGGACTGGCTCGTGAAGGGCAACACTGTCCGACTCGGGCCGGGGCCGAACTACTTCTCGGCTAGCGAGGAGAACGTCTGGGTCGACACCGAGGGCCGGCTTCACCTCAAAATCACGTACCGCGAGGGGCGCTGGTACTGCGCGGAGGTGGTTTGCCTGACGCCGCTGGGCTACGGGGAGTACCGGACCGAAGTTGATTCCTCCCTGCTGCTGGACCCGGGCGTGGTCTTTGGCATGTTCACCTGGTCGGAAGATTGCCCGCACCGGGAACTCGATATCGAAGCCGCTCTTTGGGGGGATCCGGCGGCGGACAACCTCCAATTCGTCGTCCAACCCTTCGACCTGCCGGGACATCTCCATCGCTTCAGCAGCGGCACCGTGGCGCCGACCACCCATGTTCTGTCCTGGGCTCCCAACCGGGCGCACTTCCTTAGTCAACGAGGGATCGAAACCGCCGCCTCCGGCCCGGCCGAGGTTCTTTCCGAGTGGGAACTTGCCGGGGCCGGGGCCGTGCCTGCTCCGGCCGATGCCGCCTTCCACTTCAACCTCTGGCTGAGCAATGGCACCCCCCCGACCGACGGCCAGTCGGCGGAGGTCGTGATTCGGAGCTTTCACTTCGCGCCGCCTCCCCCCACGGCCGCCGTGCTGGACTTCTTCCAGGCGACGCCCGCGAATTCGGGTGGAATCCGGCTGGTTTGGCAGACACTGACGGAGGTGGACACGCTGGGATTCCGGGTGCTCCGGAGCGTCGATGGCCGCGTCTGGAGCCCTCTGGACGAAGGCCTGATTCCATCGAGGGCGGAAGGACAACGGCCGAAGCTCTACGAGACGGTGGACGCTGCGCCATCCCCGGCCGCGGGGCTTAAGTACCGGCTTGTGGCCATTGACTTGAGGGGCGGGGAACGATTGTTGGCTGAGATCCCTGGGCCAGCCGCAGGTCCGGAACTCGCCCTGCAGATTGCGCAATCGGGCAGCACCCTCCGACTTGACCTGACGGGTCCTCCGGGAGCGGTCGCGCGGTTCGACGCCGCCGCCTCGGTGACGGGTGTCTGGGCACCATTCGCCCGAGTCGCGTTGGACCCCCAAGGCCGAGGGAGTGTCGCCGCCGCGCCGCTGCCCAGCCCGGAGGGAGCCCGATTCTATCGTGCGGTGATCGAGTCCCTGCGATAGTCACAGACCAGTCCCGGAAAGACAGCGGGGGCGCACTGGGGATCCGGATCGAGGGCGCGCGCTTTTCGGTAACGCCACCTCGCTCGCCTTCGACGTCAGGTACCGGTTCTAGATTGGCGCCATCAAAGCAGCGAAACGCACGACGCTCCGTGCTTCACGGCCTGGAGCGCTTTCGCTTGGGGTGGCCGGCAGGGGCGCCGCGTGGCGGCGGTCGAGGCCGGCCTCGCATGGCGAGCTTCGATAATCTCCGAAGCCATGTGAACCCCGGCGGACGCCGTCGTGCAAAGCACGTGAGCACCACCGTGCAGGCTTGCGTCGCGGCTCGCGGCAGATTACGAACGGCGTCGTCCACGGCCTGATCGTCTGCGCCCGCGTTGCGATGGGCAGTTCTCCGCGGCAGGGGGTCGGTCTTGAGGCAACGTACCATCCCGTGACAACCACGCCGCCGAGCCGTCCGTTGACCGTTGCCGAGGCCGAGGAGCGCCTCAAAAGGGCGACGTTCCGGATTTACCTGGGGAGGTCCTTCGACCGGCGTTCCGGTACCGACGCCGATTTCTACGGAACGGGTTTCTTCGTCACGGACGGGCCGGGCCTCGCATTGGCGCTCACCGCCCACCACAACTTCGAAGGCTCCCCACCCAACTCCCAGTTCAAGGCCACGTACTGTGAGCAGGAGATCACCCTGAAATGGCGTGCGGACCTGTCCGCGCCGAAGCCCGACATCGCCGTGCTGGAGTTGGTGGACAATCCGGCCGGGGTGGCCATCGAACCGGTGTACGCTGCGTATCTCGACGCCGGGCTGCCTCTGCCGGCGCGCCGCGACTTCTTCAAGGGCCGGGATGTGGTCATCTTTGGCTACCCGGAGCGGGATCGAGGTGGGGAAGGCTGGCGCGTGGACGGGCAGGTGGATACCGGACAAACCATCGCGCCAAGTGTCGAGGCGGCGGGGCCGCCGGTGGAACGGTTGATCATCCACGGTGCCCGTATCAGCCAACTGGAGGGCCTGAGCGGCGCGGCCATTCTGGATCAGGCGACCGGACTGGTCATGGCCGTGGAAGGCTCGTACAAGATCGAGTGGATCGAGACGGAAGCGGGACGCGAATACTGGAGCGGAGCCGGCGACGTCCGGGGCAGCGAGATCGCGCAACTCGTGAGATCTCACCCGGAACTCGCCCGACACTTCAAGCTCATCAAGCCAGAGGCCGAAACCAAGACCCCCGCCATGCCCCGCTGGCTGCGTTGGTGGCGGGAACGGCAGGCCGTGAAGCGATACCGGAAGCGCGTCATCGAGGAGCATCTCCACTTTCGATTCCTCGACCGGGCCGTCCTGCTGGACCTCGACCAGATCTACATCGGTCTGAAGGTGGGCAAGTACGTCCCACCTCCGCAACGCCCCGACGAGCCGGCGAGCGCGGCGGTCAAGGATCGGCGCCCGGTGATGTCGGGCACGATCGAAGCGCCGCAGGCGCTCCTGTACGACCCGCCCAACCTCCTGGTGCTGGGCGATCCGGGCAGCGGCAAGACGACCCTCCTGCGCTACCTCGCCCTGCGGATCGCGCGGCGCGACCCGGCGTTTGGTGAGTTCGCCCGGAGATGGGTGCCGAACCGGCTGGCCTCGACGGTTGATGGACTGCAACGGCGGTTGGCGGCTGCCTACGGATTCGAGCTCGGTCTGGTGGCCGGAGCGGCCGGCTGGCTGACGTGGATGGCGGGGCTCTTCTTCAATCCGTACCGGGGCCGCGGTCTGTTGGCTGGCGTTGCCCTCTTGGTGATGCTGGTCTTGGTGGTCGGCAGAGTCAGCCAGCGCGTCACGCAGCTCTGCACGGTGGGCACTCTGGGAGTTCTCACCTTGTTTGGCGCGAAAACCTGGGCAACGCCCTGGGCGGTGGGCGCCGTTGGCCTTGCACTGCTGATTCTCCTGTACCCTTACTGGATCGAACCGGTGCTCCGAGGGCTTCGCCGGCTGCGCGACCGCTGGACCCGGTATCCGATCCCATTCTACCTGACGCTGAACGACGTTGCGGGAAGCCCCGATCCGATTGCGACCCACCTCGCGCGGGCGTTGAACTCGGATGGTTTCCCGGATGCAGCGGGTTTCGTCGAGCGCCGGCTCCGGGCGCGGGAATGCCTCGTGCTTCTGGATGCCCTCGATGAGGTGGTGGATGACGCCCGCGCGGGCGCGGCCCGGAAGGCCGGTGAGTTTGTCGGCGGCAGCGGTCGGTGCCCGACGGTCGTCACCTGTCGGATCGCGGCCTTCGAGGGGCAACCGCTGGGACGTGAGTTGCCGCACTTCTCCCGATTCGAGGTGCAGGAGTTCACGGAGCGCCAAATCGAGCTCTTTGTGAGGGGCTGGTATGCGGCCGAGCCAGCCGAGGCGCGGAAGGACCTCGAGGCTGGGCTGCTCAACGCCCTGGGACGGAGCCCGCGCCTGCGGCTGCTCTCCGGGAACCCGCTGTTGCTGTCGCTAATCGCGCTGGTCTATGAGCGCGACCAACGGTTGCCCGACCGGCGCGTCGAGTTGTACGACGAATGTGCGCGGGTGCTGCTGCAACGATGGCACGCCGATGATCCGCACCAGCCCCGGCTGCGGTTCGATCTCGACGCCAAGATCGGGGTGCTGTCTTCGGTCGCGGCCCGCTTTCATCTCGAGGAGATCCGCCAGTTTGACGCGGACCGTCTCGACAGCGCATTGACCGCGTCCCTGCCAGGCCGGTCGCCACGCTGGCGGGCCGAATTCCGGCGGGAACTTATCGAGCGCAGCGGGCTGCTGCGGCAGAAATCGAAGACCACCTACGATTTCTCCCATCTAACCTTTCAGGAGTACTTCACGGCGCTGGATTTCCATCGGCGGGGTGACGAGACGGGGCTGCTCACGCATCTCGGAGACCCTTGGTGGCGAGAGGTCATCCTGTTGTTCGTGGGCTTGCAGGCGGATGCCGGTGAGTTGATCACGCGGCTGCGCCTGCATGACTTGTACCTCGCCGCGGCTGCCCTGGCTGATGCCCGACCGGCGGAGACCGTGGGGTTCGAGACAACCTCACGGGAGCTCGTCAAGGAGCTCCAACAACGCCTCGATTCCGAGGACCGGGAACGGCTGGCGGCGGCGGACGCGCTGGCGGAACTGCGGGGCTGGGGCGCGCGCGAGTACTTGCTGGGACGGGTCCAGGACCAAGGGCATCCCGAGGTCGCATTGCCGGCCGCTCTGGCGCTCGCCCGGGCGACGGATCGGGCGACGCTCAGCAGCCTGTGGCCGCAGATTGGTCCTGTCCTCCGGTTGCTGCACGGCGGCCTGGGGCGGCGGGAAGGCGGGTGGGACGAGCGCATCCTGATGGAGTTGGAGCGCTTGGGTTTCCCGCTGGTGCGGATTCCGGCTGGCAAGTTCCGGATGGGCGAGGGCCGCGAGCAACACGACGTCGAACTGAAGGAATACTGGATTGGCAAGTACCCGGTGACCAACGACCAGTTCGAGCAGTACGCCAAGGAAACCGGTCCGCAGGCCCCCACGGCGTGGCGCAGCGCGTCCGGGCGCGGGAAAGAACGGCACCCGGTCGTCAACGTGAGCTGGCACGAAGCGCTGGCGTTCTGCAAGTGGGCCGGTCTGACCTTACCGAGCGAGCCCGAGTGGGAGAAGGCGGCGCGGGGGACCGATGGACGAACGTACCCGTGGGGCAATCAGTGGGATGACACCAAGTGCAATGTGTCGGGCCGGGGAACAACGGCGGTGGATGAACATCCCGGCGGGGTGGGTCCGTGCGGTTGCTGGGACACGGTGGGGAACGTGTGGGAGTGGACACGCAGCCTTGCCAAGGGCTATCCCTACGATGCGGGCGACGGTCGAGAGGCGATGGATGCTCCCGGCAACCGTGTGTTGCGTGGCGGCTCGTGGCACGACTCCCGCGGGTTCGCGCGGTGTGCGTTCCCCTACGACTACACCCCGGTCGACCGGTACGACTACTTCGGTTTTCGGGTGGTGGCGTCCCCATTCTGAGCGTGCTCTGGAAGCTGTGGCTCTGAACTCTGATCTCTTAGCCATCCGTGAGGTGCTTGCTCCGGTTTGTGTCTTGCGGGAGGGGGTGTGAGATCGGGGGTGCAGGGGCGCAGCCCCTGCTCGAGATTTTTTTGGGAAGCGCCGGCAGCTCACCAGTTGCCGGCCGGTGCGGATGGGTTGCTCACGCTGCTTCAGCAAACCTTGAAAGGACGACTATGAGCCAATCCGAGATGGTGATCTTCACGCGCACGTTCGACCTCCTGAAGTGGCTCCTGCCGATGACCGACCACTTTCCCCGTGCCTACCGCCACTCCTTCACGCAGCGCCTCTTGAACGCGGCGTTCGACCTCCGGGAGCGGCTGGAAGAAGCGAACCTCCGCCAGGGAGCTGCCCGGCGAGAGCGACTGGCCCGCGCTGACGAAGCCCTGTCGCGCGTGCGGCTGTACTTGAGGCTGGCGGCGGGCCTGCAGTTCTGTTCGACGGGGCAGTATGGCCACGCGGCGAAAATGCTGGCGGAGATCGGCCGCCTGCTGGGGGGCTGGCTGCGTGCCAGCGTCTGACGGTAGTCTCTTCCTCTTGCTCCTGCTTCCCCACCCGATACGCCACGGTTTCCTAAAGGGGTCGGTAAAGGGGTCGGTGCAGAGTATTGACAACTGAGCACGCAGCCAGACCTGACAGGCGGACAAGCGCCGCACCAGCGGTTGGTGTGGGTCCGGTTGGGCTACGAGGCGGCGGCGGAAGGCGTCTTGAACGGGAGCAGTTCCTGCTGGATGAGGTCGCCGAGGCTCGCGAACTCGGGATCTTTGTGGACAAGCACGGCTCCCAGTCGTTGGGCGGCGGCGGCGATGAATGCGTCCGCGAGCGAGAGCCGGTGCTGGGCTTTGACGTCCGCGGCGCTGGAGCACAGGGCCTCGTCCGAATGGAGCCAATGGATCGGGAACTTCCGGATGGCAGCCACAAGGCGCCGGGCACGTTCGGCACCCAAGTCGTAGGTGAGAATGTACTGCGCCTCGGCCAGGGTGACGAAGCAGGCGTGCAACTGGATTCCGCCGCTTTTGGCCGCCTTGAGCAACTCGCGCACTCGCTCCGCGCCCGGCTCGCGATCGGTCAGCGTCAGGAAGGCCGAGGTGTCCAGGACGAGGGTCTCAGGCATGGGCACCGGCGTTGGCCCTCACCTGGACAAGGGCCTGCTCACGGTGGCGCTCGCGCCGGCGCTCCTCGAGCAGGCGGCCTACGGTGTTGTGCCCGGTCGTGCAACCGGTCAGCTCATCCAGGGCCGCCACGAAGTCCGCATCGCTGGCGGCCGTCGTTGGCGTCTGGACTACAAGCTGGCTCAACTGCAGCCAGACCTGGTGGCGTTCCTCCGGTGGCAACCGCCGGAGTTCCCGCATGACTTGTTCAGCGGCCAATGTCATGAATGGCAAATTACTGAGCGGCTTCGGCGTGGCAACGCAAATCCGGGCGCAAACCGGGGCGAGACGTCATGCGCCCAGGGCCAAGGCCCTGACCGGCGGCAATCCACTTGCCATCGGGGGACCAGCGGTTCACGGTGCCGACCCGTGGGGCAGGCTCACAGGTGCCGTGTGTTGCGTGGCGGCTCGTGGAACAACAACCGCGAGAACGCGCGGTGTGCGTACCGCAACGACAACAACCCGGACAACCGGAACGACAACAACGGTTTTCGGGTGGTGGCGTCCACATTTTTCCCGCGGGGCTGACGAGGGAATGACGAGGGATCAAGGTCCCTGCCAGGATTGTCCGGCGGCATGGACCCAAGGCGCTTCCGGACCGAGGCGGAAAATGGCGGAGCCTGTTCCAGGCCGTGTTCCGGCGACGGAACCGGAGAAATAACAACGGCCCTGCACCCTGGGCCTCGCGCCCTGGTGCAGGGCCAGGCCTGCAGTGCCAACAGCGCGCGAATCATGTACGACGCCCTTTGTTCCTGGGACAATCTGCTGCTGGCCTGGCAGCGCGCCAGCCGGGGCAAGCGCGGTTTGGCCGGACCGGCGTTGTTCGAGTACCGGCTGGAAGACCAACTGCTCGAACTCCAGACCGAGCTGCGGACCCAGACCTATCGCCCCGGCCGCTATCACAGCTTCTACATTCACGAGCCGAAGCGCCGGCTCATCTCGGCAGCGCCGTTCCGGGATCGCGTCGTGCACCACGCGTTGTGCAACCTGATCGAACCGGTCTTTGAGCGCTCCTTCGTCGCGGACTCTTTCGCCAACCGCGTCGGCAAAGGCACGCATCGGGCGCTGCAGCGTGCTCAGCAACTCTCACGTCGGTTCCGCTACGTGCTGCCGTGCGATATCCGGCAGTTCTTCCCGAGCATCGACCACGCGATGCTGCTCGAGATCCTGGGCCAGAAGCTGACCGACCGGGACGTCCTTGCGCTGATTCGTCTAATCCTGGCCAGTGGCCAGGGCGTGCTGAGCGACGAGTACACGATGGTCTATTTCCCGGGCGACGATCTCTTTGCCGCGACGCGGCCACGCGGGCTGCCAATCGGCAACCTGACGAGTCAACTCTGGGCAAACTGCTACTTGGATGGGTTCGACCACACGGTGAAGCGCGAGTTGCGGTGCCCCGGCTATGTGCGCTACGTGGATGACTTCCTGCTGTTCAACGATGACAAAGCAGCGCTCTGGCAATGGAAGGCGGCGATCGAAGACCGCCTGGGACACCTGCGGTTGACGATCCACCCGCACGCCCAACCGCGTCCTGCCGGCGTGGGTTTCCCGTTCCTGGGATTTGTCGTGTATCGGCACCGACGCCGGCTCAAGCGTCGCAAGGGCGTCTATTTCCAGCGCCGACTGAAGGGGCTGATCCGGGCTTGCGAGGGAGGATTGCTTCCGATCTCGTCGGTTACAGCCAGCGTGCGGGGTTGGGTTAACCACGTGCGGTATGGTAACACGGTTGGGTTGCGGAAGGCCGTGCTGGGGAGGCTGTCGATGCGGGTAGCCTGCCGAAGGAAGCCGCCTCATTCAATCTCCAGCCCCGCAGCCCATGAGGGCTCTCCTGGCAACTCCGATCGCGTCGGACAAGCAACCAACCTGTTGCGACGGGCAACCAGCCTGCCGTGAGGGTCGGCGGCAGGTTGCCGCCGACCACGGGCTGGAAGCCCGTTCCACCCGCATTAGCATCATCAAACGGTCCGCTACCGCAGCCGGAAGAAGGCGCTCGCACCAGCCGGCGGCACGTGGTGCTCGCCGGAGGACGTGACGGTCACTTCGCTCCACGGTCCCGTGACGTCGGACGCCGCCTCAAGCTTGGGGCCTGCGGGATCCGCCGGCCAGCGAAGGACGAGTTGTTCGGACTCGATCGAAGCACTCAACTTGCGCAGGGCGATGTCGGTCCTGGCCAGGCCGAGCAGGTCCAGTTCCGGGGGAAGGCTGTCCGCGTTCTTGAGACACGGAAGGTGGCTGACATTGGCGCCGGTGGGAGCGAGGACAGCGACGAGGCGTGTGGCGGCCTCGGGCATCCCATTCACGGCGAATCGACCGTCCTCACCCAACGGGCTGAACGGACCTGCCTCGCAACCTTGAGGCGTGGACCAACCCTTTCCGGGCACGTAGGCGGCCAAGTAGGCTTTGAAGTACGTCCGCCAGACGGACAGTTCGAGCTCCACAACTTGTCCGCTGAGTCGGCCGTCGGTGATTGAATCCAGAGTGATCCGCGGCGGCGAGAGTTGATTGAACCAGACCCTCCCGTACGATCCGGAGAGGACGAGATCAGGACTACTGTCGCCGTTGAGGTCAGCCACCGCGACGCCGAAGGAGGTGGCGCAGCAAAGGTGGCGTCCGGAGTTTAGGAGCCGTCCGGTCCCGTCGTTGAACCAGGTCTCGGAGACGCTCGCCTGACCGGCTGCCTGAGCCGTGATGACATCCAGATCGCCATCGTGGTCCAGATCCGCCAGCGCGAGGTCCCACGGCGGTGCCCAGCACATCGCCTCCTGGGCCTTGACGAAATGCCCGCCTGCGTTCCGCCAAACTTCGACGTAGGTGTAACCGGCCACAACAAGATCAGTTCGCCCGTCCCCATCCATGTCCCCTGCTGCAGCGGCAAGGAGCTGACGCCCGGGTTCACCAAAGTCAGGGTCGGCCTTGCTGAAGTGACCGCGGCCGTCGTTGAGAAAGAGGGAAACTGGCGCTGCCGCGGGCGATTCCGTCGGGCGCCCGACGAACACGAGGTCCAGGTCACCGTCGTGGTCGGCGTCGAGGGCGGTTCCACCGTAGCTTCGATCGACGTCGGAAATCAGCCACTGTCCTCCTAAGGTGAAGCGGCCCTGGCCGTCGTTGAGATAGACCTTGTTGCTGGCCAGTTCGAAAGCGAGGACCAAGTCCAGGTGCTGGTCGGCATTGAGGTCGGCCAGGAACGCCTTGCGAATCGTACCGAAACCGACCCGTTGCCCGGAGTCAGCAAAGGTTCCAGTCCCGTCGCCGAACCACAGGGCCATCTGGTAGTCTTTGTTGAGGAAGAGGTCAACGTTGCCGTCGTGATTGACGTCGCCCGCGGCGAGCGCCCAACTCGTCGCGCCGTCGAAGTCCTGTCCAGTCGGGGTGAAATGGCCGGAGCCGTTGTTGATGGCGACGAGATTGGTGCCCGCGCCGGTGATAACATCGAGGTGACCGTCGCCGTTAACGTCCGCGATGCCAACCTGGCGCCCGCCTTGTCCGAGGAAGGGGCCGGGATTGAATAGACCGGTACCGGCAGGCGTGCCCGCGTGCAGGGGGAGGGTTGCTGCGGTCGCAAACACGGCCAAGCGACCGGCATCGACGAGCTCGGCAACGAGCGAGACAAGCTTGCGCCAGGTTTGCGGACGCGCAAGGTGGAGTGGAAGTGTATTTTGGTTTCGGCTCATACGAGTTCTTCGTTTCATGGTTAAACCACGGCTTCGCAACCTCGGGAACGGTCTCCGGACAACGCACCCACGCTGTCCTGACCGTCTGGGATGCGTTCAAAGGGCTTCGTAGTGGCTCGGCAGACTGCCATGCGTCGGATTCGATTCATCGTGCGGTACTTGGGGGAGGCCACGGCAGCACAGGAGCCATCGCCCTCGCCGCCCGGCGGCTGCCCCCACGCGTGCTCGAGGCCCTTGGAGTTTCTTCAAGAGAGGAGGAGGCGACGGTCGTTGGCCGCGGCTCTCTGAATGGATGCAAACTCCGCTGCGCTCAGTTCGCCCTGGCGGATGGCTTCGAAGATGCGGTTGAGACGGGGAACGCGGCAGGTCGCCTCGCAGACGAGCGGTCCGCAACGCTGGCTGTTTACGTGCTGGAGCAGGGCGGTCCGCTTCTCCCCGGACCAGATCTCCGCGACGGATTGTTCTCTCAGATTGCCGATGGCCCAATGCCGGTCGCAGTTCCGGTCACAGCAGAGGTAAGCGGTGGCATCGGGACCAACGGTCAGAAAGCAGCCGTTGGCGAGACATTTGCGCCTGCCCGCATATTCGCGCCTCCGGATCTCGGCGTAGTCGGGCACCTCCCCGCGATCCAGTTGGTCGAGTCCGAAACCAAGGCAGAGCTTCAGCCCGGCTTCGGCGATCCGGGTTGTGTAGTTGCCGTCTTGGCCCACCACGTCCAGGATCCGACGAATCAGCAGGTCACCATGGTCATCCAGCGAGTACTCGGATCCGGAGTGGACGGTGAGGGGGCGGACCAGGAAGTAATCATCAGGCCCATGCACCCCTTCGCAGGATTCAAGGTAGATGCGGATCACCGTCTCGCAGACTTCCGTAAGATCGCCAATGTTGAGGGCATCCACGATGACGCTGACCTGGATGGAGGGGAGCGGGGTGGGGCGACCCTGGCGTTGCGCCCGGCCCTTGAGCAAGGCACGCAGGCCGCGCATCTGGGCAGCCACATGGGCGCGCGTCGCTCCGGCGAATTGCTCGGCAACGCCGGTGGTGACGGCATTGAGACTCACGCGAATGAAGATGAGCGGGAGGTTGAGCAATGCGTCGACAAGATACGGGTGACAACCGAGTTGAGCCCCGTTGGTGTAGAGACCATTGTCGAGCCCGAGGGCGTCGGCTAATGCGATCGCCTTGGGCAACGGCCTCCAGACCGTCGGTTCTCCGCCTCCGGTCCAGATCACACCGAGGACCCCGGCGTCGCACGCCCGCTGGAGAACCATGTCCACGGTGTCATAGGTTGCGACGGTTGAACCGTTCGCGACGGCGAACTCACCCAACGGAACACGCGAGGCGCGTGAGGCCTGGCGGGGGCATTGGTAGGAGCAACCGTGGCAATGGAAATTGCAGTCGAGGACCGGTGCCAGTTCGAGAGTGACGGGGCGCACGCCACTCCAGTCTCCGGTGGTGGCTGCCTCGAAGACCCCCGAGCTCAAGGCCCAGCTATTGCCGCCGATCCTGGTGCTCAGGAACCGCAGAGTTCCGGGGCTGATGCCTGGTTCTGCGGGGGATTGCGGCCGGGAGCATCGACTCGGGGTGCCATGGGATGCGGCTACGCGGGCTTCAGAAATGTCGATCATAGGCTCTTGGAAGTGCTGTTTACCGGGTTCTAGTGGCTCGGGGCTTGGATGGCACAGGGATGGAGGCTTTTCCGGAGGGATGCGTGCTCATGATGGCGGGCTCTCGGGCGGCACGGTGAGGCGAAGAGTGGTCAGGAGGTTGTTCCAGGCGCGCCGAAGTCCGGCGCGGTGGAACTCACGCTCCTGCGGCGATCTGGCCGCCCGCATGCATGCGTACGCCAGCAGGCAGCGTCCGGGGGAACACCGAACCAGGAGCGGGGCGAGCCGGTGGATGGGGTTCGAGGATCGTTTCATGGGGGATGCTGGTGGGTCGTTGCCTTGCTCTAAGAGTGGCTCGGCGCTCGCGGCTCTGCGTGAAGCGGGGCAGCAATAGCGCCGGTGGGACGGGCGCCGAGTCCCACCGGCGCACCCACCTCCTTGCGTGCGCGCCCGAAGCTGACTTACCGACTTTCAGTTCGGTGAAAGCGGAAGAATGCGAAGGTCGCGGCGACGGAAGCGTGACGGTCGGATGATCTGCGAGCCAGCAGGTGCTTGCTCGACGGCAATGTGATAGGCTTCATTGGATGGCATTTGTATGTTTCACCTCGGTAGTAGTGCCCCGAGAGGCGGAGCCCGGCCATTGGATGGGGGTTTATCTCCTGCGGAGACGCCAAGTCACCTTGCTACGGATCATGTTGACGAACTGGTTGCCGAGGAAAGCGGCGACAAGGACGGCAGGCACCGACCGGATCCCGCTTGGCTGGCAATCGTCACCAGGTGGCGCTTCCCGGACCCGAAGACGTTTTCGCAAGGGCACGGTCGTGAGGGCGCATTCCGCCTTTTTTGATGCTGGATTGAGCGGCTCAGACGACCGGCAGCGGGCGAAACGGTGGCGAATTCATGGCAACCGAGCGGCAACATGACTCTTGTGTTAATCGTAAGTACTTGATAATAAAGAACAGAACGCGTCCTTGACACGGAAGGGGTCAGAGGTTCGAACCCTCTATCGCGCACCATCTTCGCAGGCGCCGTCCACCTCCAACCGCCGCGCCGGGGCATTTCGCCATGCTGACTCGGATCTGAAACCCGGCGGTTTGACGTCCCTGCAGCCTCAGGTGCCCAGCGCGCGGCTGGGTCGATGCAGTTGTTCCACTGACCGCTCGGCCACCGTCCCATCCTGGTAGATGCCCACGTTGAACGTCATCGGGGCCTGGCGCCGGTTGCATTGCCGTACGAACTCCCGCAGCGCTTCGTCAGTGTAGAGCGGTGCGGGGATCGGTGTATGCACCGGGGTGTGCACCCAGGCCCGGTCCTCCAGCCAGGTCCAACCGAACCATTGAAGGCCACTCGCGAGGTAACGGCTGCTGGCGGGGGTGTCGAGGTTGACCATCTCCCCCGCCCAGTGATCCTGATGCGTCGTGCAGAGAAACCGCTCGTTCACGCCCGCGTTGTAGGTCACCAGGCGCCCGGCATGGCCCGCCTTCGCTGCGACCGGGAAGCGCTCCCAGGGAAACTGAAATCCCCGCAGGTCGGTGCTGACGCTGTTGTGCGGGCCACGCGGATCGAGTGAGCACGGGCTGTCGAACCACCAGGCCCGGATCTTGTCTCTGTACCGCTCCCCCATCCAGGTCACGAGGTTCAGCAGGTGGGCGGCGAAGCCGTCCCGCCTTTGGGACGCCGCCATCCCATGCACGGGAAGGCGTGGACTGCGCCTCGGGCAACCGGGCGATGAAGTCCGCTGAATGGAAGCGTAATGGCAACAACTGGCGCGTGGCATCGGAATTGCATCCCCTGCACGCTCCAGATGCGGCTGCCTGAATCGCGACCATTTGGTCGAAGCGGTGCTAAAATCTAATCGTCCGCCATGACTGACCTGAAGTTTGCGCTCCGCCGACTGCTGAAAAACCCCGGCTTTACCGGAGTGGCCGTGCTGACTCTCGCCCTCGGGATCGGCGTGAACACCTCGATGTTTACCGGCGTGCAGGCGCTCTTGATGCCGGAGTTGGCGTATCCCGATTCCGGACAACTCGTGCGCGTGTTCCGCACCTCGCCGCATTCCCAGCGCTGGCCGCATTCTCCGGCCGACTTTCTCGATCAGCGCGGACAGGACAGCGTTTTCAGTCACGTGGCCGCCACAACGGCCCGGGCGTACAACCTGTCCGAGCCGGGTCAGCCCGCCGAGCGAGTCCGCGCCACGCTGGCCACGGCCGATCTGATCCCGATGCTCGGCATCCCGCCCCGGCTCGGCCGCGCGTTTCTGCCGGAGGAGGACCAGGCGGGCCGGAACGACGTCGTGTTGTTGAATCATGTGTACTGGCTGCGCCGCTTCAACGCCGATCCCGGCATCCTCGGCAGCACGTTGCGGCTGGACGGAGAGGCCGTCACCGTCGTCGGCGTCATGCCGCCGGAGTTCGGCGACCGCCAGGGCTGGGGGACCGCCGACCTGATCCGTCCCCTGGGCTTCAGCGACGCCGAACGCGCCGTGCGCGGGAACCAGTACCTCGACGTGTTCGCCCGATTGCGGCCCGGCGTCACCGTGGCCCAGGCCAACGCGGCTCTCGACGTCCTGGCGGGCCGCCTGCGCGTAGAGCATCCCGACACCAATGCGGACACCGGGCTCCGCGCCGCATCCCTGGCCAAGTCCCGCATGGACCCGCGCGGTCAGATCATGCTCTGGTTGATCCTTGCCCTGGCGGGTTTCGTCCTGTTGATCGCCTGCGCGAACCTCGCCAATCTCCAGTTTGCCCACACCGCGATGCGTTCCCGCGAACTCGCGATCCGGGGCGCGTTGGGTGCGCCGCGCGGCCGTTTGTTGCGGCAGTTGCTCAGCGAGAACCTCGTGCTCGCCGCGCTCGGTGGGCTGCTCGGGTTGCTGCTCGCCCAGTGGACCAACCGAGGGCTCGAGCATCGCCTGATCGAGGACGGGCGGTCCCTGATCCGGCTCGAACTGAACCTCGCCGTGTTGGGATTCGCGTTTCTGGCTTCCGCGTTCTCCGGCCTGGCCTTCGGATTGGTGCCCGCCTGGCTTGCCTCCTGCGGCGATCTTCACGGTGCTTTGAAACAGGGAGTCCGCGACGGCGGTACCGGCACGGCGCGGCCCTGGATACGTCACGGCTTGATCGTCGCCCAAGTTGCGATGGCGCTCACCCTGCTCGCCGGAGCCGGTCTCGTGATCCACGGGCTGAGCCGCTTCAGCACCTCCGACCTGGGCTGGCGCCTGGATGGGCTGCATTCCGGCCACCTGAATCTGCCGGCCAGGGCATATCCCGACGGCGACGCCCGCCGCCTTCTGATGGTCCGTCTCCAGGACAACCTCTCGACCCTGCCCGGCGTGCAACGCGCGGCCCTGGCCAGCGCGCTTCCGATCTCCGGATTCCGCAGTCACGTCGGTTTGGCCATCGAATCGTCGGACACACCTGTGACCACCACGCTCGGCAGTCTGGGGATCGTTTCCCCCGGCTACTTCGCGACGTTGGGCATACGGTTGCTGGAGGGGCGCGAGTTCGCTTCGACGGATGTGGCGGAAAGCCCCGCCGTGGCCATCGTGAATGAGGCCTTTGCCCGGGCTTGTTGGCCCAACGCCTCGGCCCTGGGCCAGCGTATCGGTTCCCCGGGGGCCTGGCAGGAGATCATCGGTGTGGTGGCGGATGTGCGCCCCGCCACCGACCCCGGCGAACTCACCACCCGCTACCAATACTACCGTCCGCTGGCCCAGGACCCGCCATCCGGTCTGGTCGTGGCCGTCCGGGGCAGCGTCACGGCGGAAGCCTTGCGCCGCGCCGTGGCGGCACTCGATCCTGACCTGCCGCTGAGCGAAGCCGGCCCCGTGAGCGTGACGGTGGGACGGTTCTTCGGCCAGGTTGCCGTCGCTGGCTGGCTCCTGGCGGCGTTTGCGGGGCTTGGCCTGCTGTTGGCCGGGCTCGGTACCTATGGCGTGATCGCCGGTTTCGTGGGACAACGGACCCGGGAGATCGGTGTCCGCATGGCGCTGGGCGCTCAAGTCCGCGACGTGCTGTGGTTGGTGTTGGGCAAGGGCTTTGGTCTGACCGCCTTGGGGCTCGTGTTCGGCCTGCTTGGCGCCGTTGCGCTGGGTCGGGTGCTGATCTCCCTCACCCCGGGATTGAACGCGAATCAACCGGCCGTTTTTCTTGCGGTTTGCACGCTGCTGCTCCTGGTTGCCGGCTTCGCCTGCTGGCTGCCCGCCCGACGGGCGGCGCGCGTGGATCCGATGGAGGCACTGAGGAGCGAGTGAAAGCCAGAGATGCTGGTGCACACTTTCGAAAGTGTGCACCAGGGCGGGGTGGCCTCGCCTTTGATCCGATCACCCTGGCCTTGGTGTCGGGACGCTTGTAGCGGTCGGCGCGTTGTCGGCGTTGCTGCCGGCCCGGCGCGCCGCCAGGACCAGTCCGTTGTAGCGGCGCGGGAGTGAATGAATGGAGTATCCAGTGCCATGATCCAACCTGACGCATTGAAGAGCGACCGGCCGCTGAAGTGGTCCGCCGGAACCGGAACCGATGTCTGGTCGCTATTCTGCGCCTGCATCGCCGGGGATCTGGACGCAGTGAAACGGCTGCTGGCCAACGATCCGGCCCTGGCACGCTGCCACCATCACTACCGCAAGCCGCTCTATTTTGCCGTGCGGGAAAACCGCCTCGAGGTCGCGGCGCTGCTGCTGGAATGCGACCCCGATCCCTTCGGCCTCGCGGTGAACGACAGCCTGCTGGAGATCACCCGCGACCGCGGTTACCCGGAGATGGAACGGCTGCTGGAAACGAAGTTCGCCGAACGCTTCGGGGCGTCGCCGTGCGGCGAACCGGCGGCGGCGGCGATCCGTGAACACGACCTGGCAAAGCTGCGCGCCCTGATCGAGGCCGCACCGGAACTGCTGCATGCCGGCGATCAAAGGTCCAATCAACCCATCCACTGGGCGGTGATGACGCGGCAATTGGATAGGGTGGATGAACTGTTGACGCGCGGCGCTCTTCCTCGATCACGGCGCGGACCTCCACGCGCGGGACGAAGACATCTGTTCCACACCCCTGGGATGGGCGGCGAAGTTCGGGCGCAAGGACATGGTCGCATACCTCCTGCAACGCGGAGCCAAACCCAGACTGCCCGACGATCCATCCTGGGCTACGCCCCTGGCCTGGGCGACGCGCCGCGGATATCCGGAAATTGCCGAACTCCTGCAATAGCAGAGGCCTGCTGACGCACTTGGTCCCGACCGCGATCCAGTTGGGCCTGCTCGATTCCGATCGCCTGTTTCCATGCTTGGACGGGTTCCATGGAGGGCGGAGGTCACGGTGGAGGGCGGACCGTCCGCCGCGAGGACGTGCTGCCAACGATTTCCCGGCCAGTCGCGTCCATGAACGGCAAGTTCAGGAAGGCGTTGTGAGTGTGTGCTAATTGAAACCATACTGTGCTATGATACTATTGAGCCATGGCTTGGGTGGTCGCTGGAAACGCTGAAGATCCACGTATTCCTATGAATGGTGAGTGGACCGACTCAAGCGGACTCGCCGGTCGGGTTTGGTGTTCGAGGAGATCTGCGGCTGCCGCGCCGCTTTGTTCGATGGCTGGCAGGCCGCGATCAAACCACGGCTCGGCCGGTCGTTGAAGTGCGTCTTCGTGGCAGGCAGCGGGTCATCCAGTAGTCCGTGAGGGCGATCGCTGCGCCCAGCGCCAGCAGGAAGATGAACGGACCGTTCACGCGGCGAGCCGATGCGAGAAGGGGCGTCGGTATCATGGCGACAACCTACACCCCGTGGTCCTTCTTGCACGCACGAGCCACGGCGACGAGTTGAGCGACCGGTGGGAAGTCCCCTTCGGCTCCGAGGCCCTGCGCCGTGACCGTGAACCGGTGAGGAGCGCGGGCTTTAGCCCGCAGGGACGTCGTTTGGCCGGCGGGGCTCCCTGCGGACTGAAGTCCGCGCTCCGGGGGCGGTTCATGGAAAGTCCCCTCGGCCTGTCGACCATGCGCTGTGATGATGAACAAAAAGCGCCGGTAAACCGGACGCACTCCAAACGCTTCGCGCCGCTCGAAGGCGCGTCGGAAGTCGCGAAGCGCCTGGAGTGCGGGGATTCATCCCCGCTTTTCGGAGCAGGTTCATGGGAAGGAGAGGCGCCACGCGAACCCACGCGCCGACGCAGGTCTTGCCATTGCCGTGGGCGTCGCGAACGCGAAGATCTTCCCACCGCCGGAACGCATGAACCAGGGATCGAGATCATCGGACGGGTTGGCCGCAGGGAGTGGGGGAACTTGCGCCATCGTCTGCTGCGCGAAATCAAGGCCGGAGGAGGACTCGCTCGACTCTACTTCCTGGACGCGGAGCCGCGACGGACTGCGCACCACGGGGGGCGGGTTTCTGACGCGTCTTTGACATTTCCACCTCAGCCGGCGCAAAGAGAATCGACAGTTCGCGCCGGGAGGTCACAAAGCTCAACTGAAAGGTGAGGCCAGGTCATCCCCGGTCCTCGGATCCGGGTGCGGATTGAAACTGACGGGTCTCCGGATGTTCCAGAAAGCGGCTGGATCTCACGGAGGCACGAAGGCACGGAGATGCACGAGAACGCCAAGGTGGTGGACGGTGTGGTTGAGTTACACCGAGAGCGGGGACCTGGGTTGCTCCTGAGGGACGAGATTACTCGGATCATCCACGGGCATCTGGATCCGGATCCTCCGTGCCTCGGTGCCTCCGTGAGAGAGACATTCATCGATCATTGCCGCCGCCCGCGAAATGCGGAAGACTCCACGCGAGACCCTGAAATGAAACCGGCTCGATTCGAAGCAACATCCCGGCCGTTCGATTTGAACGAGCCGGCAACGCCGCGATGAAGGCGATGCACCGACCGTGGGTCTTCGCCCTGTTCAGCGGCGTGGTTTCGCTGGCTGCCTGGGCGGCCCTCGGCATCGGCGCAAACTTCGGCATGCATCCGGGCGTCGCCGTCGTGGGGTTGCTCTGGCTGGCCACTCTCGGCCTGCCCACCTCGCTTGGGGTGCTTCTGGCAGCCGCGGTCTGGGGGAGGTTCGAGCCGCTGACAGGCTTGCCTGGCTTTCTCGGGCTCGCGGCCGGGTTGGGCGTGGCATTTCAGGCGATCGCCTGTCTCGTTCTTTCACACCGGCTGGCATCAGCGCGTGCCCGTGGCCGCTCCGGGCCGTGGCGGCGGATTCTGGGCGGGACAGGCGCGTTGGCTGTGCTTGTGGTTGCGACGCTCTGGCTCACTCACCGTCCGCCCGCCCCGTTGGCCGGGGTCATTGACGCCCATGCCCACCTGTTCGGCGACGAAGGCTGGCCACCGGTCCACAAACAGACGTGCGGGCTTTCCCCGGCCCAGAAGGCGAATCCAAGCTACGGTCTCCTCATGCGACTGCTGCGTCTCCCGGCCACCGGCGACTTGAACGCGCTCTACGTCCAGGCGCTGGCCCGGCAGGCACGGGAGGCACGGGAGGCGTTGGGCGGCCTCCGAATCGTGCTGCTGGCGCAGGACTGCCGTTACACGGAGGCGGGCGAACCTGATTGGACCAATTCCTCCGTCTATGTCCCCAACGAGCATCTGTTCCGGGTGGTCGCCCGCTATCCGGACCTGTTCATCCCGTGTCCCTCGCTGAATCCACAGCGCAAGGACTGGGAGGCGGAACTGGACTACTGCCTCGCCCAAGGTGCGCGCGTGCTGAAGGTCCATCCGCCCACGCAGGCGGTGAATCCCGGCGATCCGAAGTTCCGCGCCTTCTACCGGAAATGCGCCGAGGCGGGGATGCGGATCATGGTTCACACGGGCACGGAGCACTCGGCCCCGATTGCCACTCAGACGCTCGGTGACCCGCGGTTCCTCGAGTTGGCGCTCGAGGAAGGCTGCACCGTGATCGCCGCGCACGCCGGGACGCGGGCGTTTTTCAATCCGCCGGCGGAAGATCATTTCCCGGACCTCGTGGCGCTGGCGGCGAAGCATCCCCGGCTGTACGCGGACACGGCGGTGCTCGGATCGCAGTTCCGCTGGCGCTGCATTCCGGAGATCGTGCGGGTGCCGTCGGTGCTGCCGCGGATGATCCACGGCAGCGACTGGCCGTTCCCGGCGAACGCGCTGGTCTTCTGGAATCGGCTCCATCCGTTCACGCTGGTCGGTCTGATGGGGGAGAAGAACATGTTCGTGCGCGACCTGCGACTGAAGCAGGCCCTGGGGCTGCCGGAGGCGTCGTTCGCGCAGTTCGGAAGCCTGCCGGGCGCGTCCCCGACCACCACGCAAGCCGGACCTCTCAAGTGAGGCTCCGTCGGCACGGGGGCTCAAGAATCGACGCATCCGGACCATCGCGCCACGGCCTTCGCACGCGTCCTGAACCAGGGCGACTTCGCGGGATCGAGAAGAAGCGTCATCAGCAGCAGGGGTCTGCGTTCGCAGGGGGTAAGCCAGCGATGGTCGCTTCGGGCGCGGACGTCGAGCGCACGACGATGAAGCCCGATCCGATTTGGGCATGCCGGTGGACGAAATGACGGCGCTGAGCGCCGAACGCCGCGGCGAGACGTTCCCCTTTTGCAGCGACAACTGCCGGAAGCAGTTCCTGGCTCAGGCCGAGAAGGCTGCCCCGGCTGACCCTTAACAATGCTTGACGCACCGCGCGTGCGGCGGATGGTTCGGGAAAGGCTCCGCATGAACCCATCACGAAAGCAGCAAGCGGCGTGGCAGGACTGGATTTCCCCGCTGAAGCTCACCCTGCTCGCGATCAACGCGGTCTGTTTCGGGGCGTGTCTTGTCCTCCTCCTGGTTGGGAGGGCGAGCGGTCCGCTCGTCGTCCTCACGATGGCCACCGGACTGTCGTTCGCATCGGGCCTGATCGGAGCGATCGTGGCGTCGCGGAAGCGACTCGCGTGTGACCCCGATGGCTCAGGTCCGCCACATTCTCCAGCCAGCAGCCGCTCCACCGGTTGAACGCGGTGCACGATCGGCCGCGTTGGTGTTCTTGCCGGCGGCTGTCGCCCGCCTGACGGCATGGACCTGAAGCCCAGCGCCAGTCCAGCAACGACGCGTTGCCGGCGGAGCGTCGGATTACGGGGGACCGGTTTCACCTTGATCGAGCTCCTGGTGGTGATCGCCATCATCGCGGTTCTTGCCTCGTTGCTGTTGCCAGCCCTTTCGCAGGCGAAGTACACGGCGCGCAACGCGCGCTGCGTCGGCAACCTGCGCCAGCTCGGCCTGGCACTTCATGCGTACGTCGCGGAGGGGCAGGCGGCACCGCCCCTGCACACCGGCCGCACCGGGGTCGACGCGCAATGGTGGTATGACGCCCTCGACCTGCCAGAGCAGCGGATCGCGCGAATCGGACTGCGCACCGACTTCGGGTACGGCGACGGATTTCTGAGCAACGTCCTTGGCGGCGTGTTCCGCTGCCCGCTGTTTGTCGGGGTTGGGGTGAAGGTGACCTACGTGCAGACCAGCAGCGTTGTGGAGGAGTCGGTCCAGCCCCAAACGACCTACGGCTACAACGCGTGGGGATGCGATACCACCAGTGGGCGGCTCGGGCTGGGCGGCTACGACCCGGGTCTGACAAGCTGGCCGACGCTCTGGCCGCACAGCGCCGACAACACGGTGGCGACGCGGGAGGCTGCCATCGTGGCGCCCGGGCGGTTGATCGCGCTGGGCGACGGCTTCAATCGCTCGACGAAGGCGGACCTGGACGCCGCCCCGAGCCTGGCGGGCACGATTGCTCCCTTCGTGGACCTGATCCACGGCACCTCGGCCATGTCGCTCACCCGCTTCAAGGAGGCCAGGAGCTTCCAGGCCCACCACGGTCGCGCGAATCGCTGCTTCTACGACGGGCACGTCGAACCCGAAGCCCTGCGGCTGGGATTCGGCAGCGATGACGAGCTGAGGCGCTGGAACATCGATGACTTGCCGCATCGCGACCTGCTGAGGTGAACGCCCGCTTCCGCAGGACAGCGGTTTGGCGTCATGCCGTCTTCCGCGCTTTCGCCCAGGAACGGAGTTTTTGCTGGTCACGCGTGGCGCGCCGTGAGAAGTTCCGTAACTCCATGACAGCGGTACAACGCATGATCACGGCCGTGTTGCCACGGGTTTGGGCGGACAGTGTGCGAAGGCACTCCCAAGGCTGGCGGTATCGATGCCGCTCTTGCCAGACATCACGTTCGGTTTGGGATGCCGGCGGCGTGAGATGGCTGGCCGCTTCCGCGGGCAAGCGCAAGCTGATCTATTGCCCTCAATGCTCGCGGCTTCGATGGGCGGCGGTCGAATGGACACCTGATCTCGCTGAACCCGCGGCTTCACCGGAGCGGCGCCCGGCGGCGTAAGCGGAATGCCGGGCGGAGGCGGGGCGAGCCTCCGGCCGCTTTCATGATGGGGTTGACCCTGCGGTTGTGTGGGCACTGTGCCGAAGTCGAAGCGCTGGCGACGACGCGTTCGCTGAAGTCCGTGGAAGTGCGGTGGCCCGAGCTGGACGCGATGTGGTCGCGTGCGGCGACGCCGCGCGGGCACGCCGGCATTTCGCGTCGCTGAAGGCCTGCGGTCCAACCCTGTCTGCTCCCGACTGCTTGAGCGTCCTCCAAAATAGCGGCAAGGCCTTCATCAGAATGGCAGAGGCGGAACTGGCAAACGTCCCAAAGTGAGGGCGGCGAGCCAGTCCGTAGACCGCCGGGGTCCGGTCATTTCAGGGAGGGCGCGCTGTCCTCAGCGCGCTGGATTCGGCGGTCAACGGAGTGCCCGCCCCACCTGGCCAACGTCCATGGGGAGCTCCCTGGGGCGCGAGTCGGTTATGACCCGGGTCACTTCATCAGCCGCCGAAGCAGCGGAAGCGCAGGTCCGGTGGGCATGGTTCGGGCGACCTCCCAGTTCTGCAGAGTGCGTACGGACTCGAGGCCAAGGCGCTTCGCGGCTTCAGTCTGGGTGAGTTCCCGACGCTGCCGCCATGCTTTGAGCTCGGCCGCAAACTGGTTTTTGAGTCGCTGGGGAACACGCTTGCCCATACGCTGACAGCATGGCCACCCCGAGGCGGTGCCGTCAACGAGTTCTGCCGAATCCCCTGCTTTGGAAGCCGGCTGCTATTCCACCTCGCCTGCGGGATCAGTGCCGGCAAAGGACAAGGATTCGTCCAACCAGGTGTCGGTACGCAACACCGATTGGCGCTGCTTGAAAGCGAGGCCCTGAGCCCGGCGCTGGGCGGCACCAAACGCGAAGCGCCCCAGGGACTGGTGTCCGGGTGCCCGCGTTGGCAGGGCTCGCTGCAGGAGCGGCTTCCAGGTCCGCGGCAGATAGCGTTGGAGGACCTCGTCCTGCAGGCTGAGGAAGGCCTGGGCACTGCCGGGATCGCCCTGCCGGGCGGCGCGGCCAAACAACTGCCGGTCCACCCGGCCGGACTCGTGGCGTTCGGTCGCGAGCACGTGCAGCCCCCCCAGAGCCTGAACGCCGTGGCCCAGTTTGATGTCGGTGCCGCGCCCGGCCATGTTGGTGGCGATCGTCACCCGGCCGGGTTGGCCGGCCATGGCCACGATGGTCGCCTCTTCGTGGTGCCGCACGGCGTTGAGCACGTTACACGGGACTTCCCGCACGGCGAGGAGGCCTGCCAAGTGTTCGCTCGCGGCGACGCTTCGGGTGCCCACCAACACCGGACGGCCTGAGGTGTGCAGGCGCGTCACCTCCGTGACGATGGCGTCCCACTTGGCCGCTTCGTTCGGGAAGACGCGGTCCGGCCAGTGCTCCCGGATGCAGGGGCGGTTGGTGGGAATGGTGACCACGGGCAGGTGATAGATCTGCCAGAACTCGGCTGCCGCCTCGCGGGCGGTTCCGGTCATGCCGGACAGGCGATGAAAGCAACGGAAGAACCGCTGGAAGCTCAGGCGGGCGATGGTCTCGGAGGGATCGCTGAGGGGGAGGCCTTCCTTGGCCTCGATGGCCTGGTGCAAGCCCTGCCGCCAGGTGCGTTGAGGCATCGGACGGCCGGTGAATTCATCCACGATGACAATCTTCCCCTCGGCAACGATGTACTGTTTGTCGCGATGGAAGAGTTCGCGGGCGACCAGTCCCTGTCGGATCAATTCCTCGCGACGCGCCTGTCCGCGCCAAAGCCCGGGCAGTTGCGCGCAATGCGTGGCGAGTTTGCGGCGGCCCGTCGAGGTGAACTCGATCTCGCGGTGGCGGGCATCGACGCGGTAGTTCTCCTGGGGTTGCAGCCCGTTGGCGAGTTCGCGCGCTACCACGACGGCTTCGTCGAGGAGCGGGTTCTTGCGGGGGGCGGAGATGATCAGCGGGGTGACGGCCTCGTCGATGAGCACGCTGTCCGCCTCGTCGACGATGGCGGTGTGGAGTCCCCGCATCACCAGGCCGTCCTCGGTTGCCTGACGGGGCCGCAGCAAGGAGCGGAGCAGATGGCGGGAGGGATCGGAGACGGAGCCGAGACGCAGCCGGTCGCGGAGGAAGTCGGCGAGCAGTTCCTTGCTCGTGACGTAGGTGACATCGGCGCCATAGCCTTTCACGCGTTCCGGAGGTGCCATGGCGGCCGTGACGGTTCCGACACGCACCCCGCAAAAGGTGTAGAGCGGTCGGATCCAGTCGGCGTCACGCTGGACGAGGTAATCGTTGACTGTGACGATGTGACAGGGGCGGCGCGTCCAGCCGGCGAGGACGGCCGCAAGCCCCGCGGTGAGGGTCTTCCCTTCGCCCGTGGCCATTTCAGCGAGGTAACCGCGATGCAACGCCAGGGCGCCGGTCAGTTGGACGGGGAAGGGATGCAGCCCGAGCTTGCGGGAGGCGGCTTCGCGAATCGCGGCGAGCGCCTGGGGCAGGCAGGCTTCCGCCGGGTCGCCGCCGCGACAGAACCGCTCCCGGAATCCCATCAGTTGCTCGTGGAGGTGGTGATCGGTGAGCGTCTGCCAGTGCTTCTCCTGCTGGTCGGCGGCTTCCGCCTGACGGCGGAGGGCGGCCAGAGCCGTGGGGAGGCGCCGACACAGACCCACGACCGCGTGCACTTGCGCATCCAGCCCCTTGAGGAGCCGGGCTGGCCGGCGATGGGCGATGCGGCGACGCAGTTGGGACGGGGTGATCACAACTGGTACCGCTGTTGAAGCAGTTGCCAGAGCCGGCGCATCCAGCGTGGCAGGAGCGGCTCGGGGGCCAGGTTGAAACGGATCCTGCCGGAACGGCCGTGGATCAGCGTCGCCGTCGAGGCCTCGCTCAGGGGGGCGTGCACCTCGAAGAAGGGCTCGTGGGCCCGCGCCGGTTCGTCGGGGGTGACCGGCACCTCACCGCCGGCGGCCCAGCCGAGTGCCGGTGAGGGCAAACTCTGTTTGCCACCGGGAATGACGGTCCATTGGGGAACGCGAATGACCGTGCCCGCCTCGCCGCGGAGCCGGATTTCCGCACCCTCACGGGCCCGGGCGAAGGCGGCGTCGGCGTCCGTCTGTGCCACGGTGGCCACGAACTCGAAGGCCGAGTCGTCGACGATCAATCCGAGCGGCGTACCCCGATCGAGATGACGCCCGACAAACTCCCGGATGCCGGGTGCAACCCAGGTGCCTGACTGAGCGGCGCGCACCACGAGGGACTCCCGGTCCCGCTCGAGCTTGGCCAGCCGCCGGGTGATGGCCTCGAGCCGGCTCTGCAGAGGCCGGAGCTCGGCGATGCTTCGCGACATGGCATCCCGCAGGCGGGCGTCGGTCTCGACGCGTCGCGCCTCCTGGTCGGCAATCTCGAGGGCGAGAACCGGGTTCTCGAGGCGAACCAGCGGCTGTCCCGCCTCCACCCGGAGGCCGGGAACACCGGGAAGCCCGGCCACCTTCCCGGCGACCTCGTTCACCACGATGACCCGCTGCCGGGCCTGCAGGACGCCCGGAGCGCGGAAATGATGGGGAAAGGGAATGACGCCCAGCAGCACCAGCACCATCCCGGCCAGCGCCAGGGTCACGAGCACCGCCCGCGCGCGGACCCGGTCCAGTCGTGAACTGGTGGCCAGGTAATGGATGAGCTTCCCCACGGGGACGGTCACCCACGAGATGAGGCAGATGACCGCCATGAGGATCCCCAGGATCAGGAACCGGTCGGCGACGAACAGCAGCACGCCCGTAAACACGATCACGCGGTAGATGCCGCTGGTGATCCCAAACCCCACCAGCCAGGCCGCCTCCCTTCGGCGGTCGGTTGCGGACTCGGCGCGTTTCACCCCGAACAGGTACCGCTCGCTGAGGTAGCGCAGTTGTTGGTTGGCGCGTTGGGCGAGGTTCGGAATGTCGATGAGGTCGGAGAGGATGTAATAGCCGTCGAAGCGGAGCAGGGGATTGAGGTTGAAGAGCACGGTCGAGACCGAGGCCACGAACATCATGTTGTACGCGAGGCTGTGCACGGTTCCCGGCCCCGTGTTCGCCCACACCATCGCGGCGACTGCCGCGACGAAGACCTCGACGATCATGCCCGCGGCGCCCACCAGCATGCGTTGCCGGCGGCTGCGGAATCCCCAGCTCGAGGTCGCGTCCATGTAGGGCACGGGCGTGAAGATCATCAGCAGGATCCCCATCGTGTGCACCTCGCCGCCGAAGTGCCGGCAGAAGTAGGCATGGCCGAACTCGTGGAGCGTCTTGACGATGACCAGCCCGAGGTAGAGCAGCACGAGATTGCCCGGCGCGAGCACGCCCTGGCCCTGGCTCAGCAGCGTGGGGAAGTTGTCGATCACGACCTTCACGCCGAGCCCCACCACCACCAGCCAGAGCACGGCCCCGAGCGGACGGATCAGCCAGCCCACGAGGGGAAGCGTGCGGAGCAAGAACCGGTCGGGATCGAGCAGGGGAAAGCGCATGAACATGAGGTTCATGAGCCGGCCGGCCAGTTCACGCTGACGACGCTTCTTGAACCGGGCGAACAACTGGCTGGCATCCGTCCCCCGTTCATACTGCAGCAGGTTCGCGAAGTAGAGCTGGGACAGCAGTTGGATCACGGCGTCCTGCCCCGGGGCTTCGTCCGGGAATCGTTCCAGGCATTCCTGCCAGACCTCCTGCACCGTGCGGTCCGAACGCAGCCGCGCCACGAATTCGTACGCGGCCGGCCGCAGGCGGAAGAACTGGTTGCTGAACGGGTTTTCGAGGACGTACCAGCGTTCGCCTCGAAAGTTCTGACGGCGGACGCGGACGCCCGGCCGCAGATACAGCCGCTGTCCCGCCACGCGGTACCAGGACTCGCTGAAAGTCGCCAGGTCGGAGGCCATGGATCACCACCAGAGCTTCATCCGCAGGAAGTCGACCGTGCGGTGGGTCAGAATCCAGAACAGCGTCCGCTTCTCGATGTCGAACTTGGAGACGCCGCTCATGCCAGGCCGCCACCAGGGCTGAACGCCGGTTTCAATCGCGCAACGAACCAGGAAGACGTTGGCCTGTTCCTTGGGGACCGCCGCCTGTTCGATGGTCACGATGCGCACCGGGTATTTGAGCTTGGGCTGGGTGACAAACGCGATCTCGCCGTGCGTGCGACCGCGCAACTCGTGGATGTCGCGTTCATTGATCGTGGCCTCGACATAGAGGCTGTCGATCCGCGCGATTTTGATCAGGACATCGGCCTGACGCACGGGCGCCCCCAGCCGCTCGCGCAAATCGCCTTCGATCACGATGCCGGCAAACGGGGCCTTGAGCGCGGCCTGCCGGATCCGGAACCGCACGATGTCCAGCCGTGCCTGGGCTTGGTCCGCGAGCGAGAGGGCGATGCGCATCTCCGCGAGCGAGTTGGCGGCCCGGGCCTTCTCGGCTTCGCGTTGATAGCGGTTCAGATCGGCGAGGGCGGCGGATTCCTCGAGTTCGAGTTCGGAGGTCTTGAGGCTGACGAGGCTGGCCCCGGCTTCCACGGCATCCCCGGGACGCCCGCGGACCTGGTCGATGAAGCCGTCGAAAGGCGCGGTGAGATAGGTGACCTCGTCGCTGCGGAGGATGAAGTTGCCCTCGACGCGGTAGGGGACGCGCAGGAAGAACAGGAGGATGAGGGCAACCGTGATGGTAAGGGCCAGCCCTTTGGCCCACGTGTGTTGCGGGCCCACCCATTTGCCCAGCCGCTCCCGGGCTGTCGACGCCCAGCGCGCGCCGAACCAGCGGTCGTGGTGTTTCAGGTCGGCCAGGCGGGCCACGGCGAAGTCGCAGGCAAGCCTGAGCTGCTGGACCTCCACATTCGAGAAAGGAGCCGCCTGTCGTTCGCACGTGAGCACGGCGACGACCTTCTCGTCCACGCGCAGCGGCAGCGAACAAAGGTGCGGCACGTTCTGCTCCCGGCTGTACTGCTCGTGATCGCGGCGGACGAGGTTGGTCCCTTCGGGCGCGGGCCACACGATCTCGTCGTCCTGGTCGAGCGCCTCTTCCATCGCCATCTCGAGCGCGCGGGCGGCGGCCATCTGACGGTTGAAGCGCTCGGTCCGGCTCATCGTGCGCAGCCGGATGTCGCCCCGTTCGAGCCAGCCCAGGCTGACGCGGTCACATTGAAGGCGGTCGGCGAGACCGTTGCAGAACGCCAGCGACGCGGCGAGGAAGCGCTTCTGGGCGTTGACCTGAAGGTTCGTGTCCAGCGTCGAGGCGATCTTGTCGACGTCAGCCCGGGCCTGCTGGACGGCTTGTTGGAGCAGGAAGCTCTGGGGCACTTCGGCGGCCAGGTCGAGGCGCAACAGGGCTTCCCGGGCTTCGTTTTCCGCCGCTTCGGACTTGAGCAGAATCACCGCGCAATCCTCCTGGCCTTGCGGCAGGGCGAGCCGGAGAGCGAGGAGATAATGCCCGCTCGGACGGGCATGGGGCGGTTCGAGGAGGCTGTGGAACGACCCTTCCCTGGCGCAGCGCTCGGCCGCTCCCTCGACCTTGGCCAGAAAATCGGTCATCAGGCGGGACGGCTCGACCTGCGGCGGAAGATCGAGGAGGCGTTTCCAGGGCCCGGCGGGTGAACGCGGTCTTACCAACAGAACGGCGCGGTCGCCTTGCACGAGCTGCAGGAGCAAACCCAGGTAGCGCGGCCAGAACTCCCGTGCGCTGGCGGCCGATTGACGGAGCGCCGCCAGTTCCCGGGCGAGGGCCTCATGCGCCTGGCGTTCAGAGGATGGGTTCGAAGCCATGGCGCATCATTCGAGGACCAGCCGGCCGGAAAGCCCGGGACGAATCCTCGCCTCCGCGTTGTTGAACAGAATACGGACCTTTTGGAGCCCGCTGGCGGCATCAACCACCGGCGAGATGAAGGTCACCTCCCCCGTGACCGTGACGGGCTGTGGCGTCTCGGCTATCTGAACCTTCGCGGCCTGGCCGAGTCGGAGACGCGCGGCATCGGAGGCCTCGAGATTGCAGGTGAAATAGGCCTGCCGGACATCGACCAGATGGATCAGCGGCTGGTACTCGTCGCACACTTCGCCGACCTCGCGCAGGATTTCCACGACGACGCCGGGCTCGGGTGCGAGGAGCTGGCGGCGGCGCACCTGTTCGAGCGCGGCCAGATAGTCGACCTCGGCCACGCGGTACTCGACTTCCTTCTTGTCCAACTCGTCCTTGCTGACCGACTTGCTGTTTTCGAAGAGCTGACGGGTGGCTTCAAAGTCGGTCCGGCGATTCTCGACGAGGAGCTTGCGGCGCGCCGCCTCGAGCTCCTCGAGCCGGTTGTCGAGCTGGAGGATGACCTGGTTGGTGCTGACGAAGTCGCCTTCGTTCACGAGGCGTTTGACGATGATGCCGGGCACGGCGAGTCCGAGCTGGACGTCCCGGAACGGCTCGGTGATGCCTTCGGCCGTGCCTGCGGTCAGTTGAAGGATCGAGGCGCAGCATCCACTCACAAGCAGGGCGCCGAGTCTCGGGACTCGTCGGCGAGCTGGACCTGTGGGGTGAGGGCAGGGAGGGGAGAACGCGTGCATCATTCGAGGGCTTGAGCCAAGGATCATCAGGCGCTGGCCGCTGGCAGTGAGATTCGCCGCCTCGGGCGAGGGAAAGTCTGGTGGGTGCGGATTCCTGCGGACTGAAGTCCGCGCTCCCGGGGCGCCCAACCACCGGACAGGACATGCCCTCCGTGCTCGGGGGGGACGGAGAGCCACGTGAGTGGAGGGGAACTCATGGGGTAACGCGTTGCCGGCGGCGCGCGACCTCGACGAGTTGCTGATGGACGGCGGTGCTGCCCTGGCCAAGGATCGCTGTCGCTTCCTGCAACTCCTGCTGGGTCAAATCCATTTCGCGCCGCTCGAGCAGGCTTCCCTCCAGCAGGAGGAGTTCGATCTGCGCGCGCTGCAACTGGACCAGCGCGTCGACGTAAGCGTTGCGCGATTCGAGCAGGTCAGCCTCGATCTCGAGCACCCGCCGGCTCTCGAGTTTGCCGACCTCAAGGCGGTCGAGCGCGGACTTGAGCAACTCCTCATTGAAGCGCACCTGGCTTGCGGAACTGGCGACGGTATGGACGGCCGTCTCGATCTTCTGACGCGAGGTGTTCAGGCCGCTGGTGACCTGCACATACAACTCCCGGAGTCCCAGCCGGGCCTGTTCCTGCCGCAGGCGCGCCGCGCGCAGTTCGTTCCGGGTCTTGGCTCCACCACCCAGCGGCACCCTCAGTTCCGCGCCGACGGACCACGACGGCCAATCCTGGGAGGAGACGGCGTCCAGGGAATCCCCCGGCGTTTCCCCAAGGCCGTTGAGTCCGTAGCTGGCCTTGAGGTCCAGTTCCGGGAGGCGTTGGTTGACCGCGTAATCCACGCGGAGTCCCTCCTGTTCCAGCTTGTGCGTCTGGATCAGGTAATCGGGGTTTTTGAGAAAGATGACATCCTCGGTGAGGCGTACCAGGGCGTCGGTGGGCGTCAGCGGCGGCGGGTCCGTGGCGAGGAGTGCGGCATCCTCTTTCAAGGAGGCCTCCGAGTAGAGGGCCATCGCCCGGTTGATGGCCTCGCGTTGCTTCTGTCGCGCCTCGCTCAGCTTGGATTGGCGGAGCGCCAGCCCGGCCTCGGCCTCGAGGACTTCCAGGTCGGTTCCCTTCCCCGCCTTGAGCCGGGCACGATTGTCATCGAGGAGCGTCTGGGCGGTTTGCACCGATTCCTGGAAGAACCGCACCTGCTCCTGCGCCATGTAAACATTCCAATACGATGCCTCGGCCGTCGCCATGATGAGCATCAGTTGCCGCCGGTACTCCTGAAAGGCGATCTTCGAGCCAACGCCGGCAATGCGCAGCGCCGCCAGCGTGGAGTTCGCACCCGCGCCCTTGAGCAAGGGCTGGGTCAGGCTTGCGCCGACGAAGGTCTGGTACTCGCCGTTGGTGGCGCCGCGCGAGGTGAACACCGGCTGGTCCTGCAGGTTGTTGCGGAGGTCGCGCAGCGTCGCCCCCAACCGGACTTTCGCCCCGGTGGGCACGAGCGATTCGATGCCGCTCTGGTAGATGTTGTTGTTCTCGCTGAACTCCTCACTCAGCGTGTTGCGCTGCTGCTCGACCGTGTTCTGACGGCTGTTGGATTCGCGCGTGGCGGAGCTAAAGAACTCCGGCTCGAACGCGCCGCGCTCGGCGCGGTAGCGGCTGCGGCTGGTCTCGAATTCGAGCAGGCGGACCTGGACACTCTCGTTGCGGGCGAGCACCCGGGCGACGTAATCCCTCAAGCTCACACCCGGTGGCGGGGGCGGGAAGGAATCCTGGCCGGCAGACACCGCATCCTGCTCCTGAGCCATGCAAACCGTTATGAAAGCAACCCACAGAAAACTCCAGGCGTACCGCACGTCCTTCTATGTGCCGTGGCCGGGCAAAAAAATCAACTCTAAGTTTCCTTATAACTCCGACAGTTGGATTGTTGCTGCCCGGCGGCGCCGACGCGGACGTTTCCCCTCCCGGATCGCCCTGCACGCGCCCTCCCGTTCGGCGGATCGAGGCAGGAACGGGCGGAGTCAGATCCCGGCCCCACCGGGACGGGCGCGGGTGGAACGGGGGCGGTGGCCAGGACCGCGGGAGGGCGCGCGTCAAGAGCCGCCGGGCCTAACTGCTGGGCAGTTGTGCCCGGTACTCGGTTGGCGACATGCCCGTGATGCGTTTGAACACGCGATTGAAATGCGTGAGCGACTGGAAGCCCACTTCGAAGGCAATCTCGCTGATGCGCAGGTTGGGATTGAGCGCCAGGTTTTTCGCCTTTTCGATCCGCACGCGCGACACGAAGTCGGTGAAGTTGATGCCCGTGCTCTTCTTGAAAACCTTGCAGAAATAGAAGGTGCTGGCATTCACCGCCCGGGCGACGTCCGTGAGCGACAGATCCTCGGCCTGGTGCTCCTCGATGAACTCCTTGGCCCGCGTGACCATGGGCGGTTCGGGGTGTTCCTGGCGAACCACCAACTGGTTGCTCACCATGGCCAGGTGCTGCGAGAAGACCGAGAGCATCCGGACGATGCCGTCGTGCTCCTTTGCCGAGAGCACCTTGGTGCCGAAGTAGACCTCCCGCAGCTCCTTTTCCGAATGGGGAGTGCCGAGGCTCATGACCTGCCGGGCGAGCTTGTCGAACTGCCCGGAGGTGGGCTTCCGTCGGAACACCTGCCCGGTCTGGAGAAAACCGACGAGACGTTCTCCGATCCGGATGGGGACCGCCGTTTCGCTCAGGCCCGAGGTGCAGATGAGGGTTTGAGCCTCTTTGGTGGCCTGCTCGGAAAGTCGCTGCTGCGTTTGAAGGCACGAGGCGCACGTGCTGCTCTTCAGGGCCATCATCGCGCAATAGTGGTTCTCGTTGCGCTTTCCATGGTACGGAAGCTGCCAGGACTCGACCGGTCGCAGCGTGAGCGGCAGCCCGGTGAGGTCGTTGAAGGCCCGACAGTAATCCTGATAGAGCTTGGACGAGCTCAGGGCGTCGATAATGCTCTTGCCATTCGAGGTCATCGGAGACACTCCCGAGATGCAGGCAGGCGGACGCCGGCACCGTGGGTCGCCTCACGCCGGGTCACACCTCGGCCGGCCACGGCCGTTTCCGGAGCGGCGAGAAGGAGGGGCTTCGAGAGCCCGTGCAATACTTGACAGCCCACGAACAAATTATGGCTACGCCCTTGGGCGTATGCAAGGACCGAGGCGCATAATCCGGGCCGGGACGCCCGAAGCGGGACCGGGGGCAGGAGAAGCTCAGAAAACCTCGGCCCGGAGGCCGGTGCTGGCCCGGACGGCATGCGCAATCCGGGAGAGCGACTTCAGCGGCAGGTGACCACAGCCGGGCATCAGGGTCGGACGCATCGCCGAGTAGACCTGCACGAGCGAGATCTGGGCGCCCGCGTCCTTGAGCTGGCGCAGGCGTTCGACATACGCCTCAATTTCCGGTTCCGGGGGTTCCTGGTCCCCCAGCCGTGGGAAGAGGCTCTGAATGACAATCGGGCGAAGACGTCCGACCAACAGCATGTTCGCCAGGACTTTCTCGAGGGGGACCTGGGGGCGGTTGACGCGCTCGATGTACTCGGCGGTTCCCCCATCGAGCTTGAGCCAGATTTCGTCCTGCGGCGTCAGGGCTTGAAGGCCGCGCTGGACTTCCGGACGGTCCAAGCCGGTCGCGTTCGACACCAGCACCACCTTGAAGAACGGAAAGTCTCCGAGCGCACGGACGTGCATAACGCCCTGAACGGCTTCGTGGAAATTCGGGCACAAGGTGGGTTCCCCGTCACCGCTCAAGGCGACATGCCGGAGGCGGACCAACTCGGTGGGAAGGGCGCGCAAGGGCGGCGTCGTCTGCAGCCGGCCATCCCCGGCCATGGCGAGGATCTGCTGAAGCTCCCGCACCATCACCGGCACGTCCAGGTGCATTTCCCGGGCCGGGGCGGTGCGATTCACCTCGCAATAGACGCAGTCGAAGTTGCACTGCTTGTCGGGGTTCATGTTGATGCCCACCGACAGGCCGTGAGCGCGTGGAGACACCACCACGTAAACGAAGCGGTTGTGCAGGAAGTCCCGCGCGTAGCCGGAGGCGGTTTCCCAGCGCGAGCCTCCCGCGCCTTCGCGGCAGGTAGGATGCTGCGTCCGGGCGAGGCCGCCCGCGGCGGATTCCTCGCGGGGCTTGGCGGGGGAGGGGGCGGGCGGTGGATCCTGCCTCGGGGCGACCCAGGCGGTCTCACGGCCGGCATCATGGTGGTTTGAACGCATCCGCTGCCAGTAACTTGGGATGACTATCGATGCGGAGTGCGGGCGGTGCTTTCCGCGAATTGTGAAAGAATAGCCATTAATTGGCGTGGGCCCGTGCCGCGGCGTACGCTTGGGCGTCGTCTCCCAAGCGGGTTGTCGCGCGAGGTGGGGACGAAGCGGAGGTCGGCTGAACGCGCGCGCGGGGCGTGGTGCCTCGGGCAGCGCCGGCCGGAGCCCGGGAGCGTCCGTATCGAAGCAAAAAATGTTCCTCAAGGGCATTGACAGCTTTTTGCGGAGCTCCTAGGCTCTGCGACTCGTTGCCGGCAAGACCAGGCTGTCCGTCCCCTGCGGCAGGCGAGGGGCGAACGGTCTGGCGCCTTTTTAGCGCGGCCGTGCAACAAGATCGAACAGGCTTGCCCATGTAGCTCAGTCGGCAGAGCGCGTCCTTGGTAAGGACGAGGTCACCAGTTCAACCCTGGTCATGGGCTCCACCTGGCGCTGAGCGAGTTAACAACAGCAGGAAGCACAAATGGCTAAAGAGCAATTCGTACGGACGAAGCCGCACGTCAACATCGGCACCATCGGCCACATTGACCACGGCAAATCCACCTTGACCGCGGCGATTGTCCAAACCCAGTCCAAGAAAGGCCTGGCCACGCCCATCTCCTATGCCGACATCACCAAGGGCGGCACGGTGCGCGATGAGACGAAGACCGTGACGATTGCGATCTCGCACGTCGAGTACCAGAGCAACGCGCGGCACTACGCCCACGTTGACTGCCCCGGCCATGCGGACTTCATCAAGAACATGATCACGGGCGCGGCCCAGATGGACGGCGCCGTGCTGGTGGTGGACGCTTCCGAAGGCCCGATGCCCCAAACCAAGGAGCACGTCCTGCTGGCCCGCCAGGTCGGGGTGCCCGCCATTCTGGTTTACCTGAACAAGGTCGATTTGGTGGACGATCCCGAACTGCTCGACCTCGTCGAACTGGAACTCCGCGACCTGCTCAGCAAGTACGAGTTCCCCGGGGACAAGACCCCGATCATCCGCGGCAGCGCCAAGGCGGCGTTGGCGGGCGATCCGAAGGGCGAGGAGTCGATCCAGAACCTGCTGGACGCCGTGGACGCGTTCATTCCGCTGCCGACGCGCGAGGTCGACAAGCCGTTCCTCATGAGCATTGAGGACGTGTTCAACATTGAAGGTCGTGGCACGGTCGTCACCGGCCGCGTCGAACGTGGCGAAATGCAGCGCATGTCCGATGTCGAGATCGTGGGCATCAAGGAAACCCGCAAAACCGTGGTCACGGACATCGAGATGTTTCGCAAGCTGCTCGACAAGGCGAGCGCTGGCGACAACGTGGGCGTCCTGCTGCGCGGCACGAAGAAGGAGGATGTCGAGCGTGGCATGGTGCTCGCCAAGCCCGGTTCGATCACGCCGCACATGCACTTCAAAGCCGAGGTTTACGTCCTGTCCAAGGATGAGGGTGGCCGGCACACGCCGTTTTTCAACGGTTACCGGCCGCAGTTTTACTTCCGGACCACGGATGTGACCGGCAACGTCACGCTCAACCAGGGCGTTGAAATGGTGATGCCCGGGGACAACGTCTCCGTCGAGATCAAGGTCATCGCGCCCATCGCCATGGAGAAGGGACAGCGGTTCGCCATTCGCGAAGGCGGCCGGACCATCGGGGCCGGGCGCGTGAGCGAGGTCATGGAATAACTTGGCTGCGGCGGCCGCAACTCACGCCCGGGCCACGGGTGATGGGGGCCGCTGCGGATCGTTTAGCCCCTGGCAATGGCCGGGCGGTGTGCAGGGCGGTAGCTCAATTGGCAGAGTAGCGGTCTCCAAAACCGTCGGTTGGGGGTTCGAGTCCCTCCCGCCCTGCCAGCCTCGCCACCCGGCAACGCGGAGGGGTGGCAGAGCGGTCGAATGCGGCGGTCTTGAAAACCGTTGTGGGTTTACGCCCACCGGGGGTTCGAATCCCTCCCCCTCCGCCAGTCGGATTCGCTAGGATCAAGTCGTGAGAGAGTACATTACATTGGGCGTTTGGGCCCTGATTATCGGCGGCGTCTTCCTGTATCTCTGGAAGAAGGGCATGCTGAACCGCATTGCCTCCTACGCTGCCGAGACGCGGGAGGAGTTGCGCAAATGCACCTGGCCATCCTGGGCTGAGCTCAAGGGATCGACCGTGGTGGTCATGATCACCATCGCCCTGCTGGGCCTGTTCACCGTGCTGTCGGATTTCGTCATCCTGAGCTTCGTCCGACGGATCCTGCCGCAGCTCTAGGCGCCGTACCGGACCCTCCCATGAATAGCCAGTGGTTCGTGCTCCACACCCTTTCCGGCCAGGAACTCAAGGTCAAGGAGAGCATCGAAAAGCGCCTCAAGGCCGAGGAGATGGTCGACGACGTGCAGGAGGTCCTTGTCCCCATGGAGAAGGTCGCCGAAGTGCGCGGCGGCAAGAAATCCGTCTCCACCCGCAAGCTGCACCCGGGCTATGTCTACATCAACATGGTCCTGTACGATGACAGCAAGCGGGTGATCCCCAAGTCCTTCTATTTCATCAAGGAAACGCCCGGGGTGATCGGGTTCATCGGCGGCGACCGGCCCCAGACGGCCACCCCCGAGGAAATGGACTACATCAAGGCCCAGGTCTCCGAATCCGAGGAATCCGAACGGCCCAAGGTCAGTTTTGATGTCGGGGAGACGGTCAAGATCAACGATGGCCCCTTCCTCAACTTCACGGGCGTGATCGAGGAAATCGATCCCACCCGGGGCAAGCTGAAGGTCACGGTCAACATTTTCGGTCGCAGCACCCCCGTCGAGCTCGAGTACTGGCAGCTGGAAAAGGCATAGACGGTGGGCTCGATCATTTTCGGCACCCCGCCGTTTCACAATTAGCGACAATTCGATTCTATGGCGAAGAAGGTCATCGGACAGATCAAACTGCAGATCCCTGCCGGCCAGGCGAACCCGGCCCCGCCGGTCGGTCCCGCCTTGGGCCAGCATGGCGTGAACATCATGGGCTTCTGCAAGGAGTTCAACGCCCGCACCAAGGATCAGCCGGGCATGGTGATCCCGGTGGTGATCACGGTCTACCAGGACAAGTCGTTCACGTTCATCACCAAGTCCCCCCCCGCTTCCATCCTCCTCAAGAAGGCCGCCGGTATCGCCTCCGGATCCAAGGTCCCCAACAAGGAGAAGGTCGGCAAGGTGACCAGGAAACAGATTCTGGACATCGTGAAGTTGAAGGGAAGCGACCTGAACGCCACTTCGCCGGAAGCCGCCATCCGCGTCGTCGCGGGGACGGCCCGGAGCATGGGAATCGACGTCGTGGATTAACTCTAACCGCGGGAGAGCATTGTCTCGTCTGCACCGCACCCTGAGCTATGGCAGCAAAACCCAGTAAACGTTACCGCAAGGCCCTCGGCATGGTGGATGCCAGCAAGACTTACCCGCTGAAACAGGCGGTTGAGCTTCTAATCAAGTTCCCCCGGGCCAAGTTCAATGAAACCGTCGAGCTGTCTTTCCGGCTTGGCGTCGACCCGAAACAGTCCGACCAGTTGGTGCGCGGCACCGTCCCATTGCCTCACGGCAGCGGCAAAGTCGTTCGCGTGCTGGTGTTCGCCAAGCCGGGTGCCGCCGCCGACGCCGCCCGGGGCGCGGGAGCGGAGCACGTCGGTTTCGACGAGTTGATCAAGAAATGCCAGGAAGGCTGGGCCGATTTCGACGTGGCCGTCGCCACGCCGGAAGCCATGACCGAGGTCCGCAAGTTGGGCAAGGTCCTCGGCCCTCGGGGCTTGATGCCCAATCCGAAGACCGGGACGGTGACCGAGGACACCGCCAAGGCCGTGAGGGAAGTCAAGGCCGGTCGCGTCGAGTACAAGACCGACAAGGCGGGCAATATCCATGTGCCCGTGGGGAAGGTCGCCTTCACTCCCGTCCAGATCCTGGAGAACGCCCAGGTCGTCATCGAAGCCGTCGTTCGGGCGCGCCCGGCAAGCGTTCGCGGCGTGTACCTTCGGAGTTGCACGCTCTCCAGCACCATGAGTCCGCCGATTCACCTGGATCCGCGGGATTTGCAGCAGGCGGCTTAACCCCTTTCTCTCGACACCATGCGCGCTGAAAAAACATCGCTCACGCAGGAGTACGTGGCCCGGCTGAACGCGTCGCCGTTCTTCCTGGTGGTTGACTACCGGGGCCTGAACGTCGGCCAGTTCCAGGAATTCCGTCGTCGCCTTCGCGTGACCGGCGCCGAGGCCCACGTCGTCAAGAACAGTGTGTTTCGCCTCGCCGCCAGCCAGGCGGGACTCGCCGATTTGACCGGGACGCTTGCCGGTCAGCTGGCCGTCGTCACGGGCCAACGGGACATCAGTGCGGCCTCGAAGGTCATCAAGACTTTCCAGGCCGAATTCGAGAAACCCCGGCTGCAGTTCGGCTATCTGGGGAACAAGCGTCTTGAGAAACCTGATATCCTGGCCCTCGCCGACCTGCCGCCGATCGAAATCCTGCGCGGCAAGTTCCTCGGCCTGCTGCAGACCCCAGCCTCGCAGCTGGTCCGGCTCTTGAACACCCCGGCGACGCAACTCGCCCGGGTCCTTCAGGCCCGCGTCGAGAAGGGGGCCTGAGTCGTCGCTCACCCGCTTTCGCCGGCACCGCGGACTGGTGCCGGCGGAACTAACGCAACCGCAACAAAGTAATCGTCGGCTCGCGGTCCGCGAGCTGAAAGCCCCGTGGCGCGGGGACGACGAGACTGCAAGGCACAACATGGCAGACATCGCATCATTGGTAAGTCAGTTGAGCCAGCTCACCGTCCTGGAAACGGCGGAGTTGGTGAAGAAGCTCGAAGAGACGTGGGGCGTCACCGCCGCGGCACCTGTGGCCGTCGCTGCCGCCGCGGCTCCGGGCGGAGGGGCCGCTGCGGCCGCACCCGCCGAGGAAGCCAAGACCACGTTTGACGTTATTCTCGCCTCGGCCCCCGCCGACAAGAAGATCGCCGTCATCAAGGTGGTCCGGGAAATCAAAGCGGGACTGGGACTCGCTGAGGCCAAGAAACTCGTTGAAGAGGCACCGAAACCCGTGCTGGAAGGTGCCAACAAGGCCGACGCCGACGCCGCCAAGAAGAAGCTGGAGGATGCCGGCGCCAAGGTCGAGGTCAAGTAGTCGTTTGTCCGCATCGCGGGTGACGATCAAGTATCGTCACCCGCTTTTGAACCTTGCCCCCTTGACTGCGGTCAGATCAGACGACGCGATAACGAATCGAAGCCAAAACCAGCCGTGGAGTTCCCGCGAACAGGGGAGCCGCGGCTTATTGTCGTTTGGGGCGGGGACGCTTCACGTGGTGGTTGAGCTGCGGTCTTTTCGGAGAAAGCTATGGCAGTGAGAGGCATTGAACGTATTGACTTTGGGCGGATCCGTGAAGTCGTTCCGCCGCCCAACCTGATCGAGATCCAGGTCAACTCCTATAACGAGTTCCTGCAGGCCGAGTTGACAGCCTCGAAGCGGCGCAACATGGGGCTGCAGGCCGTCTTCACGGAGGTCTTCCCCATCGAGAGCTACGACGGGAAGACGAAACTCGAGTTCGTCAGCTACCAGATCGGCGAGCCCAAGCAGGATTGGCTCGAATGCCTCCGCGAGGGCCTGACGTTCGGCGCCCCGCTGCATGTGACCTTCCGCCTCCGTGAGGAGAACAACTCGAAGGAGGAAGATGTGTTCATGGGCGAACTGCCGCTCATGACGCCTCAAGGGACCTTTGTCATCAACGGCGCCGAGCGCGTCATCGTCAGCCAGTTGCACCGCTCGCCGGGCATCGCGTTTGAAGCGACCCAGCACGCCAACGGCAAGATGCTGCACTCTTTCCGGATCATTCCGGATCGCGGCTCCTGGTATGAAGCCCAGTTCGATACCTCCGATCTCCTGTACGTCTACCTGGATCGCAAGAAGCGCCGTCGTAAGTTCCTGACCACGACGTTCTTCAGAGCGCTCGCGTTCCTGGATGGCGAGACCAAGGGCAAGGATGTCGAAAAGACCCGCGGCCTGGACGAGGACGTCATCAAGCTCTTCTACGAGATCGAGGATCTCTCCGTGAAGCAGGCCGAGAACATGGAGGACCTCCAAAGCCGGGTGCTCATCCAGGACGTCAAGGACCCTGACAAGGATATCGTCGTCGCCCGCGCCTTCGAACCGCTCTCCAAGGTGGTCGTCAAGCTGATCGCCGAGCTCGGTGTCAGCCGGATCAAGGTCGTGGACACCTCCGTCGATGACGGACTGGTGATCAAGTGCCTCAAGAAGGACCCCACCAAGAACGAGGACGACGCCCTCAAGGACATCTACCGGCGCCTGCGTCCTGGCGATCCCCCGACCGCCGCCAACGCCCGGGCGTTGATCAAGCGCCTGTTCTTCGATCCCAAGCGCTATGACCTGGGGCGCGTGGGCCGGTACAAGATCAACCAGAAGCTCGGCATCGAGAAGAGCGAGTCCCGGATTCTCACGAAAGAGGACCTGGTGGCCGCCACCCGGTACCTGCTCCGCCTGAAGCGCGGCGAAGGAACGGTGGACGACATCGATCACCTGGGCAGCCGTCGCGTGCGCACCGTCGGGGAACTGCTTGCCAACCAGTGCCGGGTCGGCCTCGCCCGCACGGAACGCCTGGTGAAGGAGCGCATGACGCTTTTCGACCAGAGCGTCGACACCATGACCCCGCAGAAGCTCATCAATCCCAAGGCGCTTTCCGCGGTGGTCCGGGATTTCTTTGGGCGCAGCCAGCTCAGCCAGTTCATGGATCAGATCAACCCGCTGGCGGAACTGACGCACAAGCGGCGTCTGTCCGCTCTCGGGCCGGGAGGTCTCTCGCGCGACCGCGCTGGGTTCGAGGTGCGTGACGTCCATCCGTCCCACTACGGCCGCATCTGCCCCATCGAGACCCCGGAAGGTCCGAACATCGGTCTGATCGCGTCTCTGGCGACCTTTGCGCGTGTCAACGACTTCGGGTTCATCGAGACGCCGTACCGCCGCGTTTCCAAGGGCCGGGTGACCACCGACATCGAGTACCTTACCGCCGACCGCGAAGAGTCTTACGTCATCGCCCAGGCCAACGCGGCCATCGACGACAAGGGCCGCTTCCTGACCGAAAAGGTGAACTGCCGGTGCAAGGGGGACTTTCTGGATGTCGAGCCGGCGCGGGTCGATTACATGGATGTGTCGCCCAAGCAGCTGGTCTCGGTGGCGGCAGGTCTGATCCCGTTCCTCGAGCACGACGACGCCAACCGCGCGTTGATGGGTTCGAACATGCAGCGCCAGGCCGTTCCGCTCCTTGTGACCGAAGCCCCCTTGGTCGCGGCAGGGCTCGAGGACCGGGTGGCCCGGGACTCGCGGGCCGTTCTGGTGGCCGAGGAGGCCGGCAAGGTGGCCTCGGTGGCTGCCAGCCAGATCGTCATCACTTCCGACGGCAAGATGCCCGAAGGAAAGAAGCGGCTGAAGTCAGATCCGGCCAATGGCGTTCACGTCTATCCCGTGCGCAAGTTCATGCGCTCCAATGCCGCCACCTGCATCAACCAGAAGGTGATGGTGGAGAAGGGCGACACCGTCAAGAAAGGCCAGGTCATCGCCGACGGACCGTGCACCAAGACTGGCGAACTGGCGCTCGGACGCAATGTGCTCGTCGCGTTCATGCCGTGGAACGGCTACAACTTCGAGGACGCCATCATGATCAGCGAACGGATCGTGAAGGAGGACATCTTCACGTCCATTCACATTGATGAGTTCGAAGTGAGCGCCCGGGACACCAAGCTCGGTCCCGAGGAGATCACGCGCGACATCCCGAACCTGGGCGAGGAAGCCCTCAAAAACCTGGGGCTGGATGGCGTCATTCGCGTGGGTGCCGAGGTGAAGCCTGGCGACATCCTCGTCGGCAAGATCACGCCCAAGAGCGAGACCGAACTGGCCCCGGAAGAGCGCCTGCTCCGCGCCATCTTCGGCGAGAAGGCTGCCGACGTGAAGGACACCTCCCTCAAGGTTCCATCCGGGACCTACGGGATTGTCATGGACGTCAAAATCTCCGCCAAGAAGGAGGCGGACAAGGAACGACCTCCGGAAGCCACGAATGCCGACGCGCGCAAGCACGCCAAGCAGGTCGAGGAAGAGCACAAGGGCAAGATCGAGGAACTGCGCGATCAACTCACCGAGGCTCTGAGCAACATCCTGCTCGGGGAGAAGATCCCGCTGGACGTCGTCAACAGCGAGACGGGCGAGATCATCATCCCGGCCAATCGCAAGATCACCAAGACGCTCCTGCGCAAACTCGCGCAGGTGTATGACCGCATCGAGATCGATCCGTCGCCGATCCGCAACAAGATCAACGAGATCATCGGCACCTTTAAGAAGAAATTCGACGACCTCCAGATGCAGTTCGACGAAGAAATGGAGCGCGTCGAGTCCGGAGACGAGGTCGATACCGGTGTCATCAAGTCGGTCAAGGTCTTCATCGCCTCGAAGCGCAAGCTCTCGGTGGGCGACAAGATGGCCGGCCGCCATGGCAACAAAGGCGTCGTGGCGAAGATCGTTCCGGAGGAGGACATGCCCTTCCTGGCGGACGGCACGCCGGTGGACATCGTGCTCAACCCCTTGGGCGTGCCTTCGCGCATGAATGTGGGCCAGGTGCTTGAAACCCACCTTGGCTGGGCGGCCCGGTTGCTCGGTCTCAAGTTCTGCACCCCGGTCTTCGATGGCATCAAGGAGAAGGACATCCGTGGTTACCTGGCCCAGGCCGCGAAGCATCAGCAGGACCATGGGGATCTCGCGCTGCTCGGTGAGAACGGGAAGACCATCCTCTACGACGGTCGCTCGGGCGAGCGATTTGACCAGGAGGTGGTCGTTGGCTTCATCTACATGATGAAGCTGGGGCACCTGGTGGCCGACAAGATCCATGCCCGGGCCGTGGGTCCCTACTCCCTGGTCACGCAACAGCCGCTCGGCGGCAAGGCCCAGTACGGCGGACAGCGATTCGGCGAAATGGAAGTCTGGGCCATGGAGGCTTACGGCGCCGCTTACACCCTCCAGGAACTCCTCACGGTCAAGTCGGACGACGTTCAGGGCCGCACGCGCATCTACGAGAGCATCGTCAAGGGTGACAATGCGCTCGAGGCCGGGGTTCCCGAGTCCTTCAACGTGCTGGTGAAGGAAATGCAGTCGCTCGGCCTCGACGTCAAAGTCGGCTACGCCAACCCGGCCGAACAACCGCCCGAACAGAACGCCCCTGCTGCCGCAGCCGCCCAACTGGGCATCCTGGGCTGAGGCTCAACTCGACCTGCATTTGCCTGACCCGTCATGATGAACACGAAAGAATCGACCCGCGAGTTGCTCGGACTCGACAAGGTGAATCTGGTGGACCATGTCGCCATCAGCATCGCCTCGCCGGAAAGCGTCCGTTCCTGGTCCAAGGGCGAAGTCAAGAACCCGGAAACCATCAACTACCGCACCTTCAAGCCGGAGAAGGGCGGACTCTTCTGCGAGCGCATTTTCGGCCCGGTGAAGGACTGGGAGTGCTCCTGCGGCAAGTACAAGCGCATCAAACACCGCGGCGTGGTCTGCGACCGCTGCGGCGTCGAAGTCACCCTGTCCCGCGTCCGGCGCGAACGCATGGGGCACATCGACCTCGCGGTGCCCGTCTCGCACATCTGGTTCTTCAAGTGCATGCCCTCCCGCATCGGCCTGATGCTCGACATGACGGCCCGCAGCCTGGAGCGCGTGATCTACTACGAGGATTACATGGTGGTCGACGCGGGCAGCACCCCCCTCCAAAAGCACCAGCTGCTCAGCGAAACCGAGCTCCGTGAGGCGAAGGAAACCTATGGTCCGGACGCCTTCGTGGCCAAGATGGGCGCCGAGGCCGTTCGCGATGCCTTGTCCCAGCTGGACCTCAAAGTCCACATCGAAGATTTGCAGCGCTCGATGACCGAGACGAAGAGCAAGCAAATCCGCAAGAAGCTCGCCAAGCGGATCAAGCTCTTTCAGGGATTCCAACAGTCCCGCGCCCGGCCCGAGTGGATGATCCTCACGGTGCTGCCGGTCATTCCCCCGGATCTCCGCCCGCTGGTGCCGCTCGAAGGTGGCCGTTTCGCCACCTCGGACCTTAACGACCTCTACCGTCGCGTGATCAACCGGAACAACCGGTTGAAGAACCTCCTGCAGCTCAAGACGCCGGAAGTGATCATCCGGAACGAGAAGCGCATGCTCCAGGAGGCCGTCGACGCCCTGTTCGACAACGGCCGGCATGGACGCCCCGTGACCGGCGCCGGCAACCGCGCCCTCAAGTCCCTCTCGGACATGCTCAAGGGCAAGAGCGGCCGGTTCCGGCAAAACCTGCTGGGCAAACGCGTCGACTACTCCGGACGGTCGGTCATCGTGATCGGCCCCGAACTGCGCGTTCACCAGTGTGGCCTTCCCAAGAAAATGGCCTTGGTGCTGTTCGAGCCCTTCATCATCCGGCGCCTGAAAGAGAAGGGGTTTGTCCACACGGTGCGCTCCGCCAAGAAGCTCATCGAGCGGCAGTCCCCCGAGGTGTGGGACGTCCTGGAGGAGGTCACGAAGGGCCACCCGGTTCTGCTGAATCGCGCCCCCACCCTTCACCGGTTGTCGGTGCAGGCGTTCGAACCCGTGCTCATCGAAGGCGAGGCCATCCGCATTCATCCGCTGGTCTGCACCGCCTACAACGCGGATTTCGACGGCGACCAGATGGCCGTGCACGTGCCTCTCTCGGTCGAGGCGCAGATGGAGGCGCGCCTGCTCATGATGGCGCCGCTCAATATCTTCAGCCCCTCGAGCGGTCGGCCGATCATGACGCCCACGCAGGACATCACGCTCGGCTGCTATTACCTGACGGCCGAGCCCCGCAAGGCCAGGAAGGAAGGCGAACGCCTCATGATGTGCGGCTCGAAGAGCGAGGTGCTCTTTGCCCACGCCGACGGCGTCCTCAAGACGCATGACCGCGTGCTCCTGGCCAACCCGGACCGCGGGCAGGCCACGGTGTACGGTGACGCCAAGAAATCCGTCATCGAAACGACCGTGGGACGCGTGATCTTCAGCGAGATCTGGCCCACCGAGTTGGGCTACTTCAACAAGGTCGTCGGCAAGAGCCAGCTCGGCGACATCATCTGGAACTGCTACAAGCACTGCGGCCACGAAAAGACCATCGCCTCCCTGGACCGGCTGAAGGAAATGGGCTTCCGCGAGGCCACCCGCGCGGGCGTGTCCATCGGCATCGAGGACATGATCATTCCCAAGGAGAAGGACCAGGAGATCGCCAGTGCCCAGAAGCAGATCGCCGACGTCGAGAAGCAGTACCGCAAGGGCATCATCACCCCGGGCGAGCGCTACAACAAGATCGTCGACATCTGGACCCACTGCACCGACCAGATCTCCAACGTCATGATCCGCACCCTCGAGGCGAACATGAACAAGCGGGAATACAACCCGCTTTACCTCATGGTCGACTCGGGCGCCCGTGGTAACAAGGCCCAGGTCCGCCAGCTCGCCGGCGTTCGCGGCCTCATGGCCAAACCGGACGGGTCCATCATCGAAAAGCCGATTCTCGCCAATTTCCGCGAGGGGCTCTCCGTGCTCGAGTACTTCATCTCCACCCACGGCGCCCGCAAGGGTCTTGCCGATACCGCGCTCAAGACCGCCGACTCCGGCTACATGACCCGCAAGCTGGTCGACGTGGCTCAGGACGTCATCATCCGGGAGCAGGACTGCGGCACGACGAACGGCATCTGGGTCAAGGCCATCGAGCAGGGCGAAGACGAGATCATCAAACTGAGCGAGCGCATTGTCGGCCGCTACACCTGCGACGATGTGCCCGATCCCCTGGACGCGTCGCGCTTCCTCATCCGGGCCAATGACCTCATCGACGAGGTCAAGTCGCGGGAAATCGAAGCCGCCGGCGTCGAGCGGATCAAGATTCGCTCCGTGCTGACGTGCGAAGCCAAGCTCGGGGTTTGCATGTATTGCTACGGGCGCAACCTGGCCACGGGCAATCTCGTGAAGATGGGTGAGGCGGTCGGCATCATCGCCGCCCAGTCCATCGGTGAACCCGGCACGCAGCTCACCATGCGTACCTTCCACATCGGCGGGACGGCTTCGCAGGTGTTCAAGCAGCCCCAGGTCCGTGCCAAGCTCGACGGCACGGTACGCTACAACGATCTGCGCGTTGTGACGCTCGAAGATGGCAATGCCATCGTTCTGAACAAGAACGGCTCGGTCTCCATCGTCGATCCCAACGGGCGTGAACTCGAGAACCACCCGGTCGTCATCGGCGCCGTCATTTCGGTGCCCGATGGCGGGCAGGTGACCAAGGGGGTGACCTTCGTCCAGTGGGACCCGTACAACGTGCCCATCATTTCGGAGAAGGCGGGCCGGGTTCAGTTCCACGACATCATCGAGAACGTGACGATGAAGCAGGAGATGGATGAAACCACGGGCCAGGAATCCATGGTCGTCATTGACCACAAGGAGGATCTCCACCCGCAGGTGATCATTCGCAACGACAAGGGCGATGCCATCGCCAGCTACCCGATCCCGTCAGGCGCTCACATCACCGTGAGCGAGACCGACAAGATCGTTCCCGGAGCGCTGATCGCCAAGACTCCGCGCCGCACGGTCAAGACCAAGGACATCACCGGTGGTTTGCCCCGCGTCGCGGAGTTGTTCGAGGCCCGCCGCCCGAAGGACGCCGCCGAAATCTCGAAGATCAACGGCATCGTCGATTTCGGGCCGAGCGTGCGCGGCAAGCGCTGCATCCTGATCAAGGATCCGCAGACGGGCGTGGAAGAGGAACATCTCATCCCCATCGGCAAGCACGTCATCGTCTTCAAGGGCGATCGCGTCGACAAGGGCCAGCAGCTCACCGAAGGTTCCATCGTGCCGCACGAGATCCTCGAAGTCAGCGGTCCGCAGGAGTTACAGTCCCGGCTCGTCAGTGAAATCCAGGAGGTCTACCGCCTCCAGGGTGTCACCATCAACGACAAGCACATCGAGATCATCATCCGTCAGATGCTCCGCAAGGTGCGGATTACGGAACCCGGCGATACCACCTTCCTGTGGGGCGAGCAGGTCGACAAGCTCGTGTTCGAAGAGGAAAACGGACGTGTCGAGAAGATGGGCGGCAAGCCGGCCGAAGCCCAGCCCGTGCTGTTGGGCATCACCAAGGCCTCCCTCGAGACCGAGAGCTTCCTCAGCGCCGCCTCGTTCCAGGACACGACCCGGGTGCTCACCGAGGCCGCCACGATGGGCAAAGTGGACTTCCTCCGGGGCTTCAAGGAGAACGTCATCATGGGCCACATCATTCCGGCCGGCACCGGGTACAGCGATCACCGGAACATCCGGGTGAAGCCGCTGGTGGAAGTGGCGCCGGAACCCGAACCTGTTCCCGAGGCCGAAGAGGTGATCGGTGAACCCGAGCCGCTGAATTTCGGCGGCGACGTGGCCGCGAGCTGAAGCTCGCCTGGCAGCCGGACGCCATGCTCCGGCCGGATCAGAACGCGCACGGGTCACTCGCCCGTGCGCTGTTCTTTTAGTCGGCCGCTTCCGTTCCGTTCCCGGCATCCATCCTCCGGCGGCAGGCAGGATGCCGTCGAGTTCGACCCCGGCCAGGGCTTACTTGAGCAAGGTGACGAGCTTCCCGGGATCAGATGTGGGCGGCAGGCAGGCTGTCCCGGTACACACGTAGGCGGCCGGTGTTCCTGCCACGAGCGGCAAGGTTCGGGCGAATGGCTCGACGGGCCCCTCGGTTCCCATCACCACCTTGTTCGGCAGGTAAAGGCCGTGGGCCGTGCGGATCAGAGCTCGCGTGGCCGCATGGTCAACCGGCCCCGCCATGACAATGCGACGACGGTCGGCGAGCCAGTAGTCCAACGCGGCCAGCATGTGGGGGACCGCCTGCGGCAGTTGCTGCAACCGGTCCGCGAACAGCCTCAGGCTCTTCTCCGCAGCGTCCCGGAACTCCCTGCGTTCGGTGATGTCCGCCAGCTTCAGCAGGCTGAGAATGGCCACCGAGTTTCCCGACGGCTCGGCCCCGTCGTAGTCCTCCTTCACGCGCAGAATCAGATCGTTCGCCCCTTCGCCGGATTGCCAGAAACCGCCCTGCGCGGAATCGTAAAAGCGTGCGAGCATGCCTCCCGCCAAAGCGACGGCGAATTTGAGGTGACCCGGCTTGAGCGTTGACTCGTAGAGGTCCAGGACGCCCGCAAGCAAGAACGCGTAGGCGTCGAGCAGTTGCGCGGAGTCACGAGCCTGATCGCGCCATCGATGGTACAGCGTGTGGCTGGACTCATCCCACAGCCGCTCCTGAATGAACGCCAGGTTCCTTTCGGCGGCTTCCAGCCACCCCGGCTCCTCCAGGACAACCGCCGCCCGGGCAAGCGCGCCGAGCATCAAGCCATTCCACGAGGCCAGCACCTTGTCGTCGAGGTGAGGCCGCACCCGGCTTGAGCGGGCTTCGAAGAGTTTTCGACTTGCCGCCTCCAGACGCGCCCGGTCGTCCGCACCCTGCACGGCTTGCGCGACATGGAGGACGTTCTGGCCGGGCAGGGGATGGGGGTCGCTGTGGTCCAGGAAGTTCCCTTCCTCCGTGACGCCCCAATGGCGCGTGGCGGCCTCGAATTCGTCCGGGGCCAACAACGCCTTCAACTCCGCGCGCGTCCAGCAATAGAACTTCCCCTCCTTGCCTTCGCTGTCGGCATCCTCCGCCGAGTAGAACCCGCCTTCGGGATGGGTCATGTCGCGAAGCACGTAACCCACGATACCGCGGGCCACGTCCGCGTGGCGGGGATCCCGGCTTACCAGGAAGGCATCCAGGTAAAGCTGAAGCAGTTGAGCGTTGTCATACAGCATCTTCTCGAAGTGCGGCACCAGCCATTCCGCATCGACCGAGTAACGGGCGAATCCGCCGCCCAGCTGGTCGTGCATGCCGCCGGCAGCCATCCGCTCGCACGTGTGCAGCACCATGCGCTGCGCTTCGAGATCACCGTTCCGCAGGGCCCAACGGAGCAGGAACGCGGGATGGCTTGGTCGCGGGAATTTGGGCGCACCGCCAAAGCCTCCGTGCGTGGCATCATAGTCGGCCTTCAATTTGGCCGCGGCGTGATCGAGCACCGCCGGTCCGGGAACCGCGCTTCCCGACGGGGACTTCTCCACGTAAGCCGTCAACTTCCGGCTCACATCCTCTGCCGATTCGATCACGTCCTCCCGGCGTTCCTCCCACGCGCGGTGGACTTGTTCGAGAAGGTCGGGGAACCCGGGGCGGCCTTGCCGGCCGCGGGGCGGAAAATACGTGCCGCCGTAGAAGGGCTTCAGCGTCGGGGTGAGGAAGACGTTCAACGGCCAGCCGCCGCTGCCGGTGGTGGCCTGGACGAACGTCATGTAGATCTTGTCGACGTCGGGGCGTTCCTCGCGATCCACCTTGATGCTGACGAAGTGCGCGTTGAGAAGGCGGGCGACATCCTGGTCTTCGAACGACTCCCGTTCCATCACGTGGCACCAATGGCACGTCGAGTAGCCGATGCTCAGGAAGATCGGACGATTCGCGGCGCGCGCCATCGCAAAGGCCTCTTCACCCCACGGATGCCAATCGACCGGATTGTGCTGGTGCTGAAGCAGGTAAGGGGACTTTTCCCGTCCGAGACGGTTCGAGGAGGGCGAGGGAGTGGTGTTGGACACAGATTTGGACACAGGGGTCGCGCTGAAGGGCGGGAGGTCCTGCCGAGGCCCGGATCGAACACAACCCGCGGCCAGCATGAAAGCGGCTACCGTCCCGGCCAGGGTAATCCCGCCCCGTCGCATCGTCCAACGTACTGCGACCGCACCCCGCGGCAAACGGGCGGCCCCAGCCTGAGCTGAATCTTGAAATAGCTATATCAAGTTTCGGTCCGGCTGCCCGTGACCGACTTGGGCGTATCCCCGGGGGCCGGTTGGCCCGGCTTGGGATCGTCCCAGGCCGCCAGGCTTCACTCGCGGCAAACGAAATGCACCTCGCGCGCGGCCCGTTGTTGAACCGGAGCCGGTCCTGCGATTGAATGCGTGCAGCAGACTCACCATGACATCCATGAGAACTCCGCTCTTCCTCCGAGCCTCGCTGCTGACTGTCCTGCTCGCCTGGGCTCCACCGGCCAGCGCCGCGGCAACCTATTCGTATCCGGACCTTGTCCGTCGCCTCACTGACTTTGAGCAGCTTGCCTTGCTGCCTGTCGCAGGTGAGCGTTGCGAGCAATGGTCCAGCTATGATCGCGCGAGTCGGTACGATGCGGCTTCGGGCAAGTACCTGGGCTGGGATGCCAACGGGGATGGCGATGGATACATCCGCAAGGAAGGTGAGCAGTTTGTCTTCGCCGAGATGGAGGGCCCGGGCTGCATCTGGCGCATCTGGTCCGCCGCTCCCAAGGAGGGTCGGGTGCGCATCTACCTCGACGGCGCCAGCGAGCCCGCCGTCGACTTGCCGTTCATGGGATACTTCGATGGGAAGAACGCCCCGTTCGACCGTTCGGCACTGGTCCATACGGTGGCGATGGGATGGAACAACTACACGCCCATCCCTTACCAAAAATCGTGCAAGATCGTGGCCGACAAGAACTGGGGAGCCTACTACCAGTTCGTGTACTCGACGTTCCCCCCGGGGACATCGGTCCCGACATTCAAGCGCGAGCTTGCGACGGAGGAAGCCGTTGCCCTGGACCAAGCCAACGCCCGGTTGGACCGGCCCGGCCCGTTCCTGCCGACCGCTTCAGGCGAACAGTTGGTCAAGTCCGAGCTTTCCGCGGACGGCGGCGGTACTTGTGTTTTCAACCTCACGGGCGCTCGGGCCATTCGGACCATCCGGATGACCGCGGAGCCGCCTTTCGCGGCGGCGGACCGAAGCGCTCTCCGCGAGTGGACGATCCGCATCAGGTTCGACGGCGAGGAACAGCCGAGTGTGTGGGTGCCGCTGGGCGACTTTTTCGGGACCGCAGCGGGCGCCAACCCTTACGTCTCTTTGCCGTGCGGCTTAACCCCGGACGGTGTGTGGTATTCACACTGGTACATGCCGTTTGCGAATGCCGCCGATTTCACGCTGGTCAATGACGGCCGTCAGAGCCGCAAGCTCAAGTTCGAGGTGGTCACGGTTCCGCTCGCAGGAGCGCCCTCGCAGTACGCCCGTTTCCATGCCAAGTGGCACCGTGACGCCCTGCTGCCGGAGGACCCGGACCGTCGCAAGATCGACTGGACCCTGCTCCAGACCGAAGGGCGCGGTCGTTTTCTGGGGGTCATGCTGCATGTCTGGAACCCGCGCGGCAGCTGGTGGGGAGAAGGAGACGAGAAGTTCTGGGTGGACGGGGAGAAGTTCCCCTCGACGATCGGCACGGGCAGCGAGGACTACTTCGGCTACGCGTGGTGCAATCCGACGCTCTTTCAGAACGCGTATCACAACCAGACGATCTCCATGAACAACAAGGGGCACATCTGCGTGAACCGCTGGCATATCGCGGACAACATTCCCTTCCAACGCTCGTTCGAAGCCGCCATCGAGAAGTACTTTCCCAACACGCGTCCAACTCTCTACGCCAGCACCGTTTATTGGTACCTCGCGCCCGGCGGCAAGGATCCCTACAAGCCCGCCTTGTTGGCGGAACGCGCCGGGTATTGGGATGACTCGGCGCTGCAGGTCCACAAAGTCAAGGGCGCCCTTGAAGGCGAGCGGCTGCGGGTCGTCTCGAAAACGGGGGGCGGCGTTCAGGAGCAGGAATTGAGCATGTTCGAGGGCCAGTGGAGCGGCGATTCCCAGCTCTGGTGGACGGGGGCGAAGCCGGGTGACAGGATCGAGCTGGCGCTGCCGGTCGCGAGTTCGGGCAAGTACAAGCTCATCGCCGCCATGACGAAGGCGGTGGATTACGGGACGGTGAGGGTTCTTCTCGACGGCCGCGAAGTCGCAACGTTGGACTTGTTCAACAACGGCGTGCTCCCAACCGGCGAGCGCGAGCTGGGGACGCACGCGCTGACGGCGGGCGAGCACAAGCTCACGGTCGAGCTCACGGGCGCGAACGAGAAGGCCGTCAAGGCCTACATGTTCGGTCTGGATTATCTGCGTCTGGAGCCCACTCTTTGAGTGGCCGGTCCGATCGCACGACGGTCGTTGGGAGCTGCCGGTTACCTGTTCTCGCGAGGAGCGGCCGGCGGCGTGCTGAATCTTGAAACAGCTATTTCAAGATTTGGCGCGGCCGGAGGCTCGCCCCGGTGGCCAACCTTGCCAACCTTGCCCGCCGTCGCCGCCGGTCGGGAGAATCGCTTCCGTCAAGGCCGGGCAAGATGAGGCTTTCGACGCCGGTTGACACGCATCGTAACCTCTCCGAGACGTCGCCGGCACCTGCCGTTGCTGACGGTCGCCCTGATGATGAGTGCTTGTGATTCGCGGTCGCCCGGTGTTCTCCCCACGGGAACGCCCGGGGACGACTTCCGGCGTCTGGTGGCCGAGAACGATGCCCAGATCCGGAGCCCGCGCCTGGACAATGGTCGTGAGCTCGCCGCCGCGCGGTCCGCCATTTACACCCGCATCGTCGCGGATTGGGCCGCTGGACAACAGGCCCAGCATGGCTACGAACGTCCGTTCGCGGTCGTGGCCCTCGGCGGCACGGGGCGGGCGGAAATGACGCCCCGCTCCGACAATGACTTCGCCTTTCTTTTTGACGATGCCATCGAGGGAAACCAGTTCCTGATCCGCTTGCAGGACCAGCTCCTCCACACCGACGAGTTCGAGCGGCAACACGGGTTCCAGTGCCACGCACTTCCCTTCTCGCTGGACGACGTGCCAACCCTCACGGGGAAGCAGCTCAATGCGTTTCTCGACATGGCGCCGGTCTACGATCCGCACCAGCTTGCCCGGGCGTTTCGCGAGCGGATTCAAGGCACCTTTGACCCGTTCGAGCATTTTCTGCACGTCCGCAGCTTCTGGCGGGATCACTGGGAGAAGGCGGTGGACACCAGTGAGAGCCTGGAGCGGTTCGACATCAAGAACGAGGGGCTGCGGGTCTTTCTCGCCGGCATCTGGACGCTCGCCGGGGCGGCTTTCGAACACAGCCATGACGTGTACCGGCGTCTGGACGATCCGCGGGACCTGGAGGCATACGGGTTTCTGCTGCGGATCCGGGCTTTCGTGCATTCGCGTCGCCAGGGGCGGCCGCGACCGTTGGGGGGCGGGAATCACGCCGAGGATATCCTGACGTTCGACGACTTCCGTTCCTTTGGCGAGTTGCTCGGGACCGAGGCCAGCGAACCGGACCGCCACGAATTTGCGAACGAGGTGCGGGCGGCGTTGCTGGCCGCGCGGCGTCGGGTGGCCTGCTTCGCCAAGGGCGTCATCAGCCGGACCTTGAAGGATGGGCGACGGGTCGCCCCCGGAAGCCCGATCGTGTACGGCACCGCGGGTTTGTTCTGCGAGGGGGCGCAGGCGCTGCGTACCTCGAAGGAACGCAGTCGCGCTGCGATGGGTCTCCTGCTGGCCTCGCAGCGGTACGAGGTGCCGATCGATCCCACGGAATGGCTGGGCACGTTCCGTAACGCCGGCGACTGGCTGGTTCGGGTGCCGGAGCTATCGGCGCTCTTCTACGAGCGCCGTGGCAGCCTGGCGGATTCGTTCGCGTTCCTGTCCCATTTCGCGGGTGCGGAGGACCGGCTGTTTCCCGGGTATGCCAAGTTCGAGGCTTCGCTCGATCGACGCGTGATGAAGGAAGGCAAGCAGCTCCGCAGTGCCCTCGAACGGCGGAAGCTTCGCGCGCTCGAGGATTTCGTCCAACGCGGCAGCGCCCGGCTGAAGGGTGCGTTCAGCAAGACGCCCCTGATGGACCTGCCGCCGGGCGAGTTGATCGCCGTCGAGGCGGCGCTCCTGGACGCGGACCAACTCGCGGCGGTGAAGCTCGCGCTGAAGACCAAACGGCTGCCGCTCACCATGGAGGATCGGAGAACCCGCGCGAATGAGAAACGGACGTACATGGAGCGGTTCTCCGCCGGGATGTCGGGCTTGTCGGTGGAGGAGTACTACGCGCCGTACGGCGTGGAATGTCAGTTCACGCCCGAGACCCTGCGGATTGTCGCCTTTCTCCTCAATCACTGGCGCAGCTTCGAGGAATACGCGAGTGCGGGGATCAACGACGAGGCCAGCGTAAGGCGGTTCGCGGACCTCTGTCAGGAGGAGGGGTTGCTGCGCTCTTTGTTCGTGTTTACGGGTGCCGATCGCGCGGAGTGGGAGTCCCCGGACGATGATCCGACTCGCTGGTTCAACTCACGCGAGCTGTACGTGAAGGCGCTCCGTTGTTTCCGGCCCGGCTTCGATCCACTGGAGACGCTCCGGGCTTCCGGCTACTCCCGCGAGCAACTGCTGATCCTGGAGGACTTCGGCGAGGATTTCTTCACCGGCGTGTATCGTCAGCACGCCAACCGGTTCAGCTCCGATTTGTTGAGGTTGGCCGAGGGCGAACAGGCCTCGCCGCGCGTGGATGTCCTCCGGGATGGGCCGTCGGTCCTTGTCGGCGTGGCGGCCCGGGACTATCGCGGGCTGGCGGCGACGCTCAGTGGTGCGCTGTGGCGCCAGGGCATCGCGCTTCGGCAGGCGCACTTGTTCTCGGCGATGAACTATCGCCTGGCCATGGACTTTTTCCACGTGGCCGCGTCTGAGAAGCCGCTGGGTCCGGAGCAGGCAGGTTGCATCCGCACCGCGATCGAGGAGAGGCGTTTCATCGGAGACGGGGACGAAGCGGATTTGCCGCGGCTGGCCGGGGAAGTGTCCCTGCGCGAATGGCGTCCGGGACTCTACCATCTCAGCTGTCAGACGGCGGTTGAGTCGCCGGGCGTGATCTACGCCCTCACGTACAAGGTCTACCGTTACCTGGGCGGCAACATTTTCGCTCTGAGCGCCCACGCGGCCCGCGGCCAGGCGTACGTATCGGTGTATCACAGCCTGCCCCCGGACCTGAGCCTGGCGGAGGCCCGGGCGATTGCCCAGGCGAGGTTCGTGGACCGGGGCTGATGGATAGGTCGGCTGCTCCGGCTACTTGAGGCGGAACACCAGCGTCGGGTCGAGAGGATACCGGCCGAACCGCTCGCCATAGATTGCGAGCCCGCCGGGCAGCGACTCGTCCACCTCCAACCGGATCACCAGTTCCCGCGCCTCGGCCGCGGCCTTCAAGGCTTGGCCGGGCAGGGCCACGTTCACCAGGTACCCGTAGGAGCCTGCTTCGCGCAGCTTCCTGTCCCGGAGTTGAGCGTGCCAGGAGAGGATGCCGCGATGATCGGCGGGATCATCGGCCAGTTCGACGATCCCGGTGGCGATGCCGTTCACCCGGATCCGGACCGCGCTCCGGAAGCACTCCGTGTCCGTCATCGGGTAGGAGTTGGGGTTCTGGCTGCGATGGGCGACGCCTTCCCCGCGCATGTAGTCCACGTCCCGGAAGCCTGATCCCTCGCGGTCCTTGGCGAAGAGTTCCTTCGCCGAGGCCTCCAGGAGGAACGACGCACCGGTCACCTGGGCCGGATCCAGGTTCTGGGGCCACGGCAGGCGGTACTCGAAATAGCCGTGTCCGGCCCCGTTGACTTTCAAGCCCTCGAGCACGTTCCATTGTTTGAGCGACCACTTCGCGGCTCCGAAGCTGGCGGGCGCAAATCGGAGCAGCCGGGCGGTGCCGGCTTCGGTTTTCACCACCTCTTCCCGGGGAGCCGAACCGTCGCCAACCCGGAAGGTGGTGAAGTTTCGGTGGAGCACGAGTCCTTCGGGTGTCTCCAGCGTGAGGCGCAGCACCGCGACGCACGGGACGGCGGGCATGGGAACCACGAGTTCGGGAAGCTCGGTGGCGAGCCAGGGATGGAACGGCATCTCGGCGCCGCCGCGGTTCCAGAGGCGGGAGCGTCCGAGGGCGTCCCAGGCGTGGAGTTCGGTGCGCAGGACCAGCTTCGGTCCGGGAGCGGTGTCGGTCATGAAGGAGGCGAACAACGGGACGCGGACGCTTTCTCCGGGTTTGACATCGCGGCACAGGTCACTGCCGGTGGAGATGTAGAACGGGCTGTGCAGGTCGCGCAGGGTCATCCCGGGGAAGAGTTCCTCGAGGCCGGAGACCTTGTCGGTGCGGTCGAACCGGTAATACCCATTCCACTCGTTGATGACGTCATGATGCTCGGTGTAGAGCCAGCCGCAAACCTTCGGGTGTCGGCGGAATTCGTTCATCATGATGTGGTAGTCCCAGGACCAGTCCACGTCGCCCGTGCTGCCCTCGTAACCCCAGACGTTCCCGCACTCGCTGTTCAGCAGGGGCTGGCGACCCTGTTTGCGACCGCCGATGAAGTTCCAGGCGGAGCCTTCGTGGGTATCCCGGGTCACCTGGTCCAGGTGTTCGCGCCAGGCCCAGCCGGGCAGGTAGGCGTGCCAGGAGTTGATGTCGGTTTCCACGTGGTCGTAGTTGCAGGGCGAGTTGTCCTCGACGAGGCGGGTGGGATCGAGTTGCCTGGCCAGTCGATACATGGCAGCCACCCACTCCTGGGTTTCCGGCAGGTAGGCCCGTTTGTCGCCTGTCTTCGTGAAGAGGCCCCAGGTCTCATTGAAGGGAACCCACGCGAAGATCGAGGGATGGTTGAAGTCGCGGGCGAGCATGCCGCGCAAGGCGTGCTCGATCTCCCGGCGCATCTCGGCATCCGGCTCCCCCCAACTGTTGGGGACGTCGGCCATGACGAGCAGGCCGAGGCGATCGGCCCAGTAGAGCTTGCGCGGCACATCGATCTTCACGTGAAACCGGTTGGCATTCAGCCCGAGCCGGCGTGATCGGAGGATCTCCTCGCGCATGAACTCGTCGCTCGGGAACGTGTAAAAACCGTCCGGGTGATACGACTGGTCCAGGGTGATCTGCAGGTAGATCGGCTTGCCATTGAGGGCTACGTACGGGTGCCCGGTCCCGGGGAGGTCCATGACGCGGATATCACGCATCCCGAAGTAGGTGTTCAGGGTGTCGGTCGAACCGGACCCGGTGTAGGAGGCCTCGGTCTCGTAGAGGAACGGGTCATCCAGTGACCAGAGTCGCGGGAAGGGGATCGGCACTTCGAACGACACTTCGCGTGCGCCCGTGGCGACGGGCTGCGTGCTGTCCGGAAGCTCACCCGTCAGGAACTTCAGCCGGACACTCCCGGCCGACGGTGCGGGCTGGTTCAGGGTGGCGGTGACGGTGACCTTGGAGGCTGGGACGTTCGGCGTGAAACGGAGGGCGGCAAGGTGGGTTGCGGGCCGGGCCTCGAGGTACACGGTTTGCCAGATGCCCTTCGCTTCGCCGTACCCTTGTTTGCCTTCGAGCTTGAAGGGGTGCTTCGAGTCGTCCACACGCAACGCCAGGTTCTGATGTTCGCCCCAGTGGACGGCGTCGGTGAGCTCAAACTCGAACGGCGTGTAGCCTCCGCGATGCTCGCCCACGGGTTGACCGTCCAGCCAGCCGCGCGTCAGCCAGTCGCAGGCCCCCACCACGAGGAAGACGCGCTGCCCGCGCCAGGCTTCCGGGATCTGGATCTGGCGCTGGTACCAGGCGACGTCGGCGCGGTTCGACACGCCGGACAGGCGCGAGCCCCACGGGAAGGGCACCAGGATGCGGTCCGGGAAGTCGCTCCCGCGAGACCAGCCGGCGCCTTCGCCCGCGTTCTCGGGGTCGAACCGAAACTGCCAGTGCCCGTTCAGGTTCAGCCAGTTGGGGCGGGCAAAGTCCGGCCGCGGATGTTCGGGCAGGGGGATTTCCGGCGGACTGGCCGCCGCGAGTTGGAGATTGAAGCCGGGCGAGATTCCGGCCAGGAAAGAAGCGGCAACCAGCGCCATCACTGCGGCATGGGGGCAGCGTGCGGACCGCCAAGCAAGACGAAGGTTCATGGCTCCATCTCAACCCGGGACCGGATTGGATTCAAGTCCGGGGACGAGGGCCGTCTCCGGGGCACGCAAAAAATGGCTAGCAGTGGCCAAGGCAAGTGGAGCGACTCCGGGGCGTCGCCGGAATGCTCGGGTCGGTCGACGAGCGGTGGTGCTCTGCCTGTTTGGACGGGTGCCAGGCTGCACGCCAGGGTGCCGCTCCATCGTCGATCCCTGCTTTCGGACGGTGTGTGCACCCAGCCGGGGCGGGTTGAACCTTCGATAAAGAAACCGGACCATGAGCAAAGTTTTCGCGACGATCGACGGCAACGAGGCGGTGGCCTACGTGGCCTATCGCTGTAACGAGGTGATGGGCATTTACCCCATCACGCCTTCCTCGAACCTGGGAGAATGGTGCGACCAGTGGGCCTCGGAAGGGGTGAAGAATCTCTGGGGAACCATCCCTTCGGTCGTCGAGATGCAGAGTGAAGCCGGCGCCGCGGGGGCTGTCCACGGGGCCCTGCAGACCGGCGCGCTCACCTGCACGTTCACGGCGTCGCAGGGGCTTCTCCTCAAGATCCCCAACATGTTCAAGATCGCCGGCGAACTGACGTCCACGGTCTTCCATGTCACGGCCCGCACGATCGCCACGCACGCCCTGTCGATCTTCGGCGATCACAGCGACGTGATGCTCGCGCGCGGCACCGGGTTCTCGCTCCTCAGTTCGGCTTCCGTGCAGGAAGCGATGGACTTCGCGCTCATCGCGCAGGCGGCGACGCTCGAGTCGCGGGTGCCGGTGCTGCACTTCTTTGACGGCTTCCGGACCTCCCATGAGGTTTCGAAGATCGAGATGGTCACCGAGGACGTCATGCGGCAGATCATCCGCGAAGACCTCGTGAATGCCCACCGGGCGCGCGCGATGAACCCCGACCGGCCCGTCCTGCGCGGCACGGCTCAGAACCCCGACGTCTTCTTCCAGGCTCGCGAGCGCTGCAACCCGTTCTACCTGGCGTGTCCGGACCTCACCCAAAAGGCGATGGACCAGTTCGCGAAGGTGACCGGCCGCCAGTACAAGCTCTTCGAGTACGTGGGCGCGCCGGATGCGACCCATGTGATCGTGCTGATGGGGTCGGGCTGCGAGACGGTCGAAGCCACGGTGGATTATTTGAATGAGGAGGGCGGCAAGTATGGGCTCGTGAAAGTCCGGCTGTACCGGCCGTTCGACATGAAACGCCTCGTCGAGGCCCTTCCGGCGACGGTCAAGACAGTCTCGGTTCTGGACCGGACGAAAGAGCCGGGAGCCACAGGCGACCCGCTTTATCTCGATGTGATCGCCGCCCTCGTCGATGCCTCGGTCCGCGGTCAAGGCAAGTTCCAGGGCATGCCCAAGGTGTTGGGCGGCCGTTACGGGCTCTCGTCGAAGGAGTTCACGCCGGCCATGATCAAGGCCGTGTTCGACAATGCTGCCGCCGCGCAGCCCAAGAGCGGGTTCACGGTTGGCATCAACGACGACGTGACCCATTCCAGCCTCGCCTATGACCCGGAGTGGTCGATTGAACCTGCCGCGGTGACCCGCGCGCTCTTCTACGGTCTGGGATCGGACGGCACCGTGGGGGCCAACAAAAACTCGATCAAGATTATCGGCGAAGACACGGACAACTACGCCCAGGGTTACTTCGTTTACGACTCGAAGAAGGCCGGCGCGGTCACCGTCTCGCACCTGCGCTTCGGTCCGGAGACCATCCCGAGCACGTACCTGGTGGACAAGGCCAACTTCGTGGCCTGTCACCAGCCCATCTTCCTGGAGCGTTACGACATGCTGCGGCCGCTGGTTTCGGGCGGCACGTTCCTGCTCAACACGCCTTACGCGAAGGAAGAGATCTGGAGCAAGCTCCCGCGCCCGGTCCAGCAGAGTCTGATCAGCAAGAAAGCCCGGTTCTACGTGATCGACGCCATCAGCGTGGCCAAAGCCACGGGCATGGGGGCGCGCATCAACACGATCATGCAGACGTGCTTCTTCGCCCTGTCCGGGGTGCTGCCGCGCGAGGAGGCCATCGAACAGATCAAGAAGGCCATCAAGAAGACCTACGGCAAGAAGGGTGACGAGGTGGTGAAGAAGAACATCGCCGCCGTCGACCAGACCCTTGCCAACCTCTTCGAAGTCACCGTGCCCATCCAGGCCTCGAGCGACACCGCGCTGCCGCTGCCGTTCAGCGACCGTGCTCCGAAGGAAGTTCGCGAGACGCTCGGTCGCATCTACGCGGGCGACGGCGAACTCCTCCCGGTCAGCGCCTTTCCGCCGGATGGCACCTTCCCGACGGCGACCGCCCAGTACGAGAAGCGCAATCTCGCCCTGGACATCCCGGTATGGGACGAGAAGACGTGCATCCAGTGCGGCAAGTGCGCGGCGGTGTGCCCCCACGCCTGCCTCCGGATGAAGGTGTACGACGCCGGCAGCCTCGCCGGGGCGCCGGCCACGTTCCGGACCTGCGACGCCCGTTCGCCCGAATGGAAGGGCATGAAGTTCACCATCCAGGTGGCTCCCGAGGACTGCACGGGCTGCGTCCTGTGCGTCGACGTCTGCCCGGCCAAGAACAAGAGCGAACCCAAGCTCAAGGCGATCAACATGCGGACGCAAGCGCCCCTGCGTGCGCCGGAGCGCGAGAACTGGGACTTCTTCCAACAGATTCCCGATCTCGACCGCCGCAAGATCAAGGTGGGCCAGCTCCGCCAGCAGCAGGTGATGCGGCCGCTGTTCGAGTTCTCGGGCGCTTGCGCCGGCTGCGGCGAGACCCCGTACATCAAGATGGTCACCCAGTTGTTCGGCGACCGCATGGTCATCGGCAACGCCACGGGCTGCTCCTCGATCTACGGCGGCAATCTCCCCACCACGCCCTATTGCGTGGATCACAACGGCCGCGGACCGGCCTGGAATAATTCGTTGTTCGAAGACACGGCGGAGTTCGTGCTCGGCTTCCGCGTCTCCCTGGACAAACAGATGGAGTTTGCCCAGGAGCTGGTGAAGCGGCTCGCTCCGCAGTTGGGCGACGACCTGGTGACCGGGCTGGTGAACGCGAATCAGCGCGACGAAGCCGGCATTTATGAGCAACGCGAACGCGTGGCCGCCCTCAAGGCCAAGCTGCCAGGGCTGACCGGCAGCGACGCGACCCTGCTGAAGGGGCTGGCTGACGCCCTGGTGCGGAAGAGCGTCTGGGGCTTCGGTGGTGACGGTTGGGCGTACGACATCGGCTACGGCGGCCTGGACCACGTGCTCGCCAGCGGTCGGGACGTCAACCTGATGGTGATGGACACCGAGGTGTACTCGAACACAGGCGGCCAGGCCTCGAAGTCGACGCCGCGCGGGGCGGTGGCCAAGTTCGCGGCCGGGGGCAAGCCGGGTCGCAAGAAGGACCTGGGCCTGATCGCCATGAGTTACGGCAACGTTTATGTCGCCAGTGTGGCCATGGGCGCGAAGGACGAGCATACGTTGAAGGCCTTCATCGAGGCCGAGTCGTATCCCGGTCCCTCGCTGATCATCGCGTACAGCCATTGCATCGCGCATGGCATCGACCTGGACCGTGGTGTCGGCATGCGCCACCAGAAGCTCGCCGTCGAGTCCGGTCAGTGGCTGCTTTACCGGTACGATCCCCGGCGCACGGATGCGCATGAGAACCCGCTCCTGCTCGATTCCCAGGCGGCGAAGCTCAAGGTGGCCGACTACCTCCTGGCCGAGAACCGGTTCAAGATGCTCACCAAGAGCAAGCCCGAGGACGCGCGGAGGCTGTTCGAAAATGCGCAGCTCGACGCGGACGCACGCTGGCAGCTCTACTCGTACATGGCCGCTCGCAAGCCTTCGGGCAACGGCAGCGCCATTCCCGCCGCCACCGCGAACGCCTGACGACACGCTTACCGGCCTGGTCCTCCGGCGTTGGCGCAGGGGGGCCAGGCCGAAACCAACCTGATCTCACTCAAACCCGCAGGAAATCGTTATGGATCTCAGCACGACCTATCTCGGCCTGAAACTCCGCAGCCCGCTCATGCCATCCGCCTGTCCGTTGACACGCGACCTGGATGAGATCAAGCGTGCCGAAGACGCCGGCGCCGGCGCGATTGTGCTACCGTCGGTCTTCGAGGAACAACTTCGCCGCGAAAGCGACGAACTCGATGCCATGCTCGAAAAGGGCACCGAGAGCTTCGCCGAATCGACCAGCTACTTCCCCCAGGTTGGCGAGTTCCGGCTGGGTCCGGATGACTACCTCGACCACATCCAGCGCACGAAGGCCGCGGTGCGGGTGCCGGTGATCGCCAGCATCAATGGCGCCTCGGTCGGCGGGTGGACCGATTACGCCCGCAAGATGGCGCAGGCCGGGGCCGACGCCATCGAGCTGAACATCTACTACATTCCCACGGATCTCGAGCTGTCGGGGCTCGAGGTGGAGAACACGTATCTCGAGATCCTCAAGAGCGTGAAGAAGACGGTGAACATCCCCGTCTCCGTCAAGCTCAGCCCCTTCTTCAGCAACATGGCCAACATGGCGAAGAAGCTCGACGGGGCCGGCGCCGACGGCCTGGTGCTGTTCAACCGGTTCTATCAACCCGACATCGACGTCGAGAACCTCGAGGTCGAACACAGCATCCTGCTGAGCACGCCGCAGGCCCGCCGGCTTCCATTGCGCTGGATCGCCATCTTGTACGGCAAGGTCAAGGCCAGCCTCGCCGCGACGAGTGGCATTCACACGGCGCTCGACGCCCTCAAGATCATGATGGCCGGCTCGGATGTCGCCATGCTTTGCTCGGTGCTGTTGCGCAAGGGCATGACCCACATCGCCGTCATCGAGCAGGAAATGCGGCACTGGATGGAAGAGCATGAGTACGAATCGCTCGCCCAGCTCAAAGGCTCGATGAGCCAGCAGAAGTGCCCCGACCCGACGGCGTTCGAGCGGGCGCAGTACATGCGCATCATTTCGACCTGGAAGCCCGTCTGAACAGGGCCTCCAGGGATGACGGCGCGCAGGCAGCCATCCCTCCGTCGGTTTTCACACGGCCGGTTTCCCTCGGGAACCGGCCTTTCGTTTTAGGGGTCGGGCGCGGTGCCATGGCGCCGTCCGCCGCCGCGATTTGCTTTCCGGCGGGCCTGCACTACTGGTGGGAGCCAACACAGGCTCTGATCATCATGAACACTGCTCTCTTCCTGAAGCGTCTTGGCATCGCCGCCGTCGGCGCGGCCTGCGGGCTGGCGGGCACGCAGGCCCAGGACTGGGCCAAGGCACGTCTCGACGATTCTCCCCGCCATCTGGAATGGGTGACCGTCAAGCACGGCGATCGCGAGGTGAAGGCCTTTATCGCGTTCCCCGAGGTCAAGGAGAAGGCCACCGCGGTGGTGGTGATCCATGAGATCTTCGGCCTGACCGACTGGGTGCGCGGCGTCACGGACCAACTGGCCGAAGCCGGGTTCATCGCCATCGCGCCTGACCTGCTCTCCGGCGCCGCGCCCGGCGGTGGCGGTACGGCCGAACTCGGCTCGGGTGACGCCGTGCGGAAGGCGATTTCCTCCCTGTCCGCGGACCAGATCACGGCCGACCTGAACGCCGTGGTGGAGTACGCGGCCAAGTTGCCGGCCAGCAACGGCAAGGTGGCGGTGGGGGGATTCTGCTGGGGAGGCAGCCAGACCTTTCGGTTCGCCACGAACAACAAGGACATTCTGGCCGCGCTTCCGTTCTACGGCTCCGGGCCTGACTCGGCTGCGGACATCGCCCGCATCGCCTGCCCCGTGTACGGGTTCTACGGGGGAAACGATGCCCGGGTGAACACGACTATTCCCAAATCCGAGGAGCTCATGAAGGCGGCGGGCAAGAAGTATGAGCCCGTGACCTACGAGGGCGCCGGACACGGCTTCATGCGGGCCGGGGAGGCCCCGGACGCCTCCGCGGATAACAAGCGCGCTCGGGAAGCGGCCTGGAAGCGCTTGAAAGATATCCTGGCGGGCCTGTGAGGGGTCTCAGTCCTGGGGATTGAGATACAGGAAGGTCCATGCGGCGGCCATGCCTCCGGCCAGGTCGGCCAGCAGGTGAATCCAGATCTGGGAGAAGCTGACCAGCTTCATGACCGCGGCCCCCACGGCGACTGCGGGATTGAAGGCACCGCCGGAGATGCCACCGACCGCAAACGCGCCGGTCATCACCGTCATGCCGATGGCCAGCCCGTAAAAGGAGTTCCCGGAAGTGCCCTTGGCCGTGGCGACGTTGAGGACCACGTAGGCGAGGGCGAAGGTGAAGAGGAACTCGGCGACGAAGGCCTGGGGCACGGTCTTGATGACCAGGGGCGTGCCGCTCTTCCCCACAAGAAACACGGCCACCATGCCGGCGATCACGCCCGCGGCGATCTGGGCCACCCAGTAGGGTAGCAGTTCCGTGCGGTCGGAACGTCCCCTCAGGACGACCGCGAGGGTGACCGCGGGGTTGTAGTGGCCGCCGGAGATATGGCCTCCCGCGAAGATCATCACCATCAGCACGGCGCCGATGGCGAGCGGGGGGATGACTCCGGCCGCGCCGGGGATGACGGTGCAGCCGATCGTGAGCACCAGGAAGAACGTCCCGATGAACTCTACAAGGTACTTTTGCATGGTTGAGTGTGGTTGTCTGGGTTGCCCCTTCGCCTGAGGCCAAGGAGCACGATGCCAAAGTGACCGGGATTTCGAGGGAATCAAGTCGTCCGCCCGGGACATGACCAAAGGCGGTTTTGTTGCTTGGCGTCCACCCGACGGCGGCTTAGCGTTCGCGCCCATGAAACACGCACTGCTCGCTCTGCTTTCCGCAACCGCCCTCTCGGCCACCGCCTTTGCCGCGGATACGGAAGAGGGTTTCGTTTCGCTCATGGACGGCAAGTCCTTCCATGGCTGGAAAAAGGCCGTGGAGAGTCCGGAAACCTGGAAGGTCGAAGACGGCTGCTTTGTCGCCGCGGGACCTCGTTGTCACCTGTTCTATACGGGAGACGAAAAGCCTTTCAAGAACTTCCATCTCAAGGTGGAGGTGATGACCACGCCCGGCTCCAACGGCGGCGTCTACTTCCACACCAAGTACCAGGAAAAAGACTGGCCGCGCGCCGGATTCGAATCGCAGGTGAACATCACCCACAGCGACTGGATCAAGACCGGCAGCTTGTACGGCCTGGTCAACACCGGGCTCGCGGCCGCCGAGGACAACAAGTGGTGGCTGCAGGAGATCATCGTTCAGGGCCGCCAGGTCACCGTAAAGGTCGATGGCAAGACGGTGTTGCAGTACGTCGAACCCCTCGGGGCCCAGGCCAACCCCGACTTCACCCGCAAGCTCGGCGAGGGCACCTTCGCGCTGCAGGCGCACGATCCGAAGAGCGTGATCCGTTACCGCAACATGCGGGTCAAGCGGCTTGATTGACGCCGGTTCTGCGTCCCCCGGAAGTCCCTTCGAGCAACCGCGCCGCGAAGCCTTGCGGCGCGGTTTCGCTTGGAGACACGCCGGCAGGGCGGGCAGGCCCTTGCGCGCCGAATTCCGGCGGACAGGGGAGTGCCCGCCCCTGGAGTTGGGTGCGGCGGGCAACGGAGTGCCCGCCCTACCTGGCTGGCGACCGCCGCGGCCCGTGCCGCTTATGGCTTTGCGCCCAGCTGCTTGATCCGGAGGTTTCGGAACTGGATCTTCATGGGCGGTCCGGGATGCATCTGGAGGGCGATGACTCCGTCCCGGGCGGCCAGGCCGGTCTGGTTGTCGATGGCCTGGCACATGACCACCCCGTTGATGGCAAGGGTGAGTTCATTGCCACGCGCGGTGATCTGATAGCTGTTCCACTCATGCCGGCGCACCTTGGCGAGGAGCTTGCGCGGATCGCCCAAGGCGCTCACGTGCTTGGTGCCGTCCGCATCGATGACGGTGCGCTCCCCGCGCATGGTCACGCCACCGCGCGTGTGCTCGAACAGGCAACCCGTCCATTGCTCGCCGTCCTCGATGTCCGCCTGGTAGCCGGAGGTATCCCAGTTGGGCAGTTCCTTGCTCCGAAATTGGATGCCGGAATTGCCGCCCACGAGGCGGAACTCGAGACGCAAGTCGAAGTCCCCGGGCTTGCCTCCCCGCCACATGAGGTAGTGGGCTTCATTGCAGGGCTTCTCGGGCGTGCTTTGCGAGGTGATGGCGCCGTCCTCCACCGCCCACCAACCCGGCTTGCCCTCCCAACCGCTCAAATCGCGGCCGTTGAACATGGAAGTGAAACCCGCCTCGTCGCGGGCGGATTCGGCGGCGAGGGCCAGGAAGGAGGGCAGGACAAGGAGGGTGAGGAAAACGCGCGGCACGCGAGTGAAGGCTTGCATGGCGGTATGTCGCGACAAGTCAGGCAGGCTGACAACGGAAAAGTGGTCGCCAAGCGGGCGGCACGGGCCGGGCCGGGCTCGAAACCGGGAGCCGGTAGGGCGGGCACTCCGTTGCCCGCCGAAACCGGCGAGCCGAGGATTGCGCGCCTACAGGGAATGACAGGTCCATGGCTGCCGGGCGGTCCTGACGCGGGCTCGGATTTGGGTGTGACGAGTTGAACGGGCGGGGGTTAGATCTCCGGCGTGGCACACCTCCCAGCAACCTCCTTTCTCGTTCTCTTCGTCGGCGGAGTGATGGCGACGTGGCATGGCGGCGCGGCTTCGGTTCGCGTCGACCACCCGTTGCGCCTCAGTGTCTACGCCACCGCGGGAGACGTGCTGCAGCATCTCGATACCCCGGAGCATCGTCGTCAGGCGTTCGCGGCCTTGGAGCGCCTCCGGGTGTCGCGCGTGTTCCTCGAAGGCCGGCGCGGCGACGAATACGTGTCTCCCGGCCAATGGCACGAGATCCGCGAGGCCCTGCAGGCCGAGGGACTCCAAGGTGCGGGCGGCATCGCCACGGTGCCGGGCGCCGCTTTCGGCACGCGGCAGGACACGGCGTTGGGCTGGCTGAACTGGGAGAGCGCGAGGACACGGACCGATGTGGCGGCCTTTTTCTCCGAGAACGCACCCGAGTTCGGTGAGCTGATCGTGGACGACTTCTTCTGCACCGCCGACATGTCTCCGATTTCGGCGGCGGCGCGAGGGCCGCGTTCCTGGGGGGAGTACCGCCGGGATTTGCTGGTGTCGCTCATCGAACCGCTGATCGTCGGTCCGGCCCGTGCCGTCAGGCCGGATGTGCGCCTGATCCTCAAGTACCCGCAATGGTACGACCGCTTTCACCTGTTCGGCTACGATCCGGAACGGATGTCGCCGCGGTTCGACCAGATCTGGGTCGGTGTGGAAGTTCGCAATCCGAAGACGCGGCGCATGGGGTTCGTGCAGCCCACGGAGGGCTACATGAACTTCCGCTGGCTCACCTCGGTAGCCGGCGAGAAGGTCACGGGAGCCTGGTTCGATCACATTGAATGCGACGCGCGGCAGTTTGTGGATCAGGCAAGCCAGGCGGTGTTGGCGGGTGCTCGCGAACTCACGCTGTTTCGCCTGGGCGACATCATGGAGGGCCATCCCGGTGATTCCCTCCTGGCGACCAGACTTCCCGAACTCGACGCGTTGCATGGTCGGATCGCGGGACGCGCCCGGCAGGGCATTCTCTTCTACAAGCCCCCGGGAAGCGACGCCGCCGAGAATCTCTATCTCCCAGACTACCTGGGAATGCTCGGGCTGCCGATCCTGCCGGAGGCGAGGTTTCCCGAGTGGCCAGCGACGGTCTTCCTGGCAGCGCACGCCGGGGCTGACGCCGGGGTCATGGTGAAGGTGAAGTCTCATCTGGAACAGGGCGGCGAGGTGGTGGTGACACCCGCGTTCGTGAGGGGCGCAGGCAAGGACATGGCCGCCCTCGCTGGCCTGACCGCGTCGGAGGCGCCTCGTTTTGCGCAGGCTCAGGCGTGGAGGGTGGAGGGCGCATGGCGCAAGCTGGGCTCCCCGCTGGATATCGACGCCGGGGTTCGGGCCGTGGGCTGCAAGGTCTCCATCGAAGTCGAAGCCGGTGGCGAGGCGTTGCCGTTTCTCACCGAAAGCCGGGTTCAGCAGGGACGCATCTTCCTGCTGAACGTGCGCACCTTCTCGGCGGAGGATTTCGGTGCGACAGGTGAGTGGCTGCTGGCGCCGAAGCAGCTCGGACTTGCGGAATTGCCGGAACCCGTGGCGAACGAACTGCGACGCGCGCTGCTCGGTTCCTTGGGACTCCACTTCGAAGGCCCGGCCGGGGTGGGCCTGTACGCGTTTGAGGCGGACCGGTGCTTCTACAACTTCCGGGACGAACCGGCGACCGTCGCGCTTGCCGGGGGGCGGCTCGAGATCCTGCCGCACGCGTGGCGGTTCATGGGGGAGGTCTCGAAGGCCCGACCCTCGCCGTCACTCTAGGGTGCGCCCTTCGCGATCGAGATGCTCGCGTTCTGATTGCGAAGCGTGATTTTTGGGCGGCCAGTTTCCGCCTGGAAGTCGGCGTCCGAGACCGAACTCCACACCAGCACCGGGAACGCGGAATCGATCCGGCCGAAGGTGGCCTCGGCACGTATCACCGGCTTGGTGCTGGAGGGGAGAGTCAGCTGGAGGGGCGAGAAGGAGGTCGAAGCGTCGATGCGCTCGACCAACGGCGACCGGGCGTTGATGCGAATCGCGCTGTTTTGGTTCCGGGCCGAGAACGCGACGGAACTGCTGTCGAGTTCGATGGGTGAGAAGCTCGTGCTCGCGTCGATCGGGCCGGTCACCTCGTGAGCTTCGACGAGCCCGTTCTGGTTGCGCAAGGCGGCCGCGCCTTCGACCCCCCGGACCCGGATCGGACTGAACGCCGTCTCCGCGTCGAGGTCGCCGCCGATCGTGGTGGCCTGGATGGCACCGTTCCGGTTACGAAGCGTCGCTTTCCCGTGAATCATCTCCGCGGACAGCTCGGAGAAGCTCGTCTGGGCCGAAAGATCCCCGGCGACGCGCCGCACCCGGATCGCGCCGTTCTGGTTGGCCAACTCGGCGGCGCCGATCTCCTCGGCTTCGAGCGGAGAGAAGGAGGTCTCGGCGTGTACGGCACCCGTGATACCGCTCAAGATCACCCGGCTGTTTCGAGCGCTGATCCTGGCCGAAGCGTTGATCCCGGTGACTCGGACCTCCCCAAACGTATTTTGCACCTCGACGGCCACCGTTTTAGGGACGCGCACCACGAGTTCCGAATGAAGGTGAACGCGCTCGGCATGATCCAGGTCCTTGACCAGCTTCAAGCGCAACGCGGTCCCGTCCCCGGTGGCCTCGATCCGGCACCGGGCGGCGTTGGCCTCCGCGGTGGCGACATCGGGTCCCCAGCAAGTGAGCTTCCAGGTCCATCCGGGGCTTTCGTCCGTGCCCGTCACCGTGACGGTTCCGGACTGGTGTTCGAGGACGAGGCGTTGAAGGTCGGCGGCAATGGCGCCTTCGGCGGTACGCTCGGTCGACACCTTGTCGTGGGCGGTGCTGTCCACATACACGATGCGGGTGCAGCCGGTGAGGAACGTGGCCAGGAAGATGACCAGCCAGAGGGGGTTGAAGCGTTGCATGTTACTCAAGAGTGCCGAGGCCCGAGACCGTGCCAAGGGATCATGAACCGAAAAGCGCCGCTAAAGCGGACGCACTCCGAACGCTTCGCGCCGCTCGAAGGCACCTCCGAAGACGCGAAGCGCCTGGAGTGCGGGGATTCATCGCCGCTTTTCGGGGCAGGTTCATGGAGAGCAGTCGGGCGCGCCATCCTCGGCGCGTCGGATGCGGCGGGCAGCGGAGTGCCCGCCCTACCTGGGTCGGGGTTCACGGACCGCGCGGCGGGTCACGCCTTCCAGCCGTGGTTCTCGCGGACCTGGATCATGGCGGCGAGGATGTCGTTCCAGGTCTGTTGCTGCATCATGACGGCGTTCGGGAACATGCAGCCGTCCCAGCAGATGTGTTTGAACTTCCTGGTGACCTTGCCGGCGTCATCGCGCATCCAATAGCCGGCGTCGCGGGCGATGTTCAGTTTGCCGTTGGGATCGGTGGCCATGCAGTGCTTGCCCGTTTTCTCGTGCTCGCCGGATCCTTTGACGGTGGCGTCGTTCTGGGCGACGTGGAAGTCGATGGTCCACGGGCGGAGCGCCTTGGTGAGCTTCTTCATCGCGGTGTGGAACTTGTCCGGTTCCCAGTTGAACTTCTCGGGAACGAGGCGGTGTTCCGGCGCGTTGAATCCGAGCACGTAGAGCAGCGTGTGAGCCATGTCGGCCTGGAACCCGAGGTACTTGGGCTGGTTCACGCCTTCCAGCACCTGGAGCATGACCTTCCAGGAATGCATGCCGCCCCAACAGATCTCGCCTTCGGCGGCGAGCCGCTCGCCGTGGTCCTTGGCGACTTTCGCGGCCTCCTTGAACGTGGCGATGATCTTCTTCGTGTTGCCCTTGGGGTCCTTGTCCCAGTCGGTCACGCCCGAGGCGGAGTCGATGCGGACCACGCCATGGGGGCGGACACCGAGTTCGCGGAATTTCTTCGCGATCCGGCAGCCCTTGGCGACCTGGCCGACGAAGCGTTTGCGGTCCTCCTCGGAGCCCATGGCGGAGCCGCCGCCCGTGGGGGGCCAGATGGGCGCCACCACGGATCCGACGACGAGGTTCTTGGCGGCGATCTTGTCGGCGATGCGCTTCAGATCATCGTCGCTCGAATCGATGTTGATGTGCGGGTCAAACAGGAAGATGTCCACGCCGTCGAACCGCGTGCCGTTGACCTCCGCTTTGGCCGTGAGGTCCAGCATCGTGTCCAGGTCGATCGACGGTTCGGCGCCGGGACTGCCCTTGCCGACCAGGCCGGGCCACATGGCGTTGTGGAGTTTCGGGTAGTTGTTTTGAGTGCTCATGCGCGGTGCTTCGCTTCGGGCGGTGGAACGCGGGCCAGGACCCGGAACAAGCCTTGTGCTGGCGCGTGTGGAACCATGGTTTGTGAACGGGCGTCACCGTACCAACCGGCGTCCGGCGGGCAAACGGAAAATCGCCTTGCGGTTTCCCAGGGACCGCCCCCGGAGCGCGGACTTCAGTCCGCAGGAAGCCACACTGGCGCAGGAACGTCCCTGCGGGCTGAGGTCCTCGCTCTTCAGCAGGCATCGTCACTGCGCACGGCCGCCGGGTCAACAGGACTGCCCATGAACCGTCCTGGAAACGCAGCCGGTGACCCAAGCACTCCAGCCGCTTCGCGACCGCGGCCGTGCCTGGGAGCAACGCGAAGCGACCGGGATGTGTCCGGTTCGCCGACGCTCTTTGGAACATGTCCTTGTACGTTTTCAAACCAAGGTCACCAGCCGGCACAATGGAAATCCGGCCTCTCCACGGACCTCCGGCCAGGTAGGGCTGGCACCCCGCTGCCGGCCGATCCCGGCGCGCAAGGGACTGCGCGCCCTGCCTTTCCGCGGCGCTGTGGCGCGCGGCACGAATTCCAGGCTCGCTTCAGGCGGCCGCCACCGGCATGGTTCACGCCCATGCAACCTGTTCGTCTTGGCATCATTGGCATGGGGAACATCGGGAAATACCACGCCGAGTACCTGCTGCAGGGAAAGGTGAGCCGCGGTCAGTTGGCGGCGGTGGCCGACGCCCTCGCCCCGCTCGATTCCTGGTCTGCCAAAGGCCTCAAGACGTTCAAGGAGGGCGAGGAGTTGATCCGGTCCGGAAGCGTGGATGCCGTCATCATTGCCACGCCCCATTACCAACACACGACCCTGGGGATTGCCGCGCTCGAAGCCGGGCTGCATGTGATGGTCGAGAAGCCCATCTCCGTGCACAAGGCCGATGCCGAGCGTTTGCTTGCCGCTCACGCGCGGCGCCCGGGTCAGGTTTTCGCCGCCATGTTCCAGCTCCGCACGGAACCGCGTTACCTGAAGATGAAGAGGCTGATCAGCGGCGGGGAGTTGGGCGACCTGGTGCGGGTGAACTGGATCATCACGGACTGGTTCCGCACCGAGATCTACTACGCGAGTGGCGGCTGGCGCGCCACCTGGAAGGGAGAAGGCGGCGGGGTGCTCTTGAACCAATGTCCGCACAACTTGGACATCCTGACCTGGCTGTGCGGCATGCCGTCGCGCGTGCGGGGTTTCTGCCAGTTGGGAAGGTATCACCGGATCGAGGTTGAAGACAACGTGACGGCGTACCTGGAATGGGACTCCGGCGCCACGGGCGTGTTCATCACCTCGACGGGTGAGGCGCCGGGCACCAATCGCTTCGAGATCTGCGGCACCCGGGGCAAGCTGGTCCTGGAGAACAACCGGCTGAGCTTCACCCGCAACGAGACGGACATGCTCGCCTTCAGCCAGGCTGCCAAGGCGGGTTTCGCGCGGCCGGAGGTCTGGAACGTGGAGGTGCCGTTCGACAACGCGCCCGCGCAACACGCGACTCTTACCCAAAACATGGTCGACGCCATCCTGGACGGCACGCCGTTGATCGCCCCCGCGGCCGAGGGGATGAACTCGGTCGAGCTGGCCAACGCCGCCCTTTACTCCTCCTTGCTCGGACAGACTCTGGAACTGCCGTTGGACGGCGCGGCATACGAACAGAAGCTCCAGGACTTGATCGCCAGCTCCCGGTTTGAGAAGAAGGTCGTCGAGATCAAGGGCGAGGACTTTACCAAGTCCTTCGTGCGTTAACCGCCGGGGATGAGCCGCTCGGGGATTCCCTTGCGGCGGCAAACCGGGTACAAACCCCGCATGACGAACGAGCACGCGACCTCGGTGTCGCCGGGTCCCTCCGATTTCATTCGCGACATCGTGGCCGCCGACCTGGCCGCCGGCCGCCACCAGGCGATCGTGACCCGGTTTCCGCCGGAGCCGAACGGCTATCTCCACATCGGGCATGCCAAGTCCATCTGCCTCAATTTCGGCATCGCGCGGGAGTTCGGCGGCGTCTGCAACCTGCGCATGGACGACACCAACCCGACCAAGGAAGAGGTCGAGTACGTCGAGTCCATCATCACCGACGTGAACTGGCTCGTGGACGGTTGGGCCGACGATCGCCTGGGCTTCAAACCCAAGGGAGCCACGCCGGACACGCGGACCTCGGGCGGTAAGAGCGATTTCTACTTGGGCCCCGTGCTGCCGCCGCCCCAGGCCGAGATCAGGAATCCCCATTCGGCCGTGGTGGAACCTTTTTACGCCTCGGACTACTTCTCCCAACTCTACACGTACGCGGTGGAACTGGTGAAGCGTGGCCTGGCCTACGTCTGTGATCTGTCTCCCGGCGACACCGACGCGTATCGCGGCGCTCCGGATCGCCCCGGCAAGGAAAGCCCGTTCCGCAACCGCAGCGTGGAAGAGAACCTGGACCTTTTCGCTCGCATGAAGGCAGGCGAGTTCCCGGACGGTTCACGCACCTTGCGGGCCCGGATCGACATGGCGGCGCCGAACATCTGGATGCGGGACCCGGTCCTGTATCGGATCCGGCACGCGGAGCATCATCACACGGGCAATGCCTGGTGCATCTACCCGATGTACGACTTCGCGCATTGTCTCAGCGACTACATCGAGGGAATCACGCACAGCATCTGCACGCTGGAGTTCGAGGTGCACCGGCCGCTGTATGACTGGATCCTGGAGAACCTCGAGCTGCCACGGCCGCTGCCGCATCAATACGAGTTCGCCCGGCTGAGCCTGGGCTACACGATCATGAGCAAGCGCAAGCTCATGCAACTCGTGCAGGAAGGACTCGTGGCGGGCTGGGACGACCCACGCATGCCGACGATCTCGGGGTTGCGCCGCCGCGGCGTCACGCCCGGGGCGCTCCGCGCTTTCGCCTACCACATCGGCATCACCAAGTACAACGCCCTCACCGACGTGGCCGTGCTGGAGAAGGCGATCCGGGACGATCTGAATGCGCGGGCGCTCCGGCGGCTCGCGGTCCTCCGCCCGGTCAAGCTCGTCATCACGAACTACCCCGAGGGTCGCGTGGAGGAAGTGACGGCCATCAACAATCCTGAAGACCCGGCTGCCGGAACCCGCGCGGTACCCTTCAGCCGCGAGCTTTTCATCGAGCGGGACGACTTCATCGAGAATCCCCCGCCGAAGTTTTTCCGGCTGCGGCCCGGAGGCGAGGTTCGGCTCAAGTACGCCTACATCATCCGTTGCGACGAGGTCGTCAAGGACGCGGCCGGGAACGTCCTCGAGTTGCGCTGCACGGCCGATCTGGACAGCAAGACGGGGGGGGCGACCGCCCATCGCAAAGTGAAGGGCACGATCCATTGGGTCAGCGCGCCGCACGCCCTGGAAGCCGAGGTGCGCCTCTACGACCGGCTCTTCACGGTGCCCGAGCCGGACGCGGATGGGGACTTCAAGCAGCACCTCAACCCCGATTCGCTCGAGGTGGTCACGGCGCGGCTCGAACCGTCCCTCGCATCGGCGGAGCCCGGGCTTCGCTACCAGTTCGAGCGGCTGGGTTATTTCTGTCTCGATCAGGGTCAAGGTGCGACGGCGGCCTCACCCCGGCGGGTCTTCAATCGCACCATCACCCTCAAGGACACCTGGGCCAAGGAAGCCGCCAAGGGCTGAAGCGTTGCCTCAGCTTCTCCTCGACGTTCCCGGGTTCACGGCGTCAGAACCGAGCTCAGGGTTGGATCCAATTCGATCAACCCGCCGACGAACACCTCGCGGAGCCGCGGATGGATGATTCCGAGCTGGCTGGCGAATCCAGGCAGATCGTCGGCGGGAGTGTCCTGGATATCCCGGATGAACTCGTCGATCTGTTCGCGCTGTTCCACGGTCAGCGCGGCCGACAGCTCGGAGGTGATCTCGGCCACACCGCGCAAGGTCGCCAGCAGTTCGTCGCGCTCGAACAGCGGCTTCGGCGACGCCGGGTCGATGGCCTTGATGGCCTTGGCCAGGTAGTGCGCGTGCCTCTGGCCCGGGGCCACCAGAGCCCCGCGGAGCGCCGGGAGCGCCTCGGCGGCTTGCGGCCCGAGTTCCTCCAGCGTGAGTGCCGCCATCCAGCCGACCTTGGGATTGTGGAGTCCGGCCGCCAGCTCCAAAACGGAGGCGGAATCGCTCTCGATCTTTTGGCGGAGCGCCTCCGCCTCTTCCCGGAGTCTCAGCAAATCCCCGAGTTCGGGCAGTTCGTCGCGCAGGTGGGGGGCGACCGCGGCCAGCGCGTCCGCAAGCTTTTGCTTGAGCGCCACCTCGCCTTTGGCGGCGGCGGCCGCAAATCGCGCGCGCAGGTCGGGTGCCAGCCGGGCGGCGTCCGGGCCCAGCACCTCGAGGGTGTCCAGGGCATTCCACTGGTGTGCCGGGTCATCGAGAGCCGCCGCCAGAATCGGGAGCAGAGTTTCGCGATTCGAATCTGGAAGCCGGGCCAGGCTGGAGGCGGCGACGAACTGGCGCGCTCCCGAGGTTTGCAGCCACGGATCAAGCAAGGTCCGAACGGTCTCAGGCTGTCGCTTTGCGGCGATTTCCCAGAACCGCAACGTGGCCAGTGCGGCCGCGGGGTTTTCCTGCAAGGCGGCATGGACCGCGGCGGGTGCGGCTTCAGGTGGCCCCAGGTGATACAGGACACTCGCGGCGTGCCACCAGTAAGCTGAGGCATCCGGCGAGCGTACGATCCCTGCCAGTTCCGTTACGATGGCCGGGACAACTCCAGGCACCTCGCTCCCGAGCAACCACATCCCCCACAACGCGCGCTCGCGAGTGGCCGGCAACGAGGCCGGGTTGTGGAATTCACCCGTCAGCACCGCGAAAGTGGCGTCGGGATGACCCACGAGCGCGTGGATGCTGCGGCGCAGGTCCTCGGGTGGCCAGACGTTGTCCTGGACGGCGGAGCCCAGGATGCGGCGGAGCTCGTCGAGCAGCGCGTTCAACGCCACGGCGGACGTGGGGCGTGCTTCGACGGAGGTGATGCGAGCCCCGGGAAGCGCCGTCGGGCGCCCTGCGGCGGCCACGCCGATGTCGATCGCCGGCTTCGGGTTGTCCGTCCGGCCCTGCGAGAACAACTGATGAAGTCCCCAAACGGCAAGCGGCACGCAGATGAGCAGGGCCAGCCCGATCCCAAGCGAGGCGGCGGGGCGGGCCAGGATCCAGGCCAGACTTTCGCCGCCCGGCCCGGAAGGTGTCACCGCCCCGGGGCGAAGGCGGGCAACCCGGGCCCGTTCAATAATCAAGGCACGCAGCGCTTCCGGGGCGGGGGCGGCGAGTTGGGCTTCGAGCCAACCGGCCAGGCTGCCCGGGGCGGTCGCCGTCCTGAACCGGGCGAGTTGTTTGCGCAACCGCTCCAGCGCCCGGGCAACCCGCATGCGCGCGGCATCCTCGCTCAGGTCCAGGTCCACGCCGAGCTCGCGGAGCGAACGACGGCGGTAGAATCGTCCGAAGAGGAGCTGCCGATCCGGTTCGCTCAGGCGGTTGAGGGCCTCATCAAGATGGGGTGCAAGGGCCGCCCACGGATCGGGATCGGGACGGGAGTCGAGGTGCATGGAAGCGGCCTGGTGTTCGTGGAAGTGACGACGACGCTCCGCGCGCAGGTGTTCTGCGGCCTTGAAGCAGGTGGCCCGGTGCAGCCAGCCGGCGAGGTCCGCCAGGTGTTGCAGCCCCCGCGCCTTGCGCAGCAGGAGTCCAAAGACCGCCTGGCTCACGTCCGCCGCCGCATGGGGGTCACGCAGTCGCCGCAACGCGGTGGCGTGGACCAGGTCCAAATGGCGGGCGACCAAGTCAGCGAAGGCGGCCTCGTCGCCGTGTTGATCGAACCGCCGGAGCAAGTCGCCGTCTTTCATGTTCAACTCCGGAATGGCCGATGGATCGAAAACCGAACACCCTCGAGGTGATCCCGGCCGGACTCCGGGCGGCATGCTGAAGCGCGGGCGGCCGGATGGCGACAAATCCCGGCACGATGGGATTCCGAGGGGCCGGGCCGTCAAGGTAGGGCGCGGAGTTCCTTGCGCGCCGGAGCGGCGGGCAGCGGAGTGCCCGCCCTACCAGATCATGGGTCATGGGAAGCGACCGGTTCCTTTGGGAGCTGCGTGGTGGCCATGCACCGGTGAGGCGCGCGGGCTTCAGCCCGCAGGGACGTTCCCATGCCGGCGCGGCTTCCTGCGGACTGAAGTCCGCGCTCCTGGGGCGGTTCATGGGTAGCCCCCTTGGCCATTCGACAATGCGCCGTGACGAGGAACGAAAGCGCCGGTAAACCGGACGCACTCCAAACGCTTCGCGCCCCTCCAAGGCGCGTCCGAAGTCGCGAAGCGCCTGGAGTGCGGGGATTCATCGCCGCTTTTCGGAGCAGGTTCATGGGAAGGTCCATGGGAAGGTTCATGGAGAGCGCCCGCCCTCCCGGTGACGGTTCGTGGAGCGGGCTGAATAAACGCGCAGGTTCATTGACCGGGGATGTCGGGAATGGCATGCATGGCGCGCCATGTCCGCCAATGGACTGACCGATCTTGCCGTGTGCATCGGCGCGGGCTGGTTGCTCGGCCTGGCTGCCCATTGGCTGAAGCAACCGGTGCTCCTGGGCTATCTCCTCGCCGGTTTCCTCGTGGGACCACGGGTGATGGGCTTGGTGTCCGACCCGGCCGAGGTGGCCCACATCGCCGAACTCGGCCTGATCCTGCTCCTGTTTCTCCTGGGCCTGGAGATGGATTTCAAGCAGTTGCGGCGAATGGGGCGGGTAGTCCTGACGACGGCCCTGACGCAAGTGATCGGGAGCGGTTTGGTGGCCTTTATTGTGTTCTGGGCCGTGGTTCACCGGGCGGGGGGAGGAGGGTTGGACGCGCTGTATGCCGCCGTGGTGGCCTCCCTGAGCAGCACCATCATCGGGATCAAGCTGCTGCATGACAAACACGAGCTGGGCACGCTGGCGGGGCAGATCACCCTGGGCGTGCTGGTCCTGCAGGATCTCGTGGCCATCCTGTTCGTGGGGCTGCAGCCGACGCTGCTGACGCCTTCGTTGCCCGTGATCGGCATGACGCTGTGGAGGATCGTGCTGCTGGTGGGGCTCGCCCTGCTCACGAGCCGGTACGTGCTGCCTGCGGTGTTCGCGAAGGCGGCGCTACGCCCCGAGTTGGTGGTTCTCGGGGCGTTGGGATGGTGTTTCATCGTGGTCGCCTGTGCCGATGCCCTCGGGCTTTCCAGCGAACTCGGCGCCATTACGGCGGGGATGGCGATTTCGACCTTCCCGTACGCCCTCGATATCGAAGCAAAAGTGGCCAGTCTGCGGGATGTGTTCGTGACGCTGTTCTTCGTGACTGTGGGACTGACGCTGCAGAGACCCGACGCCTCGATGATCGCCAATGGCCTGTTAATGGCCGCGGTGGTGGTCGGCACGCGGTTTCTGACCGTCTTCGCGCCGGTGTACCTGACGGGCGGCGGCGCCCGGGCGGGATTCATTGCCAGCGTGAACCTGGTTCCGGTGTCTGAACTGGCTCTGGTGCTTGTGGCGTTGGGCCACTCGCTGGGCCATTTGCAGCGGGACACCACGGGTGACGTGGTGTTTGCGTTCGCGTTGCTCGCCTTCACGGGGACCTACGCCATCGAGGCTTCGGACAAGCTGTACCGGCTGGTGCAGCCGCTCCTGCGCCGGCTCGGTTTCAAGGAGAGCCCCGTCGAGGAAAAAGCCGGCTCGGCTGCCGATGGGCGCGACATCTTCCTCCTTGGCTTCTACCGGCTGGCGAGTTCCATGATCGAAGAGCTGAGCCGGCGCGAACCCGCAGCGCTGGCACGTCTCACGGTCATCGACTTCAATCCCGTGACGCACGAAAGCCTGCGACGGAAGGGCGTGCGGGTCCTGTACGGAGACGTGAGCCAGCGCGCCACGCTCGAACGCGCCGGGATCAAGGAGGCCCGTCTGGTGCTGGCCACCTTGAGCGGTTGGGTGCTGAAAGGCATCCCTCCCGAGCGGCTCATTCGCAATGTCCGAGCCCTGAACAGCACCGCGAAGATTGTGGCCGTCGGGGATACCCTCGACGACGCGCCGCAACTCCGCGCCGCCGGGGCTGATCTTGTGGTGCTCCCCCGCCTCTTGATCGCGGAGGAGTTTCTGACCGCGATCCGCGCCTTCAACAGCGGGTTGCTCGAGGAGAAGCAGGCGGAGGTGGATCAGGCGCTGGAGGGCCGCCGCGAGGTCCTCGCCTGACACGCCGCCTGATGCCCGGCAGCACCCCTGCCGCCGCGCCACTCGCGAATCGGAAGAATCGATGCCGACTCTCAAACCACTGGCCGACTGTCGCCTGTATGCCTTTGTCGACACCGGCGCGCTTCGCGGGCGGGACCCGGTCTCCATCGCGCGGCAGTTGTGCGATCACGGGGCGGACCTGGTGCAGGTCCGGGCCAAAGGGGCGACGCGGGACGAGGTCCGCGCGTTGGCGGAGGCCCTGTTGCCCGTGACCCAGGCCGCCGGGGTCTGGCTGGTCGTGAACGACCATCCGGCAGTCGCGGCGGAAGTTGGCGCGCCCCTTTGCCATCTCGGCCAGGAGGATTTCTTCGACGCCGGCCATACCCACGTCGCCGAGCTAAGCCTGGGAGGGCCGGGCACCGTCGAGCGTGCGGCGTCCGCATCCACAAAGGCGAAAGCTCCCGGGGCGAGCGTGGAGGGGCCTCGCACGTCGCCGTTGGTGGGTTTGAGCTCCCATGCGCCCGCACAAGCGGAACGCGCGGTCGCTGCGGGGGCGGCGTATGTGGCCATCGGACCAGTGTTCGCCACCCCCACCAAGCCGGGGAGACCGCCGGTCACCCTGGACTATGTCCGTTGGGCGGCGGCGCACGTGCGGATCCCATGGTTCGCGATTGGAGGCATTGATCTTCAGAACCTGGACTCCGTCCTTGAGGCGGGGGCCCGCCGGGTGTGTGTCGTGCGCGCCATCCTGGAGGCGCCTGATGTGGCGGGGGCTTGTCGCGAATTCGCCCGCCGCCTACGATCGGCCGCGTTCTGAGGCCGCCGCCGGCAACGACCCCTGGTAGCGGGTCGAGTGTCGAAGGATGCGGCGCCTCACGAACAGGCACACCAAAACCAAACATGAGCGTACTTGTCGTCGGTTCGACCGCACTCGATTCCATCAAGACCCCCAAGGCGGAGAACCCGCGGTTACTGGGCGGGTCGGCGAGCCATGCCGCCGTGGCCGCGAGCTTCTTCTCACCGGTGAAGCTGGTGGGTATCGTGGGAACCGACTTCCCCAAACGCTACCTCGCCTTGTACACGCGCCACGGCATTGATCTGGCCGGACTCCAGCGGGTTGAAGGCAAGACCTTCCACTGGGCGGGAGAGTACGAGTTGAACATGAACAACCGGCGCACCCTGACCACGGAGTTGGGGGTGTTCGAGACCTTCCAGCCTGACCTGCCCGCCGCGTATCGTCGCACTCCTTATGTGCTCCTGGCCAACATCGCCCCGGCGCTGCAGCACCACGTGCTCGACCAGGTGGAACGGCCGCGCTTCGTCATCGCGGACACGATGGACCTGTGGTTGAACATCGCCCTGGACGACCTGCTGAGCCTGCTCAAGCGCGTGGATATGCTGGTGCTGAACGACCACGAGGCGCGGCAACTTGCCAAGGAGGACAACGTGGTGGTCGCGATCCGCAAGATCCACAAACGCGGCCCGCGCTACGTCATCGTGAAACGGGGCGAGCACGGCTCGGTTTTGTCCGGCCCGGACGGTCTCTTTCTGTGTCCGGCCTACCCGCTGGGGCGCGTGGTGGATCCCACCGGGGCGGGGGATTCGTTCGTGGGTGGCCTGATCGGTTACCTCGCCGGGAAGGGCGGCAAGCCCGAACGGAACCTGCGCGAGGCCATTCTGCACGGCACGGTGGTGGCGTCGTTTTGCTGCGAAGGGTTCGGGTTGCACCGGACGACGCGGGTGACGCGCTCCCAGATCGATTCCCGGGTCAAGAGCCTTCGGGCCATGGCGCTCTGAGCGCCGGGGCTCCGCGAGGCGAGACGCCGCACCAACGGGTCCGTCTCGTGCGTTTGACGCGGTGACTGGCCGGGGCACATTCCTCCATGAGACCGCAGGGACACAGCTTGCGAGCGACCATGATGTCTTGGGTGGCGGGTTGGCTGCTGGCCGGGGTTGCGGCCTACGGTGCGGAACCGCCGGCCAGCAAGCCTGCATCCCCGGGGAAGGACTGGAACATGAAAGACAAGGTGGTGAAGCCCGAGGCAGAATGGCGCAAACAACTCACGCCCGAGCAGTACGAGGTGGTCCGCAAGAAGGGCACCGAACGCGCCTTCACCGGGAAATACTGGGACACGAAGCAGGCCGGGGCGTACAAGTGCGTGGCCTGTGGGCTCGAGCTCTTTCGGTCGGACCAGAAGTACGATTCCGGTTGCGGTTGGCCGAGCTATTGGAAGCCGGCCGAGGAGGGGCACATCCAGACGGCGCCGGACAACAGCCACGGGATGCGGCGAACCGAGGTCATGTGTGCCCGGTGCGGCGCGCACCTGGGGCATGTGTTCGATGACGGGCCGCAACCCACCGGGCTGCGGTATTGCATCAATTCGGTGTCGCTGACTTTCGAACCCAAGTCGGGGGAGGCTCCGGCGGATCCTGCCAAGACAGCGGCGCCCGAGGCGAAACCGGGTTCCTGAAATCAGGCGATCTGCAGGCGCGGATCGTTTTGGAGGATGGCCTCGAGGTTGGGCCAGGTTACCCCGCTGGTGGCATGGATCGTATTCAGGTAAAGCGTCACCTTCTCCTGGGGGTGCTTGCTCAGCAGGCATTCGACCGCGGCCTTGAGCTTTTCGTCATCCACGGTCGCCGGGAAGTCCTCGACCACCCCTTTTTCGTGGGGAATTGTCAGGGCGTCGAGGAACTCGACGAGCATGGCGTTCTCGGCTTTCAGGAGCCATCCGCGCAGCAGGGTGGCCGCTGCGTCCTCCATGCGCGGCCGGCCCAAGGCGCTGATCATGTCGCCGTGGCGCTGAACCCGGGGCTTGCGCTCGAGGAAGACCGGTCGGACCCGGTTGGACTCGGCGACCGCGGCGAGGACGCTCCGGTACAGGGGCTTGTCCGAGCTGTACGCAAACTCAAGGATCTCCTGCGCGAGGGAAGCCGGCATGAAGCCCAGCAATTCGTAGCACTTCAACATAGGATCGGTGATGCCACCAGCCCGCGAGATTGCTGTCAAAAACCGGGTGCCGGCGCGGGAAAGGCGATACTGATCAGACCGACGGTTAGCAAGGCTTTTCTGCCACCGATTCCAGCAAGGACAGGCGGCCGCCGGCCTCGAAGGGGCTTGCGAGCGGAGGAACGGGTTTCCTAAAGTCCGGCCATGCCCTTATGGGTTCATGCAGGCGTGGCACTGGCTGCGTACTTGCTCGGCAGCGTTCCTACTGGCTATCTCGTGGCTCGAGCCCGGGGAGTCGACATCCGGTCCGTCGGAAGCGGCAACATTGGAGCCACGAACGTGATGCGGGTGCTGGGGAAAGCCCTGGGCATCGCGGTCCTGGTTGCCGATGCCTTGAAAGGGGCGGTCGCCACGGGTCTTTTGCCCCCTTTGGCGCTCCGCGCCGTGGGAGAGCCCGGGGGTGATTCAGCGGGGTTGCTGCCCGTCGTGGCCGGAGTCGGAGCGATCCTTGGGCACAACTACACTTGCTGGCTGGGTTTTCGCGGCGGCAAGGGGATTGCCACCACCGCCGGGGTGCTCGCGGTTCTCATGCCCAAGGCACTCGCTTTGTGTCTGGCGGTCTGGGTGGTGGTATTTGCCGCAAGCCGCGTCGTATCGCTGGCCTCGATCGGAGCCGCGCTGGCCTTGCCCGTTTCCCTGTATCTGTTCGACGGGCGTTGGGCGGTCGTGGTGGTGGGAGCGGCGCTTGGCGGACTGGCAATCTACCGGCATCGCACGAACATCCAACGGTTGCTGGCCGGGACGGAACCGCGCGTGGGGGGGGGAAGCCGATGAGAATTGCGATTCTTGGAGCCGGGGCCTGGGGATCGGCCCTTGCGCGGCAGTTGCTCTCCGACGGCCACCGGTTGGTCGTGTGGGACTGGGACCGCGCGAACCTGGACGTGATGGTCGCGACCGGTCGGAACGAGAAATACCTGCCCGGCATTGAGATTGGCCGCGGGTTCGAGGCGGCCGGGGACATTCCCCAGGCGGCCGCGGGTGCCGAACTGGCAATCCTGGCCACACGCTCGAGCGCCTTCCGGGATGTAGGGCGCCAGTTGGGGAGCTGCGGCTACGCGGGAGTGGCGGTAAGCGTGACCAAGGGGATCGAATTCGAGACCGGGCTGACCATGGGCGGGGTGCTTCACGCGGTCGCTCCGCAATGCGCGCACGTGGCGCTCTCCGGTCCCACACTCGCTTTTGAAGTCGCTCGAGGCATTCCCACGGCGGCGGTCTCGGCCAGTCAGGATTTGGAGGCGGCGCGGCTCGTGCAACGGGTTTTCCACCGGCCGACTTTTCGTGTTTACACCAGTTCGGACGTGGTGGGGGTCGAGTTGGGTGGGGCGCTGAAGAACGTGATCGCCATCGCCGCGGGCGTCTGCGACGGGTTGGGCTTTGGCGATAATGCCAAGGCGGCCCTGGTGACCCGGGCGCTGGCGGAGATGCGCCGGTTGGGCGTGGCGTGTGGCGCTCAGCCGGAGACATTCAGCGGGTTGGGCGGGCTGGGGGACCTGGTGGTCACATGCTTTTCCTCCCTCAGCCGCAATCACACCCTGGGAGAGCGCCTGGGCAAGGGGGGCAAGCTTGAGGAGATCCTGGCCGGGAGCGTCGCGGTGGCGGAAGGTTATCCCACCGCCCGCGCGGCCTGGCGCCTGGCGCGGCAACATGGAGTGGTAACGCCGATCATCGATGAGGTCTACGCGATGCTTTACGAGGGCAAAGACCTCCGGCAGGCGCTGGCGGACCTGACCAGCCGCAGCTCCAAGGCGGAGGATTAGTCGACAGCGGTTGCGGATCGAGAGGATCGCGACCGCTCCGCGGTCGCAGCGGCCACGAAGTTGAGGGCGCGTTGCCGGCCGACAGGGTGCCGCAGGACTGTTCGCTGAGGCTGCGGCCGAGGGACCGGCCGCGGTCCGAAGCCGGACTGCGACTGCTCCATGGTCGAGGTGGACGTCTCGCAGCCCGGGATGGACTCGGCACGGGATGTGCGGATACTTGGGCTCTGACATGCTAAGGTCTCGATTGACACCGCTCCACTCACCCGTCCTCCGGGCCAGCCGACAAGCGGGGCGCTGCCTGGTCGCACTGCTCGCCGGGAGCTTGCTCCTGACCATTTCCCGCGCCGCGACGAATGTGTTTCTGCTCGAGGTCCCGGATTACCAGTGGCACTCGGGGTGTTTCGGGACCGCCTCGGGCAACTTGATGGGCTATTGGGATCGCAACGGTTTTCCCGACTTTTACACGGGGCCAACCCAGGGCGGGGTCGCTCCCCTCGACAGCCGCGGGATCAACCAGGGGATCTTCGCGCTCTGGGTCAGCAAGGCCGGCCGGGACGGGCGTTCACCGGCTCAACCGGGGCACGAGGACGACTACTACGTGGCGTTCGATTCCACGCGGGCGGATCCTTACACCACCGCGGGACGTCCCGAGCATGCCCCGGATTGCATCGGCGACTTCATCGGCCTCAGCCAGAAGAAGTGGAAAAGCATGGCGGGGGAGTGCGATGGCAACATCGACGGCTACTGCTTCGTCTACTGGGACAAGACCGGGGCGAGACGCGACAACTTCGTTCCCGGTCCGGAAGCGGGGTTGCCGACCCTCGACCTGGCGTCGGGCTTGCGGAACTGGAGCGCGTGGCGGGGAACCGACGCTGACGTCTTCACGCAGTTGGCAGACTTCAACCCCACGGTCCAGGCAGGGAGCGGTTTCACCTATCAGGACGTCATCGCCGAGATCGAGGCAGGTTACCCCGTGTTGGTTCTGCTGCAGGACTACGACGTCTTCTACCGGTCCGTCGACCAGATGCCCCGCGCCAATCCCAACCTGCACGGCATGCTGATTTACGGATACTACCTCGACGACTCCGGAACTCCGCGGGTCTACATCCGGAATAGCTGGGGCGACAGTTCGTTCGATCCGCTGCGGATCTGGCGGGCCACCACGTGGGCGCCTTCCTTGGGCAACGGCTATCCGGTTCGGGGCGTGATCGGCTTTCATCCGAAGCCCCGGATCACGAGTTGCCGGCGGGTCGGCGACGGCGTGGAGATCGAGTGGCAGGGCCCGTCGGCCCGATTGCAGGACGTCGAGAGCGGCGAGACCCGGAGTCTCCACTGGTACGTGGTGGAAGCCTGCGAGGCGTTCGAGGCGACGGATAAGGGCTTCCGACCGGTGACCGAACCGGCGACCGCCTTGAGCGCGGTGATCCGCGCCGAAGCTGCGGCGGCCGCGTTTTACCGGGTTCGACTGGTGACGCCCCCGTAACGCCGCATTGCCCGTGGCAAGGCGATCTCAGAGCAGCGTCGGGTAAAGCGCGAGCACGTCCCGGAGGTTCTCGCGCGTGACCAGGATGAACCGGCGTTCGAACTCCGCGCGAGCATCCGGTGCCGACGCTTCCGAGTCCGGCGGACTTCCGGGTCGGGCCAGGATGAGGGCGGTGAGTTTCCCGGACAGGAGCGCCGCCGTAATCCCGTCGCGTCCGCCGAGCATCCGGACATCCGGGAGCAACAGGGCGAGTGCCGGTTTGGGTCGCCGCCAGAATTCCTGGGAGGTCAGGTCGAGCGGGACACCGATCAGGCTCACCCAAAGGTCGGCGTCCGGGTGAGTCTGAAGCAGTTCGTCCCAGGCCCGGGGTACCTGGAGGAAGCTCAACGGCGTCTTTGATTCCGGGTCGATGGGCACGCTTTCGGGATTCGTCTGTGCCTCTGCCCGGAGCTTCGGATAGACGGTCCCGAGGGATTGGATCCGGGTGCCCCAGCCTCGCGTCAAACCCCGAACGCCCGCCTCCTCGAAGCGACGGGTGTCGGCATCGGGACTGCCCTGTTGGACGAAAGGATTCGAAACGATCAAGGCCTTGCCGTGGGGATGGCGTTCCGCGAGGTATTCGCCCAGGACCTGTAGCGCCATCTCACGGTGGCTGGCAGCGCGTCCCCGGAGTCCGGCGTCTCCCGAACGCGAGCGCATCCAGAGAAGGGTGAGCGCCGCGAAGGCGGCGAAGGCGAGGAGGATTCCGAGTTGGGTGCGCTTCACGGAGCGGTTCGAGGCGCTCAGAAGTAGCCCGGCGCGGTATCCGTCTCGTAAAGCCCGGAAATGCCGAGGGCCTCGAGGCGGGACCGGCTGCAGCCTTCGACGTGGCCATCGAGGAAGAGCCCATTGGCCTTCTGCTGGTGGCGCGCGTGCACCTCTTTCTCGCTGGCGACGCGGAAATAGTAGAACTGCTTGGCCTTGATCCCCATCCGCCCCTGGCTGGTGGTATCGGCCACGTGGAGGTATTCCGAGGGCTGGGTCGCGGCTTCGAGGTCAACGACCTCGCCGAAGTTGCCGAAGCTCATGTTCGTGGGGGGATCGAAGCGGATGCCGAACGTGCGATACCAGTTGGTGCAGACGCGCGGCGGGTACGTCGGACACAGGAAGATCTCCGGGGGCCGGATTGCCTGGTTCGTGCTCAGCAGACTGGCCCAGGTCTCGGTCGGCGTGAGGGGGAAGTTGAATTGCTGCCGGCCGCGGTGATCCTGGCTGTACAACAGGGTGGCCACCCCCACCTGGCGGAGGTTGTTGACGCATTCCAGCGCCCGCGCCCGGGTCTTGGCCTGGCTGATGGCCGGGGTGAGCAGGCTGGCCAGAATGCCAATGATGGCAATCACGACCAGCAGCTCGATCAAGGTGAAACCACCTGGCTTTGTCGCTCGCATGGGTCTGCGTCTTCGTCCGATCCGGGGCAACGGCTTTTCCTCGCACCCGGCCTGGCGTGCCGTCAGACTACCCGGCACCGGTCGAGGGTCAACCGCGGCGCAGGACACCTGCACCGGGGGCCTAGGACAGCAATTCGGACGCCATGCAGTTCAACTCCCACGTGTTCCTGAAGTTCTTGCTGGCGTTCGTGCTCCTGTTTCACCTGGCGCGTCGGAATTTGAAGGCGCGCAATGCGCTGATCGTGGTGGCCAGCTATGGGTTCTACGGCTGGTGGGACTACCGGTTCCTGGCACTTCTGGCCGCCACCAGCCTGGTGGACTTCTGGGTGGCCCAGCGCCTCGAGGCGAGCGTCCCAGCCGGGCTTCGACGCCGCTGGCTGTGGGTCAGCCTCTCCGGCAACCTCGGCGTGCTGGCGCTGTTCAAGTACTTCGATTTCTTCGTGGATTCCGCGGCGGACCTCCTGCGGGCGATGGGTTTCGATCCCCACCTGCCGACGTTGCGGCTTGTCCTGCCGGTCGGGATCTCGTTCTACACCTTCCAGACGCTGAGCTACACGGTCGACGTGTACCGGCGTGAACTACCCGCGTCGCGTGATCTGCTCGCCTTTCTGGCTTACGTGTCCTTCTTCCCGCAACTGGTTGCGGGGCCCATCGAGCGCGCATCACACCTCCTGCCGCAGTTCCTGCAACCACGCACGATCAGCCGGGACAAGCTCCGGGAGGGGGTCTGGCTGTTCCTGTGGGGAATGTTCAAGAAGGTCGTCGTTGCCGACAACCTTGCCCCGTTGGTCGACATGGCCTATCAAAGGCCCGTCGACTCGGGTCCTCTCGTCCTGCTTGCCACGTTCGCTTTCGCGCTTCAGATCTATGCGGACTTTTCGGGCTACTCGGACATCGCCCGTGGTCTGGGCTGCCTGTTCGGGTTTGACCTGCGGTGGAACTTCCGTTTGCCGTATGCGGCCGGCAATGTGCGGGAGTTCTGGCGCCGCTGGCATATCAGCCTTTCGACGTGGTTGCGGGACTATCTCTACATCAGCCTGGGGGGAAACCGCGCTGGCCGCCGGCGCACCCGGATCAATCTGTTCGTGACGATGTTGTTGGGCGGGCTTTGGCACGGAGCGGCGTGGCATTTTGTAGCCTGGGGGGCATGGCACGGAGCGGGCTTGCTGGTGCACCGCTGGTGGAGTTCCGGACGACCCGGCACCGGCTCGAGCTGGAGCATCCCGGGCTGGATTTTGACGATGGGCTTCGTCGGTTACGGCTGGCTCTTGTTCCGGGCCAACTCCTTGGAACAAGCCCTGCAGCTCACGGCATCCCTGGGGAGCATGAGCGTGCCGTTTTGGCTGGGGAGCTACGCGCTCAACCTCGCGGTGTTTGCCGCGCCGCTGCTGGCGATGCAGGCCTGGCAGGCCCGGGCCGGTGAGTTGCTGGTCGCGTTGCGGCTGCCGGGCGTCGCGCTCGCGTTGCTCGAAGGCGTCCTGCTGATCGGGATCGTGCTCTTCTGGCAGCGGACGGGCACAGCCTTCATCTACTTCCAGTTCTGATGATCAGTCACGCGTACAGCTTCCGTCCCGCCGAGGCCCTGCGAATCGTGGTCGGACCCGTGTTGGCGGTGGGGTTCCTGGCGCTGGGTATCCAGGCGTTGGCATGGCTTGGCTGGCTGCCTCCGGCGCGGGCGGCGCTGGATGTGGACCGGGTGATTCTCCTGCACCAGGCTGAAGCGGCTCGCACCACCGGGCCGGTGGATCTGCTGTTGGTGGGGGATTCCTCGTGCCTCATGAATGTCGATGCCCCGAGACTGGCGCAACGGCTCGGTCGGACGGTGCTGAACCTGGGCACGTCGAGCTACGTGGATCTCATTTCGATGGGGCGCATGGTCGAGGCTTACGCTCGTCGCAACCCCGGGTCGAGTCCGCGGGTGGTCTTGCTCCTGCATCCGCAGAGTCTCCGGGTGCGGGACGCGTCAAACCAACACATCCGCACACTGAACGCGCAACTCGAAAGCCGCGATGATTTCGATCGAACAACCGGGCGGGGTCGGATGGAGCGTTTGCTGGGGATCGAGCAATGGCGGGGCCGCGTGGTTGCCCGCCTGGTGCCATTCCCGCTGGCCGGCGCTTACGGGACCGCTTACGGATTCACGCACGATCTATGGCGGTTCCTGGACCGGAATGCGGGCAGTGCCGTGGATCCGCACCGGTTCGAGCCAGGGCTGGCGACGGGAAACGCGGAATACCGTCTCGCCTCGGGGCTCGAACCCGAGAGCCGACGCTTCCGCGCCCTCGTGCCGCCGGACTGGCGCCTGGATGTGGGGGTGACGCCAGTCCCCGCCGGTTTCGCCCGTGCCGACCATGCGATGCGGGTGAGCACCATGCTCACGACCTGGGCGGGTTGGCTGGCGCCGGCCCGGGTGTTGGCCGAACTGCCCGCCGTGCTCCCGGATGCTGCATTCGCGAGCATCACCCACCTCCGTGCCGCGGCGCGCGCGGACTACACCGATCGCCTGGCGGAGGCGTTGCGGCGCGAAGCGGGGGCGGCGGCTTCGGTACCTTGATCCAGGTCGGTGCCTTCGGGTTAGGTCCATTTTGAGCCCTGAGATTCCCCTGTCGATCTCAACTCTCCCGGCGCATGCTCGTGCCCCGTGATCACTCCCCTACTTCGAGGTGTCGCCCTCCTGGCCGCGACGCTGGCCTCCTCCTGGAACCTGGGCGAAACCTGTCGCTCCGGAAGTCCTCGGATGGCCTGAAGGACGTGGCTTCGCAGCGGCAGGCGACCTTTGTGGACCAGTTCGATCCTTATCTCGCCCTCATGGTCCGGGCACGCGAGGCCGATCCGGCGGCGTTCATCGGTGGCGGCGACGCGGTTCACCCGGGACCGGCGGGTCACACGTTGATGGCTTGGAATCATCCTGAAGGGGCTCGGCGCCGGGAGCATGGTGTCGCGCCTGGAGATCGGGACCGACCCCGCGAAGCTGGTGGCTGTCGAGGGCTGCCGCATGGAGAACCTGAAGATCTCCGACGGGGTGGTGAGCTTCGACCGGTGGGACGAGGCGTTGCCCATGCCGGTGGACCCGCGCGCCGTGGCCGCGTTGAAACTGGCCCCGGTCCTCGAGGAGTTGAGCCGCTACGAACTCCGCATCGACGGGTTGCCCGCCCGCGAGTACGAAGTCAAGATCGATGGGGAAGTCGTGGGCAAGGCAAGCCGCGAGGCGCTGGCCAAGGGTTGGATGCTTGGCAACGACGCGGGAGCGATCACGCGCCAGTCGCAAGAGGTGCTGGAGCTGGTCTTCAAGAAGAACGACGTGTTCTTCAGGCGCTGGCGCGAGGTGCAGTTGTTCACGCTGCCCTCGTGGGCCCAGAACCCCGCCTCGGATGCGAGGCGCACAACCGAGTTGGCGAACCTCGACCGGCAGATTGCCGAACTGGAGGCGCAACTCAACGAAGCGCGTCAGCCCGTCTCGCACCACTTCGAGCTGAGGCCGGTTTCCCCGTAAGCCCTCCGGCCAGTTCTGCCGCATTCCGGGCGTCTGTCGCGCGAGCAGATTGCCGGTGATCGACCGGTTCCGTGGTTCATGGCGAGGTTCGGCCGTCTCGCCCGGGCGCGAGGCTGTCGGTTGCGGCATCCCGGTCGACGGGTATGTTGAGAGGCCTCCGGCGCCGGCTGCGAACGGCGGAGGTGAACCGGCAGCCAACATCACTCCTCCTCCATGTTAATCCGGGACGAGAAACTCACCATCGCTTGGAGCTGGGATTTCGCCCTGGTCAACCTCTCCTTCACCGTGGTGCTGGCGCCGTCGGACATGAAGTTAAGCGGCGGCTTCCTGGAACGAGTCGGGCTCAGTCCTGAGCTTGGAGGGTTGCAGCACAAGACCAGCAGCCTGATGCTGCAGACGGCCGTGAAACCCCGCCCCGAGGTGGACTCGTACGAAATGTATCGGGACCACAGTTTCCGCGTACCGCGGCATCCGCGGGGCCCGTTCGCGAGTGTGACGTTCCATGGCTACATCGATATCCGGCCCGCGGCACCCTACTTCGCCGAGAAGGACACGGCTCCCGCGGTGCTCCCCGCGAAGTACTCGCTAACCAGCGCCATCCGCGAAGTGGTCAGGCGCGTCCGTGCCGTCACGAAGTGGATTGCCTCGTGGTTCGCGCGGCGTTCGGACTGAAGCGCCCAAGACCGAATCCGCCGGGCTTCCGGAAGCTCGCGCGACGGCCCTCATCGTGGCGTTGACTCGGCACCCGGAAGCCCTTCATCTTGGCCGCATCATCTGCGAACCGTATGAACAGGTCCCTCACGTCGATGCCGTTCCCTGGCGCTTCCATCCCTTCACCAGCCGCTCGCCCGTGGCCGGCGGTGCTGGCGGCGGGCGTTCTTGCCTGGGGCGCGCATTGCCTGGCGCAGCAGACCACGCCGGCTGTCCCGGCAGAAACCCCCGAGCCCGGCGCGCCCGTCAACGTGGCGCCTTGGGGCGAGCGGGCCTCCTGGGAAGCCGGTCGCGATGTGGGGATCTGGTGGGAGGATCCCCGTGATCTCGAACGTGTGGTGGTGACCTTCGCCAGTGAGCCGCCGGATCCCGCTCCCGTCCGGCTGCAATGGTGGCACTCCCAGTGGCCCGAGCATCGAATCGCGCGGGATCAGCCCGCCGGGGCCGGGGAGTCCGGTTGGGGCCACCTGGGCGATCTTTATCAAGGCGAGTGGCGTGACGCCGACGTGTACTTCCAGGCCGATGGCCGCACGTGGACCTACACGTTTCGACACGTGAACCTGAAGGAGTTCCCCGGCCTCGGCGATTTCAACGCCGAATACCGGCGGACCATGAAGCTGCGGGTGCTCTTCACCGGGGCGGCGCCTCCCATCGAGCGATTCGAGGCATACACCGATTCCGTGTGGCGGTCCGTGGACGCGACCGTTCTCTGGAAGGAGCCCGGGGTCGCGGCTTCGGCCCGCTTCGAGGTGTTCAACGGCGTGGCAGTTGACCGGGTGAAGGCCGCCTCCGACTCGGGCGAGCGCGCGCTGAGATTGTGGTACGCCGAGAGTCCGGATGTGAATTCCTTCGACGCAACCGTGGTCACCGTGAGGGGCGAGGGTCGGCCTTTCAGCTTCGAACCGGTGGAACTGGCGCGTGGCAAAGCCATCTTCGCGCCGAGTCTCGCGGCGGGTGTCGTTCCCGCCGGGAGCCATGCGACCTACGGGGCCTTGGCAGCGAGCCTCGCCGCCGCCCCTGGATCCGACCGTGAACTCCCGCTCTACAACCGGGTCCCGGCGGAAGCGGAGCAAACCCTGGCGCGTGCCCTCGCCGAGCAACCTCCGAAGCCCGGCCGCATCTACCTGCCCGTCGGCACCGAAGGCGGCCGGCAGCGATTCGGGGTGAATGCCGATGGTTCGGTCTTCTGCGTGAACGACCGCATCGATCAGCCGCGCGGCAAGGACTCGGCGCGCCGGCGTTGGGGTGGCAATCGGCTCGACTTCGATTTCGCGCTGCCGGACGGTGAACCGACCCGACGCTGGATCGAGGACGAGTGCCTTCCCATCATGAACACGCAGTGGGAGCGTGAGGGCATCCGCTACAGCCAGACGGCGTTTGTGACCCGGCTCGACCCGGGCAGCCTGGGCTTTCCCGATATGAAGGCCGACGACACCGCGGTCCTGGTCGTGAAGGTGCACGGTCGTAACACGGCGTCGGAGTACCGGCTCGCGCACGCCACGCTGTCCTTGCGCGTGGACGGCAAGCCGCGGCCGCTGAACCTGCGGAAAGGCCTGCTGTATGCCCAGCATGACGACGGCGAGCGGTTGCGGGCGGCCGTCGAGGTCCAGGGCTCGGTCACAGGAACGGCGGAGGGCGGCAAGGTGCACTTTGCCGGGAACATGCCGCCGGGGACGGACGGCTTCATGGTGTTGCGTATCCCGTTCATCACACTGGACCAGGAGGACGAGATCAACCGGCTGCAGGACCTCGACTTCGACAGCGAGTTTCAGCGGGTGAAGTCGTTCTGGAGGGCGCGCGCCGATGCCTCGACCCAGATCGCCACGCCCATCGCCGAGATCAACAACTTCTACCGCGCCCACGTCTCGCACCTGCTCATCAATTGCGGCCGCGAGGTGGGGGCGGATCGCCTTGCCGCCCGGGTCGGCGGCTTCAGCTATGGCGTGTTCGGCAACGAGTCGTGCATGATGATCACCGACCTCGACCGCCGCGGGCTGCATCGCGAGGCCGAACGTTGCCTCGACATGTTCCTCGAGTACCAGGGCACCGTGGCCTTGCCGGGGGACTATTCGTCGCGCGAAGGCGTCTTCAACGGCGCCAACGGCTGGGAACAGGGGGGCTACAACCAGCATCACGGCTGGATCATGTGGGCCATGGCCGAACACTATTGGTACACGGGCGACAAAGCCTGGCTGACGCGGCACGCGGACAAGTTGCTCAAGGCCGGCCAATGGATCAGCCGCGAACGGGCCCGCACCCGCGACCTGGCTGGCTTGCGTTCCCTCGAACGCGGGTTGCTCCCGCCCGGCTCGCTCGAGGACATCGGCGACTGGCGCTGCTGGATGTCGAACAACGGCTTCAGTTGGTGGGGCATGGACGCCGTGGCGCGGGCGCTTGCGGACCTCGGGCACCCCGAGGCTGCGGCGTTGCAGAAGGAGGCGGACGTGTATCGGAAGGACATCCTGGCCGCCTTCAACGAGGCGAGGGTCAGGGCGCCCCTCGTGCCCTTGCGCGACGGCACCTGGATCCCTCAGATCCCAAGCGAGGTGCACCGGCGCGGTCGGACGTTTGGCTGGATCACCGTCACGCTCGAAGGTCCGATCTATTTCCTGCGAACCGGGTTGATGCCGCCCGAGGACGCCATGGCGGTGCCGATCCTGCAGGACTACGAGGACAACCTGTACCTCTCGGATCGCTACGGGTACTCGTGGGAGAAGCATGGCGCGCAGTGGTTCAGCCGGGGCGGCATCTCGATGCAGCCGAACCTCCTCTGTTCGCCGCATCCGTACCTGCTGCGGGACGAGATCAAGCACTACCTGCGCGCCTACTTCAATGCGTTCGCTTCGTGCTATTACCCGGATACCCAGATGATGTGCGAACATCCGCTGCCCGACCTGGGTGACTGGCGTGGCGATCACTACAAGTCGAGCGACGAGGCGAATTCGACGTACTGGCTGCGCTTGATGTTCGTCGAGGACGACCGCGGCGATGACGTGTTGCGTTTGGGCATGGCGCTTCCAAGGGCATGGTTCGCCGACGGGCAGACGCCTTCCATCGAGCGGGCGGCGACACATTTTGGGCCCATGAGCCTGCGCTTCGAATCAAGGGCCGACCGCGGTCGGATCACGGCGGTCATGGATCCGCCGATGCGTCGGGCCCCGAAGCAGGCGTTGTTGCGCTTCCGGCATCCGACCGGGAAGCGGATCGCGCGCGTCGAGGTGAACGGCAAGGCGTGGCCGAACTTCGACGCGGCAAAGGAGTGGGTCGAGCTGCCGCGGATGGAAGGCCGGACGGAGGTGACGGCGTTTTATCCGGAGTAAGTCACAGATCGGCGCAACCTCGCTTCACCGAAGGTGTCCTGGAGCGCGAAGCGTATGGAGTGCGGGGGTTCACCCCCGCTTTTCGTCAGATTAGAGGGTGAGGCGACGCCGTCCTCATCAACCACCGGCCTCGGCAGCACCCCCCGTTACATGGTCGGCCGGGATCAACCTCGGCGTTCGCGGATCGCCTGCAGAATGTCGGCCACCACCTCTCCCCGGGGCTTCACGCCCTGCTGGCCCTTGCCATGGATGCGGAGGGCCACCGCCCCGGAGTCCTGCTCCTTCTGGCCCACCACCAGGATGTGGTGAACGCGTGCTTCCTCGGCCCGCTGGATCCGCCCCATCAGCTTGTCGTTGCTGAACTCGAACTCAGCCCGGACCTGCTGCCCGCGCAGTTCGTCGACGATTCCCCGGGCGTAATCGACCTGGCCCTCGGTGACCGGCAGCACCCGGACCTGGTCCGGCGCGAGCCACAGCGGGAAGTTACCCGCGTAGTGTTCGATCAGGAAACCGATGAAACGCTCGTGCGTGCCCAGCGGCGCGCGATGAATGCACAGCGGCGTCTTGTCCGTGTTGTCGCGGTCCCGATAGACGAGTCCGAACCGGGCGGGCACGGCAAAATCGACCTGGTTGGTGGCGATGGTGAACTCGCGGCCGATGGCGCTCCAGACCTGCACATCGATCTTGGGTCCGTAAAACGCGGCCTCGTTCGGCACTTCGACGTAGTTGATGCCGCTCTCCTGCAAGACGCGGCGCACCATGTCCTCGGTCTTCAGCCAGAGTTCGGGTTCATCAACGTACTTCTTGCCGAGCCCCTCCTTCGCGTGCGTGCTGAAACGCATCTGGTACTTCTCGAGCCCGAAAATCCGAAAATACTTCAGGTACATGTCATTCACCGCCCGGAACTCGGAGGCGAACTGGTCCTCCGTGCAGTAGATGTGCGCGTCGTTCATGTTCAGCGACCGGACGCGCATGAGGCCGAACAGTTCGCCCGACTGCTCGTAGCGGTAGCAGCAACCGTACTCCGCGAGGCGCAAAGGGAGATCACGGTAACTGCGCGGTTCCGCCGAGAAGATGCGGTGGTGGTGCGGGCAGTTCATCGCCTTGAGGTAGTAGCGGTTCCCACTTAGCATCTGCTCGGACCATTTGGCTAACTCGCTCTCCATGCGACGCTGATCCCTAAGTGTCGCCTCCAACTGCTCCATTTCGTGCACCTCCGCGGGAGAGTGTGACAATGCGGTCCGTCTTGCGATTTCGGCTTCAAGCTGCTCGCGCGTGGCCTTAAGCTGAGGGAGTTGGACCGAAGTCCGTTTGAGAGCCACTTCATCCTCAGGATCGAGTGTCATCTGCATCGCCGGGAACATGCTCTCCGCGTAGTACGGAAGATGCCCGGAGGTCTTGTACATCTTCTCCTTGGCCAGGTGCGGCGTTCGCACCCGGACGTAGCCCGCGGCGAACTCGGTTTCCTTGGCGAGCTTCTCGAGTTCCTCGACCAGCACCGTTCCTTTGGGCAGCCAGAGCGGCATGCCGGGACCGACATACTCGGTGTCAATGGCATAGAGCCCCATTTCGGCGCCGATCTTGCGATGATCGCGCTTCTTCGCCTCCTCCTGCATTTTCACCCATTCGTCGAGCTGGGTCTTGTTCTTGAAGGCGGTGCCGTAGATGCGCTGGAGCTGCGGGTTCTTCTCGTCGCCCTTGTAATACGCGCTGGCGACCGTCGTCAGTTTGAACGCGCCGATGTTGCCCGTCCGCATCACGTGCGGTCCGGCGCAGAGATCGAGGAAGTCGCCGTTCCGATAGTAGGAGATCGGCTCGCCCTCGGGGATCTGGGTGAGGAGATCGAGCTTGAACTTGCTCGGGTTGCCCGGGCGCTCGGTCAGGCCGCCGAGACGGCCGCTTTGCGCCTCAGCGATAGCCTGCTCGCGCGTGACGGTCAGCTTTTCGAAGACGTGGTTCGCCTTGATCTCCTTCTTCATCTCGGCCTCGATGGCCGGAAAATCCTCGGGGGTGATCCGATGAGTGCACTCGAGATCGTAGTAAAAGCCGGTGTCGACCGGAGGGCCGTAGGCGAACTGCGCGTCCGGCCAGAGCCTCAGAATGGCGGTGGCCATCACGTGGGCACAACTGTGGCGCAGGCGCTCCAGTTCCGACATCTGGTTGCGTTGTTCGAGTGTCTTCCGGTCGTCTTGCATAAAAGCTGATCCCCCGAAATAAAAACGCCCCGGACGTGCAGTCTGAGGCGTTGGCGTTCACGGTTTCGCGTGAACGCTAGAAAGTGGTCGTGGTCGGATGGTTCCGCCCGGCAATCATGGGGGTGACGGTAACGGGGGGTGCGTCCGGAAGCAAAGGATTTGTTGCGACAGGCTGGCAGCGGACGGTGCGTGGAGCAGGTGGACCGCGACCGCTCCGCGGTCGCACCTGTAGCCCGTCGACCGGTCGAGAAAGGGCCGCCTCGAACCGTTCGGACGTGCTGCGGCCGGGGACCGGCCGCGGTCCCACCAATCCAACCTGGCTGCCCCCGCTTGTGACGGACGGGACGGTGGTTGCCTGCCGGAGAGGACCGCGTCCCGACGATCGTGTCCGAGCCGCTACCGCGGGCTGATATCCGTAAAATGTCCCGATCGGGACTTTTTGCGGGTACAGGATCAGACCAAGCGCGCGAAGCAATCGCCACAGGGTCTACCGCCCCACACGGTTGCCGCCGCCACCCACGGGGACGGTATTCGGATCGTAGGGCGTGTTCGCTTCGGAATGCACCCGGTTGCCCGCGGGATCGACGATCGTCGCGGTGATGAAGACCAGCAGGTTCTTCTTCGCCGTCTGCTTGGACTCACTGCGGAACAGACTACCGACCGCAGGCAGATCCCCGAGCACCGGGACCTTGTCCTTCGTGACTTGAGTGGTCTCCACCGGGAAGCCGCCCAAGACCAGCGTCTGACCATCCCACAACTGGGCTTGCGTGTGCATCTGGCGCACCCGGAACCGGGGCAGGGGCATGGCCACTGGTTTCTCTTTCCCGTCCTCCCAGACGCGGACGCTGCTGTTCTCGACCGGGCGGTCGTAGCCGATGAACTCAGTGATGGTCGGGATGACGGTCAGGCTGATGGTATAGCCGTCTGCGGCGACAACGGGAATGACATCGAGGATGGGGCCGACCGGGATCGAGCTCGTCAGGAAGGGGATGTTGTTGGTGGCGGGTGGCATGCCAGGTTGGACCAGCGCGGCCGGGTTCACCCCGTTCACCACGGTCATGATGTCGACAACCTGGATCTGGGCCTGACGTCCGCTCACGGTCGTCACCCGCGGCGCGGCAAGCACGTCCACGCCGGCCCGTTGCTCAAGCGCACGCAAGGTGACGCGGTATTGCGGATCCGTGAGGATGCCGGTGATCCTCGGCCCCAACGTGGCCGAGATCCGGATGTTGCCGGCATTGGTTGCCGAGCGTCCCGGCCAGTCGAGTTGATCACCGCGCAGATCGACCGGCGCGGGCGCATTGGTTCCGGCAGCGTTCAACGCACTGACGACGGTTCGAAACTGCGGGTCGCTGAGGATCCCGGTGAGCGTGGCGATGGCATGGGTGCCCTGCTCGCTCGTCGGAACCGCGGTGCCACTTGAAGCGCCGGGGAACACGCCGCCCGCCGGCGGTCCCGCGTCTCCCGCGTTGGGCGCATTCGACGCACCGGGCGTCTGGACATTCCCCAGGAACCAGTCGAACCCGAGGGCCTTGGAATCTTCCTGGGTGATCTCGACGAACTTCGCCTCGATCGTGACCTGGGGGGGTGATTCATTGAGAATCTGCAGCACCGACTCGATCGCGTCGTGATCCGTCAGCGTGGCCCGGACGAGCAGCGTTCCGGTGCGATCGTTGAAAAGGAGCGCCCGTCCTGATGTTCCTTGGAAGGCATTCGCGGGGGAACTTGCGGACGCCAGCACGTTCGACGTGCCGAGTTGCACACCCGCCGAAGTGAACAGCCGGCGCAGGGCGTCAACGGCGGAGGTGTTCGTGGCGGGCGTGCCCAGGAGGCTTCCCAGACTCTGCGTCAACAGGGTCGGGCTGACCCGGTAGGTGCGGGTGGAGAGTGCCTGGGCGGCCGTGTTGGCAGCCGACGCCGTGGGTTGGCCGGTCACCGGGTCGACAACGACGGTGCCGGGTTGGGGGGTCGAGGGAACATCCGACGCCGGGGCCAGGGTTCGCGACTTGCGCCCTTCAGCCTCGAGGACGAGCCCCAGGTAATGTCGTGCGGCCTGGTGGTCTGGCTGCGTGCGGAGGGCTTCCTCCAGTTTGCGCTTCGCCTCTTCCAGCTTGCCCATTTCGAACAGGAGCCGGGCGTCCTGGACGAGAATCGCCGCTGTATTTGTGGCGGTGCCGGTTCGTCCGATCGGATCCGAGCGCGTTTCCGAACCCGGGCCCGCCGGCGGGCCGGCCGTGCCGGCAGGACCTGCGGGCGTGAAATTGACATAGCCGACGGCGTTGACGGAGAAAACCGCGCCCTCGGATGCCTGCTTCGGATTGACGGTGTCGACCGGCTGCACCAGTCCGTTCAGACGCAGCGTCACGGGCAAGGGATGCTGCAGCATCGCCGCCAGTCGTCCGGCCTCGGACTCCGTGAATCGTCCGGAGATCTCGCAGCGGCCGCCCGTAATCGCCTGACGAACCGTCGGGGCCATGAGGAGTTCACCATCCACGACAACCGCCAGCATCTGGTTCACCATGGCGCCCGTGAGCGCGGCAAACAGCTCGCGGCCTTCGTCATCGAAGCCGACGCTGACACGCCAGTCCGAGCTGACCGGGTCCTGAATCGCCTCCGCCTTTTCAATGTGGCCTCCCGTCAGCCCCAGGGCGGGTCCCTTCTCGACCACGAACCGCCGGGGCGACACCCCGCCTGGGGTTGGCATCGTCAGGAGCTCGAAGCCCGCCGGGCATTCGCCGGCCGCCACCAACCGCTCGTTCTCCGGATGCACCCGTCGGAATTCGAGTTCACCCCGGCGCTCCACCAACGAGCGGAGTCCACCCGTCGGGTCGGGCCCGGCTTCGCCGTTCAGTCCGGCGAACAGCGTGGGGAGCGACGCGCCTTGCTTGAGCTGGAGCTGGACCTTGATCCCTCCTTCCGCAGGATCGCAACGTACGGAACTGAATTGCCGGGTCGCGTAGAGCCGTCGGGTGAGTGCGTCCATGCAGAGGCGGGTCTGGCGTTCCGCGTTCGTGGAGGGTGCGTCCTGGAACTGCACGTCCAAGATCATCCAGTTCGTGCCTCGACCATCGGCCGCGGAGCCGGCGTTCGCGATGGTACCGGATGTTGAAGCGGCGGCTTCCGGCGTCGACTCCCGAGCTGCGGGTGCGGTGGTGGTTGCCGGTGTTGCGGTGGCTGCAGGAGTCGGTGAGGCGTCGAAGTCCGGCGCAACGGCTGCAGCCCACGCCTGTCTTGCCAGAGCGAGGAGGGGAGGCTGAGCTTCGGGTTGATTCGGCAACGCCCATGCGGACGACGCCAGCCCGACGGCCGCCACTGCCAGGGCTGCCAGCGATCCGAGCGCCAGCCACTTTCCTTTCAAGGATGGTGAAAGTCCCGACCGGCTCAACGTCAACAGCCGCTCGACTCGCCTTCCCAGATCCGAACGAAACCCCGCCATGCCCAACAGCGCGAAAGCCCGCCGTCGCGGCAGCCGCGTGGCCAGGGAAACCAGGCAACGCGCCAGCACCGCCGGCCCATCCTGGATCACCACGCTCGCCTCGTCGGCCGCCGCTTCGCATGCCGACCGCAATTGCCGGCGCCCCCACCACACCGGCGGCAGCCACCAGAGCGCACCGCAGACCGCACTCGCGAATGCCAGCCAAAGTGGGTCGCGCGCGGCAAGGTGGGCGAGTTCATGCGCCAGCATGGCGTCCCGTTCATGGGGCTGGTGGTCCACCCCGAACCCTGCCGGCAAGCCGATCCGTGGCCGGAACAGGCCGAACGCGATCGGCGTCAGGAGATGGGGAATCTCGACGACGCGTACCTTGCACCTGAGACCCAGTTGCGCTGCCAGACGGTTGACGTGGGCTTGCTCCGCGGCCGCGCTCGGGCGAGCGCGACGACGCCACCAGACCTGGAACATGGCGCTGAGAACCAGCCGCCACCCCGCGACAACAAGCACCCCGGCGAGCCAGACCCAGGCCGGCCACCAATTCGCCTTCCCAGGGTCGGGTCGGGAAATGGCCGGCGTTGAGCGTCCCGGTTCGCGCACGCGTGGCGCCGTCAGCGACGTGTCCGCTGTCAACCCGGGGAACGGATTCGTGGGTGGCAGGTTGCCTTGGACGCGGATGACGCGGGTGGCGACGGGCGGCGTTCGGAAGCAGTCCGCCAGCCTTTGATCGGCGCCCGCAAAGCTGCCGGCGAAGAGGAGCACCGTGGCCGCAAACGTGGCCAGCCACACCGCCCGTTGCGCTCGAGCCGATCGAAGATGTCGCGCGAGCAAGCCCGCCAGGGCGAGCAGAAGCAGCGTCTGGAGGCTGGGAACGCCGAGCGTGCGCAACCAGAAGAGGGTGTCGGGAAACGAGTTCATGAGCGGCGCCGGTGGGCGGCAATGAGTTTTTCGATCTGGTTCAACTCCTCCGGGCTGACCTCGCGCGAAGTCAGAAGGTGACTGACCATGTCCGCGACTCGGCCTTCGAACAGGCGGTCCAGCACGTGATCGGCCATCCCGCGGCTCACCTGGGCCTCGGCCACGGCCGGGGCGTAGATGAACGTTCGGCCGTCGGCGCGGTGGGTGACGAGGCCGCGGCCTTCCATCTTGCGGAGCATCGTGGCGACGGTGGTGTACGCGAAGCGTTCCTCCCGTCCGAGGTCGACGTGGACCTCGGCGACGGAGGCCTCGCCCCGGGACCAGAGGGCTTTCATGATTTGGAGCTGGAGATCGCCGAGTCGATGGAGGACGGGTGGGCTCATAGCGGGGTCATGTGTTCGACGCCTCAGATAGTACTACCAAAGTAGTTTTGTGTCAAGTGTCCGTTCGTTCCCGGGTGGTTGGCCCGCCTTGACTCCAGTCAACGACGCCCGTCGGGGGCACCGCTTGGCTGTGCCCATGACAACCATGAAGGGACGCGAGCGCGTGCTGGCTCACCTGGCCGGCCTGCCGGTGGACCGTCTGCCCCTGATGCCCATCACCATGATGTTCGCCGGGGACCGGATCGGCCGCATGTACGGCGATTATGCCCGCGATCATCGCGTGCTCGCCGAAGCCCAGCTGCGCGTGGCCGAGGAGTTCGACTTCGATTACGTGTCCGTCATCTCCGATCCGGCCCGCGAGGCTTTCGATTGCGGGGCGAAGGTGGAGTTCTTCGAGAACCAGCCTCCTGCCATTGTCGAAACAGAGGCGCGCCTTACGGACAAGGGGGATCTGGCGCGACTCAAAATCCCGGATCCGCTGGGCGGGGGACGGATGACCGACCGCGTGCAGGGTGTGGCCCTGCTCAGGCAGCGGACCGCCGGCGAGAAGCTCGTGGAAGGCTGGGTCGAGGGACCATGCGCCGAGGCAGCCGACCTGCGGGGCATCAACACGCTGATGATGGATTTCTACGACGACCCGGGGTTCGTCCGGGATCTCTTCGCCCTTGTGGTGGAGATGGAATTGCGCTTCGCGAAAGCCCAGGTGGAAGCCGGCATCGACATCATGGGGGTGGGCGACGCCGCGGCCTCTCTTGTGGGTCCCGAGATCTACGAGGAATTCGTCTGGCCCTACGAGAAGAAGTTGGTGGATGGCTTGCACGCCCTGGGTACCAAGGTGCGCCTGCACATCTGCGGCAACACACGGCGGATCCTCGGCGGGATGGGGCGTCTGGGCTGCGAGATTGTGGACCTCGACTACCCTTCGTCACTGGCGGAGGGTCGCAGCGCGATGGGTCCCCAGCAGGTGCTGCTCGGTAACATCAACCCCGTGAAAGTCCTTAAGGACGGAAGCCCCGATCAGATCACGAAGGCCCTGGCGGAGTGCCATGGCCAGGCCGGAGCACGTTACATCGTGGGCGCCGGTTGTGAGGTGCCGCGCGGGACGCCCCTGGCGAACCTGGACGCCATGGCTCGCTATGCCCGCGAGCACCAACCCTGAAGCGCCTCGACCGCTCTTCATGAACCGTCCCCGGAGCGCGGACTTCAGTCCGCAGGAACCCGCGCCGGGTTGGGGACGTCCCTGCGGGCTGAAGCCCGCGCTCCTCACCATGAACCTGCTCGAAAAGCGGCGATGAATCGCCGCACTCCAGGCGCTTCGCGACTGCGGACGTGCCTTGGAGCGGCGCGCAGCGTTTGGAGTGCGTCCGCTTTAGCGGCGCTTTTTGGTTCCTGGCCACTGAGCAGGTCCAAAAGGCACAGGTCGCCTCCCATGAGCCAGCGCCTCCGGGACCGCAACCGCTCCGCGATCGCAGCGGCTATGAACTCCACGACGCATTGAGGTCCCGAACCAGCGGGACGAGGCGCGGCGGTTGCTGGTCATCCGACTTCTCCAATAAAGGCTGCTATCGCGGCCGTGGCGGCGTTGCGGCCGGGCGGGAATGCGCCTGCAGGTACTGCGCCAGCAGTTCCCTGGTCTTGGGGAATGTGAACGTGTCGTACACGACGGCGTAATTCCAAGGATCGTAAACCGAGTCGAAGGCGACCTTGGCGAGTTCAAGCCGACCGTCCTCGAAGGCGAACGTCCGGAGCAGTTCGCTGACCTGACGGGATGAGAGGCGGCCCCGAGCGCTGACCACCAACTGGCGCGCCGTGGCGAGCTTGGTGTTGTCAAAGGCTTCCGACTGCACGGTCCGCAGGAGTTGGCCGAAATCCTCCGCGCTCAGCGCCACGGGAGCCGTCACCGGTGGCATCCCCGGACCCGCGGCCCGTCCGGTGAGCCGATCGTGGAGCCGGAAGACTTTCGAGAAGGTCTGAAACGCGTCGTAGACCTCGTAGAAATTCTCGGGGTCAACCGTGTTGGGAAACGCGCTGGCGGCAAACTCCAGGCGCAGGTCTTCATTCCCGATCGTTTGCGCCATCGCCTTCACCTGCAGGCTGGAAACGCGCTGCCGCGAGAGGAGCACCCTTGCGGATTCAAGCCGTTCGACGTCGGTCCGTGCGGTGCGCAGACCGCGCAGAGTGATCTCCAATCCTGGCGCCGTAAGCGGGGTACCCTCGGCCCCCTGAGCGATCGCGGCAGCCGGCAGGCTGAACACGAGCAGGGCCAGAACGAAGTGCCGCGCTCCCCGGGAAGGGTTCCTGGACAACTTCCGGCACGAACTCGGAATTGAGCATGTCGTCATCGAGCCAAATTGCCCTCCGTCCGTGGATTGTCACGCGTCTTTCACCCCCATGCCGGGGCAGCGGCCCCGGATCCTCCGGGCGGGAGACCTCTCGGCTGGACAAAAAGCAAGAAGCGGCCCGCTATCCGAGCCGCTTCTGACAAAACCATCTCCAGCCAGCCGCTCCACGGGCGGCCGGTGTGGGAACCCTGGCCCCCGGCTATTTCGCCTTTTCCTTGCGCTCGCCTGTGGGCTTGCCGGTCTTGGCCGGGGCCGGGGCGGCCTTCCCAACGGTGGCGGGCTTGGCGGTATCGGTGGCCGCGGCATTCTCGGCAGCCGCGCGGGCCTGGCCGTACTTGCCGAAGTACCGGTCACCGCGCCGGCCCCGAGGCTCGGTCCGGGCGCCTTCTGCCGGTTCGGGCAGCACCGGCGCGGGGGGCGTCGTGCTTTCGACCAACACCTTCAGCTTGGCGTTGACGTCGGGGTGCAACCGCATCTCGACTTCGTGCTCGCCCAGGGTGCGAATGGGCTGGTCCAGGTGGATCTTCTTCTTCTCGAGCGCGATCGCGAACTGGTTCTTCAGCTCGTCCACGATGGTTCCCGCGGTCACGGCACCGAACATTTTGCCGTCATCGCCCGTCTTGACGAACACCTTGAGCAGGAGCTTGCCGATCGAGGCGGCCAACTCGGTCATGGCGTTCAAATCCGCCGCTTCGCGCTCGGCACGGCGCTTCCGGAGGGCTTCGAGCTGCTTTTTGTTGGAGGCATTGAGCGGAATGGCGAGCCGGCGGGGCAGCAAGTAGTTGCGCGCGTATCCGGCGGCCACCTTGACCTGGTCGGATTCAGCACCCAGGCCGACGATGTTCTGCACGAGGATGACTTCGGTCTTTGGCATAGGGAAAAGCGTTGATGTTGACTACGGGTGGCGGTCGACAGAGTGGGATCAGAAAGGAACGTCGTCCTCCTCGTGGGGAGGAACTTCGGGCTCGGCCGCGGCGGCAGGCCCGGTAGGCGGCGGTACGGACGCGGCGACGGGCGTGGCCCGGGGCGAGGGTTCCGCGGGACCGCCCATCGTGGGACTGTCGGATCCGCGCGAATCCAGGAAACTGAACGACTCGAGCACGATCTTCAGCTTGCTTTGCTTCTGGTGGGTGTTCTTGTCCTCCCACTGGTCCAGACGGAGCCGGCCTTCGATGAGGATGGGGCGGCCTTTCCGCATGTACTGGGCGATCACCTCGGCCTGACGTCCAAAAGCATCGACGTCCACGAAGGTCACTTCTTCCTTCTTCTCGCCGGTCTCGGTCGTATAGGTCCGGTTGAGGGCGAGTCCCAGGCGCGCGATGGCGGTGCCCTTGGGCGTGTAACGCAGCTCGGGATCGCGCGTCAGGTTGCCCGCGAGAATGACCTTGTTGAAGCTCGGCATGGGGACTACGCGGTAGGAGCGGCGGGGACGGGCGCGACGGCCGGGGCCTCGGTGAATTGGACGCGGAAGACGTCGGCATTCAGGCTGAACCGGGAGCGCAACGCATCGATGGCGGTCGGGGGGGCCGCGAAGATGATGTTGGCGTAGAAGCCGGAGCTGAGCTTCTTGTCGGCCGTGCGGGCGAACTGCCGCTTGTCCATCTTCTGGGTCGTCTCGATCTTGCCGCCCACGGCAGTGATCTCGGCGGCGATCTTCTCGAGGAGCGCGGGGACCGTCTCGTCCTTGCCCGCCGTGTTCAGAATAAACAGACCTTCGTAGCGTTTCACGTTTCTTGTTTCGTTTCCGGGGGCGTCACCGCCCCGTTAAATCGGTTCATCGCCTGCACCGTTCCAAGCTGCATCCAGCACTCCGCCGCGTCCCCGGCCCGCTCGAGCACCCGGTCGAACAGCGAGGCGTCGTCCGCGCTGAAGTTGCCGAGCACATGCCCGGTGATCTGCCGCCCGTCGGGCTCGCGACGCCCGATCCCGAGCCGGAGCCGGGCGTACTGGCGGGTGCCAAGGTGCTGCTCGACGGATTCCAATCCGTGGTGACCGCCGCTGCTCCCGTCCGGCCGCAGCCGCAACGTTCCCAGCGGCAGGTCCGCATCATCCACTGCCACCAGCAACCGGTCTGACTCCAGCCGGTAGTAGTCCATCACCGCCCGCACCGCTTCGCCGCTCAGATTCATATACGTCAGCGGCTGACACAACCAGCAAACCCTTCCCCCGAACGACCCCCGGGCAAGTCGCGCGGAGAAAGACCGTTCTTCGCCCCAGCCGCAACGCCAGCGCACCGCCAGCCGCTCCGTGAGCATGAAACCCGCATTGTGCCGCGTTCGGGCGTATTCCCTGCCGGGATTTCCCAACCCGACGATGAGATATGCGGGGTCCACCCCGGGTAGAGCCACGGCACTCCAATGGCGCCGGAACCCGTTCGGCAGGCCGGCCTACTTCTTGCCGCCCTTCTCGGGTTTCTCGGCTTTCTCGGGCTTTTCCGTTTTCTCGGCCTTGTCGCCCTTTTCGGCCTTCTCGGCCTTGTCGCCTTTCTCTCCCTTGGCGGGGGCGCCTTCGGCACCTTCCTCGGCCTTCTTTTCCTTGAGGACCTCGGGTTCACCCGCAGTGCCCTCGGCAGCGGCGGCCTCGGCCGCCTTCTCTTCCTCTTCGGTCACCGGGGCGGCGACGGCTACGACGGAGATGTGCTTCTCGCCCAGGATCTCAACGCCCGCAGGCGGGGCGATTTCGCCGATGTGAATGGCCTTGCCGATCTCGAGGTGACTGACGTCCAGGCGGATGACCTCGGGCAGGTCCTTGGGAAGCGCGCGGACCTTCAACTTGAAAAGGATGATCTCGAGAATGCCGCCGCTCTTGACGCCCAGGGCTTCCCCGGTGGTTTCCACCGGCACCGTGATCACCACGCGCTCGTCCTCGGCGACCTCGTGGAAGTCGACGTGGAGAATATCGCCGCTGAGGGGGTGGTGCTGGACTTCCTGCACCAGCGCCAGCCGCTTGGGCTCGGTATCGCCTTCGACCGTGAGGTCGACCAGGATATTCTCCGAGGCCGAGTGGCCGACGAGGTTCTCGAGTTCTTCGAGTTTCAGCTCCAGATTTTGGGGCTGCCGCCGCCGGCCGTAGATCACGGCGGGGATGCGGGCACCGGCCCGAAGCTTCTTCACGGCGGAACGACGCACTGCATTCCGCGAAAACACCGTCAGAGGCACAGATTTCATGTCGCGATCAGCCAGCCACCTGGGGGCCGGCTCACTCGGGCCGTCCGCCCTTGAACTCGAAGAGCGAAGTGACCGACGAATTCGTGTGGATTCGCTTGATCGCCTCGCCCAGCAATCCCGCGACCGACAGCGTGGTCAGATTCACGCCGCGGATCGCAGGGCGGGCAACCGTATCAGTCGTGATCAGTTCGTCAATATTCGATTTGCACAGCCGCTGGATTCCCAGTTCGGTCAGGACGGCGTGCGACACGCAGGCGAGGACGTTCCGTGCCCCGCGCCGCTTGAGGAGCTTGGCCGCCGACGTCAGCGTGCCGGCGGTTTCGGTGAGGTCATCCACCATCAGGATGTTGCGGCCACGCACCTCGCCGATGACGGTTTCGTGCTCCACCTCGGTCGCGCTTTTGCGGCGCTTGGCGACGATCGCGAGGCTGGTGCCCAGCACCTGCGAATAGGCATGCGCCATTTTCAGGCCGCCGACATCCGGGCTCACCACGACCAGGTCCGGAAGCTGCCGCCGCTTGAGGTAGTCGAAGATCACGGGCGCGGCGTAGAGGTGGTCGACCGGGATGTCGAAGAAGCCTTGGATTTGCTGCGCGTGAAGGTCGACCGTCAACACGCGACTGGTGCCGGCCGCCACCAGCAGGTTCGCCACGAGCTTGGCCGTGATCGGCACCCGCGGCTGGTCCTTGCGATCCTGGCGGGCGTAGCCGTAGAAGGGCAGCACCGCCGTAATCCGCTTGGCGCTGGCACGGCGCAGCGCATCGATCATGATGAACAGCTCCATCAGATGATGATTCGTGGGCGGGCTCGTGGATTGCACGACGAACGTGTCCTCGCCCCGCACGTTCTCGTCGATCTTGACGAACGTCTCGCTGTCGGGGAATTGGCTCACCGTGCATTTGCCGAGCGGGATGCCGATGGCCTGGCAAATGGCCTCGGCCAGGGGGCGATTCGAGGTGCCGCTGAATACTTTCACGGGTCAGGTGGTGCCGGTCGCCAAACAAACAGCGCGCCGGCTGCCCGCGGGCTTCCAGCGCGAAAGAGAAGGCACGGTAACAACCGACCCCCGGAGCGCAAGGGGGAAGTTTACCCGGTCCGGCGCGTTGCCATGGACCAGCCTTCTCGATTCGGGAACGACGCGGGCTGAACGGCTTTGCGCCCGGCTGCGTCTCGGAACAGGCTTGCTTACGGGGACCCGGCGCCGGGTTCGGGAGCGATTCCCACGTCGAGCAGCGCCGTGGCGGCAGAGGCACTGTCGGCACGCTCCGCCAGGGACGCGACCATGGCGGCCGCGGTGCGCGACACGGTTCCGGAGTAAAGTTCGCGCCCTTGAAAGAGCACCCTCAAGGGCTGGTCCAGGTCCAGCAGCTTGTCCGAAAGTCGCAGCGTGAGCCGGGGTGGGAGGTCCCCTTCGAGTTCGATGGTCCGGTCCTTCAGCGTGGCGCAGAGCTTCGCCCGGTCCTTGATCGGGACGTCGCGGTCCACTTGCAGCCAGTAGAACCGACGGTGGACGACATCGTCCTGCTGCCAGACGACGCGGTCGGGCCATGGCTTGCGTCGGAATTCGGCCATCCACGGCAGCGCCTCGGCGTCCTGCCGGTTCATCCAATGTCCAGTGCCTTCGTAGACTCGGGCCATGTGGACGTAGCCTGGCGGGTCGTTTCGAGCGAGTTCATCGAGATCGGCCGCTTTTTCAGCGACCACCCGGTTGCGGTTGTACGCCGCGTCGTTGGCGCCCACGAAGAGGGCGAAGGGCAGATTCCGAAGCCCCAGCAACGAGGCTTCATTCGGGTGCCCCGCCATCATCGCGGCGGCGGCGAACCGGTCCGCCATGCGGGGTGCGAGTTGCCACACGCCGTCACCGCCTGCGGAGTATCCGAGCAGATAGACCCGGTCGGGATCGACCCCCCGCAGGGCCACGTGGTCCTCGATGAGCCGTTGGAAGAGCGGGTCGATGTGGCTTTCGTGCCACAGGTTCCAGGTGTCGGTCGGTGCGCGCGGCGCGACGTAGATTCCCTCGGCGGGTTCATAGAGCCGCGCCTGGTTGCGCCACTGGCGGTCGTTGACGGCCGCCGGGGCGTTGCCGCCGCCGTGCATCGAGATCCAAAGGCTGCGCTTGCCCGGCTCCGCCTCCCCAAAGACGCGTTCCTCCCAACGGAGCGTCTTGTCGCCAAGCACCAGTGACTTCGCCTCCATCTCCTCGCGGCGCTCGGCGACGAGTGCGGCCACGCGGTCCGCAGCGAGGAGTTCGAGAGCCGCCTCGGCCTCGGCTCGCGTCAACCGTGCCTTCAGCGCAGGTGCATCCGGAGAGCGTTCCGCTCGCGGTTGAGCCAGCCAGGCGCGGAGTCCCACGAGAGCATCCGAAGTCGGCGTCAGCTCGGCCCAGAAGGCGTCGATCGTCCCGTCGCCTGGAGCGAGGGGACCGTAGACGAGCTCGCGTTTTTCGGCTCCCACAACGAACCGTAGCCGGCCTTGGGTTCCGGGCTTCAGCGCCACGCGGCCCAGGTCGTTTAGGTCCGCGGTGCCTGCCTTCGTTGTGGCGCGCGCGCACTCGCCGCCGGAGTCGTCCAGGGCGATGACCTCGGCCACGAGCCGCGTTCCCCCCCGTTGATCCCAGAGCCTGACGCCAAGTCGCGCATCCGGCTCCGCGGATTCCGGGGGCGCCTTCGCGTAACGTGCCGTCACGTTAACGGCAGCTACCGCGTCGCTGCGGCGGGACCAGACCATGGGGAACGTGAGCCCTTGGCGTTCCCACGAGGTGGCGTAAATCGCGTTTCGGGGCACGTCGGCTTTGGCCTGTGCGGCGTCGCCGACGAACCAGCCGCGATTCAGTCCCGCCGCGTCGTACTCATCCGCGCCGGTGAAGTGCCAGTCTCCGTCCCAGATCTCCACCCAGGTGTGATTGCCGCGCTGGTTGGCCCAGAGAGGCGTCCCGACCGCGCGGGCTGGAATCCCCACCGCCCGGCAGGATTCCACGAGGATGATTGCGAGCCCGGTGCACGTCGCCTTGCCGGACGCTTTGGACTCCGCGTAGCTCTGGTTGGGGCGCTTGCGTCCGGTGTTGTAGTGGACCTGGATGCGGTTGAAGAGTTCGCGATTGAGGGCTTGAGCTGCCTCCGTGGCCGAGGGGGCGTCCTTCACCAGCTCACGAGCGATCTCGTAAAGCTCGGGCCGCCATGGATCGCGGGGTTCGTCGAAGACAGCATAGGGCAGCACGTCGTTCAGAAAGAGCGCTTCGGGAACCTGGCTGGCCCAGGCGAATTCGGCGCGAGCCTGGAGGGCCAGGTCGAGATTGGTGTTGAGGAACTTCCTGGACAGCGTCTCCCGGTCGGCGGGCGGCATGTGTTGGACCAGGAACTCGGCGGCGCGTTTCCCGGCTTCGCCATGCCGGGCTCCGGCGTCCGTGATGAACTCATCGAGATTGGCTCCGCAGGCGAGTGGCGCGAAGCACCAAAGGGCAATCATCCGTCGCACGCTTCGGAGACTGGGCCTCCGGGGCGCGCGCGTCAAACGGTCCTGCCGGCGGGTGCGAAATCCGGGATTCACGCGCGGACCGGAACCAGGCAGAGTTCCGCCATGACCTCTGGCCTTTCCCCGCGCGTGCGCCGGGCGGCGCTTTTCGCCTCGGCATGGATCCTCATTCAGGTTTTTGGCGTGGCCCAAGGTCCGGCGACAGCGGTGGGCGACTCCAGGCCCGCGACGATTCGATCGTTGCAGGGGCCGTGGCGGCTGACGCTCGATCGGGAGGACCGCGGGGTCGAGGAACGCTGGTTCGAACGTGAATTCTCCGACCGGATTGAACTCCCGGGGTCGCTGCCTGCCCACGGCCTCGGTGATCCCGTAACCGTCGACACAAAATGGATCGGCGGCATCGTGGATCGTTCGTTTTTCACGGCGCCTGAGTTTGCGCGCTACCGCGAGCCGGGGAATGTGAAGGTGCCGTTCTGGCTCCAGCCGGAGACGTATTACGCCGGCGTGGCCTGGTACCAGCGCGAGGTCGAGATCCCCCAGGCCTGGCGGGACAAGCGGGTGGTGCTGTTTCTCGAACGGCCTCACTGGGAAACCCGCGTCTGGCTCGACGACCGGTTTCTCGGCTCGAACGACAGCCTTTCGACGCCCCACGAACACCAGCTTGGCGTCGATCTGCCGGCGGGAAAGCACCGCCTCACGATCCGGGTCGACAATCGCATGGTCATGGACATTGGCGAGAACTCACACAGCATCAGCGACCATACCCAGGGCAATTGGAACGGCATCGTGGGCCGCATTGAACTCCGAGCCACCCCGCCCGTGTGGATCGACGACCTCGTCATCCACGCCGAGCGGGCAACCGGCAAAGTGCGAATGAGCGGCCGCCTCGGAAATGCCTCGGGTGTTGCCGGCCAGGGAACAGTGCTCGTGCGCGTGGATGAATCCGTCGAGCGCGGCACGTTGATGCCTCCACCCATGGCCCGGACTCCTGTGACCTGGGGACCCGAAGGCGGCGCATTCGTCTGCGAGTGGCGGCTGGATTCCGTGAGGCCCTGGGATGAGTTCAATCCGCAGCGCTATTACGCGCTGGCGTGGATCGAGGGACACCAGGCCGTCACCGACGCGGCGGTTGTCGCCTTTGGCTTTCGCGACCTGGCCACCGAAGGGACGCAGTTCACCGTCAACGGCCGCCGCACCTTCCTGCGAGGTACGCTGGAATGCTCGATCTTCCCGAAAACAGGGCATCCGCCCACGGACGTGGAATCCTGGCGCAAAGTGATCCGGGCGGCGAAGGCGCATGGCCTTAATAACCTGCGGTTCCACTCGCATTGTCCGCCCGAGGCGGCGTTCGCCGCGGCCGACGAACTGGGCCTGTACCTCCATGTCGAGTGCGGCACCTGGCCCAACCAGTCCACGACCCTGGGCGACGGCAAGCCCGTCGACGAGTGGCTATATCGTGAAGCGGGCCGGATCCTGAAGTACTACGGGAACCACCCTTCGTTTGTGATGATGCTCGCGGGCAACGAACCGGGGGGCGACAAGCACGTCGCTTACCTGAAGCAGTGGGTGGCGCATTGGAAAGCAAAGGACCCGCGCCGGCTGTACTCGAGCGGAGCCGGGTGGCCGCAGATTCCCGAGAACCAGTTCCATGTCACCCCGGACCCGCGCATCCAGGGCTGGGGGCAGGGGCTCGCTTCGCGCATCAACGGTAGGCCACCGGAGACCACCACCGACTACCGCGCCTACATCGCTGCGCGCCAACTGCCGGTCGTGAGCCACGAGATTGGTCAGTGGTGCGTCTACCCGAACTTCGACGAGATCCCCAAGTACACCGGCTACCTCAAGCCACGGAACTTTGAAATCTTCCGCGAATCTCTTGCCGCCCAGGGCATGTTAGATCAGGCCCGGGATTTCCTGTTCGCGTCCGGCAAGCTGCAGGCGCTCTGCTACAAGGAAGATATCGAGTCGGCGCTCCGGACGCCGGGCATGGCGGGCTTTCAATTGCTGGACCTGCATGATTTCCCCGGCCAGGGGACGGCGCTCGTCGGCGTGCTGGATCCGTTCTGGGAGGAGAAAGGCTACGTGACGCCGGCGGAGTTCAGCCGGTTCTGCGATGCCACCGTCCCGCTGGCGCGGCTTCCGAAGCGGGTGTTTACCGCCGATGAAACCCTGAGCGCCGACCTCGAAGTCGCTCACTTTGGGCCTGCCCCACTGACCGGGGTCACCTCCAGCTTCAAGCTGGTCGGCGACGACGGTCAGGTGCGAATCGAGGGCCAGCTCGGAGCCAGAGACGTGCCGGTCGGCAACGGCACCTCGCTCGGGCGGTTGAACTGCGACCTCAGCAGTCTTCCCGCCCCGGCGCGCTACCGGATGGTGGTTTCATTGACGGGGAGCGCACGCGGACCGCGGGCTGAATCCGGCGCGCAAGGGACTGCGCGCCCTACCCTCGATGGAAGGTCCAGGGTGACTGAGCCGGTCGAGAACGACTGGGACATCTGGGTGTATCCCGCTCGGGTCACGGCCGACCTCCCGACCGGCATCACACTCGTTCGCGATCTGGATGAGTCCGCCGTGTCCGTCTTGGAGGGGGGCGGCAAGGTCCTCTGGCTGCTCGCGCCCGACCGTGTGGCTCCCGACCCGCAGCGCGGCCGCGTGGCGCTCGGCTTTTCGAGCATCTTCTGGAACACGGCCTGGACGGGCGGGCAGGCGCCGCACACGCTCGGGATCCTCTGCGACCCGAAGCACCCGCTGTTCGCGAGCTTCCCCACCGATGCCCACAGCAACTGGCAGTGGTGGTATCTCATCCACCGCGCGGGCGCGATGATTCTGGATGGACTGCCTGGTCAGGCGCGCCCGGTCGTCCAGGTCATCGACGACTGGGTGACCAATCGAAAGCTCGGGCTGGTCGTCGAGTGCAGGGTGGGGAAGGGCCGCCTGGCCGTCTGCAGCCTCGATCTGGAAAACGGCCTCGAGACCGACCCGGTTCGCCGCCAGTTTCGCCGGAGCTTGTTTGATTACCTTGCCGGAGACCGGTTTCAGCCCGCCGTTGAGGCCTCGGTTGAGCAAGTTCGCACCCTGGCGGCAGCCCCGGGAGCGATGACGCGGCTCAAGGCTCGGGCGCACGGGAGCAGTGAGCAGCCGGGCTACGAAGCGGCGATGGCGATCGACGGAAATCCGCGGACGATGTGGCACACGGCGTGGGGCGAGCCGCCTCTGGGATTCCCTCATGAGTTGGTGGTCCAGTGGGCCGAACCGCTCGAGGTCTCCGGCCTGCGCCTACTTCCCCGGCAGGACGGGCAGAACCATGGCTGGATTCGTGAGTACCGGGTCGAGGTCAGTTCCGACGGCGCCACCTGGGAAGGGCCGGTGGCCGCGGGAACTCTCGCGGACGGGGCGGCCTTCAAGCGCGTGGCATTCGACCGGCCGGTCAAGGCGCGAGGTCTGAAGCTCGTGGCGCTATCGGGCTACGCGCGCGGCCCCTGGGCCTCGGTGGCGGAGTTCGAGTTGGTGGCAGCCGAGCCGGCGCATCGTTGAGTCCGGGGGACGTTTCAGCCATCCTCGACGCATGACCACACGCGTGACGGCGGAGCCGGCAGGCCCCGGGACGGCGTACAACCTCCGGTACATCTGGCTCATCGCCGTGATCGCAGCGCTGGGCGGATTGCTGTTTGGCTGGGACTGGGTGGTGATCGGCGGCGCGAAACCGTTCTTCGAGCCGTTCTTCAATCTTGCCGAAATCGCCCGGCAATGGGACCGGAGCGGGCTGGCGCGGCTGCTGGGCCTCAACACCGAGGCGGCGCTGAGCGGGTGGGCCAACAGTTGCGCATTGCTTGGTTGTCTGGCCGGCTCGCTCGTGGCGGGCGGGATGAGCGACAAGTTCGGGCGCAAGCGTCTGCTGATTCTGTCGGCGTTCATCTTCGGCGCCTCTTCCATCCTCACGGGCTGGGCCTCGACCTTCAACGGGTTCATCGTCTGGCGCATGCTGGGCGGGGTGGCCATCGGCATGGCTTCGAATCTCTCGCCGCTTTACATCGCCGAGATCGCGCCGGCTCACATGCGCGGGCGGTTGGTGACGCTGAATCAGCTAACCATCGTGTTTGGCATCCTGGCCGCCCAGTTGTTGAACATGGTGATCGCGGAGAAGGTGCCCGAGGACGCCACGCCGCTGATGATCGCCAACTCCTGGAACGGGCATTATGCCTGGCGGTGGATGTTCACCCTGGTCGCCGTGCCGTCGGCGTTGTTCTTCGGGCTGGCATTGCTGGTCCCGGAGAGTCCGCGTTGGCTGGTGAAGAACGGCCAGAACGACCTCGCCCACCGCGTGCTGGCACGCATCGGCGGCGAGGCCTACGCCGACGTCGAGACGGACCAGATTCGCCAGACGATTGCGGCGGAGGAGGTGGCACGGGTCCGGTTGCGTGATCTGCTGGAGCCGCGGCTGATGAAGATTCTCCTGATCGGTTGCGCGCTGGCAGTCCTGCAGCAGTGGAGCGGCATCAACGTCCTGTTCAATTACGCCGAGAACATCTTCAAGAATGCCGGCTTCGGCGTGAGCACGATCCTGATGTTCATCGTGATCACGGGCGTGGTGAACATGCTTTTCACGTTCCTGGCACTGGGCACGGTGGACCACTGGGGGCGGCGGAGCCTGATGCTGTTCGGCTGCGCCGGGATCGCGGTGTCGCACCTGTTGATCGGGCTCGCCTATGCGATGCAGCTCAAGGGCGTGCTGGTGCTGGTCTTTGCCCTGGCGGCGATCGGGTGTTACGGCATGTCGCTCGCGCCCGTGACCTGGGTGCTCATTTCGGAGATCTTCCCCAATCGGATTCGGGGAACGGCGATTTCGGTGGCGGTGTCCGCGTTGTGGATCGCGTGCTTCGTGCTCACCTACACGTTCCCCATCCTGGAGCGCGGGATCGGGACCGGGAACACCTTCTGGATTTACGCGACAATCTGCGCCGTGGGATTTGTCTTCGTGCGTGTCTGGGTTCCCGAAACGAAGGGGAAATCGCTCGAGGAAATTGAGCGTGAGCTGGTGGGCTGAGTTGCGGTCGCGGACCTAAAGGCTCCGAACTCGGGTGGCTCCGGGATGACTTCGCCATGGCACCGGCGGCGGGAGTCTGGCATCATCCACCGCCGTGCATGATTTTCGTTATGCGGGTGGTGTGCTGCATTGTGAAAAGCGGAGCCTGGAGAGCCTGGCCCGGCGCTTTGGCACGCCGCTCTTCGTCTACTCGCAACAGACGCTGGAGCAGCATTACCAGCGGCTGAGCCACGCCCTCAGCAGCCTGGACCATCTCATCTGCTACGCGGCCAAGGCCAATTCGAACCTCGCCGTGCTGGGCACGTTCGCGCGTTTGGGTTCGGGATTCGACGTGGTCAGCGCCGGGGAACTGGCCCGCGTGCTCGCGGCGGGTGGCGAGGCGGGCCGTTGTGTCTTCGCCGGCGTGGCCAAGAGCGCGGAGGAGATCGCCTTCGCGCTGGAACGGGGGATCTACGCCTTCAACGCCGAGAGCGAACCGGAACTGGCGCGCATCAACCGCGTCGCCGCCCGGCTGAAGACACGTGCCCCGGTTGCCATCCGGGTGAATCCGAACGTCGATGCCCACACGCACGCCAAGATCACGACGGGCACCTACGAGAACAAGTTCGGGATCGCGTTCGAACAGGTGGAGGAGGTGTACGCCCGGGCGGCGAAGCTCAAGAACCTGCGTCTGCGCGGGATTCAAATGCACATCGGTTCGCAGTTGACGACGGTCGGACCGTTCCGGGAGGCGGTGGAGAAGGTGGCGCCTCTGGCGGCGAAGCTGAAGGACCGGCACGGCCTCGAGTTCTTCAGCATCGGTGGCGGTTTGGGGATCATCTACGATCCCGCGCTGGCCAGCGGTGAAGCGCGCTGGTGGCAGTCGAAGGCTGCACGCGACTTGCTCACGCCGGAAGGCTACGCGGCGACGCTTCTGCCCACGTTGCGGAGTCTCGGGTTGCGAGTCCTGCTGGAGCCGGGGCGCTTCCTGGTGGGCAACGCGGGCGTGCTGTTGACGAAGGTCGAGTATGTGAAGGAGACCGGCAGGAAGCGGTTCGTCATCGTCGACGCGGCCATGAACGATCTGATCCGGCCGGCGTTTTACGACGCCTACCACGAGATCGTGCCGGTCCGACGTCGAACCGGGAAGCCGGTGAAGTCGGACGTCGTGGGGGGCATCTGCGAGTCCGGCGATTACTTCGCCAAGGATCGGCTGCTGGGCAGGCTGGGCGAAGGCGACCTGGTGGCATTGATGAGTGCCGGGGCCTACGGCGCCGTGATGGGTTCAAACTACAACAGCCGGCCGCTCGTGGCGGAAGTCCTGGTCAAGGGCGGGCGTGCTGCCTTGGTTCGCCGGCGTCAGCAGCTTGCGGACATCTGGCGGGACGAACGCCTGGCCGACTGGCAGGAATAGGGTCCCCCGAATCGGGTGATCGGCGCTTTGCGCAGGAACGGTCCGGGCCGCTCGCGGGTTTGCGGCCGTGCCCGAGTGATCCTGGTGCTGAGGCGCGCTGTTTGCCAAGGCAGCCGTGCCGCCTACCCTTTGCCCAGTGAGATGAAAACAACCAGCGTCTTTGCCACGGTCTTGGTACTCGGCCTGCAGGCTCAGGGACAGGCTCAGGGACAGGCTCAGGGACAGGCTCAGGGAACCGCCTTCGCCTACCAGGGTCAACTCACGCAGTCAGGCCAGCCGGCGAGCGGCCCGTACGACTTGAGGGCCGTGCTCTACAACGCCGAGTTCGGCGGTTCCCAGGTGGGTCCGGTGATCACAAACCTCGCCGTGCCCGTGACCCAGGGGGTCTTCACTGCCGCGCTGGACTTTGGGGCCGGCGCCTTCGATGGGACGGGGCGCTGGCTGGAGTTGGCGGTACGCCGTGCCGGTGCCGCGAGCTTCACCGGCCTCACTCCGCGACAGGCCCTGGCGCCCACTCCCTATGCGCTCTACGCCTTGACGCCCGCCGGGCCGAAGGGCGAAACCGGGCCGCAAGGTCCGCCAGGGGTGCAAGGTCCCAAGGGGGACACCGGAGCCCCCGGCGTTGCTGGCCCCGCAGGTCCACCCGGGCCTGCCGGCTCCGCCGATGCGTGGAGTCGCACCGGCAATGCGGGCACCAACCCCGCCAGCAATTTCCTGGGCACCACGGATGCCTCGCCGCTGGTCCTCCGGGCCGGCAATCAGCAGGTGTTGCGGCTCGAAGCGCAGACCTCCGGACTTCGCATCATTGGGGGTCGCAACACTTCGGTGGATTCAGGCTCCACCAATTCCGCCGTGCTCAGCGGGCGTGACAACGAGATTGCCGGCGCGGCGCACGAGAGCGTCATTGCCGGCGGGCTGGACAACATCATCGGTCGCGACCAGCGCTCCGCTTTCATCGGCGGCGGCGCCCGCAACGAAATCCTGCAGGACAACCAGCACGCGGTGATCGTTGGCGGCCGGGACAATCGTATCGGCACCAACGTGGTCATCAGCCTGGTGGTCGGCGGCGGCGAAAATCGGATCGCCAACAACGTGGATGGCGGCCTCATGATCGGCGGCTTCCGTAATGATGTTCTCGGCTCGAACAATCCCAACCGGCGGGAGATCGCCCCGGTCTTGATCGGCGGTTCGGACAACGAGATCGGGCGGGAGAGCAGCTGGGCCGTCATCCTCGGGGGGGACAACAACCGCATCGGCACCAACAGCGCGAGCGCGATCATCGTCGGCGGGACCAACAACCTGGTGGCGGACAACGCCGGCTTCTCCCTGGCCGCGGGCCGCCGCTGCCGCGTGAACCACCAAGGCGCCTTCGTCTTCGCGGACAGCCAGAACGCCAGCTTCGCCTCGGCCGGCGTCAACACGTTCAACGTCCGGGCGGAAGGCGGTATCCACGTCAGCGAGGACACGTCGCAGTTCTTCGGCAGCAGCGTGCGCCAGATGCTCAACCTCTGGAGCGACCGGTACGGTATCGGTGTGCAGTCCTCGACGTTCTACTGCCGCACCGACGCCAGCGGCAGCTTCTCGTGGTTCCGGGGGGGCACGCACTCGAACAGCGCGAACTCCCCGGGATCGGGCGGTACCGAGATGATGCGCCTCAACTCGGGTGGTTTGCGGGTCAACGGCACGTTCGTGAGCGCTTCGGATCGGAACCTCAAGGAGAACTTTCAGGCCGTCGACCCGGAGCAGACTTTGGAGAAGGTGGTCGGCTTGCCGATCACCGCCTGGAACTACAAGGATGACCGCTCGTCGCGGCACGTGGGCCCGATGGCCCAGGACTTCCGCGCGGCGTTCGGGCTTGGTCCGGATGACAAGCACATCGCGACCGTGGACGCCGACGGGGTGGCCTTGGCCGCGATCCAAGGTCTGAACGCGAAGGTCGAGGCTCAGGCCACCGGGTTGCGCGAACGTGACGAACGGATCGCGCGACTGGAAGCCGAACTGGCCAGCCTGAGGTGGGAGGTTGTACGCCTTGCCGAACGCGCTGCCATGACTCGCCCATGAAAACAGGTCGTCCCATCGGTGTGTCCAGCCATTGGCTCGTTCCCGGTGTGCTGGGCGGCGCCTGCTGCCTTGCCGCCGGCGTTCTCGCCGGCGCCCTCAGCGGATGGCCGTTCGTCCTGGTGGGATCTCCGGGGGGTGGCGGGCGGTCGGCCGGAGGGGATTTCGTCGTGAACGGCTGGGTCGCGACCGCCGGCGCGGGGACTTCGGCCGGCGACGAATTCGCGCTGACCTGCGGTTTGGGTGGCCTGTACGTCCTTGCGGACGAACCCGTGATCCGTGCGGAGCTGCTGGATGACGGTCGGGTGCGCCTTTGGTGGGCGTCCGACCTGGTCGGCTACGAACTGGTTTGGTCGCCGACGGTTTCCGGACCGGCGGAGGCGTGGCAACGGGTGGACCCGGCGCCGGAGCAGAACGACTACCTCATCTCGCCGACGGCCCCCGCAGCCTTCTATCGACTGCAGCGCCGCTGAATGGATCCGAATCGCAATAAGCCCGGCAGAGACGGCCTTCCCGGCAAGATGTCCCGATCGGGACATTTTACCGGGAAGGGTTGAGGGCGGTTCGACGAAGGTGTGCGCGGATCCGGATCTCTGCGCGAAGTTCAGGAAGGCAGTTCGGAGGGCGGTTCGGCAGCGAGGTTGAACCGTTCAAGGGATCAAGGCGTTTTGCGAAGGCAATTCCGGCACCTGGTGAAGTTCAATGCCGGGTGGGCTTTCGCCGAGGTCCCTCCCTTGCAGGGCGAGGAGATGGCCCGGCGGGCGCAGGCCGGATGGGCTTCGCCAAACGCCCGGCTTTGTTGCGCGAGGGCTTCGAGGTAGAGCGCCTCCGCCTGAGCCAGCTTGAAGCGGTGGTCGTAATACAGCGCGGCGAGGGCGTTCTTGGCCCGGAGCGTGATCGGATGGGAGTAGCCCAACCGGCGACGCGCGAGGTCCAACGACTCCCGGATGTGACGCTCGCCTTCCTCGCGGAGGCCGCCGCGAGCAAGCATCCGCCCGGTTCGCGCTGTTCGGCCATGTAGACGGTCCCGAAACCGCCCTCGCCGCCGACGGTGGCCATGGGCAGGAGAGCGGGCAGGCTCAGTCTTTTTTGCGCATGGCGGGTTTGAACGGCCGGATTTCAGGCCGGGACCGCGCCGTCCAAGTGCTCCAACGTCTCCTCGATCGTGCCGGTGTTCTGAATGCGGGCGAGCCGGGCGTAGAGGCCGTCGCGGGACAGCAGGGCGTCGTGGGTGCCGCGTTCGATGATCTCGCCGGCGCGGAGGACGAGGATCTGGTCGGCGCGGATGATGGTGCTCAACCGGTGGGCGATGACGAAGCTCGTGCGACCCGCCATCAGGCGTTCGAGGGCTTCCTGGATCAGCCGTTCCGTGGCGGTGTCGACGCTCGCGGTCGCTTCGTCAAGGATCAGGATCGGGGCGTTTTTGAGGAGCGCCCGGGCGATGCTGACGCGCTGCTTTTCACCAACACTGAGCTTCACGCCGCGTTCGCCGACACGGGAATTGTAGCCGTCCGGGAGCCGGGAGATGAAGTCGTGGCAGTTGGCAGCCTGGGCGGCGGCGACCAGCTCCGGTTCCGTCGCGTCGAGGCGTCCGTACAGGATGTTCTCGCGCAAGGTGCCGTTGAAGAGGAATGCCTCCTGGCTCACGATGGCAATCTGGGCGCGGAGAACCCCGAGCGACAGGGTCCGGATGTCCCGGCCATCGATGAGGATCCGACCGGTGGTGGCTTCGTAGAACGCCGGAAGCAGGTGGGCCAGAGTGGTCTTCCCGGCGCCGGTTGGGCCAACCAGGGCGATCATCTCCCCCGGCCGGGCGTGAAGCGAAACGTGCTGGAGTGCGGTCTTCCCGGTGCCGTAACTGAACCCGACATCTTCGTACACCACCTCGCCGCGGGAGCGCCATGTGGCAGGAGGCGCCGGGACACTGGGGAAGGCAGGATCGGCCGGAGCGTTCGGCCGTTCCGGCTCCGCGTCGAGGATGTCGAAGACGCGGGCCGCGGCGGCTCGGGCGGCCTGCAGCATCTGGTTCAGGCCATGCAGCCGGCCGATGGGTTCATAAAAGAACATGCCGGCGTAAAGCATGAAGGCGATCAGTTCCCCCACCTGAAGTTCGCCGCGGATGACCTGGGCGCCGCCGACCCACAGGACCAGCCCGATGCCCAGGGAGCCCACAAATTCCATGGCCGGTCCGTACCACGCCCAGGCCCGCATCACCACGAGGGTGCCTTCGCGAAGATCCTCGGCGCGTCCGCGAAAACGATCATCTTCGTGCGGTTGGCGATCGAATGCCTTGATCTGGCGGATGCCCTGGAGGTTGTCCATCAGCAGGGCGTTCATGGCGCTCGAGGCTTCCCGCTGCCGGCGATAGCGGCGATGCGCGGTGAGGGTGTACCAAAGCGCCCCTGCGGCGAGCAGGGGTGCGGGCACCAGCGCGACGAGCGTCAGCGTGGGGCTGTAGCCCAGCATCAGGATCAAGGCGCCCACGATGCTCAGCAGGGCGACGGTACCCTGTTCGGTCCCGTCGATGAGCAGTCGCTCGACGTTGTTGACGTCCTCGATCACCCGCGTCATCAGGTCACCCGAGGCACGCTGATCGAACCAGCGCACCGGCAGACGCTGCAGCCTTGCGTAGACCTGACAACGCATGTCGCGGATGACGTTTTGCTCGAGGCTGTTGTTGATGCGGATGCGCAGGCTGTTGAACACCTCGCGGAGCAGGAACGCGAGCAGCAAACCGCCCGCGGCCGGTGCGAGCCAGTCGGTACGCTGGTTGGCGATGACTTCGTCCACCAGCACCCTGGTGAGACGCGGGTACAGGAAACCGAAGCCCAGCGAAAGGACCGCGCACGCCACCGTGGCCAGCGCGAGGGCCCAATACGGTTTCAGGTAAACGGCGACGCGTCGAACAACCTCGGCCGTCGGACGCGGCTCCGACTTGAAGGTGGGATCCGTGTGAGCGCCAAAACCAGGGTGACCAGACATCGAAGGCTGAATGAAGGCGGTGGAACGGCCAAATCAACCCCGGGACTCCGGCGCGCTCAGGAAGGCCACCATCGCCTGAGCGAACGGTGCCAGGTCCCGCGGGGTCCGGCTGGAAAGGAGGTTCCCATCGTTCACCACGGGCTCGTCGACCCAGATCGCGCCCGCGTTCTCGAGATCATCTTTGATTCCCCGCGAACCGGTGGCTCGCTTGCCGCGCAGAATGCCCGCCGAGATCGGTATCCAGCCTCCGTGACAGATGAAGGCGACCAGCTTGCCGGCCTGGTGGAATTCGCGCGTCAACGCCAGCACCTGCGGGTCGCGCCGCAGTTTGTCCGGCATGAAACCACCCGGGATCAGCAACCCGCAGAAGTCCTGGCTCCGCGCGTCGGAGATTCGCAGATCGGCCACGGCGGGATAACCGTGTTTGCCCCGGAAAGTGCCGAGGGTGGGGCCGGCGAGCTGCGTGGCGTAGCCGGCTTCTTCGAGACGCAGCTTCGGATACCAGAGCTCGAGGTCCTCATAGACCTCGTCCACAAACGCCAGGATGTCCAATGGCATGACCTCTTCTAGGCCATGAACGCGCCGGAGCCTAATTATTTCGAACGAAGCGCAGCGGGAAGGCCGCGGTTGCGCGCCGTGCCAGCTCCGGTCTACGCTTCTGCATCCGCCATGAATACCTCCTCGGAACGTGCGTGCCCTTCGGTTGCTGGACGTCGATGTCGCCTCGTGCTTTCGCTCTTGTTGGGACTCGCCTGGGGCGAGGCCTTCAAGTCGAACGGCGCCGAACTCCGCAAGCAGACCGAGTTCGTGACGATGCGGGATGGAGTGAAACTCGCCACGGACGTGTACCTGCCGGAGGGAGAAGGCGCCTGGCCGACCATCCTGGCTCGCACGCCGTACAACAAAGCGATGGGAGCGGGGATTGGGGCCGAGGGTGTCAAGCGCGGCTACGCCATCGTCGTCCAGGATTGTCGTGGAAGATTCGCCTCCGAAGGCATGGCGCTCGACACGCCGGTGAGGCAGCCCATGGCGCCAAGGCGGATAAATC
>CAZHUS010000004.1:0-35135 GCA_964535555.1 uncultured Verrucomicrobiota bacterium
CGCCACGTGGCGCGGCCGGCCCACCAGCAGGTCATCGGCGACCAGCGCCAGGGTGGTCAGCTCACTGACGCGATTGGTGAAGTATGGGGGTGTGCTATAGATGCCGGTCATGCTGATCACCTCCGCGCGCTAAGTTAAGCCAGATGGCTTATAAGCCACTTGGCTTAATCAGTATGCCACAGATTATCGAGTAGCGTCAAGTCGGCGCGCGGGCAACGCGACAGGCTTCCAAGTGAGTCGCTTGTCATGAGCAACAGGGGGCGTTGGATCTCGGTCTGCGATGCCACAATCTCGCTGCCTGGGTTTGGTTGCGCGATCACAATCTATAAGTCGCAGGGGAGTGAGGTCCCGGCCGTGTGGTCGTGCCGGTGCTGAACTGGGTTCATAACTCAAAACCTCGACATTTCAGGTGTTGAATCAGCGGTCGTCGGTCCACCTTGTTTTGGCCGCATCTGAGACGCAGTAATCGATCAGATCCCTGTGGAAGCGTTGCATTGCGGGAATCAGCTCCGGAAGCTCTTCATTGACAGCATCTATGGACCGGTCTGTATGGGATCCAACAACGGCACTAAGAATTCGCCGGTTTCGCCAGTTCTTCTGATTTTGATTTCTACCGCATGGTCAGGGGTAGCCTTGCCCGACACCACCTAGTCCTCACTCCGACCCAGTTGCCTTCATGGTTAGATCCTCCTTGGACCTTAGCTTAAACTGAAGCTGATAGTTACGCCCGATAGCATGGGGATCACCCAATAAGATGATATCGTTATGTTGCAAGCGACCAGTACGAACGATCTTGGCCCCGTTCACGTATGTTCCATTCTTGCTCAGGTCCTGAAGGTTGACGCGGTTGAGTTCGCGCGTTATTTGAGCGTGTTTGCGGCTCACGCTGCCTAACTCCGGAACCACTACTGTGTTCTCAGGATCTCGGCCAATACTGATAGTGTCCCTGATTAGTCCGATGGGCGTCGGACGGTCATTCCCGCTGGCGAGAAGATACCCCCACGGTTCGCCATCGGGCATCAGATCGAGTATCTCAGTCCATTCGGTCGCATTAAGCACGACTCCAACCAGGTTCAAGATGGTGTTGGGATCGAGGCGATATGGCTCGAATTTCTTAGTTTTTCCTTGATCGATGCCGTGACGGATCGCCAAAACCCAGCTCGGCACTTCCTCTGGAGTTAGAAGGGAGAAGTCTCTCTCCCATTGCTTGCACCGCACACCTGAACCGTGCGATAAGGTCTCTCTCAGCTCTTGGATGTGAGCAGCAGGGTTGGTGAAACAGACGGCCGTTTGGCACTTGAAGTCGTCCCAACGGGATGCATCTCTGCGCAAGTCTTTTGGGAGGAGGTAGGGCAGGGTTTTCAGGCGAAGCGCTTCCGCATACGCTTGCACTTGTTGATGCGGGTTATCTCGTATCCCACTCGTAATTGGTCTTCTGTCAGCACACCATGTTCCGTCCCGATCCAGCGTAATCTGACCTGAATGATGCTTGAGTTCGATTACTCCTAGTCCGCGCTCGGTGAAAATCACAAGGTCTGCGCTTGGTTCGTGCAGATTTGCGAGCATCAGAAACAGAGTATCGACATGATGAAGTTTGCCCCACAGGCGCTGAGCTATCTCCTGCGTCGCTTGCGCCTCGTGGGCATGATCGGGAGCCCATTGGCGACCTCCGGAATCCCTGCTCACGAACAGCTTTACAGGCATATGTCCTCCTTGGCTGAACCAGCGTCTAGTCATCCATCCAAAGACTCACACCGGCGCGCAACGAGTGCACGACTTGCAATCAGCCCTGCCGGCATTTCCACAGACTCCGCAATGGGGGCAGATGTACATGTTCCCGCACCCAGGGATCCAACAAGGAACTGCGAGAACGTTCAGACCATACACCGCGTCGACCCAGCCGGCGTCAAACGCCGCTGAATAGTCCCAGGTGCCACTCGGCGTCACGAACGGATATCGAGCTCCGCACTCACCACAAGCTCTGGTTCCCCACATGCTGTGGCACTCGTCGCACTCGCACACAAAATGCTCACCTCGGCTGGCGTGAAGAGCCGCGGGACCGTTGAGCGTCAAACAGACCGGACATTGCAGGAACGCGTCAAAATGAACATAGCTGGCGTCGAGTTCGGCCTTGAAACTGGTAAGCCAATCGATTTGCGGCTGCATCTTTTTGCCAATGACACGCAAGCGGCCAAGCTTCGCCCGAAGCGCGTCGTCTAGCCGGCGCTTCTCATCATCGCGCGGCACTCGTAGCACTGAAGCTCGCCCGCGCTCGGAGGCTGGCTCTACCCAATCGGCAACAGTCAGGAGATCTTTAGCGTTTTCTGCCAGAGTGACCTTTGGAGGATAGTCCAGAATCTGCGGGCGGAGCAAGGCCCATTGAAGCGCCCGTCCAATCCGTTCAAGGGTATCGAGCTCGTACGAGGAAACAGGCAGGAATGCCAACGACTCGGGTTTGTGTAGGTCATTGCCCAATGTCATGGTCTTGTGACGAACTAGGTTCGGAAGCGATGCACGCTCGCGGGCATCGCCGGGATACAGCAGAACGACCAGGTCTTTCCTGAGAGGAGATTGACCGCGTGCTGCACCTCGATCTCCGTTGAGCCTCGCCGAGAGTGACCCAGCAACGGTTGCCCTCAGTTGCTCACTGACATCCCAACGTCCCGGAGACGTCAAAGGTGCCGCTAGTGGCACGAAAAGCACGCCGCCATCGGCTCCATCACGCTGGATCTTGATGGTGCCATCAGCATTCCAGCACAACTGCGCGGCCGCAGTTCCCCGTGTCCATAATACTGGTCGGCCCTGCTCACAAGCTCTGTCACCTTCCGGGTTATAGCCCAGAAGCTTCATTCCCTTGACAGTCAGAAGCAGGCTGAAGGAATCAAAGCCCTGATTGACTTCTTGCGCCTCTTCATACTTCTCCTTTCGAGACCTGGGACGCATGTACTCCGTCTCCAAGCACTTTCGCCAGAGGAGTGCTACATACCGATAGTGCCTATCGTTCACGAGTATGTTTGTCTCTTGCAGCCCGAGTGATTGCCTGCCTACTTTGGGCATCGCCCTGTACAAAGGTGAATCAAGGAGCCCCATCACTTCGTAATACAGGCGATCAAGCGTCCTCTTGGCTTTGTTTACGACCCGCTCCATCTCGTCCACTTCAGAGTTGACCGCCTCGGCCAAGAGCCTGTAGATTCGATCTTGACGCCAATGTGTTCCGGAGTAGAGGCCACTGGGATCAAACCATTGCTCGATCTTGCTGACCTCTTCGTAGCGTTGGCGAAGGTAATCTAGCAGTTTGTCAACCAATCTGACGGCGAGCCGGTTTTCGTAAATGTCGTAGAGTTCTTCCGACACAATCGAAAGTACACGCTTCGGCACCACTGACGCGATCTTGCGATACTCCCAGTCCTCGGTGTGCGCAGACAAGTATTCTGGGGCTCTTGCCGATGCCCGCCGGACTCGCCCGACTGGCAGGCGGACCTCCTCTGATCTTAGGTGGGTGATGGGCCCTTGGCATACCTCTTGTAGATGCCAGAGGTATCGAATGAGAAGTAGATCAAATGGCTGGAGCTTGGCACGCGCTCCCATTACAACAGGAGATATCGAAAGCCAATCAGATGTGCCGCTACCCTGTGCCAACACTGACTTGGCGTTACGGCCTATTTCGCGCAGGCTGTAGCGTTCTCGCTTTGGCAGCTCTCCGCAGTCCCAGAAGTACCCGGTCAGAACCTGGTCCTCTTCTTCGCCACGAATGGCCCATTTCCCATCTTGATCACCGACCAGGAAATCTCCAGACTGTCCAAGCGTTGCTTGTGAGACGACAGTCTGATCGGTGAGGAACTGGTACTGACCAGGTAGCGCTGGTGACTTGGGAACGAGACACTCCTCGCCACTAATGCGATCCACGAAACGGACCTTCATAGCTCTGTCTCTTCCGCCCTTGTGCTTCTTAGACGATACAATTCAGTGGTTAGAATCTGCATCTGCTTGGAGCTAGTCGGGTCAAGGTCGCCCTGATCCAGCATTGGCCAAACGCTTCCGAGGTGATCGCGAAGGGCCTCGATATCGGATACGCGGTTCTCGTACCTGTTACGGATCTTGCGGAACACCTTCATGGCGAGCAGGTAATCCATCGCTTCGCTCAGACTGCCATTGGCTGCCAGGACGACGGGCACGTAGTCCTCTATCTGGCGTTGGAGGCGATTGCCCCACCCAATCCGGAACCGAGTCCCCACGAACTCCCTGAAATTGTCTTCAAGGAATGCATATGCGTGCTCTGCCTTGTCTGCGTATTGCAGCTTCGCTGTGGCGAACGCTGTACGCAGACTCGTGCAGGAAAGCCGAGGAGGATCGGACTGGGGGGGCTTGACATCGAACCTTGGGTGCTTGATCGGAAGTTCCATTATGTGCGCGCGGTCGTAGGTCTTGTCAGCAAAATCCTTGGTCGTTTCGTCCTGGTTGGCTGTACCGACAAACCACACGTTTGTGGGGATCTTGAGAGTCCGCCCACTGTTGATCAGGAGTCGAGGCACCGTCCCTTCGGGGAGCGGGCCTGTCAACAGGTCAAGCTTTCGCTTCGCCTCATCTGGAAGCTCTAGTGCAGCAATGAGGTCGGCGAAGTACTGCTCCGCGTGGGAAAGATTCATCTCGTCAAGTACAATCAGGAACGGCCGGTCGTGATAGCTCGGGCTCTGCGCTACATAGAGGGCCTGGAGAAATTTGGATTCGTAGAACTTGCCTTCGAAGGAATTGAAGTGACCGATGAGATCTTGTCTATCGCGCCAACCCGCCTGGACTTCCACGAAGGCTTCTCCTCCTCCGATAGCCCTCGCAAAGGCCAAGGGCAGGCTTGTCTTGCCCGTTCCGCTTACACCTTGGACTATGACCAAGCGCGTCATGGCAAGTCCGGCCAAGAAGCAGCGCACGTCGGGAATAGAGTAGTAGAGTTCTTTTCGTGTCTTCGGATCGTACGCCATGCGTTGTTGCAGATCTTGAACCAGCTTTGCCAGGTCTGCAACGTCCTCGGTTTCGGCTTCATCCTGCAATGCCGCGTCGCGGTCCATCGCCAGACAGGCCGGAAAAACCTCCTTCTGGCTGCCCTGGCTGACCCTTCGCTCCACATCTGTCCTTAGCTCTTCCAGATGCTTACGTAGCAGGTGATTGCTGGCTTCATAAGCGGCCTTCTGGTCTCGGAGTGTCTCCACATCAATTACTGAAGTCTGGTACCTCGCGATGCTGTATTCGAGTTCCGCTACGCGACGCTTGATCTGGCTGCGCTCAGCTTCCCATTCCTGGCGCTCCTCGTCCAGAGCGCGAAGGCGGGCAAGATCGTCTTCGGATGGCCGGGCAGTTAGCTCCTGAGTCAAGCGCTGCTTATCGCGCTTGAGTTCCTCTAGCTCACGGAACACATCCTCGGGTGTGCGACCCTTGAACTGCTGGTCAAGATCAGCGCGTTGCGCCAAGAGAATGGTCAGTTGCTGACGGTCTGCCTGCGCCTTCTGAAGAAGGTCTTCCGTGGCTTTCAGCTTGTCGGCAAGATTAGCGCTTCGTGCGGCTACCAGGCGCTCAATCTTCTCTTCTAACGCTTTCTGATCCTCACGCAAGAGCTGCTGATCCGCCTCTAGGCGTGCTCGGGACTGTCGAATGCTACCACGGTCTCTCAGCACTCCCTCGCGATCTTGATGAAGCTCATCTTGCTGCTTTGCTAGATCACCCCGGAGTTGCTCTACTTCGTCGAGAAGTCGCGATTCCTCCTGCTTCAACCTCCGCTCCTCTTTGACACGAAGGGCCTTCAGTTCTTCTTGCAGCTCGGCCAGCGCCCGGCTTCGTTCCTCGATGATTGAATGGGCCAAATTCCCGATAGTCTCGCGAAACTGGCCCACTTCCCCCTCAATTCCGGCCAAGAGTTCGCGCTTTCGAGCAACTAGGCCCGCTTCGGCATCGAGTTCTTGTTGCTTCAGGTGCGATGCCTCCTGCTGGAGCCGCTCCTCAGTACTTCTCAGCTCGGATTCCCAATTCTTTAACCTGGTTTCCTCATCGCGCAATCGTTGCCTTTCAGGTTCCAGATCCGCCTGCTGCGACCTGAGACTGTCTTCGGTAATGCTGAGCACTCTTTGTTTCTTTTCGTATTCGATGCGAAGAGCTTCCGTTTTGGCCTCATAGTCCTTCCGGGCGGACTCGGATTTCGCTGCCGTTTGTTCAGCTCTACCCTTTTGTAGAGTCAGCATCTGGTTCAGTTCCTGAATCTTTCGCCAATTCTCCTCAAACTGAGCCTGACTGGGCGATGGCGGAACCGTGATACCGAAAAGATCACCTTCCAAGGAATGCGCCTTCGTCTGCCCGTGGAGCAGATCGATGTCTTTGGTCGGATCGGGTCCACGCTGGGGTGGCGTATTCCCTGTTGGTTTGGCAGCCGTTTGGCCGGTGCCAGGCTGGTTTTGTCGTTGTGTTCTGCGCGGTTTGGCCATGATCAGTTTCCTCTTATGCGACTGCCTTGTCTGATAATTCTCGTGAGAGGACCCGGATGATCTCGTAGCAGTGTTCGACTTGCCGGTCTGCTTCCGCGACCGTCAGTTTCAGTCGGCTGTCGTGAGCACTTTGATCACGCAGTTGGAGAAGCTCTCCGAGTTTGGCGAAGAGATCAGGCGCTCTGGGGGCAGAATGGCGCAACGGGTGGCTAACATTCGTCCTGGCCGTCAACAATGCGACAATGGTACGTTGTCCCAATGTGCCGCCTCCGATCTCGCAGACCCGTCGCACGGCCTCGGGTTTGATGTGAACCAGCGCCTCGGGCAGCGGGAGGTTGAAGCCGAGCTCACCAGCAACTGCATTGAGTAGTTCCTCGCGGTATTGCCTGTCGGGGGTCATGAAGACAGTGTAGGCCACGTTCGGTGGGTACTTTGTCTGCACGGCCCCGAACATGCCCTCCAGTACCTTACCTGCCTTGATCATCAGATTCTCAAGCTTGTCGTGCGGGCAGTCCGGAAGTAGCCTTATCTCCTGATGCTCGCGTTCCATCGCAACCAGCCGCTCATAAAAGGGTGCCAGCCGAACTCCGGGCCAAAGCTGTGAGTCTATCTCTTGAACGGCCAGGTCTCGCAGACTCTGCAGGTTTTCTAGGATCTGGGTATCGCTTGTCAATGCCCGTCCGAGTAGTCTTCTTATCACTTCCCGCAGCGAGGGGTCATCTGTCATGTGCCGTTCTATTGCTCGACGGAAGTTGGCACTCGAGCCTAACCCAAAAGGATCAGCGGCATGCCAATCTGGAATCTCTGCATCGTCTTTCGGAACGTACAAATAAGTAGCCAGGTAGCACGATTCAGGTTCCTCAGAAACAACCGATACACGATCGATGAAAGGAGTATCGACAAAGCCGACGTTCAGGCTCTCGTCTTCATCCTCCACGACTTGTGGGCCTCGCTCTCGCAGCATCTTCCGGTGGCGCTTCACCGCATCCAAGACGTCGTAAGCCGTTGGTGGATCTGGCTGCCCCTGTCGGTTCACCCGCTTCACAAATGGCCGTTCCAAGTGTGGGCTGCCTTGAGGACCCCATCTGAGGATCGGGTGGCCGTTGTGGTAGAGCGTTTCACGGTAATGTAACTCGGGCACAAATCTGGGCCAAAGGGCACTCGACCATGGATCCTGGAACACGTATCCGACCGTGATTGGCGCCTCCTCAAGCAATTCTCCGCGTTCCTCTATCAATAGGCTTTCTCCGAGAGATGTTGGTAACCGGCCTGCTTTCAGTAGCTTTCGGTCCTGGAGTTCGCGCAGAATCGCATCTATCAGATCTCTGTGAAGGTCAAGATGTTCGGCGATTCGGTCGGGATCGTTTTCACCCGCCCGGCACAATCCAAGCACCGCCTTCTCAAAGATGTTGATCTGCCTTTCGCGCACCTCAGGGGCGACAACGCGATAAACGAGTGCCGGCCAGAGGATCCAGTGTCGGGAGGCGGTCTTCGCGTGGGCCCGTGGCCCATAATACACAATGGGTGTATCAAACCGAAAGTCTGATGCCATATTCCCCACCACATAGATCATAGAAAGCGCGGAGCCCCGGCACCGCCATCTTGGCTGATTCATCCGTTACCATCGCAGCGTCGCCCACTACTATTAGTAGCCTCTTCTGGCGACTCATAGCAACACACAGTCTGTTCTCCAACGTCAGAAAGCCGTACTTTCGGCGAGCCTCAATAGCATCCCGAGAGGGCAGGTCATTGCTTCGGGTCATGGACAGTATGACAACGTCGAACTCTTTCCCTTGAAAAGAATCGACAGTTCCGACGCGCAGTTTCTCGAAGTATCGTCCTTGGTCGTCTTCACCAAACCCCCATTTACGTGCAATCTCGAATCGGCCATCGACGTCTTCCGCAAGACCTAGTTTGAGTAGGTAGCGTTGGATTTCCTTCTCCTGCGCCGAATAGAACGTGATGATCCCCACGCTAAAGTGAGGACACAATTCGAGTATGCGTTTGGCTTCCCTAACGGCCCACTCAGCCTCTGCTCTTCTACTCTTGCTCTGTCCACCCCTCTCGCGCTCGATAATCATTGGTAAGTCGATCCAAGCAGCAACCTTGCCAGTATAGCGAGGTATCGAATGTGCGAAATCCTCGTCAGGACGAACAGATTTGAATCCTTCGCCGTACGGTTCATAGAACACGTTGCTGACAAGATCGCCGAGAATTCGATGCATGCGGTACTGGGTATCCAGTGTAACCGCCCTAACAACAGCACCGCGTTTCTGGAGTTCCGATAACTGAAGGAAAAGACGCTGGAACAAACTCTCGCTCAGCGCTTCGCGCGTTTCTGTTCTCGATAACTCCAGTTGTCTTTCCACGTCGGGTTCAAGGATTTGCGGGAGTTGCCGGTGATCGCCGACCAAGATAATCCGGCGCGACGCCCGCACCATTGGCACGAATAGATCCAATGGATTTGCCCGGGCCGCCTCATCAACAATTACAGTGTCAAAATTGAAGTCTTCCTCTCCTTTGAGTTTCTGCATTGCGAGGCCCGCAGACTGCTGGCAGGTAGCAGCGAACACGGAGCTGTATGCCTCTACTGCGGCTCTTACGCCATTCGGATCATTTTCGAGATCTTTGGCATACTCATACAGCACCTCGTCAACGCCTTCGTACGATGTTACTGCCCGAGCGTGCAATTCCGACTCAGTCCTGGTAAGGATCCTTTCGATATCGGCGTTGATAAGAGGGTTTTGTTCCACGGTCTCAGTGTCGCTCAGCCGGTCAAGTAGTTTGTCTTGCAGTATTTGCAGCCCAGTTAGCAGCTCAGCGCTCGGCTGATCGATCCCGTCAGCGGCTCGATCGAGGACTGCCCGCTCGCCATCTGTCACCAAGTCGCTATGTTCTTCCAGCCTCCTGAGCAACTTATATGCGCTTATTGGCCCATCGTCGCCAAAGCTGGTTGGTTCGGTCCGTAGTCCCCTGATAGCAGCCAAGAGCAGGGAGCGCTCCTCATAATCCGCTGGCAAGTGATCGACTCGGGTACGGTGTGAGTGCTGGATGAGTTGGAGAAGTTCGTCACCCAATTCGGGACTGAGGTAGACGCCCGAAAGATCGAAGACAGTGTCCAGCAGCTTGACCGCCTCAACTGACCTGCCGGGACGAGCAATGTAGGCTCTGACGAGATCGCGAACGCTGCGCAGAGCCATGCCGATGGGGAGCTGAGGCGAGTTTTCGAGCCGTGAACGAATGCGTCTACTGCATTCGCGTCGCCACGCATCGGCGGTGTCTAGCGTAAGGACGCCCCGCCTTCCTCCTACTCTTATCGGTGGTAGCCCCATGACTGACGTCTTGCTGGCCGCTGTATCTACCGCGTCGTGTTGATAGCTCGTAAGAAGTATTCTTCCGCCTGTCTCCCGGGACTTCTCGTCAGCTAGAAGAGCTTGCAGGGCGGCGATGACGCGCGTCTTCCCCGTGCCCGGGGGTCCCTGAATAAGCGCAATATCCGGTGTGTGCAGGGCTGCTTCCAGAGCTCGCATTTGACGGGGGGTTGGATCTCCGCCGATCAGTTCAGCCACCACCTTCCGCCGAATTCTGTTTGCCTTGCGTGGAGCGCTTGCGAAGGTCTGTTTTTCGAGGATGAGACCCAACTGCGGCATCGGCCCGGTAAACTGCTGGAGCCGCTGGTGTGCATAGCGACGACGCGCCAAACGCGTCCGATCTCCTCGCAAAGCCACGTATATCACGCCTGGCTCAGGTGGTTGGTCCGGTCTATCCACATCAATCGGCCGCAAATCGACAGTGCCTCGGTTGATATCAACGCGCACGCACTGGCCCGCAAAAGTACGTTCCCCTGTTGCGCTGCCAATTGGCTCGGTTTGAGTCGCGGCGTCTGGCTCGTCTTGCAGTTCGTCAGGCAGCCGACGGCCTGCCTCCAGATCGGCTTCTTCCGCCTCCTCCAGGCGAGACAGTACTCTGCCCGATCTCTCATCCATCCTGATGATGAAGCGCCATTGTCCATCTGGGAGTGGCGTGCGGCTGCTATAGCGGAGCCAGCCGAATTCCCTTGCCCTTTGGATGATAATTCTCTTCTCCAACTCGTTATAGTGTTCCCAAAGCGCAAGATAGCTGGACGACTGCTTCACGAGGCTATCCAGGATCGTAGGAGCAGTGACGCGTATTTGCGCTGCGACGGAAATATCGACATAAGTAAAATGGCCTTCCAGGATAAAGACGGGCCGCTCGTCCTCGTTCGATGGCCTGCCGCCCTTGACAACCCTGACCACGTCCCAGGCATTGGCATCATTTCGACGAAGATCCACCGCTATCGCCTTCCCGTATATTCGAAACTGAGATCTCGTATCCGCATCAGACAAACGTCCGCCTGAAACGAGCAACCTATCCGACTGCGATAGACTACCCTTGATAATGCTGTTCTCCACCAGCCATCCGAGCGCCTCATCGACCCTTGTTTTCGCTCTGGGCGGCACAAAGTGCTTGCTAATCATTTCCTCAATCACTGCATCTGACACACCGATTCTCATCTCATCTTCCTGAGGGTACTTGGCCGGGAACGACCTTATCTCGATGATGAGACGATGTGTCGGGCCTCGACGCGGGTCGATGGCGGCCACATGACAGAGTCGAGGAAGGTTGTTGGCAACCAGATCTCTTAGTCCTTCATTATTGCGCTGGTCGGCGCCGCTCACCGACCACGTCTGCTGTCCATCATGCAGTAGCACCTCATCGGCTGTGTCTGTCCAATGCAGCAAGACTTCGGTCTGCTTGACAAACGTTGCGCCAAAATCCTCACGGCCAACAGGCCTTAGTTCGATGACCTCGCCCTGGCCCACACGAACATCACTGGCCCTCATTGTTCCTCCCACACACTACAATTCGAAGTCAATCACTCGGTGTTGACGGTCGAGGGGGCCAAGGTGAAGCTTCCATCTCGGCGAATAGAACTTAATCGTCTGCGTTACTTGTTCGCTGCGCCGGCCATCCGGGTGGAGCATGGTGGCCACTTGGTCATCAACGACAGCCACGCCAAGACGTCCATTTTCTGCGTGAATGCTAACCATTGGACGGTCCGCTTGCACATCCAGTCGTCCTGTTACGATGCGGCCTGGTAGCGCAAACTGAGACGGGACTGGATAGGCCATTCCGCCAATCGGCCGTGATTCTTCTCCACCCAACTCTGGACTGGTTACGCGCACTTTAAGAATGCCGTATGGCGGTCGAGGTGTATCACACCACGGACAGGTCGAGCACCCATAGTAGTAGCTTCCCCGGCAATTGGTACACTCCAGAGTCACGTCGGCGGCTCTGTCCAAGCTCTCGGCCCACACTGCTGCGCTTGGCCTGGAGAGAGGATCGTGTAGACCCGCGCCAAACGCAGTTTCCGCCAATTCCCCCAGTCGCCGCGACAGTACGGAGACTCGCGGGATTCCTCGCTCTGCCGAGTTGCTGTGATCATCCCGACTGCCCACCCATGGTAGCTTTCCCTTATATGCAGCCTGCATCAACTCGACGTCGCCGTCTTCCACATGGTCGCCAACAAATGGATGCACAAGAGTAAGGGTCTCAAAAACGATGATGGCAAGGGAAAAATCATCGCTGAGCGAATTCACTCCCGACTTATGAGCGATTACCTCTGGCGCAGAATAGCCGAGTCTCTGGAGATAAGGGAAGATGGGACTCGATTGGTACGACAGGTTGTCAATATCCACGAGCCATGTCTCAGAGTAGCTCGCGTCACGCGAAATCAGGACGTTGTCCGGATTAAGATCGGCGTATACAAGGCCCTTGCCATGCAGTTGACTCAGTACCCTTGCGCAGCGAGCGAGCAACCGCAGCCTCCGGCGCAGACTCCCTGTCTGAGTGTACCAGTCCAGCACAGACGGTGCTTCGGGTGGCGGTACGGCCAAGTTCCCCAGAGGTTCCATCTCCGACAGTAGCTCCATTACATACCCAAGCCACGGCTCGCGAAGCAGTTTCTCTGGACGCGCAACGGGTAAGTCTCGGAGATCCAATCGTTTCACAAAAGCTAACTGCCGTTCCAGGCGAAGCCTTTCATCGGGCGAAGTTCCCTTCTTTAGGAGCTTCACGGCCAGTCGGCCTCCTTCCGCCATTCGCACTTGACCCTGGCCGCCGCTACCGAGCCTTCCCACGAGGTGATAGCGCCTTCCGTCCTCGTCCTCCACCCACATTATCTCATCGTCGGATTTCATGATTCCCTCTGCGAAGGCATCGCATGAGTGAGAACAGCAACGGTCTTGTCATCCTGGTGGCTTGGAGTTGGCCAGTTCCGCAGCTCTTTCTCAATGGCCCTGTATCGGGCCGAAGGCGGCATGGGCAAGAAGCGTTCGCAGAGCCAGTTGGCAAAACCACTCATGCGATCTTCAACCAGATCATCCGCAATACCATCTGTTGCAAGCACAACAGCGGTATGCGGTTCAGCATCCGGCACAACGTCCAGAACCCAATCCGACAGCTTGTGCGGAACACCAAGCCCAAGAGTCTGATTGGTAAATGAGCTGCCACGCTCAATCAGGCGCCGCGTATTTCCATCGGGAAAGCGCAGCAGAGCAAGACCGTCGCCGAGCCCCCCAATGATCAGCTTTCCCTGTCGCGTCGCGGCTGCGAACAAGCAAGTGGTTGCACATTGATCTGGTTCTGCGGGAGCAGTCCGCATTTCCCAGAATGCGCGGATCAGTCGTGGCAGCGTGCTGGCCGATCTGTTCGGTAGCTGGTTCCACGAGTTGATTGCATCCCGGGCAGCCAGACATGCCTGGATAGCGCCCAGCTTAGCCATCGGTCGCGAACCGAGTCCATCGCACACAGCAATCATTGCACCACGCGCAGTTGTGTGTCCGAGCCAGGCGTCCTGGTTGGGCAGGCCGAGCGATTGGTGAAGGGGGCCGCGCACGGAAGCGCCGAAGAACTGCCAGGCCCCTGCTCGATCAGTAGTCAAGATCATCGGATGTTGTTGGCGACATGTTGTTCGGATTGCTGCTCTGGGAGCGAGTGCTGACGCTCATGGTGACCTGTCGGAAGAAGTCCTTGATTTGCCGCGCCTCATGTGCCTGAAAAACGGTAGCTGTGGCATCGGCCAGAAACTCATTCAGCATTGGTATTTCCGCATCATCCCCTATTGCCATGGCCAGACGGGCTGCCTTACGCCCTCTTTCGGAAGCGAGGAGCTTCCTTAGCGCATCTCGCCACTCGTCAGTTGGCCGGCCATCGGAGACAAGAACGATTGTTGGAATGTATGCACGACTGGGAACTTGCCCTCGATCCTCCAGCATCTCACGAGCCAAATCGAACGCGCCACCCAATGGTGTCTTGCCGGCGGCCTCCATGTTCTCCCACGTGACCTGACTGGCGGGCTGAAGCCTATGATGCACTTTGGCCTCCCCCTGCCCAAACGTAATAATAGCTATCTCTATTTGCACCCGCCGGTTTGCTTCCTCTGCGAAGGAGGCTATCATGTCCGCCATCGCGGCATTGAGGGCGTCGACCTTTCCATTCGCCTTCATGCTGCCACTAACATCGACGAGAATGATTACCGGAAGAGGTCTCGGTGCAGATACCGTGAAGTCCTTGAGAGTCGACATCTTGTGAACTCCTATGAGTCAGTTGTGCCTAACAGTGCGACTTCGCCGGTCAGCAATCGATGGTGTCAGGACACTGCAATGAGCTTCCAGGATCAAGTCACTTATCATCCACCCTGCTCCGTCAGCTTGCCCAACACCCTCTCCGCCTCTTCCCGCGCGACCGCCGACGGCGCCTGATCAATGAACGCCTTCAGTGTGGAGATTACCGTGCCCCCGCCGATCCCCTGCAACGACAGCGCGGCGAGCCAACGAAGCTGCTCATCCTCGTCGCCCAGGGCGGCCACCAGCCCACCGATAGCTTCTGGCGTGCGCTGCCGGCCCAGGGTGAGCAGCCGGCTGAGGCGTTGGCTGCGGTTGCCCTGCGGCGGCGTGGGGATCAGTACCGGTTGGGCGGCCGGCTCCGGTCGCGGCGCGGGGCGTGTGGACTCTGCCTTGGCCGATGCAGCAGGCGCGGCCGGCGTGCCGAATAGATCGGGTTGACTCCTGAGCACAACGGATTCGTTGCCAGCCCTCCTTGTAGCATTCTCGGGCCGAGATGGGTTCGGCGATTGAGTACTCGCGGGCAACAGTGTATTGCTGTTAAGTTTGGAGGGTTGGGTGAGTTGGGTGAGCTGCAACTCCGAGTGAAAGACAGCCCCGCTTTCTTGTGCATCCCTCATCCTGTCAAATAGAGCGATGACAACTTCTCTTGTGCGATACTCACCGTAAATCGTTCTATCTCTGCTCTGGAGCTTGGATAAGGCAGAGAATATGTAGAGGACTTCGTCGTGGTTCAGTCCATAGAGGTGAAAGAGCGCCGCTTCTAGCTCAGCGCGCAGGAGAAACCGTTTTTCTGGATCCCAGCGAAATGGCTCCCCTTGGAAGCCCATATCTGTGGCAAAGCCTTCCAGGTCCCATGAAGTGTATACGAGCTCAAGGACCCGAGGGCTTATCCATTGCGTCCAGGAACGGCCCGGGTCGAAAGGAGTTTTTGATTCGTAGCGCTCCGGACCAGGAACAGGCAGTTGCTTCAGGTAGAAGTACGCTAGGCTCAAGCCTTGGAATTTTTGCCTCAAAACATACTCACAGACGAGTGAGTTGCAAGTAGCCAACAGGAGAGCATGCTCGAGTGCTGATCCAGCGGCAAGCATTACAGGGAACTTGTGGCTTACCCCATAGCGCGGAACCACCGTGAAAGCGGCCAGAAAGGTGCTTGTGGTCCCAGTAACATCCTTGAAGCCTAACAGCCAATTCCGGAACCACGAACCGAGTCGGGCATTGAGTGCTTCTTCTGGGACCCAATACAGGGGTACAGGAACAAAGTCAGGATCCTGCAGGTCTTCGAGCGATGAGCTCTCTTTTGAAATCTTGCGGAACTCATGTCCGCTTGCGGCTAGACTCGCGGCGCGGTGATTGTACTGCTGAGCCATTTTGGGATCGAAGAGCGGAACGAAGCGTCTGTCACTTTTGACCCAATTGACGCCATCCGAGGTCCAGCCAGCGGTTGCCAACTGATCGTGAGTCTGAAAGAGCTTGGAATCATTCGCCATGTCAAAGAGGCGGGCAAACCGGATAACCCATGCATTGTGCGCCAGCGGATCGTCGAGTGCCAGCACTGGTACGCGAGAGTATATTCCTCGCACGATTTCGGCATCGCGAGGGAAACGAAAAACAGGACACGTCCTTGTGTTTGGATTGACCAGCTCAATGTCCTGCGAGGTCAACTGGAATCTACGCCCTTCCTTGTGGATATCTGTCGGATTCGTAAGGAAGAATGCAAACTGCGGTGCTGAATCCGTCGGCAGAGAAGTCCGTCTGGTTGTGAGTATGCAGAACTGCTGGTGCCCTCTGACTGCCGGAAACAGGCGTTCACTGTTATCGAAATCGTACGCACTTACCAGGTGAGCTTCATTCATCAAGCTCTGGAAGAATCTCTTTGTCGAATCATCCGTCAGGATTCCGGTCGGAACGATACAGCCGCCCCTGCCGGAATCACTTGTGATCGTCTGCATGAGCTCTGCGAAAAGGGCATAGGTGTTTACATCACCTTCACCTGTGAGCGGGAAGCGAGTCGACCGCCGAGCGAACTTACTCCAGGCTTCGGAAGCGTGCTTCGTCTGGGTGAACTCCAGCGCCAGTGCGGGCTTGAGTATGGGCAGCGCATCAATTAGTCTTTGCCGCGCTGCTTTGTTGGGGGCAGCGGCAATTTCGGGGTTGCGTGCGGCGAAGAACTCCTGCTCCTGCAGCTTAATGCGTTCCCACGGCGGGTTACCAAGTGTCACCGTAAAGCCGCCGCTCGCGAACACGTGGGGGAACTCCAGCGGCCAGTGGAAGAACTGGTTGTGCACCGCCAATGCCCGCGCGTGGCCGACGAGACGGGGATCGGCCGCGGCGGGCTGCCGGCGGTAGTCCTGTAAGGCAGCGGTGGTCGGGATGGCATCCGCGGCGATGTTTTCGGCGGTCAGGGGCGTGAAGAAGGCGGCCGTCCACAGGTCGCAGGCGGTGCGTTGGGCGTCCTCCTGCTGTTGCAGTTTCCGATAAGCGGCCTGCTTATGACGCACCTGCGTGGGGGTGTCCTCCGGACTGTCGAGTTGGGCCTGCCACTGGCGCACGGCCTCGTCGAGAGCGGCCTGTTGTTCCTGGTAGACCATGCCGAGTTGGCCGCCGCGCTCCTCTTTGTTCCGGCGTTTCAGCCCGCGTGCAACGGCCTTGTCGTCGCCGGTCACCGGGTCGAACGCTTCGTCGGGAATACCGGCATCGAGCACCTTGAGATCGAACACCCCCACCAGCGAGTCGCCGCACTTGATGTGCGCGTCCAGGAAGGTCAGCGGCTTGCCCTCGCTGAACCCCTCGATCCACAGCGCCACCTTGCACAGATCCACGGCCAGCGGATTCTTGTCCACGCCGTAGATGCAGTGGATGATGGCCTCGCGCGTCCAATGCCGCACCACCTCCGGCGACGGCTCATCCTCCCCGGTGGCGATCTGGGCCAGCGCCCGGCCGATCCGCCGCGCGGCTGCCAGCAGAAAGTGGCCGGACCCGCACGCGCTATCGCAGACCCGAATCGCCAGCAAGGCCGCGATCTGCGCCGCGCGCACCTTGGCAGCGGCAGCAGGATCCGACCGGCGCAGGCTCTCGGCCGCGGCTTTCAGCCGCTCGGCGATCACGGGATCCAGCGCGGAGTCCAGCGTCTCCTTCACCAGCTCGCGCGCCGTATAGTACGAGCCGGTGGTCTTGCGCTCGGTGCCCTGGACGAAGGCGAACGTGACACGGTGACCAGGTGCAGGGTGCACGCCTCCGGCCGGGGGCGTGCCCTGCTGCTGGATGCCCAGGATGACGGGGTACTCGTCGAGCAGGCTCTCGTAGACGCTGCCCAGCTCCTCCACGTCCAACGCCCCGTAGTTCACCCGCCGCCGCACCTGTTCACGCTCGGGGGTGAAGTAAGAGAGCTGGCGGATGGCGCTCAGCAGGTCGCGATTGTTCAGGTAGGCGGCCTCCAGGTGTCGGGTGCGACCGACGTCGAACAACTCGCCGTTGAGCGCAGGCACACCCAGCGCCGGTGCCTGGGTCTCGTCGCGCAGCACCTGGAATAGCGTGCGCAGGCTCAGGTAGAGATCGTCGAACCGTTGCGGCCCGCTCAGCGGCGCCTCGGCCAACCGACGCAGGCGGGTGATGCTGTAGTGATCGAGATAGTAATCGCCGCGGCCCTGTTTGGGCGGGATCACCCCGCCCAAACCCCCATTGCCCACCGGGTCGGCCAGTACCAACAGGTTCCGTTCCTCGGCCACCATCAGGAAGAGCAGCCGGTAGATCAGGTAGAGGAGCTGCTGGTAGTAACCCGATGCCGATAATCCGCCATCGGAGATGGCTCGGCGGAGATCGCCGTTTTTCGGATGGCTCAGGAACCCGTTCCCCAGGGTCAGGATCGCTCCCTCAACCGCCTTGCGCAGCCCATCCCGGATGCGGCCGCCCTGCTCGACCGCCGCCTGGTGATAGCTTTCCAACAGGCAGCGCGAACCGTCCTCGCCCGTCGCGGCCAGCCGACTGCGGTGCGCCAGGCGATAGAACAGGATGAACTCGTCCAGCCGCTCGCCGTCCAGCATGCCCTGCAGGTCGAACTCGATGTAGGACGGCCGGCTGAAGTAGACGGAGTCCCTCAGCAGGCGTAAGGTGGCGCCGTTGGTGACGATGCCCCAGAGGTCGTCGCTGCGGTTCAGGTAGTCTTGCACCAGGGCATGAGGAGACATCGTCCCGCGGCCGGCCGGTGGGCGTTCGCCCAGCTTCTGATCGAAAGCGACGATATGGACGGGCGTTCCCTTCTCCTCGTCGCCCGCGCGGTGCGAGAGGGCGTAGGTCCGCCCGTCGATCTCCGCGGCCTTGCGCTGAAACGTCAGGCGGTAACCGAGGGCTTCCAGGAGCGGGATGATCCACGTCTCGCGCGTGGCCGAGGTGAGCGACTCGCCGTCCTTGGCGCGTGCCCGGCGGCGCTCGAACGCCTCCCAATAGGCGCGCACGTCGCTCCAGACCGCGGTGACCTCGTCCACGAGGGAACGCCGGGCATCCAGCCCGAAATCGGCCGGCTTCTGGCCCGGCTGGTCGTGGATCGTCTCCAGGAAATCGGGCGACAGGAGCCCGCCCTCGATGCGGATGGTGAGAAGCGTCATCGGCTCACCCCATTCGGTACCATTGGCAACAAGACCACAAGGCCCAGCAAATCGGGCGGCGACTGCGGCTCGATCTGCATCAGCTTTGCATTGGAACCCACCAGATCCGCCAGCCGCCCGTGTTCTTGGGCCAGCCGCGCGGCCCGCACCGATAGCATCATCCCCAACCGCGCCTGCAGAGCCGGCCACCAGCCCAGCGTCTCCCGTAGTACTTCCTGGCGCTCGGCCGTGGGCACGGATACGGCGCCAAGCTGCCCGTCCAACAGGCGCAGGGCCTCCGTAGGCTCAAGCTCGCTCACATCGGGATGTACGCCGCGCAGGCCCCACGACAGCGTCTCCTCGGCCAACGAGGCGGTGCCACCATCGCTGTCGAGGTGTAGGTATCTAAGGCGCAACAGGAACAGCGCGGTGCGCCGCGAGACCAGGGGCGTGCGAACCACACCACAGCGCGCCACCGGCTGGTTCCCACCGGCCGGATGGAAGGCCAGATCCATCAGGTGCTCGGCCAGCCCTTCGACCAGCGCATGGTTGCGCCCCACATAGGTCAAGCCTTCGGGCGTCGGTGATCGGAACGTGATGGGCCACGGTGCGGGCACGTCGCCCAGCCGCATCCGCACCGCCTCCGGCAGTTCGCCCGACAGCAGGTCATAACGGCCGCCGGCCCGCTCCGCGAGGCCGAAGGGCAACCGCTGGCTGGCCTGCAGGAGGAAGCGCCGCACGTCCTCCGGGCTACCAAGCACGGCGTCAGTCTCGCCGAGCGCCCGTTGCACCTCTTCGGGCCGAATGGCGCGTTGGGCGAAGCGGGTCCGGCTCTCCCGCTCGCGATCGGCCGCGGCCGTCCATTCCTCATGCACTCGATGCACCAGGCGGCCGGCATCGTCGGTCTGGTCAAAGAGCGTCATCTGGCCGTCGTAGCGGGTGGAGCGTTCGAACAGCGAGTGCAGCACCGCTTCCATCACGGTTTCGCTGTCCATGGGCACAGGGACATGAACGCCCAGCTCCCGGTAGATGTCGCGCGCCTTGCGCAACAGCACATCCAGCACTGCGCCGTCCACCGGGTTGTCCTGCCCGAAGATCATGATCGCCTTGACCACCTTCGCCTTCTGGCCGAAGCGGTCCACCCGGCCCTCGCGCTGTTCCAGCCGGTTGGGGTTCCAGGGCAGGTCATAGTGGACGACCGCGGAGAACTGCTCCTGCAGGTTGATGCCCTCGCTGAGGCAATCGGTGGCGACGAGCACACGCACCGGCGCGGCCGCCAGCGACGCGATCTTCAGCCGGCGTTCATCTTCGGCCAGCGCGCCTGTGATTGCGACGACACGCGCCGCTGGGAAGCGCGGCGCCAGACTGCGCCCCAACTCCTCGGTCACGTAGTCGGCCGTGGCGATGAAGCGGCACCATACGATGGGTTGGTAGCCAGACGCCAACAGCCCGCTGACCACCTCGATCAGCTTCTGGAGCTTGGCATCATCTTTGCCGCGCAGCGCGGCCGCGAGCCCGGCGAACCGGCGCAGCCGGCCCTGGTCGGACTGCCCCCACGCGGGATCGCGCTCCTGGGCGTCGAATACGGCGCTCGGCGGCGCATCATTGGCGGCTTCGGCCTCGGTGGGATCATAGACCAGCGGCGTGAACTCGGTGTCTACGCCTGCGGCCTCCCACTCATCCAGCTCGCCCTCACCCGCGCCTGTGGCGCCCCCATCCCGTCCCGCACGCTTCAAGAGCGCGACTTGCGCCGCGGCCGGCGACGAGGAGACGCAGCGCAGCAGCGCCAGCACCGAATAGAAGCGCATGCGCTGCTTCCAGCCGGTCAGCGTCTCGGCCGAGCGCACCATCTCGCCGGCGAACTCATAGACCGCCTCATAGAATTTCCGATAGGCAGGCGAGAAGCGATAGGGCTGCTCGGCACCCTCCGGATCGCGCTTCGGGAAGGGCGTGTCCTCGCCCATCCAGTGCTGCACGTCGGCGCGGCGGCGTTGCACGAAGTACCTGGCGAGCAAAGCCGTCTGCCCCTCACTCAGCGCCGAGAGGCTGAGGAACCGGAAGTCAGGCCGCAGCAGCCCCAGCAGCGACTGGAAGGAGGACTCAACCCCGCTGTGGGGCGTCGCGCTCAGCAGGATCAAGTTGCGCTCGGGTTTCTTCGCGACATCGAGCAGCAAAGCGTGCCGCTGTTGTTGGGCAGCGGACCGTCCGGCCGGCGGCTGGGCCGCGCCGTGCGCCTCATCTACCAGCACCAGGTCGGGGCAGTGCTGCAGGAACGCGGCGCGGTAATGGTCGCCTTTGACGGTATCAATGCTGGCGACGAAGTGACGGAAGTGGGCGAAGATGGAGCGGTCCTGCGGCGTCTGGCGCTCCAGCCGGGCGACCGTGCCGGCCCGGATCACGACTGCTTCGATGTGGAACTTCTCGGCCAGCTCACGCTGCCACTGCTCGCACAGGTACGGCGGGCAGAGCACGGCCACCCGGTGGGCCGTCCCGCGATCCAGCAGCTCGCGCGCGATGAGCGCCGCCTCGATGGTCTTGCCCACGCCCACGTCGTCGGCGATCAGCAGGCGCACGGGCGTCTCCGCTGCGCGGGACGCACGCTGCCTGAGCGCCATGACCAGCGGCACGAATTGGTACGGCCGCGGCCGGACTGACAGATGGCCCAGCGAGCGGAACGGCGCCGCGCCGTCGCGCAGCAGGAGCCGCGCCGATTCCAGCAGCAGCCGCACCGCCGCATGATCCTGGACGTCCTCCGGCGAGGGCAGCGGGAACTGAGCAGTCTCGATGCGCTCGTGCGGGGCCTCGTACGCCATCAGGTCGGCCAGCGGCTTGACCACGCCGCAGACCTCCCGTGCGCTGCCGCCGATGGGGCGCAGCAGGACCAGGTTTGAGTCGTCGGATGGAAGGACGACCCATTCGCGTTCGCGGTAGCGCACCAGGGCGCCGGGTTGGTAGTTGGACATTATCGGTTTTCTGCTTTCAGACTGGCCAGACCTACCGCAGTTTCGTTGATATGCTACCGCACTGGGCAGATCGTTGGGCTGTCAGACAGGACTGTCAGTGACAACTTCCCTCGTGTAAGTGCAACATAGAGGTTCTTGCGATCAAGTTCCCGGGCATCGAGAACCACGACATGATCAAACTCCAGACCTTTGACAAGCAATGTGCGAGACACGGTACGGTATTCCGGCTGTCGCCCAAACTGACGAGTCCGATTACGTACGTGCCATGCTGCCTCAAACAACGATTCGAATTTGCCATCCAGATACACCTGAATGGCACGAGACATTTCCTGCCATAGCTCTCGACGGAATAGGGTCGCTCCATTGATGCCGGATATCCTCCGCAACGCCAGCAAAGTGGGAGCCAGGCTTTCCTGAGAGGCCACGTCAATGAGGGCGTGTAGCAAGTCGAGATGTTTTTTGTATCTTGCTGGATCCGGCATCTTGCCTTGAGAGAACTGATCATGGGCGGGTCTGAGCTCCGACCCAATCTCGGTCATACACTCACTTGCGAATTCGATGATAGCCGCCGCTCGTGGCGGTCCGCCCCTTTCCTCAATGGCCTTCGACCACTTCAGCAAGTCCTTGCATTCAATTTCTTCCATCGAAGTGTATGCGCCTTGAAGCTTGCCAGCGAATGAGTGGCACGCTGCAGGCCATTTATGGATGGCCACCACTGATCCACTATTGGGGCGAGCCAGGTTGAGACAAGCCGCCTGCTGGCTTTGAGGACTGAGCGGACGCCATGAGATGACCTTCGTTTGGAAGTCTACAGGTTGTCCGGTCAGGAGACTCTGCCGAACACCCGCAAGCCAGCCTCCAAGCTGCTGGTTTCCGTTTCTCCAGCGCCATGGTATCGCCAAGTCTGGCAGGCGTTGAAAACTGGGAGCGATATCCTTGTCCCAGTTCACTAATGGGTCATTTTGAAACCCGAATATCCCCTGCAATGGATCGCCCAGTATGCGGCATGGCAGGACATCGGCAAGACGCAGAATCAGATTGTGCTGGCTCAGGGTGCAGTCCTGGTACTCGTCCACGTAGAGTCCCGAGTACGACGCCTCCACCACCCTTTTCACTGCGGATCGCTGCAACAGCTCTGTGGCAGCCAGATAGACCGCATTCCAGGCATTACCCGTGGGCGTCGCATCGGTTAGCCCCGACAGTGCAGGAAATGAAGCCGCATAACGAAGCGCCCATCCAGCAATCGTGTCCACGTGATACTTGCTTTCAGGGACTTTGAGTGTCTTCAGCCGCTTCCGAAGCGAATTGACGCCAGCGTGTGTATGAGTTAGCACCAACTGACGTCCAGAATCACTTGCGGCCACTGCGCGGGCAATCTCCTGCGTTTTGCCACACCCAGCAGCGGCAACAAGATAGGAACGCTCTGATTCAGCAAGAAGCTCGTAGGTCTCAGGCGCCATATACCCACTGCCGAAGCTCGTTGATCTTCGCGGCCGTATCCGTATCCGGCATATCCGAAAGGTGGCGAACCACAAGACTGCCCAGCTCTTCGCCAAAGTCGATCCGCTTGAACCACTTCTTGTCGTTCGCAGCGTTACCAATCAGCGTGCGCAAGGCAGCCTGGGTCCCGGCAAGACTGACCCACCCGTTGATGTCGGCTCCACATTGGCTACTTGAGACCTTCAGGCGAGATGCTATTGCATCGAGCACACTACTCCGGCCGTTGAGTTCGCAGGCCAGATTCACCAATTCCTGCAAAGCAGACCAAGGAAGATCCAGACAGAGCCGCTGTTCGATGGCGCAGTTGTCGGCCCATTGGATCACGCGCACTCCCGCTGCCTTCAGTTCTGTCTCGTCCGGATTGATGGGAACGTCAGAATCGCCCAAATAGGCGGTCCGATATCCAAGGGAGGCCAGATCTTTGGCGTTCCGAGGAGCGGCTGAGCCGGAGCTTTCCCCGACGGTCGGTACGACACCGAGATACGCCATCGATAGCCCATCATTCTGGGTATCCCACGCTCTATCCAACGCACGGCAGAGGCCAAATTCGGTTTTCCCTTCACACACGATGATTTTCTCAGCCAGCAGAGCCTCGGGTGCACTTCTGATAGTGGCCTGCAAGGCGCCAGGAACGCGCTGAATTGTGGTGGTGCCATCTTTGGAGCGAACTACGTGCAGCTCGTCCGCCTTCAGCTCCACAACAGCGATGTTGGAATGGGTGGTCATAAAGACCTGGCCGTTACGAGTCCCGTCGGCCGCGTCTGTATCTGCGCCAACGTCGCTTCCTGGGCGTAGCTTTCGCGTGAGGTGGCGGAGGCGATGGGGTTCCAGGCCTTGTTCAATTTCGTCGACCAAGAGAACAGCACCCTCGCGAACTGCGCTTCGCTGAAGTGCTAGGGCAAGGAGCCGGCGACTGCCCAGGCCAGCCTGCCGCGTAGGGACCGTGCCGTCGTGGAGCGACAGTGCTCCGGCTCCCTCGTTGCTCATGGCCGCATCGAGGGCCGGGCGATAGCCCGAGCGGGGTTTGGCACCGAACTCGGCTGCGGCCTGCTGCGCGCGAGTGGCGGCTTCGGTTAATTTGGGAAGGCTAGCTTTCTGGATGACCTCGCGGGCGCCGCGACCTGCCTCTGCAAGTATAAGGCCGATATCTTCGATGTCGCCCGTGAACCGCGATAGTGCAGAGCCTCGGCTCCAGGAAAGCTGCCGATCAGGGTTGGCGGCGAGCCGTGCTACCCCCAATTTCTCGCGATCGCGTGCGGAAATCGGTAGACCTTGGGGATTCCTATCCGTGATGACAGCCCATGTCGGCTCAAGCGATTCATCAATACGCAACCGCACGGATAGCGCCGGCTCATCATCGTCAAGTGGCTCGTCGCGGAGGCCGTCTGCCGCACTCCAACCCCTCAAATGAAGCCCGAACTTCTCATCCGTCAACAGCGCCTTCGGCAGTTCGGCTACGGTCGCGACGATCTCAATCGGTTCAGCGGTATTGCCGCCGTAGAAATCGGCATCGGTAACCGTAACATTCCACCTTGGAGACAACACATACTCGATTGCATCCAGTATCGTTGTCTTGGTGGAGTCCCCAGGACCTATAAGACAGACAGTGGTGCCTGCTATGTCCCAGGCTAACTGCCTGATGCCTCGAAACCTAGAGACAATGAGCTGCCTAATTCGCATACCCTCGCTCCACTCACGCGATGGTGGGAGAATCTTTCACCCTACGCAGATACGTCACCGCTGCGCCGGGCCGAACACGTCCTGGCGATCCAGTAGTTGTTGCTCGAGGTCGGAATCGTACCTCATCACGACGACCCGGTAGCCGCGTGCCCTGAGTTCCCCGCGGATTGCTTCATCGCTGGCCCGCTGCTGCGGCTCATCATGCACGCTGCCATCACAGTACACGCACACGTTGGGCTCGTAGAAGAAGTCGGGTATCGTCATCACCTCGGGCACCGTGTACTGTGCGAAATCGGGTAGTCGCCGACCCGTACCATGCAGGCGGTCGAGCAAGGTGCGTTCCAACTCTGAGCGACCATCGGTCAGTTCGCGCAGCCAGCCATAGTGCGCCTCGTAGTCGCGGGCCGTGTCGCCCATCTGTGTGACGCTGCCTGCCAGCGCCAGCAAGGCATTGCGCACCGCATGGCGGTTCAGCAGCCGATGATCTCGCTGATTGTGGTACGACATCAGGCACTCATAGCAGGCCCGAGCGCAAGTATCGTCGTCGGTCGGATCGTCGGCTGGTCGCAGGTCGGCGCCGGTAGCAGGGTCGAAGTGCAGGACCTCCAGCGCCTGGCGGGCGACGGCTGCCAGCGCGCTCGGCTCCTGCACCAGCCTGCGGAGCACCCCCAGGCCACCTTCCGCCCCTTCCCAGAACAGGATGCCCAGGCGGTCACCCTCGCCGATCACCTCCGAGGCCAGCTCGCTCTCCTCGACCTCGAACAGCTCCTGGATGCCGCGCGCCAGGGCGTACTGCAAGCTCGGCAAGAAGGCCGGATTCGAGAGGTCACCGACCTGTCGGGGATAGACCAACAGGGCGTTGGCCGTGCCGCGCACAAAGAGCCGCACCTGCGACTTGACCTCCGTCGGCGCGCCCGCGGCTGCGCTGCCCGTGTTCTTACCCGGGGTCTCGTTTTGACCCAACCACAACCCGCGCTTCATGTCGAGCCGGTAGCCGGTTTCCTGGCGTCTGCGCCAGCCGTGATTGATGCGCCAGAGCGTGGCCGCAGGCGCATGCACGAGGTCCAGTAGGGGCGGCCGAAGGTCCCCGCCCTTTCCCTCCGTCCCCCGTACGCTGGCCAAACGCCGCCGCAGTTCTCCTGCCGGCCCTTGGGCGAAGCGGAAGTTAGTGCGCGTGTCGTACCCCATCCGCATGCGCTCTTCCTCGTCGCTGGTGATGCGGTCGCGACGTTGCGTGCCCACCGTGGGCATCTCCAGCAGATGCGCGATGTAGCAGCCGGAGCAATCGAGCGAGCTCCCACAGTTGCGGCACTTCTCGTCGTTGACCGCCTCACCCTCGTGAAGGTACCCGCAGTTCTGACACAGCTTGGCTCGCACGAAGCGTTTTTCGGGATCCTGGATCGGCAGCCAGACTCGACTGACCTGGTACTTCGCCCCTTCGTGGTAGATGACGTTGTCCGGGGCGAACTCGTTGATGGCCAGGAAACGCGGCCGTGCGATGAATTCGCCTTCGCTGCGGCTGGAGATGAAAACGCGCACGGGGAGGGCGGGGAAATTGTAACCCGGCAAGAAGCCCTCGCTGGCCAGGTAGCGGTAGGCGTAGAAGTCCGACTCCTCCACCCGCACGTTCTGGCAGGTCAAGAGTTCGAGCTGGCGACGCGCCTCGCGCATCGACGTCTCGGCGTCCTTGATGGCATCCGCGCTGGCCTTGCCCGCCCTCTTGAACCCACCCAACTGTTGCTGCTGGGCCGCCACCAATTGCGCCACTGCGGCGTTATAGAGCTCGCGCCAGCGATCGAAGGCACGGTCGAACGCGGCCGCTGCCCCGTCGATCTGGGCCTCCAGCCAGCTCTCCCCCAGCCAATCCGCGTCGGCCACGTCCGGCCCGCACGCGGCCAGGATGCGCTGGCATTCCAGCAGGCAACCCTGGCGCTTGGCCGGCGTGAGCGCGATCTGATCCTGTACAGCCTGTTGCAGCGTCAAGTCAGCCTGCTCGGCGTCAATCACCTCCAGGATGGAGCCCTGACCCTCCGTCAGGCTGAGACCGGCCCAGGCGAGCCAGATCGCATGGATGTGCGCCCTCACAAGATCCTCGTTGCTGAGGTCCAGCCGGGGTGCGGTCACCTCGCCGGCCACCATCTTCTTCCGGCGCCGGAAGAAGTACTGGTCGTGACCGCTACCGGTCGAACAATAGGCCAGAATCAATGCCGGTTGACCGGCGCGGCCGGCGCGACCGCTGCGCTGGGCGTAGTTGGCTGGTGTGGGCGGCACATTGCGGAGGTGCACAGCGTTCAGATCGCGGATGTCAACGCCCAGCTCCATGGTGGGCGAGCAGAACAGCGACGCCAACCGGCCCTTACGGAACGCATCCTCGCGCTGCTGGCGCACTTCGGGCCGCACCTGGGCGGTGTGGGCGCCACCGCTCATGCCGCTGAGCAGTGGGCCAGCGCTGCGATAGAACCCGGTGAAAAAGCGATTGGCCTCCTGCTCCACTACTTCGTACGTCCCGCCCCGCCCCCGATAGCGGCGCAAGGGATTTGCCACCGGCTTGCCGTCCCCCAGCCGCCAGAGCAACGCACTTGCCTTCAGGCGCAGGCCGCCTTGTCGCCCGGTATTCGTGCCCTCATCGGCGCGAATCAAGAGGCCGCTTCCGCTCAGAGCGTTGGCAGTGGTCTTGATGAGGGCGTCATACGCGGCCATGTCCAGTTCACGGTTGAGTTTCTCTTTGAGGTAGCCCTTCAGCCAGCGGCCGATCACGCCGCGCGATGACAGGCTGAAGTCGCCGCGCTCCCGATCTTCATCGGGCAACACGAAGAACGAGGCGTAGCGCAACTGCTCCTCTTCGCTGAAGGCCCATTGGTCATCCAGGTACTCGATGGCCCGGCGCTTCAGCTCATCCTGCGCCGGCCCGCGCTTGAGACAGCCGACGTCAATCGTGGACTGGCGCCGCATCTCGTCAAGGATGGTCCGCAGCACCTCCCCGCGCTGAGCCACGGTCAGATCGGCCAGGAAGGCCACCCGACCCCAGATGTCCTCCCGTGCAATCAGCGCCTCCAGCCCGTCGTAGTCCATGCGCAGCAGACCGCATTGCTCTAGGTTGGGCTGCACCACGCGCCAGCCCCGGCGCAGGTCCTCGTAGAGTCGATACTCGACCACCTCCCGGAAGACCTGGTCTGTCCTGATGGCCTGCTGGCTCCCCGGATCGAGATCCTTTTGCTTGGCATAATCCCGTACCTGTAACGCGAGCGCATCGACGACGCGACCAGCGACCTCCTCAAAGCGCAGTTGGCCGTGCAGCGTCAGCGCCCGGTGCAAAGCGGCCCGGATCAGCGCCACCTGGACGAAATCGTTGAAATGGCCGGCCTGCAGCGAGGCGTCCTGGCGATTGTCGGTGAAGCTGAGTACCTTCTGCGCCTCGCGCGGCAGATCCGTGGCTCGCATGGCGCCGACCGTGGTCAGGGTCAGCAGGGTCGTCGCGGTGCTGCGGCCCTCGCTGGATAGCGCCGACAGCTTGCGGAAATCCTTGCGGTCGCGGCGGGTATACGCCTCGCCGCAGGCCAGGCACAGCATGAAGGGGCGCGGTACGAACCAACATGGTAAGGCATCCGGGGTGGCGTCATCGCCCAATTCGCCATTCGCCTTGACGTACAACTGTACCGGACGATAGCCCGCGTAATCCTTCTTGAGCCGATCGGGCTTGGCCGGTTCGAACCAGTGCTCGGGCAGGGCGGATGCCTCATCCTGCCAACGGCCCTCTTGGTCGGGCATGACATAGCCGGCGCCGGTGTCATCCTCTTCATTGCCCGTGCCCCCCTCTGGGAGGGGCAATAGGCGATGTCCATCCTTCTGCCAATACGCGGTGTAGTATTCTTGTCCGCACACCCGGCAGAACTGCAGCGGGTACAGCAAACGATCGCCTCCGCCGGACGCGTAGAATTGCCCCTCCAGGGTCAGCAGCCGGCTCTCCGGCTGCTCCAGCGTGGCATAGACCGAGCCGCCCTGACTGATGAACTGGTGAAGCTTGAAGGCGAAAGCGTTGTTACCATCTGGCAACGGGGCCTGGTTGCCCAGGAGTAGCATCTCGCGCAAGCGTGCGGCACACGCCTCGGGGGCGATACCTGAAACCTCGGCGAGCCGCCGCGCGCCCTCAGCCAGGGTCGTGGGCACACGGCGACGTAGGACACCTGTCCCGTCCTCCTGCAAGCCGAAGGCGTTCTCGATCCAGGCGCTGAGCGGATTTGCCGCAAAGGCGGACCAATCCCCAACCGATGGGAGCGGTGCTGCCAGAGCCTGCTGCAGTGCCGCTGCGTCTGGGGATCCCGTCTGTGGAATGACCCGGCGCAGCGTCTCCTCCACGACATTCTCGGCCTTGACTGGCACCCCGAAGAACTTGCTGGCAAAACCGGCGACCGCCTCACGCCGTTCACCCTGCGATCCCGCGCTCACCATTGTGGCGCTGGTACCGATGCAGATCAGCTTGGGGTTGCCGCTGCGTTCCCGCACGCGCCGGATCAGCAGCGCCACGTCAGCCCCCTGCCGCCCGCGATAAGTATGCAGCTCATCCATGACGAGAAAGCGCAGAGCTGAGGTCGCCTGGTCCACGAAATGGCGCTCCCGCGGTCGCACCAGCATCAGCTCCAGCATAACGTAGTTCGTCAGTAGGATATGTGGCGGGTTCTGGCGGAGACGCAGCTTCTCCTCATCCGATTCCTGTCCCGTGTACTTGGCAAAGCGCACCGGCATCGGTTTGCCCGTCCGCCTCTGGTAGCCCTCCGCCAGCTGGCGCAGGGCGTCCTCCTGGGAGTTGACCAGGGCGTTCATCGGGTAGACCACGATGGCCCACACCTTGGCCTGCCCAGGGTTGCCGCGCAGTACGGCATCGAAGATGGGCAGGAAATAGGTGAGGGTCTTGCCGGACCCGGTGCCACTGGTCACGACAAAATGCTGGCTCGCCAGCCCCTTGCGAACGGCTTCCTCCTGGTGTCGATAGAGGCGAAACGAAGAGCCGGCCTCATCCCGAAAGATATCTGCACAGCCGCCGTGCAGCACACCTGCGGCCGCCAGCGCCTCTACTGTGGCAGCCTTTTCATAGGCGGGGTTGAGCTGCAACAGCGCATCTGGCCACAGCGCATGCTCTCCCAGGATCTCCTGGGCGACGAACGCCCGAATATCATCGTCGGCGATAGAGAGGAAGCTCTGCACGTACTCGCCGTAGCGGTCGAGGACTTCGTCGTGGATGTCGAAGATATCCATGGGATGGCTGGCCTCTCTGAAAGGAAACCGGGCGATGTAACAGAAAAAGAAAAGCCGCGGCCTCAGTTATACGGGCCGCGGCCTCATTTGCTCATCACAAACAGCAGTGCTAAGATGATGGCAGCGATGCCTCGTCCTGGGACCAACAGGATGCGGGCGTGAAGCCGACCAGGTACGATCTGGTCGGCTTCACTGCTTAATTGCGTCCATTATACCGGGATAACGCCGTTCGCGCAATTTGTCGCGGAAACGCGCCCGAATTGATTGCCGAGCCGAGGCGCTCCGTCACAGGAGAATGAGGGCCATCGCCGACACACAACACATACCAGGAGGCACACACGATGATTCGTTGCACACGTAACTTGCTTCTGATCCTGGTCGCCGCATTCACGCTGACCGGCTGTACGTCGCTTGCGCCCAGGATGGCCGGCCCTCAGTTCACGGGGGAGATCGTAGCGAGCGCGGCCATTGCCGGCGGCGCTCCGGCGACCGAGGTGATGATCACTCCGACACGCGTAGCTTCGGCGACTTCATCGCCGACCGCGTCACCGACGCACACCGTATCGTCAACCGTCCAGTCGAAGGCGACTTCGAGCGCGACTGCATCGGCGAGCCCGACGCAGCCGGCGCCAACGAGCACGCCCGCGCCGACCGTGCCATTCACGCCAGCTGCTACGGCCACATCGGAGCCGCCGGCCGTGAGGGTCGAGTCCGCCGCCAACGTCCGTTCTGGGCCGAGCACCGCCTACCCGATCATCGGCGGAGCCCGCGTAGGACAGCGCCTGCCCGTCATCGGTCAGTACGGTGACTGGTGGCAGATCACGCTCACCGGGCGAACCGGCTGGATCTGGGGCGCGCTGGTCTCGCCGAATGCCGCCGCCCAGCAGGCGCCGCAGGTGAAGGATCTGCCGCCCCTGCCACCAACGCAGACGCCGGCGCCCACGGCTGCGTCCTCGCCCCAACCCGTCGCGCAGGCCGACCTGGTGGTCCTTGGGCCGGAGACCCAGTATCCGGTGAGCGCCCGGGTCGTGCGTGGGTGGGACTACGAACTGGTGGATACTTCGACCGGGTACGACTTCGTGGTGCACAGGGACGTCTTCGGGATGCTGGCGCACCAGCTCGACGCCGAGCGGGTGACGCGCTATCACCGGCCCAGCTTCTTCAGCTTCACCCCAGACGGGATGTTCCGGATCTACCTGGTAGACTGGGCGCCGCATCCCAACGCCGAATGCGCGGCGCGCGGCTACGGGACGACGGCGCTGGTGGATTTCGGCGGCGACCCGCTGGGGCTGAACACTAACATCTGCGTCGACAACCACAGCCTGTACCCGCTGGGGGACGGCGAGGGCGCAGCAATTGGCTATCGGTGCAACGGCCAGTGCGCGCTGGCAGTCGCAGCGCCCGGCACGAACCTGCCGAGTCTGATCCTGACGGCCTTCGCCGAGGCGCTGCCGCGGCCGGCCACCCTCGGGCCTGCCGGCCGGGCCGACTTCAGCAGTGAGGTCTACCGCCCCCTGGGGCAGGGTCGCTGGGACGCCACGCTGTGGCGCTGGACGGATCCGTTCGTGGAGGTCGTGCCGGCGGGCAGGTAGAGCGCCGACGTGCTGATTCGGGCGTACCGGATCGGCCACTCTGACGGAGCATCACAATCTTACGGTTCGCGAGAATCTTGAGAATGTGACGTTATCGCAGTAGTCGCGCCACAAGTGTTGACAAACAGGGCGTGACCGGGTACAATAGAATCGTGCGCAAGGTGTACACCTCTTCGGGGGTGTACACCAGCCAACTAGGGGAGCCTTCGGGCGCCCCTTTTTTTGTTAACCCGGGCCCGGTGCAGCGCGGCCCGGCGCAACCCCAGCTGTAGAGGAGCGTGGATTGGAGATCTCGGTGCGTCCCGTGCTTGCCATCATCGTGGCGCTGGCGCTTGTTGCCGGCCTGGCCTTCCTGGCCATGCCCCGGCTGGCGCCCCTGGTCACAGAGCTGACCCATCGGGCGGCGACCCCGACGGCGGCTGCGCCAGCAATCGAAGCCCCTGCCGGCGGCCCGGCCGTAACCTACCTCGACGAGAGCTTCGGCTGGGACTGGAGCGTCTCCTGTGTTCCCCAGTTTCAGTCCTTCCTGGCCCAGCGGCTGGCGGGACAGCGCATCCGCTCGGTCAAGGTAGTGTTGGTGGACTACCGGGAGGAGCTCAAGCTGCCGTTCGGCATCCAGTACCCGGATCGCAATGGCCCGCTGGCTGTCGGGAACTGCGCCGACGAGACGCTGGCCGGCGACTTCTCTTGTCGGGTGGCGGTGAAGTCCGGCGAGCCGGGACCGGCGCTAGACGTCGCCGCGACCGTAGCCGCGCCGTACACCCTGCTCGACATGTTCCTGGCGCGCGGCCCGAATCCCAACGAGATCCGCAAGACCTGGGGCTGGAGCGCCTTCCAACCGCTGCTCACGCCCGTTTCCTCGGAGGCCAACACATGGGAAAGCAGTTGCTTGCATCTCTTGCGCACCCCGTGAAGGTGCGTGTCCCGCGCCCCGTCCTGGCGATCGGAGGCGTGTTGTGCTTGGGGCTCGTCATCGCCGGCATCTGGACCGTGGCGACGCCGCATCGGGCGACCTGCCAGGGGGTGTGCCAGTGCTGGTACTGCCCCCAGTACCGCTACATCGGCGGCGAGTTCTTCTGCGACAGCCCGTGCGACCACGGCTGCGCGGGCGCGTGCGCGTACAACGACGATTACCCGCAGTTGGGTTCGTGTTCCCAGGTTCCCGGTCAGGGCGGCTGCGGCCCGGTATGCGGTTGTCGCGACAGTGATTGCGTCGGAGGGCCGGTGCCGACAGGCAACCCGCCGACGCCGGTTGTGACGCCGGAACCCACACCGCCGCCCGATTGCCCCCTGCCTGGCGAGGTGCGCGAGTGGATCAACCTGATCCCGCCCAAGCTGACCTTCGCCGGTTTCAAGCCTGATCATCCCGTAGTGGTCGAACAGGATCCGGACAAGCAAGGCTTCCAGATGCACATCACTGGCACGGGCGGCCGCTACGAGCACAAAACGCAGCGCCTGGAAAAGGTCTGCGATGACCAGCCGGAACCCATCAACGGCACGCCGCAGCCCTGCCGGGAATGGCACTACGAGTGCCCGATCCGCTGCGCCGAGTGCTACAACGATCCGTTCGCTGGCATCCAGGTCCGCATGCGCCTGGCCGACTCGACGATGGAGTGGATCCAGGGCGAGCTGGCGTCTCGTTACACGGGTGCGGAACCGAAGGAAGGGCTGCCGCGCACCTGGCAGCTCCCCGGCGTGTACGGCCAGATGAGTGTTGACCAGTGGTGGATTTACGCGCCCGGCAAGCCGGACATCCTGAGCAACGGCCCACTGGACCCGGGCATCCATGGCGGCAAGATCGTCGGCTGGACGACCGGCACGCCCAAGAGCGCGCCGCAGCTCGTCGAGCGAGCCTTCTCGGTGCCGGTGTTCCTGATGGACACGACAATCGCTAAGTGAGGCTCAAGTTGAGGTTAAGGCCGAGGCTGAGGCCGAGACCACTTGCTCGACCTCAACCTCAGCCTCAACCTGGGAGTGACATGGACGCCATCATCACCGCCTTACGCGACGCCCTGGTAGCCTTCGGAACCTGGGAGCTCAATGGCTCGCTCGCCATCCTCTACACGGCGTGGGAGCACGGGGCGGCGCTGATGGCTGCGGGCGCGTTCGCGGTCCTGCTTTTCTGGACGCCGCCGGGCCGCCGGTCGGCCCACCCGGTGCGGGACCAGCTTTCGGGGCAACGGCCGTCGCTGCTGGGGATCGGCGTGGCCGTGATCCTGGCGGCGTTCCTGGCGCCGGCGCCGATGCCGGTGCTGCTGGCCGCCATGGCGATCGCTGGGACGGTCGCAGTGGCGTTCGACCGCTTCAACCCGGATGCGCTGCGGTGGCGGGTGGCCGGAGGGCTGGCGCTCTACGCGCTGGCAGCCCTGGCGTACCTGGCCTATGGCCGCTACCTGGACGCGCTGGATGCCACGGCCTGGGCCGAAGCGATCGGCGGGCAGGGCGAGGCCGCGCAGGCGCTGGCGCAGGGGCGGGCCTTCATCAGCACCCTGGCGACCTGGGGTCTCTGGCTCATCCTCCCCCTGGGCTACCTGTCGCTCTTGGCCCAGGGCGTGCTGGTTCACCCTCCGCTGCCGGCCACGCCCGAACAGGTCATCACCGCGGTGCGCACGCGAGGGCAGAGCAGGTGACAGGTAACAGGAGTCAGGAGACAGTGATCAGACTGATACCTGATGTCTGGCCCCTGACGCCTGGCGCAAGGGTGGCTTTGGGGCGGTTAACCGCCGTACCGGATCGCCGGGGCGAGGAACGCTTGGACGGCTCTCTCGCCCGGCACTGAACCCCGGTCTGCGCCCCCTGGCTTGGGGCGCATCGGTGATCAGAGAAGCCCCGCCCGTGCGACGGCGGGCGGGATCACCCCGCGAAAAGGGGCGGGGGGTGTGGCCGCAATCGGGCCGCTAAGCGCGGCAGTCGGGCCGGGAGGATCTCTGTTCACCGGCGGCGATGAACGGCGACACGTCCCCGATGGGAGTGCAACAGGCGTGACCTACGAAGAACTGGCCGAGATCTTGTGCGGGCTGCCCTGGGGTGAGAACGGCGTGCCGAAACCGTTGGCCGCCGTGCTCGTCCCGCCACGGGCGCGCCAGCGCCTGATTGCCGGCGAGCCGCCCGGCCGGCTGGAGTTCCTGCTGCTGGCGGCCCTGGGCATCAGCGGCTGGTCGGCCCGGCTCGACCTGGTGCAGGCGCTCAACGGCGACCGCGGCTTGCAGCCGCGCTCCGGTTCGTACCGGCGGGCAGTGGGGCGGCTGGACGAGAGTGGCCTGTGGGTGACGCACATTGCCAGCTTCGGCTATCGCAAGATCGCCCTGGTGCGCCTGTTGGAGCGGGGCGCGGGGCTGCTGCAGGAGGCCGGGGTGGCGGTGGTGGCTTCCGAGTGGGAGCGCGCCGAGCGGGCGCACGCGTCCCGCGGGGATGCCGGCCGCGGCGGGGAGCACGGTATGACCCTGCACAC